>CAVGQQ010000001.1:0-130473 GCA_963631525.1 bacterium
AATATCTTAAAGAAATTTTCAGGGTTAACATGTTATTAATTTGTCAAAGGTTCGTCTTGATCTAGGCTAGGTAAATCAAACGGAGAAGGAGGGATTTGAACCCTCGCGCCGCTATTAACGACCTACTCCCTTTCCAGGGGAGCCCCTTCAACCTCTTGGGTACTTCTCCAAAAAAGTTGAAAAACTATTTTACCATCTGTATCGAGCTTGGAAGCTCAACGGAGAGGGTGGGATTCGAACCCACGCGCCCTTGCGGACAAACGGTTTTCAAGACCGCCTCGTTATGACCACTTCGATACCTCTCCATATTTTAATTTTTTTCAATTAAAAATCGCTGTTTGTATCAGCGACTTTGTTATCTTATCAAAAAGTCCTATACTTGTCAACAGATTTTTCAAAATTTTTTTAAAGTTTTTCCGACAAAGATTTCTGCGATTGCCATATCCTCTGGTGTCGTGATTTTGATGTTTTCATATGCACCTTCCACCACCTTGCAACGCACCCCTGCATATTGTTCTACAAGCATCGTATCGTCCGTTATATTGTGGGTGTCACCATTTCTTTTTGCCTCGTACATTGTCTCATAAGCGCGACGGAGCAACGGCACCTGAAATGTCTGTGGTGTCTGAATCTGGTATACAAATTTTCGTTCCGGCGTCTCTGCTCCATAATGATCTGCATCCACAATCTTGATCGTATCCTTTGCAGGAACACCAACCGTACAGGCTCCACATTCTCTTGCACACGCAATCGAAGCCGATATCATTCCTGCAGTCACAAACGGGCGTGCACCATCATGGATCAGTACAACATCATTTTCTCCCTCTGCATCAATCGCGGATAATCCCTGATACACAGAATCATAACGTTCTTTTCCGCCAATGCAGATATCCTGAACCTTCGCAAACTGATACCGCTCCACCAATTCTTTCTGGCAATGTTCTACAAATTCTTCCTTTGTCACAAGCACAATCGCATCGACTTCCGGATGCGCATTAAAGGCATGCAACGAATAATACAGCACCTCATGCCCTGCGACTTCCAGAAATTGTTTTGCCTTTTCACTTTTCATACGGCTGCCAACTCCTGCCGCAAGTACGATCGCTGTTACCATTATCTGCGTTCTCCAATCTTCAGATTTGGGATTGCGTTTAAATCCAGTCCATCACGGATGCCTGCCATATAATTGTGATAACCAGCTACGCCGATCATTGCCGCATTGTCTGTGCAGAAAATTGGTGATGGATAATAAAACTGTAAGCCCTGTTCGGACGCTACACGCTGCATGTTCTCCCGGAGTGAGCTGTTGGATGCCACGCCACCAGCTAACGCCAGCTTCTTACAGCCATACGCTTTTGCCGCGCGCACCGAATTGTCGGTCAGCACATCCACAACCGCCTGCTGGAATGAAGCAGCTACATCTGCCCGGTTAATCTCCTGATGCTTCATCTCGCAGCCATTCAGGTAATTTAACACTGCAGATTTCAAGCCACTGAAAGAAAAATCATATGGCGCATCTTCCATAAACGCACGCGGGAAATGAATTGCCTCTTTATTACCCTCTTTGGCAAGCTTATCAATCTTTGGTCCACCCGGATATCCAAGCCCGATTGCACGCGCGACCTTGTCAAATGCTTCTCCTGCCGCATCGTCTCTTGCCCGTCCTACGATCTCAAACGTCGTATAGTCCTTCACATACACCAGATGAGAATGTCCGCCCGAAGCTACCATACACATAAACGGCGGCTCCAGATCTGGATGCTCGATATAATTTGCCGCAATGTGTCCCTCGATATGATGCACGCCTACAAGTGGTTTCTTCTTTGCATAAGCAACCGCCTTTGCCGCGCTCACGCCAACCAAAAGCGCACCAACCAGACCCGGTCCATACGTCACTGCCACAGCATCGATATCTTCCCATGTCACATGTGCTTCCTCGATTGCCGCACGGAGCACCTGATTGACCTTCTCCACATGTTTCCGCGATGCGATTTCCGGCACTACGCCGCCATATAGCTTGTGCAGTTCAATCTGCGAATAGATAATATTTGATTTTACTTCTCTTCCATCGACAACAATCGCTGCTGCCGTCTCATCACAGGATGATTCAATTGAAAGTATCGTTGTACTCATAATGTTTCCTCTTTGTTTTTTATTATTCCGTCGTCTCCGCCTGCGTCGTCGCAGAACCGCTCGGTAACCGGGACTCTGTCCAGCCATATATCTTCCACTGGTCATTTTCCTTTACCATCGCATACTGACGGTAAAAATAGCCCAGATTGTCGCCGGTATTGATCGTAATGCACACTTCCAGCACTGCCATATCCTTTCCATCTTTCGTGAAATACTGTACCTGACTTGCTTCTGGAAGTTCACACATCTTGTATGTGTAGCCCTGCTCCTTTACCGCTTCAATATCTTTCTGCAGATTCGCCAGACTGTCACTCTCCGGATTCGCCACGAGCAGATCCGTACAATATAGCTGCCGCACCTTTTTATTCATGGCATCCAGTTCATCGTCCGCCAGCTTCTGTCCATAAAGCACCTTAAAATAGCGGTTATGCAGCTTCGCTACATCCCGCGGTGTCTTCGGATATTCCGCTGCCATATCATACTCCATCAACGCTTCCACTTCGGTCTTCTGCGATGTGCTTCGCTGAATCGAAGAACGATTGCTCAGATGATTGAAATACCACAGCACCAGCACGACAAGCAATACTGCTATGATAATGCCTTTGATTGTCACTTCTTTTTTCTTGTTTTTCGCCATACAGCATCAATCCTCTTCAAAATTCAAAACCTTTTCCGTGCGATCCTTCGCGATACATGCCTGTGGGAATATTGACTGTACCATCGCCTCGAATTCCTTCGGACGATTCGTCGCCGGACTGTAATGTGTCAGCCACATTTCATGTACCTGTGCTTCCTTTGCAAGCTCCGCAGCCTCCCGCATCATCATATGCTTATGCTCTTTCGCCTTCGAAAGCTTCTCCTCCTCGCCATACATGCCCTCGCAGATAAATAAGTCCGCATCTTTCGCGCACTCTGCGATTGCATCTACCGGGCGGGTATCAGTACAATATGTAACCTTCAAGCCCTTACGCGGCTTTCCCATAACCATATCACTTGTATAGACATTTCCTTCATAATCAACAGTCTCGCCCTTTTGCAGCAGGCTCCAATACTGTACCGGAAGTCCCAGTTCTCTTGCACGCCCAGCGTCGAATTTGCCTGCACGGTCAAGCTCAATATTATACCCATAACAGGTCACGCGATGATTTACACGGAATGCCCGAATCCGCAAGCCGCAGATCTCGATGACTTCCTCCGGCTGCTCCAGCTCAATAAATTTGATTTCAAACGGAAGCTCCGGTGCAATGATCCGAAGTGAATTGACCACGCGCTCCAGTCCCTTCGGTCCGATCATCGTCAAAGGTTCTGTCCGCTCGGCATTTCCCATCGTCAGAAGCATGCCAGGAAGTCCACTGATATGATCCGCATGAAAATGTGTGATACAGATCACATCGATTGGCTTGAAGCTCCAGCCCTGCAAACGTATTTGATTTTGTGTACCCTCACCGCAATCGATCAGGATACTGCTTCCGTTGTACCGCACCATCAGCGAGGTCAACGCTCTATACGGAAGCGGCAGCATACCGCCCGTTCCAAGCAAACATAACTCTAACATTCTATTCTCCGTTTTCTGTAAATACTATCTCATAGATATCTGCATCCTCGTCTGGATGCTTATAATAATTCTTCCGGCAGGCAAGCAGGTGATACCCGTTCTTCTCATATAGATGCTTTGCTGCATCATTCCCATGTCGTACTTCCAGCAGGCCACGTACAGCAATCGTCTGCACATAGGCAAGATATGTCTCCATCAACATCTGTCCGATGCCATCCTTCCGGCATTCCGGGTTGACCGCAATCCGCAATAATTCCGTCTCGTCGCCAAGTATATTCGCAAGCAGATAACCATAAGGCGTGCCTGCATCATCCTCCGCAATCCACAAATAGTTGTAGCTTTGCGCAAGGGAATCTGCGATCATTTCCTCTGTCCACGCATCTGCAAATGAGTCACCTTCCATCTGAGTTACGCGCTGTGCATATGCATTCAAGGACTGTTCTGCAATTTCACAGTTATAATAAACAATCTTCAACTTTTACGCCTGTCCTTCTGCCGCAAGCTTCTCTTCACGTTCCCGCTCTGCCTGCGATTTGCGCAGATATATTGGAATCAGATCATCTGCAGGCTCCTGTTTTCCCTGCTTGAAATACTCTGCGCCAAGGCTTGCAACCGCTGACGCGCGCTGGCGATTCAAGTGTGCCGGTGCAAATGCATACGGCACCTGCATGCATTCCGCAAGTACAGATGCGTAAACGGGACAGCCGTCTCCTAAGAAGATTACTTCGCGTCCCATCGCATTTAATTTCTCCGCAAGTGCCCGGATATCCATTGCCGACTGATCCAGAAGCACCTGCATGCCATCGTTCGTAAATTCATAAATACCAGTATAAACCTGACTTCTTCTCGCATCCATGATCGGGCAGATCAGCTTATCGCTGCCCCACAGATTATATGCAAGCCCATGACAGGTCGGAACTGAGACAACTGGTTTCTCAAGTGCAAGCCCAAGTCCCTTCACGGTTGCCGCACCGATCCGAAGTCCCGTAAAAGAACCCGGTCCTGCTGCAACCGCGATCGCATCAATCGTATTTAAGTCTAACTCTGTCATCTTCACGATCTCATCCAACATCGGAAGCAGCGTCTGTGAATGTGTCTTTTTATAATTTACCGAATATTCTGCTACCAGCAGGTCATCCTCGACAAGTGCCACACTTGCCACCATGCCAGAGCTGTCAACACCTAAGATTCTCATCGTGTTATCTCCTCAACTAAAACTGTTCGATAGTCGAACCCTTTTTCGACGTCTTTTTTTATCGTCACTTTCTTATACTGCGGCGGCAATATATCGTAGATCAGTTCCGCCCACTCAATCAGACAGACGCCATCGCCGTCGATTGCTTCGTAGTAACCAATCTCATCCATCTCATCGTCACTGCCAATCCGGTAAACGTCAAAATGATAAAACGGCATACGACCTTCGTCATATTCCTTTAATATCGTAAATGTCGGGCTGCTGATCGGCTCCGTCACGCCAAGTCCCGCACCAAATCCCTGCGAGAATACAGTCTTGCCACAGCCGAGATCGCCATACAGGCAATACACTTCGCCCGGCTTTGCCTGTGCCGCAAGCTCTTTGCCGATCGCAAAGGTTTCCTCTGCGCTGAAACTTTCTCTTTTATATACCTTTTCCACTTTGATACCTCTTCAAACTTCTGCTGACTCTCGGCTTATATCCAGCTGTGAAATTCACAACTGACGCCAGAATCTTACCCTTATCATCGCCCAATTGGTCGAGTGGAATTACAAATGCATGCATCCGGTTCGTGTAGACAGCCAGCATATATTTCGTCATAAGCAGACGGTACACGCCTTTCCATTCCAAATCCATATGTTCTTCGCCCTGCGATACACCGATTCCATCATCGCCAAATGTATAGACGAGTGGCTGTTTATACGAAGGGCTTGTCTTCAACTGCTTAAACGTCTTGAACGCAAGCGAGAGCGGATTGATCACGGTAAACATCAAAGCCACGATAATGAAAATCGCTTTCTGTCTGCCCGATGTCGTGTTCCAGCCGATCACAAGCATCACAATCGCGCCAAAGCTCAGCACTAATCCTAAAATGCCGCTCATACTTCGATAGTTCGTATTCATTACATAACTAAACAATGCCGGAAATGTCATATTTACACTTTTTGTCTTTGCCTCTGTCATAGTTTCCTCCGGTCAGATCTTTATAATTCAAATTCAATCTTCTTGTGTTTATTCTCGTACTCGGTGTATTTGACACCTGCCATCTCGAACATCTTCTTCGATGCCATCGTGCTGTCCGAATCTGCATATTTATCGGACATATAGATCACTTCTTTGATGCCTGCCTGAATGATTGCCTTCGCACATTCGTTGCACGGGAACAATGTCACATAGCAGCGTGAGCCACGCAATGTGCCGCCTCCACGGTAATTCAGGATCGCATTTAACTCCGCATGACAGACAAAAAAATATTTGCTCGCCATACCTTCGCCTTCCCGGTCCCACGGCATCTCATCGTCGTTACAGCCGGACGGCATGCCATTATAGCCTACGGTCAGTATCCGGTTATCCTGATCCACGATGCAGGCACCTACCTGTGTGTTCGGATCTTTGCTGCGGTTCGCAGACATAATCGCAATCCCCATAAAATACTGATCCCATGTAATATAATCATCACGTTTCATAAACTGCCACCTCATTTCCCAAGAAATCAAATGTACACCTCTACACGCGGATTTGCGCTCCGCAGGATGACGTAAATTGAAAAACAGCTGCATCACCGCACGGCAATGCAACTGTATTCTAACACATTTATTTTTGTTTGTCACTTCATTATAATGCAGTGCGGATGCGCATAAGCAGATCCACCTGCTTGCTCTTCTCCTCGAATGCACCTTCTGTCATCTTCTCTGTCAGGAATGCATATTCGCCGCTCACATCTGCAAGTGTCACATACTCAACCTCGCCGAAGACCTTCTCGATCGTCTCCTTGGATGTTGTGTCTGCCACACGGACGAAGAACCGGCACGCGAAGTTTGCTCTGTCGCCAAGTTCTACCTTGTCCTTCTCCCAGATTGTCATGATATTTGTACCCTGATGTTTCACGGCATCAACGACATCGGCTACAACTGCACTTGCAGTTGGGAGCTTACCAGCACCCTTGCCGTAGAACATCGTATCGCCAAGCATATTTCCGTTTACAAAAATACCATTGAATACGCCATTGACATGTCCTAACGGATGATCGCTGTCGATCATAAACGGCGCTACCATCGAATAGATCTTTCCATCATCTTCCCACTTGCTCGTACCGAGCAGTTTGATGCTTGCATGCAACGCCTTTGCATATTCGATGTCCGTCTTTGTGATCTTTGTAATACCTTCTGTATAAATATCCTGATAATCCACCTGCTTACCCAAAGCAAGAGATGTCAGAATTGCAATCTTACGGCAGGCGTCATAACCTTCCACATCTGCTTCCGGGTTACGCTCTGCATAACCCTTCTCCTGTGCACGCTTCAGCACTTCCTCGAAAGACTTGCCCGCATCTGTCATCTTCGACAGAATATAGTTTGTTGTACCATTTAATATACCAGTAATCTCTGTAATCTCATCTGCGGTCAGAGACTGGTTCAACGGACGAATGATTGGAATACCACCGCCAACGCTTGCCTCAAACAGGAAGTTTACATTGTTCGCCTTTGCGATTGCCAGAAGCTCTGCACCGTGTGCTGCAACCAACTCTTTGTTGGAAGTACAAACGCTCTTGCCTGCCTCTAATGCCTGCTTCGTAAAATCATACGCCGGCTTAATGCCTCCCATTACCTCTACGATAATCTTTACTTCCGGATCGTTCACGATCACATTGTAATCATGTACAAGGATCTTCTCAACCGGATTGCCAGGGAAATCTCTCAAATCAAGTACATACTTGATATTTACCTCCTGTCCGGCACGCTTGTTGATACTTGCGTGATTTTTGTTGATTACCTCTACTACTCCAGAACCTACTGTACCGTAGCCAAGCACTGCAATGTTAATCATTTTCCGCTCATCTCCTTTTCTAATGCGTTTTCAATCTGTCCAAATTCATGATCGGACATCAATGTGTCAACCGCGATGCTGATCACGATCTCCTCCTGATTGGATTCCGGCAGCGTCAGTTTTACAACATCCTCTAAATATCCGGTTTCCTCTGTATGTACAACCATTGGAATCTGTTTAATGTCCTCTTCCTCTACATTTACAATTCCGAGCACGGTGTCCACCTCAATCGCAAGCTTCATACCGTGTGTCTCTGTGATCAAAAGCTGCGTCTCTGCTGCCTCCTCCGGCATTCCGAACAGTCGTTTCAAGCTGAACACCGGAATGACTTCATTTCTCAGATGAATGATTCCCTTGATGCATGCAGGTCCCATCGGCACGGGTACCACATGATACACATACTCTATGCCATTGATCTTCGTCAGCTTCATGCTGTATTTCTGATCATTTAAGCGAAACACAATGTACTTCGTCACTGCCATGCACATTCCTCCTTATTTCATAGGACGGATTATTCCGTCTCTTCCTTCGTGTTAATCCATTTCAAATACGCACTGATAAATCCATCAATGCCACCATCTAATACCGCCTGTGCATTGCTGCACTCAAAACCGGTTCGCGCATCCTTCACCATCGTATACGGCTGCAGAACGTAATTCCGAATCTGACTTCCCCAGCCATTGTCGGTCACTTCACCACGAATGCCCGCGAGCTTTGCTTTGTTCTCTTCTTCCTTCATCATAAAGAGCTTCGCTGTCAGCATCTTCATCGCGGTATCCTTGTTGCTGTGCTGGGAGCGCTCATTCTGACATTGTACCACAATTCCAGTCGGAATATGCGTGATACGGATTGCGGAACTCGTCTTGTTGATATGCTGTCCACCAGCACCACTTGAACGATAGGTATCGATTCGCAGGTCATCCGGATTGATCTCTACCCGAATGCTGTCATCCAGTTCCGGCATCACATCGACCGCTGCAAAGCTGGTCTGTCGTTTGCCCGCCGCATTAAACGGCGAAATACGCACCAGACGGTGCACGCCCTTCTCAGACTTCAGATATCCATATGCATGCAGTCCATTTACCTGAAATGTCACGGATTTAATACCCGCTTCCTCGCCATCCAGATAGTCAAGAACTTCTACGGAAAAGCCCTTCTTCTCTGCAAATCGCGTATACATACGATATAACATCTGTGCCCAGTCGCACGCTTCCGTGCCACCGACGCCCGCGTGAATCGTCACGATCGCGTTGTTGGCATCATATTCTTCTGAAAGCAACGTATCGATACGGAACTCTTCGAATTTCTCTTCAAAGGACGCAAGCTCATTTCCAATCTCTTCGACAAGGCTTGCATCATTTTCTTCCTCCGCCATCTCGATTAAAGTCCCAATATCTTCATACTGGTTCGAAAGCGTTTCGAATTCCTCGATCGTATCTTTCAGATTCTTTAGTTCCTTCATCACCTGCTGACTATGTTCTACATCATCCCAGAACCCCGGCTGTTCCAGCATCGGTTCTAGCTGTTGGATGCGTAACTGTTTGCCAGCGATGTCAAAGTGAATCCCTCACTTCCGCAAGTGGAGTTTTATATTCATTCAGAGTAAAGCGAAACTGATCTAACTCTATCACTTCCGTCACCACCTCTCAAAATTAAACAAATTATAAGTTTCTGCCGCAGCACATCTTGTATTTCTTGCCGCTGCCGCAAGGACATGGATCGTTACGGCCAATCTTTGCGCTCTCACGACGAACTGGTCCCTTCTTTACCGAATCGTCCTTGTTTGTTCCGGTTACCTTTGCAACCTCTTCACGTTCTACCTTCTGCTCGATCTTCACATGGAGCAACATACGAACGGTATCCTCACGGATGGATGCTGTCATCTCATTGAACATATCGAAACCGGCAAACTTGTACTCAACTACCGGATCCTTGCTACCATATGCCTGCAAGGTAATACCCTGACGAAGCTGTGTCATGTCGTCCAAGTGTGCCATCCATTTCTTGTCGATGACCTTCAACAGTACGACACGCTCGATCTCACGGAAATGCTCTGGCTCTGGGAACTCTGCTTCCTTTGCTTCGTATACCTTGGCTGCTTCTTCCTTGATTCTCTGCTTGAACTTATCCAGCTTGCCGGACTTCTTCTCTTCCTCTGTCAGCTCGATTGGCTCCATCGGAATAATCGGGATCAGAAGCTGGTTCAGCTCGCCAATCTGCCACTCACTTGGAGCAAGATCTGCCGAACATGTCTTATCAATATAATTCTCAACGGTATCCTGAATAAACTTGAAGATAACGTCACGCATATTCTCGCCATCCAGTACACGGCGACGCTCTGCGTAGATAACTTCGCGCTGGTCATTGTTGACCTGATCGTATTCCATCAGATTCTTACGGATTGCAAAGTTGTTGCTCTCGATCTTCATCTGTGCTTTCTCTACGAACTTGGAGATTGTCTTATGCTGGATCTCCTCGCCCTCTGGAATCTTCAGTGCATCGTAAACTGCCTTTACCTTCTCGGAACCGAACAGACGCATCAGATCGTCGTCCAGAGACAGATAAAACTTGGATTCACCCGGATCACCCTGACGTCCGGCACGACCACGCAGCTGATTATCAATTCGACGGGACTCATGACGCTCTGTACCGATGATCTTCAAACCACCGAGTTCTGCCACACCTTCGCCAAGCTTGATATCGGTACCACGCCCAGCCATGTTGGTTGCGATCGTAACTGCACCACGCTGTCCGGCATCGGCAACGATTTCAGCCTCCAGCTCATGGAACTTCGCATTCAATACCTTGTGCTGGATGCCACGCTTTGTGAGCATACGGCTCAGTTCTTCGGATGCATCAATCGTGATTGTACCAACCAGCACTGGCTGTCCCTTGTCATGTGCTTCCACAACTGCCTGTACAATTGCATTCAGCTTTTCTTTCTTTGTCTTAAATATAGAATCGTGATGATCAATTCGCTGTACCGGCAGGTTTGTCGGAACAACGACAACGTCCATACCGTAGATCTCACGGAACTCTTCTTCCTCAGTCAGAGCAGTACCTGTCATACCTGCCTTCTTCTTATATTTGTTGAAGAAGTTCTGGAAGGTAATCGTTGCCAGTGTACGGCTCTCTCGTTTTACCTTTACATTTTCCTTTGCCTCAATCGCCTGATGCAGACCGTCTGAGAAACGACGTCCCGGCATGATACGTCCGGTAAACTCGTCGACAATCAAAACCTCGTCATCCTTAACAACGTAATCTTTATCACGGAACATGAGGGCATGTGCACGCAGTGCCATGATCATGTTGTGCTGGATATCAATATTATCTGCATCTGAGAAGTTGTCGATATGGAAGAACTGCTCAACTTCCTTGACACCCTGTGCAGTCAGTACAACCTGCTTATCCTTCTCATCGACTAAGTAATCTCCATCTTCCTCGATTTCTGTACCCATGATGGCATCGAGCTTACTAATCTCCATCGAAGCAGTACCACGCTTCATACGACGTGCCAGATAATCGCACATCTTGTACAGATCGGTAGACTTTCCGCTCTGTCCGGAAATGATCAGCGGTGTACGCGCCTCATCAATGAGTACGGAATCGACCTCATCGACGATCGCATAATGCAGATCACGCTGCACGAGCTGCTCCTTGTAAATAACCATGTTGTCACGCAGGTAATCGAAACCAAGCTCGTTATTTGTAACATATGTAATGTCGCAGTTATAAGCGGCACGTCTTGCATCGTTCTTGTCACTGTTTAAGATTACACCAACCGTCAGTCCAAGGAATTCGTGTACCTGTCCCATCCACTCGGCATCACGCTTTGCCAGATAGTCGTTGACAGTTACGATATGAACACCCTTTCCTTCGAGTGCATTCAAATATGCAGGAAGTGTAGAAACCAATGTCTTACCTTCACCAGTACGCATCTCCGGGATACGTCCCTGATGCAGCAGGATACCACCGATCAACTGCACGCGGTAATGTTTCATATGAAGAACACGGTCTGCCGCCTCACGCACAACCGCAAATGCTTCTGGAAGCAGATCGTCCAATGTCTCGCCCTTTTCAAGACGTTCCTTGAATTCCGGAGTCTTTGCCTTCAGCTCTTCATCACTTAACGCCTGCATGGTTGAATCCAGCGCTTCGATCTTATCTACAATCGGATATATTTTCTTCAGCTCTTTATCGCTATGTGTTCCAAACACTTTTTCAAATAAGCTCATTTCTTACCTCCCTGAGCATAACTCATTCTAATACCACAACTTGTAATATAACATTAAATGATAGGTAACGCAAGAAGTTTCCATGTCAGAAATGCCATTACTACACAGAAAATATCCTATAATGACAAATATCCCGGAGACCTTCGTCTCCGGGATACCGTTTTTTCATAACCCTCTATACATAACTGAAACTATTAAAATTCTGGCTCAATCAATCCGAATGTATTGCCTCTACGCTTGTAGACTACATTTACCTTGTCTGTCTCTGCGTTACGGAATACGAAGAAATTATGTCCAAGCAGATCCATCTGAATGCATGCGTCTTCTGGATACATAGGCTCCAAAACAACTTTCTTGCTACGGATGATCTGAACATCCTCATCTTCGAGTCCCTCTACATCAAAGAAATCACTATTGATGTATCCGGCATTCTGCTCCTTGTCCAAAATACGTTTCTTATGGCGTGTCACCTGACGTTCGATAATCTCTACGACCAAATCAATGGATACGTACATGTTATCACTTGCCTGCTCTGCACGAATCGTATGTCCCTTCATAGGGATTGTAACTTCAATCTTCTGGCGATCTTTATCTACGGAAAGTGTAACCTGTGCAGCCGTATCTTCTGCGAAGAACTTCTCGATTCTTGCAAGCTTCTCGTAGATGGCCTGTTTCAATGCGTCTGTAACCTCAATGTTTTTTCCACTAATGATGTAATTCATAAGCCCCAGCTCCTTTACGTCGAACTATAGAAAATAAAAAATGTGCATGAAGCACATGTACTTTCTATGTTTAGTATTATAGCACACCTAACCCCTATTTGGGAAGTGATTTTTCGTCAAAATATACAAAAAATCACATTTTTTTGATAAAGCAAAAGGGCACCTTCGATTCTTACCGAAAATGCCCTTTCAAACACATTATAGAAAGTATTACTAATTTTCTAATTTACAATTCTGCAAGCCTTAAATGGTGCACTGTAATTTACATTTGAGATCTTGATTCCTGTACGGCTGCTGCTTGCATGTACAATCTGTCCATTTCCAATATAGATACCTACGTGCTCGCAGGAACCTGTACCGTGATCGTAGAATACCAGATCACCAGGTGCCAGTGCTGCAAGGCTGACTGCCGTACCTGCATTACTCTGTGGTGTACATGTACGAGGAAGTGAATATCCAAAGTTCTTATATACACTCTGTACGAATCCGGAACAATCCGCTCCGTTTGTCAGGCTTGTGCCGCCCCATACATATGGGTTACCAACGAACTGACATGCGAAATTTGCAATCTGCTGTCCAAGATCCGAAGTTGGAGCTTCTGTCACTGGCGCTTCTGTCGTAGGAGCTTCCGTTGTTGGCGCCTCTGTTGTCGTTGTATCCTGTGCCGGTGCACTTACTGCCTTTGCTGTTGGCATATTATAAGAAATGGTTATGTACTCATTCTTTACATATCCTGTCACAGTGTCAAGTTGGATCTTTGTCCATGCATCTCCTGTCTCTACGATCGGATAAGATTCTCCCTGTGCCAGAAGCGTGATGCTCTCGCTGTCTGTGCTTGCTGCACTACGAAGCTTCAATGCGGCTGTATTTACAACTGCAACCTTCGAGAGATTTGCGCTTGCGTAGCTTGCTGCATCTCCTCCAAATGCCAGAAGATCATTTCTGATATATCCATCTACATTTCCTGATGTGATATGGGACCATGTATCACCTTTTTCTACGATGTTTACAAGTCCGCCTGCATCAATCGTTCCAACCTTTGCTGCATTCACATCACCAGACTGGCGAATATTTACGGAACCGGATGCTGTTACGATTGCTTTTCCAGTGAAATCCATAACCGGTGATGCTGCCGCCTCAGATGCTTCCTGTACAGGTGCTTCTGTCGTTGGCTCTTCCGTTGCCGGTGCCTCCGTTGTTTCCTCGGAAGGAACCTCTGCGATTTCTCCTGTTACCTTTGCAATCTCCTGAATCTCGCCGGTTGCTACTGCGTCGGTTGCTGTTGCCTCTGCAACAACTGCAGCCGGTGCTGTTGCATCCTCCGGAGTCGCATCGACGGTAAATACGTCTCCACCATTTTCTTCAATATAGCGATCTACGATCGATGTAATACTGACGTTAGCATCGGTATATACAAACTCGTCTGCCAACGCGGTATATGTGTATGTACCCATGGACGAAGCGAAAATGCAACCTGCCGCCGCTACCGCCAACCACTTTACGGATGGTCTTTTCATGTTCTTACCTCCAATTTGTTACAAATATGTTACAACTTATTACATTGCCCATTATAGCAACCTATAATATTATTGTCAACCAGTTTTTGGATGTTTTTTCAAAAGTTCACAAATTCTTCGCATTTTTGCTATATTTCTGATACGTTTTCAATCTTGTTTTCTGTAAACTTATTCTTTTTAATGGTTCACATAAAATTATTACATTTTGTAACAATTCGAAATATTTGCTACACGATATTGAGGTTTTGACTTTAGAAATACAATATATAGAAAATGGCGCAGGATATCCTGCGCCATTTCTATGTGTCTGTTACCAGTACTGTTCTACAAGCTTTTGTGCTTCCTCTGCCTGATCCGCCCGTTCCCGTTCTCTCTTCGTATTTGCACGCTCTTCCTGTATGGCTGCTGTCCATTTTCCCGTGCCCTCATAATACACAATCGGGAACACTGGCGGATACCGGAACCCCTTCGTCTTAGAAATACCCGGATGCGCTTTCTCCATCGTCTTTGCATAATCATCCCAGAACAACGATTCTCGACAACACATCCACCATAGCATAGGTTTTATAGAAATGTAAAGCGTAAGTTTGGAACATTTAGAAAAAGTGAGGAAATATGCGATGTTACGGGAAAAAATATTTTTAGCTCTGTAATTTTTTCACTCAAAAAGGTGCACCCGCATCGTCAGGCACACCTCTCATTCATTGCCATCATTAATTCGACCAGTCTCCAAAGAAACCATCTTTTTCTTCCACATTGTAAAAACCATAACCCGGAAGCGTGGCTGCCCCTTCATCAAGCATCATCGGCATTCTTACCCAATCCACATACTCTGACGGGAGACTGCTCACAGCTGTTCCTGGCAGATACAATTCAAAATTCGTTCCGCCATCCAGTCCATAAGGTGCAGATGCAACATAGCGAACTCTTCCATACTCCGTTTCTTCAATCCATTCACTCTGAGTCTCTTCTGTCTCCAATGTATCAATCTGCATCACATATGTATGGTCATCTTTTTGTTGAATATTCTTAAACGTTCCATGGAACGTCGATACATATTGCGTCGCATCATATCCATCTCCGCTGTCTCCCATATCAGAATCAAAATAGTTTCCAGAGAATGAGCCATCCGGATGGATAGTCAAAACCGTACTCCATCCACCAGCGCCACTCATAAAAGTGAAATCCTGTGCCTCTGTAAATGGTAACGCATCTGTCTTACCAGTTGTGCCTGCTTCTGACGCTGTTTCTCCTGAAAGTGCTGCAACTGCCTGTTCATAAGACATATAGTCCGGTTCTGCCGCTATCATCGCCGCATTGGCATTGTCATCATGTGCGCTAAAATTATAGATCAAAAGCTTGGTCATCCGGCTTGTCAGCGCATCGAGCTGCGACTGGAATTCCTCTGGCGTGACAGACTGTCCACCGACTGTGCAGGTTTCAATCACACCAGAATAGTCTTCGTTCGGTCCCCGTTTGCGCGACATCAGAGACTCCTCCTGCAAAGTTCCATCCGGCTGTACAACATATCGGCAATAATCCTCAAGGGTACTTTCATCCTGCATGCCGTTGCAAGAGTAAAGCGTTGATTCGCCCTCCACCTGAAACAGCGAATATACACTGCCGCCGGCAACCTGTGTCTCCCAATGATCAGCATAATAGATCTGCTTTGCAGCACCATTTTCAACTGTGAAAATATTCAGTGCATCATACTCTAATTCTTCGGAGGAAGGTGACTTTTCTATAAACAACAATTCCGGTACACCATCTCCAGTTACATCTGACAATGCGATAGACATGTTCTCATTGTCACTGACAAAATCATCCACGCCGAGTGTCTGCCGGTACTGATGATATGCTTTGATATTTGCCTCGTGTTCCTGCAAAATCTGTAAATAGACTGGTTTATATGCTTCGTTTACAGCCTCTTCCGTTGCAGCTTCCTCGGTCGTTGTCTGCTCCGTTATTTCCGCTGCCGTAGAAGCTACCTGGGCATCCGTGCTTGTAGCAGTCGTATCGGCTGGTTTTTTATGCGAATGATTATATGCAATAATGCCTGCAGCCGTTCCTCCGACAACCGCTGTCGCCGCAATGCCAATGAAAATCTTCGCCGCCAATGTGTGCATGAATCCATGTCCAATCGCGGTTCCAGTTCCCGCCACACCCGATCCGGTCACTGTGCCTGAACCAATCGCAGTGCCGCTGCCTGCAATTCCAGCCGCTTCATTTCCAGCTGCAATGCCTGCGGCTTCTGCCGCACTGTTTCCGGCTGTCACTCCTGCTGCACCTGACGTACTGCTTCCGGCTGCCATGCCTGCTGCACCAGAGACTCCACCTGCAGCCGCCGTTCCAAAGGTAGCCGCACTACCCGCAATCTGAAATGTTGCAATCGTTCCAGTGATACCGGAGGCTACCAGATTTGTCGTCTTTAAGCGGAGAAGTGCCAGTAAAAAAGGAACCGGATTCCATCTGACACGATCATCCTCCTCTGATAACTGTCCAATCGCATTCTGTATTTTTCTCTTTCCAGATGCAATCAGACTTTCGGCTGCCTGTTCGGTGCATCCAACCGTCTTCGCCACCTGTGCAACTGACTGGTTCTCCTGATAATGCATGATCACGCAGATTTTTTCTGCCTCTGTGAGTTCAGACAAGATCTGCGTCGTCATAGCCTCTATCTCATCAGACGTATATACTGCGGATACCAACGAATCCTCCAGCGGCTCCGTAATTGCCATATCATCATCTTCCAGCCGGTATGTCTGATCCTCTGCTCCCGCAAATGCATCTGGCTGTACTTCCCGCACTGCTATCACTGCGTAATATGCAACCATCTCCGAAAGCCAGTTCTCAAAGACATCGCTCTGTGGAATCTGCGCGATCTGGTCAAATATATATTGGTACGCCTGCTGCACAACCGACTGCGCCTTTCCAATATCCCCCATAAGAGCGATTGCCTTTCCAAGCTGTTTTTCTACTGTATATTCATATAAATATTGAAAGCCTTCGGTTCTTCCTTCTTTCGCAAGCCGAAGTGCCATTCCGATTCTATCCGCCATATAAGTTCTCCTTTTTTTACATAAAATAAGCGATTGTATCCACTTGTGATTCAACCGCTTACATGATATCTCATTTCAGAAAAAAGAGCAATCAATGTTACTTATTCTCCACCAGATTCTTCGACATACATGTCAGGAAGAATAACACAGAGACTGCCGCAAATGCAGCTCCTACAAAGCCAATATGCGAGATTTGTCCCTTGTCACACACAATTCCACCAAGAAAACTGCCTGCGCCGATACCAAAATTGAAAATGCCGGAAAAAATCGACATTGCAACCGACGAGGACTGTTCATCCGTACAGCGGATCGTCTCTGACTGGAACGATACATTAAACACAAGCACTGTGATACCCCACAAAGCGCAAAGCGTCATTATAAATCCCGGCTGCCCTGCTGCAGGAAGCAGCAGTAACAATTCAACCATCAATGAAATCATCACCATGCGTAAAAATCCATGCCGGTATTTGTCATAGAATTTCGAGAACAGAAAACTGCCGAGCAATCCTGCGGCACCAAACACAAACAATGTAATGGTAACTGTACTATTTCCCATGTGCGCGACCTGCTGCAGGAACGGATCGATATAGCTGTAACTCGTATAATATCCAACTACAAACAAAAACGTCTGAATATAGATGCAGACAAGTGCACGGTTCTTAAACAGTTCCGGCAACTGTTTTACGCAGAACGGCTCGCCACACTCCATCTTCGGGAACAGGAATGCCATATATGCCAACACAACAAATGTGATGATCGCTACGATCAAAAAGGCGATTCTCCAACCCACATAATGTCCGATCATTTTGCCAAGCGGAAGTCCGGCAATCGTTGCAACCGAAGTACCTGTTACAACCATACTGAGCGCCTTCGACTGGTGTTCCTCCGATGCCATGCGCACCGCAATCGGAGATGCGATTGACCAGAAAATCGCATGCGCACAAGCCACACCAATTCGCGATGCCATCAGCATGCCATAACCGTTCGACAGAACAGTCAACACCTGACAGATTCCGAACAGCGCAACCGTTCCCATAAATAACTTCTTATAATCAATCTTGCTCACGAGCAGCATAAGCGGCAGGGATAACAGCATAACGATCCACGAATATACCGTGATCAACATGCCCGCCTTTGCCTCCGAAATCGAAAAACTTTTCGCAATGTCAGTCAACAGACCGATTGGCATAAATTCGGATGTATTAAAAATAAATGCTGAGACAGTCATTCCGATCAACGGAAGCCGCTCCTTGGACGTCATCTTCGCCTTCATCTTATACCTCTTATCCTATTAAAACTAAAAAATCAACGAAACCAAGATGCATTTTACGCGATAGCTATGTGAAAAACAAGACGTGGAATTATCATATTTTACATTTTTTTGACGTTGATTCAAAGAAAAAGCCCTGCACACGAAATGTAGGACTTTTCATATCATTTATAAACGAATATCAATATTGGCGCCAATGTTTGGATTCACAGACTGTTCCATCATCTGTGTGATCATCGCACCGTTTGTCTCCACCGCATCCAGCGATTTTTTAAGCATTGCCATATCGATCGCATTCATGCTTCCGGTATCACTGACTGCCAGTGTCAGATTTGAATTTCCAATTGCTGCTATGTTCATATATACCCTCCAATTTCGTCCAATCCAGACATTTCAATACTATTTGTATCATAACGCTTTTTCTGTAGAAAAGCAATCACTTCTATCATTTTTATATATCTTTTTAACAGGTTCTTTACTGAGTTTTTCATAGCAATGAAAAAATGATTGACATTCAATTCTCGCCGTATTTATAATGTAAATTCGTGCGAAAGGAGCTCCTTCATGGATGTTTTAATAGTAGAAGATGATCAGGAACAGTTAGATGGCATCGAATCCATCCTGCTCGAAAAATACGATCATATGAATTGCATAAAGGCAACCAATTACCAGCAGGCAACCCAATTGATGCGCGCAAACAAAATCCAACTATTCCTATTGGATATCTCTCTTGGAGATGATGAGTCTGAGCAGGACGGTATCGCACTTGGAACACAGATTCGTTCCATGCAGCGTTATGCAAAAACACCAATCCTGTATCTGACTGCATATTCCTTGGATGCACCACGTGCGATACATGCAACGAATTGTTATGATTTTCTGGTAAAGCCATATAAGAAAGAAGATTTGTTATATACCATCGACAAGCTGATTCACAACCGTTTTCTGGACGTTACGCCCATTGAACTTCGCGATGTCAATGGTATTTATTTTCGCGTTCTTCCAGAAAAGATCCTATATATTGAAGCGGCTGGAAAGAATCTGACGATCTATGAGGAAAGCAATGTGATCAACACAAGCGGCATCCGTCTGAAAGAATTGATCGCGCAGCTACCGCCGAATTTCATTCAAAGCCATCGAAGCTTTATTGTAAACAGCGATTATGTGAACTCCTACGATCCAACCAACGCATTTCTCTATCTGGGAAATCACAACATCTCGACACCTGTCGGACGCAAATATAAAGATTATGTCAAAAAGATAATTAGCAGGGACTGAAAATATTTTACCAAAACGCTTTCAGTCCCTGCTAGTTATTTCTACGTCTGAAATCAAGCACCGCCTGATAACGGATGTCCTGAACTAACCGTTCCTTCTGTTCGTCTGTCATAAGATTCATCACCGCATCTTTTTCCTGATCCGCGAATCCTTTAAATGCACTGGTTCGTTCTTTTCGCGTCATAGCTTGAAACTCTGTCGGATAATGAAGCAATCCGTTCATCCGCGCTTCATAATTCCGCGTACATTCCATAAATAACTTTTCCGCCTCCTCTGATATCGACGGCGGTGCATCCATATCTTTATAATTCAAATAGTTTTCTCTCAACACTACAACTCCTACCTCCACAATCTGTAAAATCAAAATCCATGCAGCAAATGTGGAACACGCAGGGTAGATCACCGTACAGACGCTTAAAAAACAAAGTCCAATCAGACCTTTTTGCTGAATCTTCTTTTTTCGTTCACCTTTGTATATTGGTCGGTTTGGTGATGGCAAAGGTGCGATCGTCACCATCAGATACATCGTGAACAGAAGCAGTCCCGCCACGATCGGATACGGAACTATGGCATGTACGCCGCCCGCCACTGCAATCACGTATACACTGACCGAAGCAGCTGTACACCCTATGTTTGTTTTCATATGAATTCCACCAAGAAACCGGCGAACAAGATTCACCGTCACAAAACAAAACAAAAACTCCCGAAAATATCCAGATACCGCAAAAATCAAAAACAGAACCAGATCCTTTTGCAAATCTCCCACAATCGATTCCACTGCATAGCATACTTTTGCACATTGCATATCTGCTACATCATAGTCACGTCCCACGAGATACCGTGTCACGTGCTCCCCTATCCTATGATTGATATTCATAATTCATCCCCTGTCTTATGTTCTCCATGTGCTTTCAACAAATGGGATATCCGTCAAAAGCCCGCACAACGGATACCCCCAAGTGTTTTTGGTTGATGTACTAGTTCTCAGATTCTGATTCCATCTCGACTCTCATACAATCAGGGAGCTCCGGCTCTCCCCACAAGTTCTTGCATCCTGTAAGAGTCAGGATTACATCTGTCAAATCCTCCAACTGTGCAGCAACTGCCTTCTTCATATCCTTCATCACACATCTCCTCCTTTATGAAAGAATATTCTTCGAAATTCATCCCCGAATGAATTTCTATATTATACTTAACATGATTAAAATAAATACGCAATAGGTTTGGAACGAACGACCTTTCGTGGGGAATAGACAACATCCTTCTACACTATTATTTTTTTCAACCAAAAAAACTTTGTTACAAACAGCAATTGACATATTATTCAAATAATACCTATAATGTAATATAGAATAAAGGGGATATTTTACTATATGAAAACTTTTGTAATTTCAAGTAACACATATATTATTGAGGCAGCAACCGAATTACTTTTGATCAGTTCCTTAATAGGAAAGAAGAAAAAAGATTTATTTTCACCATTTTTACCCCTTATTTTTATATGTGGAATAATAAACAACGCTCTATTCATTTTTATTCCAAACGTGCTTGGCTGGTTTCTAGCTTTTCCAGTATCTTTAATTACATATAGCATAATTTTGCGCATCAAAGTATCTGCATGTATTTTCCCATTTCTCTTAAGTTTTTCTACATGCGGACTAATTGAAGCTATTACTGTGATTATTTTTCCGTTTGCAATATTTACATTATCAGATGTTTCAACCCAATTGATTGGAAATTGTATTATTTTTATAATATCAATATTTATTTCCCTGCTCCCTCTTAACAAACTATACATTTTTGCAAATACAGGAAATTTAATATTTAAACTTATTCTTTCTTATATATCACTGTTATACATAGTAACCGTGGCTCTTACAAAAATTGATTCTATCGATGCCATTGCACTCTTACCAATGACCGTAACCTTCATGTTTATTTTGCTACTTGCAGATATCATGGTTCTGAAGCAACAGCGCACAATCACAATCCAGCAGCAGGATATCAAAGACTACCAAACTTATGAGCCGATGGCGCACGATCTGATTTCTGACATCTTAGGCAAGCAGCACGATTTCAACAATCAAATGAATGCAATCCGCATGCTGCCATATACTTATAAAGACTATGATTCGTTAAGTGATGCAATCGCGAATTATTCAACATTTCTGGAAGAAGAATTCAACGAATCTGAGCTTTTGAAGATCAATCTTCCAGTTGTGGCCGGATTTGTATTTAGTAAGATTAAAGAAGCGGAGCAAAAGGGCAGGCTTATCTCGGTCAAAATCAAGAATCGTTCCCTTATCACGCCAGTTCCAGAGTACGACTTGATCCGCATCTTAGGGATTCTGATTGACAATGCGATCGAAGCGACAGAACCTGGACATACTTTCTCGCTGATTCTTGACAGCCAGAACGAACACATCCGAATTCAGACAAAGAACGAAGGCGGCGAGATCTCTTCAGAACTGCGCAAGAAAATGTTTGTCCGTGGCTACTCTACAAAAACGTCCGCAGAAGCACATACCTCCCGCGGACAAGGTCTGCCAAATCTGAAAGAATTGGTCGATCATTACAATGGAAAAATCTATCTGGACAACGAAACATTCCACGAACATACATGGATCTGTTTCACCGTCGAATTATAATTTGCAGATAGCGCGCGCAATT
Source organism: bacterium (assembly GCA_963631525.1). Taxonomy (GTDB): domain Bacteria; phylum Bacillota; class Clostridia; order Lachnospirales; family Lachnospiraceae; genus Coprococcus_C. Next base: position 22,461 of record CAVGQQ010000001.1, read on the forward strand.
GCTGCCGCGACCGCCTGCTGATATTTCGGTTCCTGCAGATTCTCACATTCGGTTGGATTGCTTAAGAATCCACACTCTACGATCACGCCCGGACACTGGCTGTTCTTCAGGATATACAAATCGTTGCCAGTCTTGATCTCCCGTTCTTTTGGAGGCTGCAGATCCGCAATCAACTGTGCCTGTATCGCTTCCGCCAGTTTCTTCGACATTTCCGACGAGCCATAATAAAACACCTGTGGTCCACTGATCTCCGCCTCCGGGTAACTGTTCTGATGAATGCTGATCATATAGTCTGCGCCGGACGCATTGATGAGGCTTACCCGGTTATGCATATCGGATACCTTCTTGTTTGTCGCACCATCCGTCGCCAGACACACATCCGCATCCCGTGTCAGAATCACCTTCACGCCACGCGCCTGCAGTTGTGCTTTCAGACATAGGGCAATCTGCAGATTGACATCTTTTTCTTTTACATTATCCACGCCGATCTTACCCGGATCATTTCCACCGTGCCCGACATCAATCACGACTGTCAAATCCCGTTTCATCCCCGCTTTGTTACAATACATCACACAATTCAGGATCAATAAAACTAAAAATACGGTGAATCCAAACAACAATCTGACTTTTTTCCGATCAAAAAACCGCATATGCAAAACTCCGGTCTCCCTTAGTCTATACATATGCGGTAATCTTCTTATTATGCTTTATTCTTCTGTCTCAGTTTCCGGCTTCGCGATTGCAATTCCAAGCTCTTCAAGCTGCTTTGCATCAACGGTATTCGGCGCCTCACTCATCAGGCAGGATGCATCCTTTACCTTCGGGAATGCAATGACGTCACGGATGGAATCTTCCTGTGCCATCAGCATAACGAGACGGTCAAGTCCGTATGCAAGTCCTGCGTGTGGCGGTACTCCATATTTGAACGCATTTAACAGGAATCCGAACTGGTCATATGCACGCTCCATCGTGAATCCCAGTGCTGCGAACATCTTCTCCTGTACATCATCCTGATGGATACGCACGGAACCACCACCGATTTCTGTACCATTTAATACGATATCATATGCCTTTGCACGTACTCTGCCCGGATCAGACTCGATATACTGCAGATCCTCTTCCATCGGCATCGTAAATGGATGGTGCATTGCCTGATATCTTCCAAGCTCCTCGCTCCACTCAAGCAATGGGAACTCTGTAATCCATACAAAACGATATTCATCCTTCTTCAGCAGTCCAAGCTGATTTGCAATCTCCAGACGAAGTGCGCCAAGCACATCATAGACAAGCTTGCTCTTATCTGCTGCAAAGAGCAGTAAATCACCCGGCTTACCATTCATCTTCTCAACAAGTGCCTGCATCTCCTCGTCCTTCATGAACTTTGCGAACGAAGACTTCCTTGTTCCGTCCTCATGGATTGCAATATACGCAAGTCCCTTTGCGCCATAGCCCTTCGCAAAATCAACGAGTGCATCAATCTTCTTTCTTGGCATTGCGCCCTGTCCCTCGGCATTGATACCGCGCACGCTTCCGCCAGCTTCAATCGCATTCTTGAATACGACAAATTCACAATCCTTCACAACATCTGTCACATCGCAAAGCTCCATACCAAAACGGAGATCTGGCTTATCGGAACCAAAACGCTCCATTGCCTCTTTGTATGTCATACGCTGAATTGGAAGCTGGACATCTACACCGATAACTTCCTTGAACAGCTTTGCAAGCAGACGCTCATTGACATCGATAACATCATCGACATCCACGAAAGAAAGCTCCATATCGATCTGTGTAAATTCCGGCTGTCTGTCGGCACGCAGATCCTCATCACGATAGCAACGTGCAATCTGGAAATAGCGATCGTATCCAGAGCACATCAACAGCTGCTTGTAGATCTGTGGTGACTGTGGCAATGCATAGAACTCACCCGGATGCACACGGCTTGGTACAAGGTAATCACGTGCACCCTCTGGAGTTGATTTACAAAGTGTCGGTGTCTCGATCTCGATAAATCCTTCGTCTGCCATGAAGGAACGAACCAGTGTTGTCACCTTGCTACGCATCATGATATTTTTCTGCAAGTCTGGACGACGAAGATCCAGATAACGATATTTCAGACGAAGATCTTCCTTCGTCTTGCTGTTCTCCTCGATTGGGAATGGTGGTGTATCTGCCTCTGCAAGGATACGGATATCCTTCGCGATGACTTCGATATCACCCGTTGCAAGGTTCTCATTGACTGCGCCGCCACGCTTTGCAACCTCACCGGTAATTGCAACTACAAACTCGGAACGAAGCTTCTCCGCCTTTGCGAAGCTGTCCGTGCCACAATTTGCTTCTTCAAAGATAACCTGCAGAATACCGCTCCGATCACGCAGATCAACAAAGATGATTCCACCCTTGTTCCGGCTTTTCTGCACCCATCCCATAACGGTGACTGTATTTCCAACCATCGTATTATTTACTTCTGTACATCTGTGACTTCTGTGAAGTCCCTGCATTGACTCTGCCATTTTCGCAGCCTCCTGTATATCTAAGTTAATTTGAAAGACCTACTGAGGTCCTTCATATTCTGAACTTCCGAATGCAAGAATCAGAATAAAGATCGGATTCAAGAAAATCAATCCGAGTGTAAAACCAATCCCATGTCCAAATGCCTTTGACAGCTTATAAACCGAAACCAGACTGATAATGGTTGTCACAACGGAACAAATACCGGCAAGTACGCCAAGCTCCATGCGTCCGAACACCGTTGCAGCTATAGAAGCAACAAAAAATGCCCAGAACACTGCGGTATTCCATGTGATACGGAACAAAATATACTGTGAATAATATGGAATCAGACTCTTCCAGCCTGCTTCTCCCGCCTTCGTATAGATCTTCCAGTTTGCAACGATCATGATTACGATCCAAGCAATAATCCAAACCAGCATTCCCTCCAGCATACTCATAAGTGCATCATAATTATACATACCCTCTTTTCCTCCTCATGTATATTTCACTTCTCGTGACTGTTTTATTATATAAGAGCATTCCCCATATTACAAGTATCTTTTATCCCTCAAAGGAGTCTGCATAAAACTCTTCAAACTGTGTATAGCCCTCCTCGGTCATCTGATCCTTCTGGAACTTCTTGTTCTTCTTCATGATCGCGATATTCACGATCTGTCCCTCGGCTCTTGCCTGCTTTGCCTTCTCTAAGATCTTGAGCAGCTTATCGCCTGGCATCTTCTTGTCGATCAGATATGCGGTCTTGTTCTTGCTTCCTGGCACCTCAAAATCACGCTCTAACAAAAGCATGATGATTCGCTCGAAACCGATGGAGAATCCACACGCTGGTGTTGGCTGACCGGTGAATTTGCCGATCATCTCATCATAACGTCCGCCGCCACCAACTGATCCGCCATACTCATCCATTGAAATCTCGAAGATTGGACCTGTGTAATATGACATACCACGTACCAGAGTCGGATCAAATGCCATCTTGAAGTCCGCACTCTTTGTACTCTCAACGCTGTCGATAATCATCTTTAAGTTCTCAGCAACCTCGTCTGGTAAGAACTCGCCAAGTGTCTCCTTCAGATACTGTACGCCGCTGATATCAGCTGTCACCTTCTCGAACAGTTCGAGATATTTTGTCACGGCATCCTCGGCATAGCCTTCCTTCAGAAGCTCTTCCTTGACGCCATCCAAACCAATCTTATCCATCTTATCAAGGATAATAAATACAGTATCATAATCTGCTTCCGCAAATCCGCTGTATGCTGCCATCGCCTTTAAGATACGGCGGTCATTGATACGGATCGTGAAGTTCTTGAAATCCAGCTTGCCAAGCAATGTGGTTGTCGCCAAAATCAGCTCGATCTCTGCTAAGATTGTCGGCTCGCCTAAAATATCAATATCACACTGCATAAACTGTCTGTAACGGCCACGCTGTGGACGGTCAGCTCTCCATACATTTCCCATCTGCAAAGCCTTAAACGGGCTTGGCAGTTCATTTGCATTGTTCGAATAATATCTGCAAAGTGGCACGGTCAGATCGTAACGAAGTCCGCCGTCAACCAGATCTAACTCTTCCTTTGCCTCGTCGATCTTCAGCTTCTCACCACGCTTTAAGATCTTGAAGATGAGCTTCTCATTCTCGCCGCCCTGCTTGCTGTTCAGGTTCTCGATATGCTCGACGCAAGGTGTCTCCATCGAATTAAATCCAAATGTCTTATAGGTATCCTTGATCAAAGCGATGCAGTAATCACGGATTGCCATCTCCTTTGGTAATATATCTTTCATGCCGGTTACCGGCTTCTTCTTCATTGCCATCTCTTTCCTCCCGCTTGTATTCGTTCTCGTTCGATTTTAAAACGCTTTGCGCTTCCGGTCAAGCATTTCATCAAACCGGTTGATATAATCATCGACAGATTTGCAGTTTTCCACCCGCTCCACACGGTTTTCCGCATGGTAGACAAGCTTTGTCGACGCACCTGCGCCCGCCGCAATGATATCTGTCATTTCTTCCATAATCAAAATATTATATAAGCATTCGCAGCCCGGCTTCGCATATCCGACATTCTCCAGATTGCCGCCGATATTCTTCTGCCGGTACAGGTAATATGACTCCATACCAAGTGCCTGTGCCGTCTCCTGTGCCGCCGTATGCATCGCATCCATATCATGATGGATCGTGGATTTGTAATCATCCATCTGCTGATTCAGATTCGCCGCGCGCTTGATTGCAAGCGAATGTACCGTCAAACTCTCCGGTGCTAACGCCCGCACTTCCGCAAGCGTATGCTGCATACTGTCTAAATCTTCTCCCGGAAGTCCCGCGATCAGATCCATGTTGATATTATCAAAGCCCGCCTGTCGTGCCATCGCAAATGCTTCTTTTACCTGTGTCGCATTGTGCGCGCGCCCAATCGTCCGCAACGTCTCGTCGTTCATCGTCTGTGGATTGATGCTGATACGCGTCACGCCATATTCCTTCATCACCGCCAGTTTTTCTGGTGTAATACTGTCCGGACGTCCCGCCTCTACAGTAAACTCCACAAGTCTACTGGCAACCTCCGGTTCCTGCAACCGGAATACCGTCTGAATCTGCTTCAGCAATATAGCAAGCAGCTCATGGGAAATCGACGTCGGCGTTCCGCCGCCAATGTAGATCGCTACTAACCGTTTATGCTTATACTGTTCTGCCACATAGGCTAACTCCCTGCACAATGTATCAATATACGTCTTTGCTTTCTCTGCGTAAATCCCAATCGGATACGACGTGAACGAACAATACAGACACCGGCTTGGACAAAACGGAATCCCGACATACAGACAATAGTCGTTGTCGAGATCAATTCCTTTCACCAGACGATGCTCATTTTCTGCCACTGTCGTCGCAAGCTCTGCTTTCTGCACGCTTGTATCGTAGATATCGCGGTAATATTGTACGATTCTATCGTGGGAAAATCCGCACTCCACAAGCTTCACCATCGCGATTTTCGTCGGACGCACCCCTGTCAGGTCGCCCCACGGAAGTCTCCGGTCTGCAAACTGTCCAAGCAGCCGGTAGGACGCCATCTTCAACACATTCCGGAACTCTGCTTTATTCCGGTAATCGACAAGGATTTTCGCCCGCAGTCCACAGGTCGATATCAGCAGCTTATCCTTATACGCTGGAAGCTCCGGCACCTCCTGCAGATCATCCGGTTTGTCACACTCATGCCCATGCTTGCACACAGTCAGTATAGTAAACGATTCCTCATATCGAATCAAAAGCCGCAGGTCAAAATCGTCGGACAAGCTCGCGTCCTCAACAATCTTCACGCCCGGATAAAACGCCATAATCATCGCCCGCAGGTCATTGTTATATAATTGGTTATTCTGGTCTAGCAGTATCATCTTAGAAATAAGGATTGCCCTTCTTTTCCTTTCCAATCATTGTCTGTGCATCGTGTCCCGGAAGCACAAGCGTCTCGTCCGGCAGTGTAAATAACTGCTCGCGGATGGCATTCTCCAGTGCCTTCGCATCGCCTGTCGGGAAATCGGTTCTTCCAACACTATAGCAAAACAGGGTATCTCCGGTAAAGACTACGTTCTCCTCTGGGAAATAGTAGCACATGCCACCCTTCGTATGTCCCGGCACTAACAGGCACTTACATTTCCGTCCAAGTACCTCGATCTCGGCGCCATCCTCCAGATAGATATCTGCCTGTGCCGTAAATGCTGCGCCGAACGAAGACGACAGATTCAAAGCAGGGCTTTCCATAACTTCTTTTTCTTCTGCTGCCGCATACACCTTGATATCCGGATACTCCTTCTTCACGCCAGCCAGTGCCCCGATATGATCGAAATGTCCATGTGTCAGCAACACTGCCTGTGGATGCCAGTTTCGATCTTTCCAGTCCTTTATCAATATATCAGCTCTGTCTCCGGGATCAATAATCACTGCTTCCCGCGTATCTGCATCTCCCATCGTATAACAATTCGTCGCACAGATACCAAGCACTTTTTTCGTAATCTCAATCTTTCCCATATATTACCTTTCTATATCGAAATCTCAGCTATCGAGGCGTCATATAAGGATCAACGAACATAACGTGTTTCGTCTATATATGTCTGTATTGATTCGAGTAATATAAAATATGTTTGGAACTTAGAAGTTCTTGATGTTCTGTAAATATCCAGCAATGTTTGAACATGATGTTCAAACAAGCCGCCACTGAGCCATGGATGGCGAATTGGCGGCGGTTGCGTTCTCCACCAAACAGTATATCAGAACATCTAGTACTTCTTAGTTTCAATACATCTTATATTACTCGAATCCAATACGACATATCCACGAAACACGTGGATTCATCAACCCGTAGTACGTTCGATATCGATGATTCCTTCCACATTCCGTATCTTCGCGATCATCTTGTTCAGCTGCTCCTTCGAGTGAATCTCAAACTTCACGGAAACGGTTGCCTTGCCCTGCTTGTTGACACGTACATTCATACCTGTCAGATTGATATTTTCCTCATTGAAGATCTTCGACAACGAGAACACCAGCCCCTTGCTGTCATTCGCATAAATGTTGATCTCCGTCATATACATCTTCTGATTCTGCAGCAGATCCTCTGACCACTCCGCCTCGATCAGACGCTTCCGGTCAAACTCATCCATGCAGAGGACATTCACACAGTCGGTACGATGGATAGACACACCACGTCCGCGCGTGATATAACCGACGATCTCATCACCCGGTACCGGAGCACAACAACGCGAGAAACGCACTGCCACATCGTCCATACCTTTGACGACGATACCGCCCTTGGCATGCTTGTGACTCTCGCCTCTGCCCGGCGCATTGATCTTATCAACGATCTGCTCCTCTGTGATCTTCTTTGCTTCTTCTTTTTTGTATTCTTCCTGCAGACGGTTGACAACCTGTCCTTCTTTGAGTCCCCCATGTCCGATGGACGCAAGCACGGCATCCCATGTCAGGAAGTTGTATTTTTTCATTACCTTCTCCTGCAGTTCCGACTGCAACAGATTGGATAAAGTAATTCCCTTGGTCTTACAGTATGCGGCAATCGCATCTTTACCACGCTGGATATTGTCAGTCTTGTTCTCCTGACGGAACCACTGGTTGATCTTCGTCTTTGCCTGTGAGCTTTTCACTACCGACAGCCAGTCCATGCTTGGGCCTTTGGAGTTCTGCGATGTGATGATCTCCACACGATCTCCATTGTGAAGCTCTGTCTCGATCGGCACCTGACGTCCATTGACACGCGCACCGATCAGCTTGTTTCCGACTGCCGTATGAATGCTGTATGCAAAATCAATCGGCGTAGAACCAGCCGGAAGATTCTTGACATCACCGGCCGGTGTAAATACATACACCTGATCTGAGAACAGATCCAGATCTGTCTTAATGGCATTCATGAATTCCTTGTTATCGGTCGTATCCGTCTGCCACTCCAGAATCTGTCTGAGCCAGCTTAGCTTCTGCTCTTCATTATCATTCTTACCACCGCCGCCTTCTTTGTATTTCCAATGGGCAGCAATACCATATTCCGCGGTACGGTGCATCTCGTAGGTTCGAATCTGAATCTCAAACGGACGACCGCCCGGTCCAATCAATGTCGTATGGAGCGACTGGTACATGTTCTCCTTCGGCATTGCGATATAATCCTTGAAACGTCCCGGAATCGGCTTATATTTCTCATGGATGATTCCGAGTGCTGCATAACAATCCCGCACCGTGTCGACCTTGATTCGAATCGCATGGATATCATAAATCTGGTCGAGGTTCTTGTTCTGCGTAATCATTTTCTTGTAGATGGAGAACAGATGCTTGACACGTCCATCTACCTCTGCCTCAATGCCCGCTTCCTTCATATACTGCTTAACCTGCTCCACCATCTGTACGATGAAATCCTCACTCGCATTCAGACGTGTTGTAATCTCTTCTTTCAGATTCTTGTAGACCTCTGGATAGAGATACTGCATAGAGAGATCATCGAGTTCGACCTTAATCTTGGAAATACCAAGACGGTGTGCGAGCGGTGCGTAAATATCCATCGTCTCACGCGATTTCTCGATCTGTTTTGCCGGTGACTGGTACTGCATTGTACGCAGATTATGCAGACGGTCGGCAAGCTTGATCAGAACAACCCGAATATCCTTCGCCATCGCAAGGAACATCTTACGCAGGTTCTCTGCCTGAACCTCGATCTTATCCTGTGACAAATCGAGCTGTGTCAGCTTGGTAACACCATCGACAAGCAAAGCAACCTCTTCTGAGAATTCCTTCGCGATCTCCTCGCGTGTCATGACCGTATCCTCGACAACATCGTGCAGGATTCCGGCTACGATTGTCTCTTTATCAAGCTCCAGCTCTGCCAGAATAATCGCCACACAGAGCGGATGGATAATATATGGTTCCCCGGACTTCCGCTTCTGCCCTTCATGCGCTTTGCTTGCAATCTTATACGCCTTTTCGATCTCCGACAGGTCTGTCGTCGGACGATACGCGCGGATTGTGGCAATCAACTTCTTATACAATTCCTCCGGCGGCGTAAAATCCGCCGGTTTACTGATTTCTTTTTTCAGTGTATCATGTGGTATCTTATAGGTTGTATCCGCCATAAAAATCACTCACCTTCGTACTGTATAACAGATGCTACATCGTAGCCCTCCAGCAATTTTCTTCCGCCAAGATCAGTCAGCTCGATCAGGAAAATCATCTTCACTACTTCGCCGCCCAGCTCTTCGACCAGCTTGGCTGCTGCATGAATCGTACCGCCTGTTGCGATCAGGTCATCCACCAGTACAACCTTATCGCCCGGCTTGATCGCATCCTTGTGAATCTCGATTGTTGCAGAACCATACTCCAGATCATAGCTCATCTCGACTGTCTCACGTGGCAGCTTTCCCTTCTTACGAACCGGAATAAATCCCTTCTTGTCGATATAGGCAAGCGGTGCACCAAAGATAAATCCTCTCGACTCTGTACCTGCGATCAGATCATAGTCCACTCCATCTAACAGCTTGTTCAGTTCATCAATCGCCAGTGCATACCCTTCCGGGCTTTCCAGTACACTTGTCACATCTCGGAATATAATTCCCTTACTTGGGAAATCCGGAATACTGATAATATAATCCTTTACACTCTTCATTTGCGTTCCTCCTACCTTCACTTATGATCTATTTTGGATGTTTCATAATATACGCTTTTTCGGATTGATACCGGCTCCATCTGAATCGAAACGGTTCCATTGAATTCGTTCTTCTTCATATGGTACAGAATGTCAATCAATGCATGGTTCTGTAAACCCTTCAACATTCTATCACATTCTTCGTTTCCAAACCACACTTTTATGTTATCCAATAGCTCTTTTCCACGAAATACCATGCCATTGATACGTGTTCCGTTGCCGTCGACAAACGTACAACGCGCATATTGTCCTTCATTTCCAACCATTTTAATCGATTGGATACCCATCTTCACAATGCCAAACAATGGTCTTGCATTCGCGGTTCCGTATGGTTCCAGCTTCGCAAGCTCCTCATAGAGCGGCAATGTCAGCTGCTTTATGGTGCAGGACTCATCCACATACAGCTTCTCAACCAGATCCGCGTCTGTCAGCTTGCAATCCCGGTTTAACGCCTCGCGCAATGGTTCCAGTGCCTCGCGCGTGATTGTAAATCCCGCCGCCATCGGGTGTCCCCCAACCTTTATAAACAAATCCTTATGCTCACAAAGCTTGTCGAACATATTATACGTCTCGATTGAACGCCCGGAGCCTTTCAATCCCTGTCCATTTTCCGCATCGGTAAAGACAAGCGTCGGACGGTAAAAAGCTTCCTTCAGCTTGCTTGCGATCAGTCCCGCGATACTTTCATGGATTCCAGGCATATACAGGACGATAACCTTATCATCCCCGATTTTCGTCTCTTTCACGCCCTCTTCGGTTGGAATCAGCCGAATATCGTTTCGTACCCAGTCCGTCGCTGCACGCACACCACGGTCGGTCATTTCTTTTCGCAATTCGTTGAGCTTCGCCATATCCTGTGCCAGACTTTCCGCTCGCACCGCATCGTCTGTCAGCAGCAGCTCCACGCCCTCTTTCGCACTTTCCAGCCGCCCGGTTGAGTTCAGACTTGGGCCGATCCGAAAACTCAAATGATGCACCTCAATTGGCTTGCCGTCAAGACCTAGCGCTTTCTTCAATGCATTGATTCCAAGATTCGTACTGTTCGTAAGTCTCCGTAATCCATGCTTGACAAAAATCCGGTTCTCATCCGTGAGCGGCATGATATCGCATACCGTGCCAAGTGCCAAGATATCCATATACGCATCCTCGTCCTCCCACGGAAGCTCCATCATCCGGTATAAATGCCGGATAAATTTATACGCCACACCCGCACCGCACAAGCCCTTGTAAGGGTATGCACAATCCGGTCGGTGCGGATCGATCACGGCATCTGCCTTCACATACAAGTAGTTCTTATCGCCATTTTCCGTCACCTCGCAGGGCACCTCATGATGATCCGTGACGATCACTGTCATGCCAAGTGCCTTCGCCCGGTCAACTGCCGCCTCTGCTGCAATTCCGTTGTCACATGTGATGATCGTATCCACGCCATCGGCGTATGCCGCTTCCACCAGCCGGACATTCATACCATATCCATCCAGTATCCGGTGCGGAATATCATAAGAAACATCTGCTCCTGCCGTTTGAAGTCCCTGATACAAAATATAATTTGATGTAATTCCATCTACATCGTAATCGGAGATAATACGAATCTTCTTCCCTGCCCGAATCTTCTCTTTCATAATCCGGCAGCCTTTGTCCATATCCTTCATCCGCGCCGGATCATACGCGTATGCAAGATCATCGCTCAGATAGCGTGCAACCGCATCCGGTTCTGTGATTTCCCGGTTCACGATGATATGTGCCAATATCGGGCTGATTGAAAACTGCTGTGCCAGCGCACGGATATCTGCGGTCGGCTGCTTCACCCGCCATTCTTCTTTTTTGTACTCTGACATATCTGTGTTCCTCTCTTCTTCACTTAAAAATGGGGCTGCCGAAACAGCCCCACCTTAATTTACTTATGCGTTTTTCTTGGAGAATTTCTTCTTCATCGTATACCAGAGTGGTCCGGTAATACATACAGATGAGTAAGCACCACATACGATACCAAGCATCAATGTGAATGTAAACTCTTTCAAAGAAGTTACACCCATCACGAACAATACAAATACCATGATAAAGGTTGTCAGGGATGTATAAATTGTTCTTGTAAATGTCTGACCAATACTTCTGTTAATAAGCTCTTCCAGACTTTCTTTGCTATTCTGTGTATGCATATTCTCACGAATACGATCAAAGATAATGATTGTTGCGTTGATAGAATAACCTACAATCGTCAGCATACATGCAATAAATGTGTTACCTACAGACAGTGTTCCAATCGAATATGCTGCAAATACAACCAATACATCATGCACAAGGGCAAGCACTGCACTGACACCAAACTTCACATCAGAGAACCGGAATGCAATGTACAAAAGCATCAGTACGGAAGATACCGCAATCGCTATGATCGCATCCTTCTTCATCTCCCCGCTGATGGTTGAGCTGATACTCTGATTATCTACTTCCGTTGCATTAAACTGTGATTTCAGCATGTCGTCGATCTTTTCACTTTGTTCTTCCGTAAGCTCAGATGTCTTGAAGATAACCTGATTGTTACCTTCGACAGTCTGTATCTGAATGGTTCCGGCCTCAATGCCAACTGCTTCTGCGATAGCCGGTGCAACCTCAGACTCTGCACGTTCCAATGTATAAACATCATCCTCTGCAAAGGTAGCAGTTGTTGATGTACCACCCGTAAACTCCAGACTATAGTTCAGTGACTTGCCAATTCTTGAATGGTTTACACCAAGGAACGCAAGTCCTGTAATAATTACAAGCAAGGAAGCAACACCACAAATCTTGAAATTCTTCACATATCCGTGGATTCTTGGCTCCTTTGCCTTACCATACATCTTCGGATTCTGTACGCCAAGCTCCAGGAACGAATTCAAAAGCATCTTTGTCACATACAATGCTGTGAACATAGAAAGGACGATACCAAGCATCAATGTAACCGCGAAGCCCTTGATACTACCAGAGCCAAGAAGCATCAAAACAACGGTTGCAATCAATGTTGTAATATTACCATCCAAAATCGCAGAAAGCGCTTTGGAGAAACCTGCCTTCACTGCCGCACGCACACCACTGCCTGCAGAAATCTCCTCACGAATACGTGTGAAGATGATGACGTTCGCATCCACCGCCATACCGATAGACAGGATAATACCTGCAATACCCGGAAGCGTCAATGTGATGTGACGGATGCTCAGGATTAAAAGCATCAATACAACATATCCCGTCAGTGCCAGACTGGCAATAACTCCAGGGAAACGATATAATGCAATCATCAGGATACACACCAGTGCAAAACCGATTGCACCTGCGATCAGACTTGTTGATACCGCCTTCTGACCAAGCTTTGCACCAACGATATTATACTGAATCTGCTTCAACTCCAGAGGAAGTGCACCAATCTTAATTGTCGATGCAAGGCTTTCCGCCTCATCGTAGCTGGAAATCTTATTGATTACTGCATTACCATCTGTGATTGCACTCTGTACAGTTGGAGCACTTGCAACGGCTCCATCATAGATGATGTAGATTGGCTTTCCAATATTGGCAGCCGTTGCTGTTGCAAACTTCTGCGCGCCTTCATCTGTGAACTGTAACTGTACAACATAATCCTTCACTGTACCGCTATCATCCACGCCTGCCTGTGCGTTCTTAATATCGGAGCCGGTCAGAACCGCTTCGTATGCATCACTTGTACCATTGGTCTGATTGCTCTGCCAAATCGTATAGTTCTCAGAATCAAGGAACAAAAGCTGCCCCGGCTGACCGAGCTCATCCAATACTTCATGTGCATCTACTTTTTCTGTATTCAGAGGAATCTCAACCGTGATACGATCATTTCCTTCCTGATACACTTCACCCTCAGAACTGTACGCATCGACTCTTCGCTGCAGCTTATCTACCGTTGCGTCAATCTCATCGCTTGTCGGCTTCTCATCCTGAATCTCGTAGGTTACGGACAAACCGCCCTGCAGATCCAGTCCCAAAGGAACATTCGCAGTTTTACCGGATTCATTCTTCCCTACACCGGCGATTGCCATATAGATACCGCCAGCCAGAAGCAGGAAGAAAATAATCAGATTGATGACTGCTTTTCTTTTTGTTTTCTTCATCTTTTTGTCTCTCCTTCATTTATTTTACTCTGTCGCTTCGTCTTCTTCGTCATCCGCCAGAGCTGCTTTCATCATAATCGCACATTCGACACGTTTCCGCTGCAATTCACAGCCCACATCGTATGCGTCTAATATATTACCGTGGAACTGATACGAATTCGCCGCACAGCCGCCACTGCAATAAAATCTTGCGAAGCAATCCTTGCACTTGTCCTTCGCATAGACATTGCAAAGCTTGAATTCTTCTACGATATCGTTTCGTTCTACACCGTGGAACACATCACCCAGCTTGAACTCATCGTGTCCAACAAACTGGTGACACGGATACAGATCTCCGGTCGGTGTCACTGCCAGATATTCGGTTCCGGAACCACATCCGGACAGACGCTTGTACACGCACGGACCACCGTTTAAGTCGAGTTTGTAATGGAAGAACGTCACTGGTTTTCCTTCCTTCTGCCGACGGATCAGATCGACTGCCAGCTTATCATACTGTTCGAAGATCTTCGGCAGATCTTCCTCGCGGATCGCGTAATCATTTTCATCCGGTGTAACAACCGGCTCAATGGAAATTTCCTTGAAACCAAGCTCCGTCATAAGCTCAAAATCCTTCGTAAAGTCCAGATTGTTTCTCGTAAATGTACCGCGCACATAATAGCTCTTGTCGCCACGCTTCCCCACAAACTTCTGGAACTTCGGCACGATGATGTCGTAGCTACCCTTTCCATTTCTGGTCGGTCGCATCATGTCGTTAATCTCTTTTCTGCCATCAAGACTCAATACAACGTTTGAGATCTCTCTGTTACAGAAGTCAATGACTTCATCATTTAACAGCATACCGTTCGTCGTCAGGGCGAAACGGAAGTTTTTATTCGCCGCTTTCTCCTTGCTTCGTCCATATGCTACGATCTCCTTCACCACATCGAAGTTCATCAACGGCTCCCCGCCGAAGAAATCGACTTCGAGGTTTACACGGTTTCCGGAATTCTCTATCAAAAAGTCAATCGCCTGCTTACCAACCTCTAAGCTCATAAGCTCCCGCTTCTGTCCATGATACTCGCCCTCATCTGCAAAACAATACTTGCAGGCAAGGTTGCAGTCATGTGCGATATGCAAGCAAAGCGCCTTGATCACGGTTTTTCTCTTTTTAAAGTCGATAATGACATCTTTGAATACATCTTCTGTAAATAACAATTCCTTCTCCTCTAACTCAGAAATGTCGGAATATGCATCCCGGATATCTTCCTTTGTATAGGTATCTCCATACTTCTCTAAAATTGCCTGTTCAATCTCTTCGAATTTCTTATCCTTGTACATCGCAATCATATCATATACAAGGTCATCCACTACATGTACGGAGCCGCTGCACACATCAAGCACGATATTATACCCATTGTTCTTGTACTGGTGTACCACTTTCTTAGTCACTCCTATTTCTCTTATTCATTAAGGAAAGGGGACATCGCAGGATATCCCCTTTTCTTGTGCGAAGTGTATGTATTACACTTTCTTTATCTGTAATTAGTTGTTCTCGCAGCTCTGGTTACCAACTGTACAGCTTGTCTTACATGCTGACTGGCAAGATGTCTGGCATTCGCCGCAACCACCCTTAACTACAGTGCTCTTCATTGTCTTTTCTGTCAAAGTTTTGATTCTCTTCATCTTTATCGCCTCCTACTAGCATTATTAATGGGTATTTTATCACATGTCCTGTCATTTGTCATCATTATTTTTTTACATTCTGCCTGTAAACGCGCATTTCTACCATGTTTTATGACAGAAATGCGCCGATTGTCCCTCCGCCGAGACAAATCAGTGTGTTGAGAAGTCCGGAATGGACGATTCCCTGTGCATTTCCACGCACGATCAAAGACAAAAGGAGCAGGATCACCGCATAGAACAATCCGAGCAACACGCCCCACAACAACCGCTTTACTTCCATGCATTTGCCGATAAAGAATCCGCCAATGGCACTCGACAGCAGATAGATAAATACAACGCCCAGTTCCACGACATTCTCACTTAATCCCAGCTTATACAGTGCAAATGCCAGAATCAAAAGCAAAAGCCCGGTCACAATATACGCCGCAACCAGTGCCTTTAAAACACAAAACGCAACCCGTTTTTCCATATAGACTCCCATTCGTCCGGTGTGGCAGCCCGCCATACCCATTTGCTTTGGTTATATATATGAAAAATGAGTTGCGTTTATTACTTTCTATTTTGTTTCTTTACGCTTTCGCGCCAGCTTTCTTCTTCGGCTCCTCCACAAGTTCTCCCGCTTTCTTTAACGCAAGTTTCGTGATGATCGGTCCGATCAGTTCATAGATTACGACGCCGCAAAGCACAATTGTCTGAATCTGCGCAGCATACTGCGGCAGAGATTTTCCGGCAGAGGTCGCAAGTCCGATTGCAACACCCTCCTGTGGCACCAGTGTCAGTCCAAGCCACTTCTGTACAATCTTCGGTGCCTTGGATATCTTTGCACCAAACGCAGCACCAAGTGCCTTTCCGACGATTCGTCCCACGACATAAACTACACCAACGACGCCGACAGACGCGATAACCTTCACATCAAGCGATGCGCCGGACAAAATGAAAAACATCATATAAATTGGCGGCGTCATCCGGTCAAGCGGTTCATAAATCTTGTCACTCTGCTTTGAAATGTTTACAAAAATCGTACTAAGCATCATACATGCAAGCAGGGAAGAAAATCCTACCATATCGGAAACACCCACACACAGACAGATCATCATGAGTGTGATTGCCAATCTGTTTCCGCGTCCAGTATAGAATTTTACAAGAATTGCCATGATCACGCCGAGTACCGCACCGAAAAGCAATCCACCCAGAATCTCGATACATGGGGCAATCAACAGTTTTCCAATCGGGGCACTACCGCTGGAGCTGATAACATTTGCAACCGCCATCGAAAGTCCAAACGCGATTAGGGCAACCGCATCATCCAAGGCTACGACCGGAAGCAAAGTATTGGTCACAGGTCCTTTTGTCTTATACTGCTTGACGATCATCATCGTGGACGCCGCCGCGGTCGCAGATGCGATCGCACCGATTGCAAGCGCAAACGTCACATCATAGCCAAGCAGCAACAGAATCGTATCTACGACGATTACCGCCCCCATACCCTCGGTCACACCGATGATGATTGGTGCCTTTCCAACTTTCTTCAGGAATGTTGTCTTAAATTCTGCACCAATGGAAAATGTGATACAGCCAAGTGCCAGCTCTGTCAGCAAGTCCATGCTGTCAATCAGTTCTTCACTTAAGATTCCGAGACAATTCGGGCCAATCAGCAGACCGATTACCAGATATCCGGTCACGTTCGGCAGCTTCATCTGTTTGACAATCTTGCCTGCGATAAGTGCCGCAAGCAACATGATTCCCAAATACGTTAGTATATTCAAATCCATGATTATGCACCCAGGCCTTCCACAAATGATACCGGAAGCGCAAACATAATTCCGGTGTTCGGCTTGTCCAGTCCGATCACGTCGTTAATCGTCTTGCGCGCCTTCTTCATTTCGTCATCATCTACGACAAAGAACATCATCTTTACCACTTCATGATCGTCATCATCCGCAAGGATGGAACGAAGCATTCCAAAGATTGGAAGGTCATCCATCTTCTCGACGACACTCGCCATACCAGTACCATCGACAATCGTACCTCCGTGAATTCCTTCTTCTACCAGTTCCTTACAGATCTCGCTCACAAGGTCTTCGTGCTTCAAAATGACTACAAGCAAATTCATGTTACTCATCTCTCTATCCTCCATATTATTCTCGTGTCGAACGAGATATATTTTATTCCAAAGATGTATGTAGATATGATTCTACACAGACACGCTCTCGCTCGGTTCAGCACGCAATGGTACTAAACTCACTACGTTCGTTAAGTGCCAGCGTGCTTCAACGGTCTGTTTTAGAATCATATTTACATACATCTTCCATCTACATAGTGGTCTCGTTCGACACTATATTAACTCCTTCAGACGATCGATGCGTCCAAATTCATATACCTTCTTTGCGTACCTCTTTGTTGTATCATTGGGTTCAATCAGGTCGATCACCATGACTGGATACATGCCCGCACGTCCCGCTGACAGGATTCCATTGATCGAATCCTCCACCGCAACAGCTTCCTCCGGTTTTACTCCAAGCATCTCACACGCCTTTAAATAAATATCCGGTGCCGGTTTTCCATGCTCCACCGTATCACCAAATACTAATTCATCAAAATACTGGTCGATATGATGGGCTTTCAGATATCCTGTCGCACGTTCGCGCACCGTGGAGGTTGCAAGTCCTACCCTAACCCCCTTTTCTTTCAGATACTTTAATGTATCTGCCACGCCCGGCTTCAGCTCCACACCATGCGCCCGGATATGTGCATCCAGCTTGTTCACGACCACTTCCCGGAAATCAAAATAATCGATTCCCATGCCGACGACATCTTCAAAGCTTTTCTTGTTCGTGTACTTCGTACCACCTGCAATACGCTCACAGGCAACGACCATCACATCATCCGGGATTCCCAGCTTTTTGCCTTCCTCCAGCTGGAATCTCCGATATAATTTCTCAGTGTCTGTAATGACACCATCCATATCAAATACAACTGCTCGAAACATCTTTTTTATTCCTCCACGCGGACAACGATTGCGGAATAATTATCCGTCTTTGTCATGTCTGCCCGCTCCAGCACGTATTTTTCCATTGCGTCTAACCAAGCCTGTGCAGAGGACGTTTCCTTGTATGTGGCAAGCATCTCTTCCTCATAGACATACTCCCAGAAACCATCCGTCATCAGTACAAATGCCTGTGTCTCTCCACGCTCCACGACCGCACTTATATCATACGTTTTCGTCCCCCACTGTGCGCCCATCGCACGCAGCAGCTTGTTCCGGTCCTCGTGCGTGCGGATCTCAGACTCCTTGATCTCTCCGGTATCGCACAAAATCTGTACTAAGCTATGGTCACGTGTTCTCTGATATTTTGTTCCATTCTCATAAATCCGATACAACCGGCTGTCTCCAATATGCGCCCACTGTATCAGTTCCGGTGTGATCACAAGCACAACTGCCGTTGTCTTCATGGAGTTGCGCAGATCCCGCTGCACCTGTTCTTCCAGCAATTCTTTTTGTGCCTGTTCCAATGCATCTTTGACAAAACCGGCATAGTAGCCTTGTTTTTCAAAAGTCTTTGCTATACTTTCTGCGACCAGCTCCGATGCTACTTCCCCGCAGGCATGCCCGCCAAGCCCATCGCACAAGATCAGGCAAAGCTGTTCTTCGTATGTTGCTTTCCGTATGTAATCCTCGTTGTGATCTCTTCCCCCTTGCTTTGTCAGCATCGCAACGTCTACCATGCGTCAACCTCCTACCAAATTTTCCCTATTACCGTTTTCGCTTTTCTGATTATAATATGCCCGGCTGTCGTTTGCAAGCAAAACAGGAGCATGTTTCCACGCTCCTGCCTATGTATCCCGGTTTTATGTCCGATTAATCATTCTTTTTCTTCTTCGCTGCCAGAATAATTGCGATTCCGCCGCCAAGTACTACGAGAACGCCAACACCGATCAATACATACAGAAGTACGTGACTCTTCTCTCCATATGTAAAGCTGATCGTCTTTTCTGCTTCATTTCCGGCATCGTCATGTGCCTTCATTGTAAGCTTGTAGTCGCCCTTTTCTGTGACCGTGATCGCAGCCGCATTGTCCTTGATTTCAACTGGAGAACCATTGAGCGTCACCTCATCCAGAGTATCCTCATCCAACTGAAGTGATACATTGATGTCGTACTGCTCGTTCTTGATCTCGCCATCCTCTACACCTGTTACAATAAAGGTTGGTGCCTTTGTATCCAGATTGAAGTTTACTGTTTCCTCGGTTGCATTTCCAAGCTCATCCTCGGCTGTAATCTTCATCTCATATGCGCCATCCTCGACCTCGGATGTTCCGTCATACTCACTACCATTTAAATACATGTGTGCATCGCAGACAGTCAGGTCGTAGATAATGTCATTCAGATCGTAATCCCATGCAAAGGATGTCAGAGTTCCCTCATATGCACTCATGACCTTTGGATCAATCACCGGCTTTGTCTTATCAATCGTGAAGGAAACCTCCTGTGTATCCTCGTTGCCTGCGGCATCCTTACAGGTTACCTGAATCTTGTAGATACCATCCTCTGTAAATGTGTTTCGAATCAGCGTCGTTGCTGCTGTCGGATTGTATCCGGTAATCTGCAGATTCTCTGTCTTTTCCTTGTAAGATGCTGGATCAAGATATGTTCTGGTTGCCTGAATACTTACAGACTTTGTCAGATAGAAGTCCTCCTCGATCTGTGCCTGGAACTCTACCTGCTTTGTCGTCTTGTCATTGTTTGACACGCCGCTCAATGTGATGATTGGCTTGCCTGTATCAATTCTTACTGTATAGCTGGCTGCCTCAGCCGTATGTCCAGCACGGTCTTTTCCGGTAAATGTTACCTGATACTCACCTGTCTCACTCAGCGTCTCCGTCATCGTTGTCACACGTGCCGTTGGCTTGAAGTCGATGGTCTTGTAAGCAGCCTCTGCCACGCTGTCGTTTGCTTTTCTTGTGATTGTGATCGTACCAGATGCATCCCACCAGAATGCCTCTGTCATGCTGAATGTCAAGGTTGTTCCTGCATTCAGTGTAGAACCGGAAGCAGTTCCTGTGATCTGTAGCTCTGGTGCTGTCTTATCAACACGGAACTGTACATTTCTTTCTGCGCTTCGGTTTCCTGCCTTATCCACAGAATAAACCTTTACCTGATAATCGGCTTCGTCTGCATAACCAAATACCCGGTTATCGGTCTTCAATACATCAGCGGTTACCGGAAGCTGATCCGGTACTGTCTTAATCAACTGGTAGTTGAAATCATGTACATCTTCGTTTGCGTCGTTTACAGAGAACGCAACCGTTGCATCGGAAGTCAGATCAACGACACCCATATTCTCAGAATAAATCATACCACCGTTAATCACTGCGGTAATATTCGGAGCCTCTGTATCCTTGATAAATACAACCTGCTTTTCAACGGCATTGTTGCCTGCATTATCCTGTGCATTGATCTTGATTACATGTGCGCCCATACCGGTTGAAACATAGCTTCCCTGATACTTGTTGGATGTACCGATCCGCTGCCATGTTACATTTACTACATTGTTGTTATCTGTCACTCTTACGCCGGAAGCTGCGATATTCTCATCCTCATAAGTAAGCTCTACCGTTACATTGGAACGATAGAAGTAATCGCAAACAGTTCCATCGAAGTTCTTGCCCGGCTGCTTGCCAGCGGTTGTACCAGCGGAAATCTTTGCTGTGACAACTGGGATTGTGTTATCCACGCGGAACTCCATCGTCTTGGAATCAATGTTTCCTGCCTTATCTGACACATTAACTGTCACTGTGTAGTCACCATCTGCGGCTTTCTTGCCGATCAAGTTATTCAATGTGAAGCTGTTTTCCTGACTTACATTTACCAGTTCTTTTGCTCCACTCAGGTTGGTTGTCACATCGGTGTCTGGTCCCTTCACTGTGATCGTCGCCTGATTGATTGTCAGGTTATCCGATACCGTTGTCTTGATCAGCACCTCACCATCCAATGGCTGTGTAATGTTTGTTCTTCCATTGACGGTCAATTCCGCCTTTGGATTTGTCTTATCGACTTTGATCTTATACAGATTGTTTGCAAGCAGGTTCTCACTTGCATCCTGTGCATTGAATACCAGAGACGTACCTGTAATCCCTGCTGATTCTGGAATCGCAATCGTTCCATTGACAAAAGTCTGTGTTCCATTCAATGTGATTTCCTTGTCTGTCACATTTGCCTTGCTTCCTGCCAGAGAATAACCAGCATTTGCAAGTGGAGATTCCACACCATTGTCACCGGAAGCAATCGTATAATTGATTGTATATTCCTTATACCATGTGCTGTCGTTTGCCTCATTGACCGATACAGTTGGATTGGTACGGTCATATAAGATTGTACCAAGCGTTTTAGATGCATCCTGCGGATAGCGAAT
Organism: bacterium; assembly: GCA_963631525.1. Classification (GTDB taxonomy): domain Bacteria; phylum Bacillota; class Clostridia; order Lachnospirales; family Lachnospiraceae; genus Coprococcus_C. The sequence goes on from CAVGQQ010000001.1 coordinate 44,333, forward strand.
CGTCTTTGCATTTCCATCTGTCACATTCAGATACATGCCCTCCAACAATTCATTTATAGCCGTATTGGCTGGCAATTCAAATTTCACCGTTGTGCTGTAACGATGACTGTCTGGATTTGGTTGATTTGCAGAGTCAGCAGCATCCTTTGTCTGGTCAATCGTACCACCTGCAATCAGCTCAAATTTCTTCACAACATATGCAGAGCTCGCAGTCACTTCCAGCTGGTATTTTTCATTAGTATATTTTCCTGCCAGAACGTCGTCTGTTACATCCTTTCCAGCCGCATCTGTAATCACGCAGTTATCTACGCGCAAAGCATCATCAATCTTTTTTACGCCACGTAGTACCAGAGAATCTGATACATTCCCGGCTACATCCGATGCTGTAACCGCAACCGAATACGAAGAAGTCACCTTCAACTTATCCGATGGAATATTATATACATATGTATTTCCCGTAGTATGCGTAAACTTGTCCGTTGGTGTTACTACATATACATCCTGTACACCACTTTCGCCAGTTGCATCTGCAACAGTAACCACATACCGGTAAATCGTATTTAGTTCTGTCACGATAGTAGCCAAATCTCCAGTCGCTTCGCCGACCTCTGACCATGTTGTTCCGTTATCTGTACTTTTTTCAAGCTTTGGATTACTGATCTCTGGTGCTTTTGCATCGTATGAGATGTTCATAATCTGTTTTTTGCCAGTAATTTCAATCTCCGAATTACCAGCATATGCTTTTATCTCTAACGCATTTAACAGCTCTGATACTTCCAAATCCGTTGGGATTAAAATTTTCGCTGTAGTCGTATATACACGCTTCGTAGTAGGCTGCGAACAAACTACCTCTTCTGCGTTAAATTCCTTCGTACCATTAGAAAGCTTAACGCTTGTAATTTCTTTATTTGACTCTAAGGTTACCTTGATCTGCTTCTCTGCAGCCAAGTGTGAAAGTGTCTTGTCCTCTGTTAAACCATCCCAGCTATCATCATCTACAAATGTAACACCGGTTACCTTTGTTCCCTCTGTCGCCTGCTGGATCTTGATTGGACACGTATACTCTTTAGAATTTCCCTTGTTGTCAACTGCAGTCACAGTTACAACACCTCCGGCTGCCTGCTCCTTTGTAAGTTCGATTGTATATACATTCGAACCAGAAGCTGGAGATGTCACGGTCAAAGATGTACCATTTAATGTAGCTGTTACATTCTTAATTCCAGATGTATCTTCACCATCCTTTGTTGGATCTTCAACGGTAACTGCATACTTGTATTTGTCACTCACGCCATAATAAACATTGTTCTCATCTATAAACTTATTCTGTATCGCTACATAAGCAGATGTGTCTTCATCCCAATAAGATACATCTGAAGTCTCACAGCTAATATTGGGTGCTTGTGTATCGTTACTCATATGAACCGAGCCTAGCGGTATATATTCCAATACCTGCCGGGGGGCCACAGTTGATATCACAGCTGCATATGCGTAAACCTGCTTACCCCGGTTATCTTCATTTGCAGTAATTGTGTTTGTTTCGCTATAATTATCAACATTTTTTTGTTCATCTGCTGTCGCTTCCAAACCGATTTTAGCATAATATTGTACGCTGGCATCCTCGATCACGGTTGCTCCATGTGTGATTGGTGCTTTCATGGTTGCACTTGCCATATACGAAGTATTTGTCAAACGAATGTCTCCGTCATACAATCCTATGCCTGACGATGAAAAATCGACAAATATGATGTTAAGCACATATTGTAATTTCCATCCATCCGTGTCTGCTTTCCTTGCATAAATCGCAAACTTTGTATCTGAATTAATAGTAACTTCTGTCTCTCCATTATTGGTAAGCGTTCCATCTACGTTTGCGGAAGCACCAGGTGTATCGTCGCTTCCGTACTGAGCGTCTCCCAAAGACACAGCTTCCTCCCCAACCTTGAGTTCTGGCAAAATCAATTTTTTAACGCTCTGTACATTTTTTAACAGATATATCGTTTTCGTAGATGTTATATTTGCACTAATATTACCAGTGTCATCTGTCGATATGGCGGTCATTTCTTCTGTCAGATCCACGGTAACGCCTACGGACGAATCTGTAACAACCTTCACACCACTTTCTTCCGCCTTTACATCATCTTTCCCAATATGATTGGCAAACGGTATGACAAGCATCGTAAAGACTACCCACAACGCTAAAACTTTCTTCAGCGGTTGTCTTGATTTTGTTTTTTTTCTTTGATCTCTGTTCATCCTTTTTCTCACCTGCCTGACTTTATATTTTCATCCGAATGGACAACTACTATATTGTAAATTACTTTTACCTTCTTCGCTAATATTCCGGTTGTCAATACGCTTGTGCCTTCCTCGTCATCGCTGGCACGCAACACATCGGTTGCATCGCCGTCATCATCGTCTGCACGCAATACATCGGTTGCATCACTGTCATCATCATCCATCCGCAGAACGTCGGTTGCATCCTCATCGTCTGCATCGTCTCCCCGAAGTACATCCGTTGCTCCGTCATCGCCTTCATCGTTTCGAAGTACATCCGTTGCTCCGTCATCGCCCTCGTCGTTTCGAAGTACATCGGTCGCTCCGTCATCACCTGCCGATGCATCGCGAAGCACATCCGTTGCCTCATCATCCGCACCTGAACCGAGTACTTCTGTCTCGCCGTCATCCGATGTATCATAATCATTGATGCCCGGACGAAAAATGTCAGTCTCTTCAAACTTCTTTTCTTTTTTCTTTGTCGTATCAAGCAGTTCTGTGGAATCATTTCCGTAGGTCTTCCGTTCCTCCCGCGTAGAAACGGCTTCCTTCGCAGTGATCTTTCCACTTCCCATGTTGTAATATTTTTCCTGTTCTTTCTTCGCTACGCTGCCCGGACTCGCTGTGCCGTCCTGCATTTCTTTCATTGCCTTTTTCGCAGCACTACCGGTCAATTCTCCAATTACCTTCGGTATCTTCAATACGATGAATAACACAATCGCCGCAATCAGAAGGAGAATCGCCAGTACCAAGCCACCATAGAAACATATCTCATATACGTTTTGCATGCTGATCACTCTCCCATCTCTGCCGACTGCGAATCATCGGAATTTGCATCCGGTGCCTGCGTCGCTTCATCTTCCCCGATATCAAAGCTTCCGTCCTTCAACATCTGCAACGTATCTTTTCGTTTATACCAGGTTTTGTTGTTGTTGATACCAAATACATTTCCACCATCATCAAACACCTGAATCAGCTTCTTTGTCAGCTCCGGGAGCTTCTTCGTCCAAAGCTTCGGATCCTGCTCCTGCTCCTCACACAACCGATACAAGTAATCCATATGTTCTGCATATACGTTATCACTCCACTCATTCTTCGTACCGAATATCTTTTCTGCAGCTTCATATATCTTCAGAGCCTCGTCTGTCTTGCCCTGTGCATCATAGCAGCGTGCTTCTGTCATCATCTTATTGTAATAAGACTGGTTATATGCATTGACGGACACCCCTCCCAGCGAAATGCCCGGATCGCTGTCTACCTTCATCTTCAGAATTCCGATATAATCTTCACAATAACTGATCGCCATCGAATAATATCCATTGGCAACCGTTTCATTGTCTGCATTTTCCTTGGCAAGCTGCTCGTAGATCATGATCAGATTATCGTCGTAACGATAATTCATATCCATAACCGCTTCTTCGTCCAGATCATTACCTGTGTACTCGTCCAGATCGGCAACTGCCTGCTCCATCACCGTACTTGCCTGCTCTGCAATACTCGTCTCCGCATCCTTGCTCACGTTCGTACTGTAAATCTCGCCGATAATACGGTAATTTACGAACTTGGTTGCTTCCTGATTCGTAAAGTTGTTCTCATTATAAGTTGCAAAGTCATTCACTGCCTGCATCAGTTCCGACGCATCTGAGGTACTGTCGGAACGCAGCTCGGAAATAGACTTGTAAAAGCTTGCAAGCTTTCCGTATTCCTCGTCCTTTTCGTCGATCATACCGAAATATTTGGCTGCCTGACTGTAAGAACGCTCTTCTTCAAAATATGTAAGTGCCAGCTTGTAAAGCACCGCGCTGTTCTTCTCGACACCGCCATGTTTACTGCTGATTCGATTGGAAACCAGTGTCAACGCATCGTCCAGATTGAGTGTGGACTCGGTTCCGGCTTCCTCTGCCTTGTTTGTAGCATCAATGTATGCCTGTATATATTGCTCGTAAGCTTTTTCCTCCGAGCCGTCCAGTTCGATTGCTTTCTTGAATTCCGCTGTTCCGGCTTCGTAATTTTCCTCCCGGCAGTAATTCATACCATTTTCAATATACTGGTTATAATTGTTCAGCTTGATCCGCTGCATACCGGAATATCCGATTCCAGCTGTGATGCCGGCTACAACTGCCAGTGCCGCAGTTGCTGCAAAAATCCCAAGCTTCTTCTTATTCTTCTTCCGATAACTGTCATCAAGCTCATCGTAATGCTCCAATGCATACATCAGCTCCGTACAGTTCTGATAACGGTCGTTCGGATCTGCCTGTGTACATTTCAAGATAATCTTCTCCAAACCAGAGGACAACATTGGGTTCCACTCGCGGATTGGCTTGATCTCATACGGCGGCTCACATGGGTTCTTTCCTGTTACGATATGATACAGGGTTGCACCCAGATTGTAGATATCTGTTCTAGCATCTGTATTGTAGATACCACGTCCCTTGGAATCACCAAACTGCTCTGGTGCCGCATAGCCTCGCGTACCAAGTGCAGTTGTATCTGCATTATTCTCTATCTCATACTCTTTCGCTGTACCGAAGTCGATCAGCTTTACGCCGCCCTCCGGCTTGATCATGACATTGGAAGGCTTCATATCCCGGTAAATAACCGGTGGATTCATGTTGTGCAGGTAATTCAATGCACTTGCAAGCTGCAAGCCCCACTCTACAACCAGTTCCTGCGGCTGTGCGCCTTCCTTCTTCAATCGATCCTGAATCGTATCACCCTCGATATAATCCATAACAACGTAGATCGTTCCATCCTGATTGATGATATCTACGATTCGTGGCAATACCGGATGATCCACATTCTTCAGAATATTTGCTTCTCGTTCCAATCCCTTAAGTAAAGTCTTTGCGGATTTCTTTCCATCGTTCTTGATCTCCTTGACCGCCCACTGCTTGTTCAAACGCTTATCACGGGCAAGGTACACGATGGACATACCACCTCGACCAACTTCTGCCAATATTTCATATTTTCCGTCTAGTACGGTTCCTTCCTTCGTCATGGCAAACCCTCTCTAAATCAAATCGTGCGAACCATTGCTACCGTGATGTTATCACGTTCCCCACGGTTCTTCACTAACTCTGTCAGATAAATTGCTCCATATTTCATCTTTTCTTCATCCGTTGCCTCACCCGGTCCGATCTTCTCGATAATCTCCTCCGGTGTGATCACATGACGGAATCCATCTGAGCAGAGCATATAAACTGCATTTCTTGTTGCAGTTCCCTTTGTGAATTCCGGTTCAACAACCGGCGATGCGCCGACGCACTGCAACAGCACGCTTCGTCTCGGATCGGTCTTTGCCTGTTCCGGTGTCATTCGTCCTGCCGCCAGCTCTCTTGCGATAAATGTCTGGTCGTTCGTCAACTGCTTCGCGGTTTTTGTAAGCTCATACACACGGCTGTCGCCCACATGAACAATATAATACTGATCCTTGTATAACAGGATCGCAGATACCGTCGTACCAAGCTGCAAATGATTTTCCTCTCCATACGCGCCCAGACGGCGATTCTGTGTCTGGATAATATCGTCCCACTGTGTTACCAGCTTCTGCTCTGTGAATGTTCCATTCTGAATTTCATCCACTAATGTATCATCAAACCATGTGCAAAATGCTTCAATTACCTCTTTGCTGGCAACCTCGCCTTTTGCAAGTCCTCCCATGCCATCACACACGATTGCAAATGCTACATTTCCCTCTTTTGTGTTCACAACCTTGATTGCAAGAGAGTCCTGGTTGGTTTCTTTTCTTGTACCTACATCGGTGTGATATGTTGCAATGTACTCCATATTACTCTCCTTTTCTCAGAAGGAATGTGAATTCCTCGTCTCCCAATCGAACTTCTGTCTTGTGCTTCAGAAGTACTTCCTTACCTGGCTGCAACTCTACCCCGTTTACATAGGTATGGTTTGTAGAATTGTTATCCTTAATATAGTTCACGCCATCGTGCTGGATTATAATACAATGCTCCCGGCTGATTGCGCTGTTGTTCTCTATTGCATAATCGGCTTTTGTCTTAGACTTACCGATGATAAATTCTGGTTGTGTAATATTGATGATCTCGCCAGTTGATTTACGCACAAAGTGCGGAATCGGACGTGCACCACCAAGCTGTCCCATCAGATTGCCATTCTGCATCTGTGGTGCCTGTGGTCTTGGCATCTGTCCCATCATCGGCTGCCCCATCATTGGTTGTCCCATTGGTGGTACCGGTGGTACCGGCTGTCCCATCATTGGCTGTCCACCCATCGCTGGGCGCTGCCCCATTGGAGGCATCTGTGGCTTTGGCATTTCCGGTTTTGGCATCTCTGGCTTTGGTGCTTCCGGTGCTGGTGCCTGTGGCTTCGGCATTTCCGGCTTCGGCATTTCCGGCTTCGGCATTTCCGGCTTCGGCATCTCTGGCTTTGGTGCTTCCGGTGCTGGTGCCTGCGGTTTTGGCATCTCCGGTTTTGGCATCTCCGGTTTTGGCATCTGTCCCATCGGTGGTACTGGCTGTCCCATCATTGGCTGTCCACCCATCGGCGGTACTGGCTGTCCCATCATTGACTGTCCACCCATCGGTGGTACTGGCTGTCCCATCATTGGCTGTCCACCCATCGGCGGTACCGGTTGTCCCATTGCCGGCATACCCTGCGGGCGCATGTTATTCATGACACCGACACGATTTACTTTTACATTCTGGTTCTGTATATCCGGGGCTGCGGTTGTATCTGCTTCCTTCTTGAGTCCCTCGTCTCTTGTGTAGAAGAGTCCAAGCTTCTCCATCTCGGCATCTACAAGTCCCTTTAATTTCATATTGGAATAATGATCCGTGTTGATCAAAGTCAGGATTCTGGCTACATAATCGTCCTTGTCTGCTTCATCAAATCGCATATGTGACACAATATTCCGGAAGAAATTCGGGATATCAGACTGTCCCAACGGGTCCTGCTTTACAGGAACCATGATACATTTCACTGCCTTGCTCTCAGGATCTACATAGATATAATTCAGATCGCGTACCAGATAACAGATCTGCACACCTGCCGCACCAATCTCAAACGCACACAGAAGTCCCTTTAAGATTGCAAGCACATCTGCCTTCTTCAATGTCTGGCGCAGCGTCACTTCCAGAGAAGTATCATGATGCACATAAGAGACAATGCTTCTCTTTCCATCCTCGTCCTTGTACTGGAATGGAATAATATTTCCGAGCTGTGCAACCTTGTCTGACACTCTGTCGTCATAGACATCTGCTACTCCAAGCTGGTACTCCACCAGTGTCATTCCGTTCTGTTTTGTTACATTCAACTCTAACCCCTTCATTTGCTACCTCCTCATGAATATGAACATCCTAATTAGCGAATCTTAAATGTAAACTCTTCATCTGCAAGTCTTACGAGAGAATCATGTGTCAGAATCTCTTCCACGCCATCCTCTACGCGCTTTCCATTCACATATGTATGATTCGTAGACTTGTTATCTTTGATATAACATACCCCATCCTTCTGGATAATAAATGCATGCTGACGGCTGATGGCTCCATTTCCGCCAACCGTATAGTCCACACCTCTGGTTGCCTTTCCAATCTTGAACACTGCTTTGTTCAGCATAATACGTTCTTCCGTACTTACGCGGATCAGATATGGCAATGCCTTTGGTGCATTTGCCGCTGCTGTCGCAGCACTCACTGCGCCAACGGCATCCTTTACCAGCTCTGTTACGGATTTATTCAGGATTGATGTACTCTTTGGCTTCTTGTCCTTTTCATCATCCTTTTTCTTCTCAATATTCATGTCATCGTAAATATCCTCGATGACTGGCACCTTGATATTTTCAGTCTGTCCAGTTGTTGGCTCTTCGTTCTGTACGGTTGTTTCCGGCTCAGCAGCTTCTGCTGCCTCAGCCGCTGCTTCTGCTTCCGCTGCCTCCATCTCAGCCTCTGTCTGCTGGATGATTGCCGCACGGTTTACCTTTACCACGTTTCGCTTAACCACAGGCGGCTTGTCTAAGAAATGATCCAAATCCTCCAATGTCTGGATATTCTTGGTTGGCTGTGGTGTCGACTTTGCGGATGGAACTTCTCCAACCAGTTCCTTGATCCGATCCTTGATCAGGTTGATATCGGATTCCTTCTTGTTTGTCTTTAACTGCAGCTTCTCGCCACCACCATTTGTTGTTTCCTCTGGCTTCACCTGTGACAGGATCTGCTCTGCGGCTGGAGAAACCTCTGGTTTTTCTGCTACTGGTTCCGGCTTTGGTGCTTCCTGCTTCTCCATTACTGGTTCTGGTGCAGGTGCTTCCTCCACGGCTTCTGCCGGTTCTGCTGTCTTCTCTTCGGCAGGTGCTGGTGTTTCTTCTTCCTTTATCTGCATGCCAGCTGGAAGGATACTTTCCAGTTCTTCCTCTTCCTTTGCAGGCTCCTCTGCTTCTTCCTCTTCATCGTCACCAATCTCAGGAAGTGGTGTATCATCCTCTTCCTGCAGACTGTTCATGATGTCACCGATATTTTCTGCCGGAGCCTCTGCCTCTGCGCTTACAACCTCGACACCATCTGCATCAATAGCACCAGCCTCCTCGAAGCTGATTCCTTCTTCTTCCATCAATGCTTCTGCAAGTCCAATCAGTCCGCGCAGATTGAAATTATCTCCATTGATATAAGTGAGCAGCTTACCAACATAGTTCAGATCTTCGTCCACATCATATTTCATATTGGCAAGCAACTGACGTACAAAGCTCTTGAATTCTACAGAAAGTGCGCCCTTGCTCTCGATTGGCAGACACAGGAACTGTACCGTCTTCTTCTCTGCGTCCACATAGATAAATCCACGGTTCAACAGTACATACGAAAGCGGAATTGCCTGTTCCTTCAGCGAGATCATCTCCTGTGCTACATTTCGCAAAATGAGCAGTACGCTCTCACAATCGTGTTCCTGTGTAATGTACTCTTCCAGAGATGTCTTGCCCGTGATCTGGTAGGTCAGATAATCGAAATCGTCATCTTCTTCATAGATAATCTCTATCAGTTCTTCCGGCGCATTATCCTGACAGTAATCTAAAACATCCTCATCTAACTCACAATCCTCGCCCATTGTGTATGACAGATATTTTTCTTCGCCGATGTTTCGCGCCCTAAAATTAAAAGTTCTCATAACGTCCCTCCTAATACATTATTTATTCCTATTGTGATTCTTCCGTTGTTGATTCCTCGGTGGAAGCTTCTCCGTCCGGTGTCACGCCGTTTGGTCCACCAATAATCTGTGTATCTATGTGATCCTCATAGTTTTCTGTAAAGATATGTGTACCTGCTGCTTCATCACCAACATGGTAATACAGGTAATTATGCTCTTCCGGATACAAAACTGCCTGAATACAAGCAAGTCCCGGATTACAGATCGGTCCTACCGGAAGTCCGGAATATTTGTAGGTGTTGTATGGGGAATCCAGCTCCAGATCCTCATACAGAACCTGACTCTTGTCATACATACCATCGGTCAATGGATATAAGACAGTCGGACACATCTGCAATGGCATATCTGCTTTCAGACGGTTATTGATAACGCCTGCGATCGTTGCACGCTCCTCGTCCACCTTCGCCTCACGCTCTACGATGGATGCTCTTGTCACAAGTTCAAACGCACTGTATCCAAGCTCTGCTGCACGCTCCTGCAATTCCTGTGTATAGTAGTTGCCGAACGTTCTCAACATATAATCGACTAATGATTCGGCTGTCGTCGACTCATAAATATCGTACGTTGCCGGGAACAGGAAGCCCTGTACCTTGTAGTTGACATTGGCACCTGCCGGTACGTCTGCCAGATATGCAAAATCCGATTTCGTAACGGATTTGCATGCATTTAAAAATTCGGTCGCGGAACAGATTCCCTGATCTTCACACCGCGCGGCTATCATCTCTACCGTAAAGCCCTCCGGCACAACCAGATAATCAATCGGCTGATCTTCCTCGAAGGTCGGGCTCATCGCTGCCATCATCTGCAAGGTCGTCATACCGGTATTCAGTGTGTATGTACCACCATGCAGCTTGCCGCGGTACTCGGAATCCTGCAGACGCTTTGTAAATGCACGTGGATAATTGATCAATCCATTGTCCTTTAAGATCTGTGCGATCTCCTTGACGGATGCGCCCTCTGGAATCGTAACCGTCACATCTTCGCCCTGTGTCGACTCCGTTCCCTTGTATTCATCCATATAATCATCGTAATAGGTTCGTATATGTTTATAGGTCAGATTGGCAAGTGCAACCATCGCCACTACCAATATGATTCCCTTCACGATTCGAATCACCGTTTTTCCCACTTTTCGTACCTCTTCTTTGCATTTTAGTTTACATAACTTTTCAAAAAATTACACACTTGATGTAATTTTACAATAATGGTATTATACTATCATCTTTTGGATAAAAATACAAGAAAGGATGATAAATTTGAGTAATCCAATTGTTACAATGACAATGGAATCCGGCGATGTTATGACATTTGAACTGTATCCGGATATCGCACCAAACACAGTAAAGAATTTTATCTCTCTGATTAAGAAGGGATTTTACGATGGATTGATTTTCCATCGTGTCATCAATGGCTTTATGATCCAGGGCGGCTGCCCGGATGGAAATGGTACCGGAGGTCCTGGTTATTCGATCCGCGGTGAGTTCGCACAAAATGGATTTGCAAATGATCTGAAGCATGAACCTGGCGTACTTTCTATGGCACGTACAATGATGCCAAACTCCGCAGGTTCCCAGTTTTTCATCATGCACAAGAACAGCCCGCATCTGGACGGAAGCTATGCTGCTTTCGGTAAGATCGTAGATGGTCTGGATGTCGTAAACAAGATTGCAGATGTTCCAACCGACTATATGGATCGTCCGCTCGAAGATCAGCGCATCAAGACAGTCACGGTCGATACGAAGGGTGTCGAGTATGATGAGCCAGAGAAGATGTAAAAATATCTTATAACGGACGCACAAAGTACAAAATAGAAATCCCCTGCAGACACGCTCTCGCTTGAGAGACAACACATAGCGGTACTAAACTCCCCCGGCTCATGCCGGGCTCGTTAAGTGCCGATGTGTTTCTATCAGTCTGCAGGGGATTTTATTTTTTGTACCCTGTGCTGTGTGTTGATAATTGTAAATACTATATTTCTGGATTCATCAACTTTATTTCATCTGTTGTTAAATGCATATTTTTGAATATTTTATCTAGCTCTACATCTCTTGCATCTTTTTCAAAAATGCCTTGGCTCGGTCGGTCTTCGGGTTGTCGATGACATCCTCAGGCTTTCCTTCCTCGACGATCACACCGCCATCCATGAAGATCACACGGTCGGATACGCTCCGGGCGAAACCGATCTCATGGGTTACGATTACCATCGTCATCTTCTCTGCGGCGAGTTCTTTTAACACCTTTAAGATCTCGGCTGTCAGCTCCGGATCGAGTGCCGATGTCGGCTCATCGAAGAAGAGCATCTTCGGCTTTAACGCAAGCGCACGGGCAATCGCCACACGCTGCTGCTGTCCGCCGGATAACTGATATGGATAATAGTCGCCCTTATCTTCTAAGTTCATTTTGCGAAGCAGCTCCTTCGCTTCGGCATATACCTCATCCTTGTCACGCTTCTGCACGTGGATTGGCGCATCCGCAATATTCTTCAACACCGAATAATGTGGGAACAGGTTAAAGTTCTGGAATACCAGTCCGTAATAGCTCTGGATTTCCTTTAAGTCTGCTTTGTCCGCATAGACCGGAGCGCCGCTGTCGGAATTGACCGCTTCCTTTCCGCAGTACACCATGCTTCCGCCGTCAATCTTCTCCAGCATCGTCATACAGCGCAGGAAGGTTGATTTTCCCGAACCGGATGGACCGAGGATCGAGATAACCTCGCTCTCAGCCACCGACATACTGATATCCTTCAATACTTCGAGATCATCGAAGCTTTTCTTTATATTTTTTACTTCCAGTAAGTTCATTGCGCCCCTCCTAACGATAATAATTCATGCGTTTTTCAATCTTCTCCATCACAAACGCAACGACAAAGTTAAAGATGTAATAGAATACACCGGCGATAAACAGCGGCATGATCGTTGTCTGTGCGGCTGCGACCTGCTTGGCAAGTGTAAACATCTCCGTGTAAGAGATAGCAAACGCAAGTGATGTATCCTTAACCAGTGTGATAACCTCATTTGTGACAGAAGGCAGGATGTTCTTCGCCATCTGCGGGAACACGATCTTGAAGAACGTCTGGCTCTTGCTGTATCCTAAGATCTTCGCTGCCTCATGCTGTCCCTGTGGCACTGCCTGAATACCGGAGCGGTAGATCTCTGCGAAATATGCCGCATAGTTCAAAGCAAATCCAATGATAACCGCCTGGAAACGATAGCTTGTCGTAAGCGTCGCGCCAAACAGATAGTATGGTCCGTAAAATACAACGAGCAGCTGTAACATCAGTGGCGTACCACGTGCGATGGAAATATAGAACTTCACCAGCCAGCGGATCGGCGCAATCTTACACATTCTGCCTGCTGCAACCAAAAGTCCAAGCGGCAGGGAGAACAGAAGTGTCAGGAAGAAGATCAGCAGGGATGCAAGTAGACCTTCAGCAAGCTGCTTTGTGATCGAGCAGAACTTATCCCAGAAGCTTGTGTTCTTCTTTCCTGTGGATGTGCTGTCTGTCGCAGTTGCAGCAGCGATATTCCCATCCTGAACCTCATCGTCCGGTGACAGACAGATGGACTCCTCCAAGCCCCATTTCTCTGCGATCTCCTCAAATGTACCATCGGCAAGCATGTCGAGCAGGGTTGCCTGTACTTTATCACGAAGCTCGGTATTTCCAAGCTTAAATCCAACTCCATATTCCTCAGAGGACAGACGATCCTCGAGCATCAGGAATTTATCACCGCGGGATGCAATCTCATAGTTTGCAACACCGATATCCATGCAGATTGCATTTACAGCGCCTGATTCCAGATTCATAAATGCACTGTTATAATCACCTACCTGCTGCAGATCCTTGAAGGTCTCAGCAAGTGCCAGATTCTCCTCACTTGCGTCCTCTCCGGTGAGCGCCGCGAGCGCAGAGCTGTCTGCCTGCACGGCAACGACCTTTCCAGCCAGATCCGACAACTGTGTGATACCAGAATCCTTGCGCACAACTACCACCTGCGAATTATCCACATATGGTGTGGTCCATGTGTAAGCGTCTTCTCTTCCATTCATTGTAAATCCGTTCCAGATACAACTGATTGAACCAGAATTCAATTCCATATCCTTCGAGTTCCACTCGATTGGCTGTTTCTTTAAGATCCAACCGTTCCGGTCACAAACTTCCTGTGCCAGATCCAGATCGAAGCCGACATATTCGCCGTTATCGTCCTTGTAGCCATATGGCGGGAATTCTGCATCGAACCCGACAATAAATGTATTGTCATCTGCGGTTGTCTCTTCCTGCACTTCATCATCCGCAGTCAGACAGATAGATTCCTCCAGTCCCCATTTCTCCGCGATCTCCTCAAATGTACCATCGGCAAGCATGTCGAGCAGGGTTGCCTGTACTTTATCACGAAGCTCGGTATTTCCAAGCTTAAATCCAACTCCATATTCCTCAGAGGACAGACGATCCTCGAGCATCAGGAATTTATCACCGCGGGATGCAATCTCATAGTTTGCAACACCGATATCCATGCAGATTGCATTTACAGCGCCTGATTCCAGATTCATAAATGCACTGTTATAATCACCTACCTGCTGCAGATCCTTGAAGGTCTCAGCAAGTGCCAGATTCTCCTCACTTGCATCCTCACCGGTGAGCGTCGCGAGCGCGGAGCTGTCTGCCTGTACGGCAACTACCTTGTCTGCCAGATCGGACAACTGTGTGATTCCGGAATCCTTGCGCACAACTACCACCTGTGAATTATCCACATATGGCTTTGTCCACGTATAGTCGTCCTCTCTGCCGTTCATCGTGAATCCATTCCAGATACAGCTGATCGAACCGGAATTCAATTCCATATCCTTCGAGTTCCATTCAATCGGCTGTTTCTTGAGTGTCCAACCATTCCGGTCACACACCTCCTGCGCCAGATCCAGATCGAATCCGACATATTCGCCGTTATCGTCCTTGTAGCCATATGGCGGGAATTCTGCATCGAAGCCAACGACAAATTCGTTGTCATCCTCTCCGTCTGCTGCCCGCGCTGGCGTCTGCATCGATACGAGCGGTCCAAGCAGCAACGCCATCATCAGAATTGCGGTCACAAGCCGTTTCCATTTTGCGTTCATAATTTTTTCCTCTCCTGTTTGTATTTTAATATGCAGAGATATACGACCGTGCTGTACTGCCCGGAGCCGCCTGCCCCTTCGGCACAAGCCGGATCTCTATCCCTTCCAATCGTTTTGCATAACCAGCCGTTCCTGCCGGTGCGCCATTTTTCGCCCATCCAAGCCAGCCATAGCTCTGCGCATGCACACGATAGTATACATCATAATGCCGTTGCATGTCTCCTGTCAATGAAATACAGATAGCCTCGAGTCTTTTTGCCTGTCCGGAGGTTCCACTCATCGTTCCATTTCTACGCCATGCAGATGGATTGTTCGTCGGTTCCTGCCAGCCGTAGCTCTGCACGTGGGTTGTATAACAAATGCCGCCGGAATACGGTGCATTTGTCAGTTTGATCTCAATTCCTTCGAGACGTTTCGCCTGTCCGGATGTTCCGCTCATCTGTCCGTTGTATTTCCAGCCCTGCCAGCCATAGCTCTGCACGTGGGTACGATATGTAACATTCGGACTGTCCGCACCCGCGATCTGCGGATTCGTGCTCTGTCCCGGTGCCGCGTAAAATGCATTCGCAAACCGCGATGCGATTACCTGCATGTTCTGGTTAAATGCCGCGCCCTTCTTCACTACAACAACCTGAATTCCTTCCAGTCGTTTCGCATAGCCTGCGGTTCCCGCCGGTGCGCCATTCTTCGCCCATCCGAGCCAGCCGTAGCTCTGCGCATGCACGCGGTAATATACGTCATAGTTGTCTTTATCTTTGCCTGTCAGCTGGATCTTGATTGCTTCGAGTCGCTTTGCTTCGCCCTCGGTTCCGCTCATCTCGCCATTTGCCGCCCACGGCAGCCAGCCGTAGCTCTGACAATGTGTCGTATACTGGATTCCAAGGTTGGAATTACCAGACACTTTGATCTCAATGCCCTCCAGCCGTTTTGCTTTGCCGGATGTACCGGACATCGTTCCATCCTTCTTCCAGTCCTTCTCCCATCCGAAGGTCTGGATGTGCGTGCGGTAGGACACTGTCACATTCGGTGTTGCGGCTGGCGTTGGTTTTGGCTCTGGTGCCGGTGTTTCAGTCGTCGTACCAGATGGCTCCGTTGTCTCTGTCGTTGTCGCTTCCATCGTTGTTGTCTCGCTGGTTCCCGGTTCCGGGTCTGGATCAGGATCTGTGCCCGGATCTGGATCGGGTGCCGGTGTCACTGTCACAGTCTTTTTCTTCACAACCAGCTTTGAATCAGACTGTCGTCTATATGCTGTGTATAAATTACCATTTTCTGTACAGATCGTCTGCGAATTCGAATACGAATCCAACGACACGCCTTCCTGCGCGAACTGGTTTGTCATCACATCATAGCGGTACAGGTTTGTATTCTCATTTTTCGACGCCAGCATAAACAGCGTTCCCTGCTTGCAGACCGCCGCCATATCGGAGATATTTGCATCTGCCATCCTGGACGTTGTCCATGCTGTCTTGTCATACCGCTGCACCGTAATTCCGTTTTGATTCGTGATAATATAAAGGTTCGTGCCATCGGTCGCTGTCACATAGGTGCTTCCAACCGCATCGGCGTCGCCGATCTCCGTATAAGCACCCGGCGCATCCAGCCGGAAAGTATGGATCTGGTTTCCGTTTGAATTTCTGACTGACGCGTACATCGTCGTGCCTGCCGCGGTAAGCTGCGGCTGTCCAAGGTAATCACCCGATGTGTAATAGCTGCCACAGTCGGTCTGTGTGGATAATCCACCTGCAATATATTTCTTCAGATATGCGGTTTTATCGCCATAGAGATACGCCACATAGACGCCATCCGCACCCGCTTTCATATCAAAAGAATAACTGCTTGTCGCGATCGTCTGCTGTTCCGCAATGCCATTACATGCATAGTTCAGCTTGCGTATGCCGATTCCCGCATCGCCCTGATATGCATAGTAAATCGCACCGCCATATTCACATACCCGGATGCTGTTCACATAGCTGTCCGTCAGCTTCTCCGTAAATTTCTTCGTCCATGTTTCGTTTTCATATACATACAGGGAAAGCTCGCCCGATGCGTATGTCAGCACATATGGCTTACTGTCAGCCATCGTCATCGCAATCTGGCTCCATGCATCTGCCGTCACATCCGGGAATTCCGTATTCGTCCAAAGCTCCGAGGTCTCCACCTTTGGGAAATCTACCTTGAGAGTGATCTGGCTGCCCTCTGCACTTCCAACCTCACTGATCACGATTCCCGAATTCGTCCCATCCGAGAATGTCAGTGCGCCATCCGAAAGTCCCGCCGAAAGATCTGCCTTTCCGATCGTTGTACGCCCGGATTCTTTGGATAAAAATGCACTGGATACACTCTGCATGCCATCTTCGATATAACCGGTCTGTCCTGCCTGTGGGCGGAACACGTAAACGCCTGTGCCGCCGTGCATATTGCTCAGTTCCTCCACCGCCGGGTTAATCCGGTAGACGATCACACCCGAACCACCGATAAACCGGTCATAGGTGTCTGGTGTGTATACCTTCTTCCGAAATTCCACGACAAAATATTCGCTTTCATTCAAAGGCGATTTCAGAATGTACGCCGGATGTCCGTTCTGGTTATCCTGCGTATCAAGTGTCAATGTCTGGGATGTCGTAACCGTGGAAAGGTTCAGCCATTTGCCAAAATACATCCGCAGATACGCAAGCGGATACGACGGAATATACGTTGCCTTTCCCATGATATCCCACACGCCGACCGGTGTCGTTCCATCACTTGTATACAGATCTGGGAACCCGACCGTATGCAGAAACTCATGTGCAATCACGGCGCATTCCTGCGCAGAGACATCCCCGTCCGTCTGCCCAAGAAACTGCACGGTATTTACCATATTGTAATGTCCGACCAAAAGATTCTGATATTTCAGTGAACCGACGTAAAACTGGTGATGTGCGACCAGTGAATTGCCGGACGTGGTCGCATTGTTGTGCGAATGCAGGATCACAGTCACATTGTCGATATAACCATCCCCATCAAAATCAAGTGTTCCATTCGCCGTGCCAATCTGCCGTATGACATCTGTCATGATCGTCGGGTCCATATTTCCGCTGTCACGCACAGTCTGTTCCGTCATAGATAACTGTAATGGTGTGATCTTCGTCCCATCGTACTGTGGGAAATAATTCTTCACACGCAACTGTCCATAGGAAATGTTGTTCAGATAATTCGTAAATGAACAGTTCTGTGATCCATCATAGATCCGCATGATATCAGAAGTATTCTCTTCATAATAAGCTTCTCCGTCCGTATCCCCTGCAAAATATGCAAATACAACCACATTCGCAAAGTTTGCATCTGCGGCATGCGCAGTTTTCTGTTTTGTCTGTACTCCCCCGTTTGTGAGCAGTAGGATCACTGTCAAAAGAATCGCCAGAACACGTCTCGCGTATCGTCTGTATGGCATATGCGTACCTCCCATTTTTTGTCTTAGTTTCATTATATTGGATGCTGTCAAAAATAACAATTAAAAATAGAAAAACCGCGCGCGGATTTTTTCTCCGCGCGCGGCGCACACATTTTCCTATACTGAAAATTGGAATTATCTCTTTTTCTCCATCTTGATAAACAAGATCGCACTCATGACGCAAAGCAATCCGCACGCAACCGGCATAGTCTCATCTCCGGTCTTTGGGGTATCTGTGTTCTTCCCCGTCTCCGTGGTCGGAGCTGACGTCGTTGGGTTCTTCACGTCTGCATCCGGTGTGGACGGTTCTGCTTCGGTCGTCGTTACCACTTCCGTTGTTTTCGCTTTCTTGACGATAATGTAAGTCGAGAACTGATTCGTTGCAAAGGAAAGCGTTCCCTGCTGTACCGTCGTCGCAAGCTCCGTCAGCGTACCGTTGTGATTGCGCACAACCGTATAATCATAATCTGCATCGTAATCATCCATCGTGAGACTCAGTGTCACCGGGTTATCAAACTCTGTAATATTGCTTTCCCAGTTCGATCCATTTCCCTTGCTCACGATCTGATCCAGTTTCAGATCCACTGCCTGTGCAGACTGTGCACCGGAAACCATTGCCTGTGCAGCCGTTGTATCATAGCTCTCTGCGTCCGACACCGTCAGACGCAGATTGCCACTTGCCGCTGCATTGGCGCCATTTGCAATGCTTGCGGATTCAATCTGTTTGCTGTTTGTGTTCACTGTATCAGAGGTCTTCGTAAAGATTCCTTTCAAATGTACCGGGCTGTTTCCCATCATAAAGGTAAACGTTGATGTCTGTGCATCATCCGGCTGCAAGGTCACACCACCATTTAACTGGAGGCCTGCCACCTGATAACCATAATCTGGAACAAGCTTGATCGTTACCTTTCTGCCCGATGGAACGGCAATATTTCCGCCCTGTGCATTGCCCGGGTTGCCACCAAACTGCGCAGAGAGGTCGCTCACGCCCTCGATAGCGGTCACCTGTGCTTTTCCGTGTTCAAGGTAAGCATCTGCACCGAAGGATGTGCTGTCATATGCCCATGTCACTGTCAGTGTTTCCGATTTCTTATCGATCTGGATGTGCTGCGTCCCTGCCGACAACGTCGCTGCGGTACTCTCACTGTTTCCAATCGTAATTCCTCCAAACGTGGACAAATCATAGCTGCCTGCATCGTAAGTAATATACAATTTGACCGATGTAATTCCTGTTTCAAATACATAACATCCATTTCCTTTGGATGTTACAACACCCGCTGTCAGCAACTGCCCCAATGTCTGATACCCGGCACCTGCATCTGCATAGATCTCAAAGCCTGCATCCGCCAGTTTTAATTCGCTATAAAAATCATTTGCATTTCCCAAAAATGCATTTCCTTCCAGAACTAATTCCACTGGAGCTGTCGGATCTCCCGGATTCGAACCCCCGCCCGGATTTGTATTCTCAAAACTTGCCTCGAATTTTAAACTGGACTGTTCACTCGTCGTGGTTGTCGTATATACACCATTGTTCAGTGCAACTTCCTGTCCATTCAGGCGGAGCCGCACAGTATACCCCGAAACCGGTGCAACTGCAACTGTCACAGTTGTATTTTCCGGTACTGATATCTCACTGTTCTGTCCCTGCAGTGTCCCATTGGATGTCGTAATCGTCATTGTTCCGCCATCATACGTGAACACACCATCCTGTACGCTGTTCCATGGTGTATGATTGTCGCCGCCCACAATGCAGTCCGCCGCATAGCTTCGCACCATCGGCAGGAAGCTCACGACCAGAAGCAGTGCCAGCAAAAGCGCACCTATCTTTTTCTTTCTTTTCATTGTCTCGTTCCTCCTCTTCGTCAAAAAACGTCCATAAACTAAAATTACCATAGCAGATTTTTGTCTGCTATGGTAGTTGACAGATGTCTCAAATGCGTGAAACTGCGCTATTTTTCAGGATTCCAGCCGTAATAGAACTGTATCAGTCCCATCCGCGCCTTCGTCGCTGTCTTTTCATTCATATTTGATATGTGGCGGTAGATCGCCGCTCTCGAGATGCCAAGTGCATGTGCAATATCCTGTACATTCTCATCGGAGGAAAGCAGTGCCTGCAGCACTTCCCGTTCCCGGTTCGTCAGCGCATATTGCTCGCTGAATACGGCAAATTTATCAATCACCGGTTTATGCTCCGATGCTCCGTCCATCGTATCGCTGCGGTCTGTATCTCCATCCACGCCTGTCTTTCGCTGTTCTCCCGCTGCCAATTCCACATTTCCATCTACCTGCACGACATACAACAGGTTTTGATAGGTAAAGATCAGCGCACTGATAACTACAAACAATATGACTGCCACGATCATGACACCATATCCCGCGGATGCAATCACACCGGCAAATGCCGTTGTCACAAGCGCACATACATTATTGACGGCGCGTCCAAGTCCCGCCCACAGCTTCCGTCTCGCACTGTGATAGGCGATATCCATAAATGCGACCGTAAAATAAACGGAAAAAAATCCCGCCGACAGGTAGAACACAAGCAGTCCCAACAAAAATGGTCCGCCGAACCCGATGACGATCACACAGATTGTCGACAAAAGTGCGACGCAGTACATCATCATATGCATCCATCTTCGGTTGCGGATATCATATAGAAATCCTGCTGCAATCCCACTGACCGCAAGCAGTAACCGCGGCCATTGTCCGATGTCTACCGTTCCTGCCGCATGTACCGAAGTTACCGTATTATCCAGTGTCGCGAAAATGATTGTCAGGAAAAAGACGATTCCAACGAGCAGCCACCCCATATATCCCGGATAACGAATCTCTGTTTGTTTTTCTTTGCCAGATGCTTCCGAATCGGTTTCATCATGCTGTTTTTTTGCCTGTTGGAGCAGCATCAGCACCAAAAGCACGCAGCCACAGCACAGTGCAACCGCCTGCATATTCGCTTTCTCTATCAGGTTATTGTTCAGAAATTGCAGGAGGATTCCTCCTGCATAGGCAAATCCAACGCATCTCGCCAGCATCGCCCGGTTTTCAAGCGCATACGCCATCTGGTAATGGATGCCCGCGCCAAATACACCAAGCAGCAAAAACAACACGCATCCTGCAGCCAGCATCTGTGCATATCCACCTCTCTGGAGAATACAAACCATACAGCCTGCGCTGATTCCAAATGCAAGGAACCCCAGTGCCGCCAGAATCCAGCGTTTTTTATCTGCAAGAAAATCTGAAAGCCAGCCATACAGCAAAAAGCCTATCGCACTGATTCCAAGCACTTCATTCTGCGCCCGCACAACACCTGCCGCGTCGGTCACAGCCACCATACAATTATCAAACAGATATTCCGTCCCCAGAAATACGAAGAAAAATACCGCAAGCATGCTGATGCCAACATATGTAGTTCCTTTTTTCGCACCTGCTCTCATCGTTTCTATCCTTCCAACTGCATGGTATGTTATTCGTCTGAATTTCCACCTGCAACAGCTTCTGTATCCTTGGCAGGTGCTTTCTCGTCATCTACGAGTTCTTCCGCTTCTTCGTCTTCCGCTGTCTCTGCAGATGTATCATCCTCTGCCTTGTCAATATCATGTAAGAGTACACTCTCATCATGTGCATCCGGATCTTCCTCTGGCAGATATGGCTTGAAGCATCTCAGCATAATGTACGCCCAGAGATAGCCTACCGCGCCGAATCCGATTACCACATACACGATGATAGAAATAATAATATCATAGTAAAAACACCATGCAATCACCAGATAAGTAAGCAGCATCAAAAGCGTCATTGGAAAGTTCTTGATGCTCAGCAAAAATGCGTTTCGCAGCTGCACCGTTACCTTGTTATCGAATTTCGCCTGTAACGCAAATGCATAGATAAACGTCATAACCACCAACGTGAGAAGTACCACACTGACAAACAAAAATGGCTTTGCAATTGCATTTCCACTTGCCTTCCACTGCGTCATCCAGAACCAGATGTCTACTCCCAGAATGAAGAAGGCTACCAAAAAGAGCATCCACATACCGGTCGCCTGCTTGAAGTTCTGCTTGAAGCTCCGTGTATAAAACTTCCAGATATACCCGTCGTCGCCGGAAATTCCCTTCATCGCTGTATAATATAACGAAGTAAATGCTGCGCCAATCGTGATGATTGGGACACACGAAAGCACAAACAGAATGGAAAGCAGCATTGCATCGCCCACTCTGCTCAGCATCCTTATAAATATGTTGTCATAGTTCATTCCTGATTCGCCGTTATCTGCCATAATTCCATCTCCTGTTTCTAAATTATTGTCGGTCTTTTTTCTTTTTACGTGTTCTTCCCATCTTCGCATGCCCACGTAAAAACTGCACATAATAGTTTATGATACCATCTTCGATATTTATTTTCAATTAGATATAAGGTTTTTTACGGCATTTCACTTGACAAAACTGTGTTTTGCTTCTAGATTATAGAAAGTACCGAAGTTTTAGGAGGAAAAACATGAAAACACCATTCGTAACAAAAGAACAAATCGAAGAAATCGTAAAGACATACCCTACTCCTTTCCACATCTACGACGAGAAGGGCATCCGTGAAAATGCAAGAAAATTAAAGCAGGCATTTGCATGGAACAAAGGCTATAAAGAATATTTCGCAGTCAAGGCAACCCCGAACCCAACTATCCTGAAGATTCTGAAGGAAGAGGGCTGCGGTACTGACTGTTCTTCTTATACAGAGCTTCTGATGTCAGAGAAAATGGGCATCACTGGTTCCAACATCATGTTCTCATCCAACGACACACCAGCCGAAGAATTCGTCCTTGCAAAGAAGCTTGGTGCAAACATCAACTTAGATGATTACACACATGTACAGTTCCTGAAGGATACATGTGGTGTTCCAGAAACAGTATTCTGCCGTTACAATCCAGGCGGAACATTCTCCATTTCCACAACAATCATGGACAACCCTGGCGATGCCAAATATGGCATGACAAAGGAGCAGTTGTTCAAAGCATATACCGAGCTGCGTGATGCAGGTGCCAAGAAATTCGGACTGCATTCCTTCCTTGCAAGTAACACGGTCACAAACGACTACTATCCAACACTTGCAAAGATTCTTTTTGAGGTAGCTGTCGAGCTGAAGGAAAAAACCGGTATCGAACTTTCCTACATTAACCTGTCCGGTGGCGTTGGTATTCCTTACACACCAGACAAGGAAGGAAATGATATCCTGAAGATCGGTGAAGGCGTACACAAGGTATTTGATGAAGTGCTTGTCCCAGCAGGACTTGGCGATATCAGCCTGTTCACAGAGCTTGGACGTTTCATGCTTGCTCCTTACGGACACCTTGTAACAAAAGCAATCCACGAGAAGCACATTTACAAGGAGTACATCGGTGTCGATGCCTGTGCAGTCAACCTGATGCGTCCGGCTATGTACGGTGCTTACCATCACATCACCGTCCTTGGCAAAGAGAACGAGTCTTGCGACCATACCTATGATGTAACCGGTTCCCTGTGTGAGAACAACGATAAGTTCGCGATTGACCGCAAGCTTCCGAAGATTGACATGGGTGATTATCTTGTTATCCATGACACAGGTGCTCATGGTTTCGCAATGGGGTATAACTACAACGGCAAGCTCAAATCCGCAGAACTACTTCTGTGTGAAGACGGCAGCGTAAAGCAGATCCGCCGTGCGGAAACACCAGAAGATTACTTTGCAACCTTAGATGGTTTCTGGGATGTAGAAGTGTAAGATATAAAAGCACCCCCACCGGTCGCAATAGCACCGATGGGGGTATTTTATTAAAGGAAAGAGTTTTTATTTTGTGATTTACTTTATATTTTCTATTCCATCACCTTGATAAGCGACACGGAATCTACCATAAGACACATATGTCTTAGCTTTATGTTCCGGATCAAGAGGATCTGTCACAGATATATATTTCGCGGTTCCATCTAATATACTTTCAAATGCATGTATTGCGTCCTCTATAATATCAGGATAGAGAGAATTTCCAAACCCTCTGAAATCATGATGGGAATTATATATCAGCTCATATCTATCTTTCATAGAAAGTAACCGTTCAAGCCCTGCCTTTGCTTCCTGAATCCGTTCTTTTTCCTGTCCTGGCTCTGGGTCTGCCAAATAATAATTACAGTTGCAGGCATCTCCAAGCAACAGCGTCTTCGTCTTGTCATCCAGAAAAACCATTTCTCCAAATGTATGTCCAGGACAGTGATATGCTGTCACAGTCCTGTCTCCAAGCTCAAACACCTGCCCATCCGTAAGCGGAAGCTTCTCCGGTGTCTTCGGCCATGGCCGCACATCCTCATCCAGATTATAGTCGTAATGTTTATCCGCCCGACCAGCAATGATCTTTGCATAGTTTTTACGGAATTCTACCGTTGGAAGTGCAATCCCACTATCCCAATCCATGTCCGCCGGATGGATATAGATAGATTCAAAGAACCCAGCTCCTCCGATATGATCGCCATGATTATGGGATGCCACAACATCATATGGTTTATTTGTGATCTTATTCTCTATGACCCATCTGAGGTCACCGATTCCTGTTCCACAATCTATGACTAACGCCCGTGTACTTCCAACAATTACAAATACACTCACGCAGTCAAATTCATCAATCTCATAAATTCCATCTGCAAATTCATAATATGGCAATTTTCTTGTTACCATGTCTCACGCCTTCTTTCTCTTCTGTCCACCCTGGTAACAGTCGATTGCTACTGCAAGAAGCAGGATGAGTCCCTTTATGACACTCTGGAAGTTGGAATTAACCCCCATCAGTACAAGTCCGTTATCGAGGATACCAAGGATGATAACACCTACAACCGTACCGCTGATTTTTCCTTCACCTCCGGCGATGCTGACACCACCTAAGCAGGCTGCCGTCATACAGTCAAATGCATAGGAGCTTCCTGCGCCTGGCTGCGATGCATTTGTTCTGGCAACCATGATGATTGCTGCGATGCTGGCCGCAAATCCTGCAAAAGAATACACGAGTACAGTCAGTTTGTTGACATTGATACCTGCAAGTCTGGCTGCTTCTTTGTTTCCGCCAAGTGCATAAATATTTCTGCCAAGGTATGTCTTGTTCATGACAATCCAGCCAAACACAATGAAGATCACAAACAAAATAACCGGAATCGGAATCGGTCCAACATACCCCTGACCCACTGTCAAAAAGGCTTTCGGCATACCGGTAATCGGATAGCCGCCAGTAATCAGATATGCTACGCCCTGTAATACAAGCATCATGGCAAGTGTTACAATAATCGGTGCGATATGCAGCTTGATCGCAACAACACCATTGATTGCACCAAATGCAATACCGAGTGCGATACCGATAATCACTGCAACAGGGATCGGCAGCCCGACATTTACCATACAATAGCCCATAACCATGCCGACGACCGCCATGATTCCTCCGACTGACAAATCCATGCCTCCGCCGATCATGACCATCGTAACTCCGATTACAACAATACCAAAAATAGATACCTGACGTAAAATATTGATCAGGTTTGCTACAGACAAAAAGTTTGGTGCAATAATCGAAAAAATAACAATCACTGCCACTAAAAATACATATATACCAAATTTCTTATAAAAGGTTATAAATTTATTACTTGTTTTTTCCATGTTCCTCGCCTCCTGATGCTAGATCCAGAATATAATTCTGGTCAAATTCTGATTTCGCAAGTTCTCCGGTCTTTCTGCCCTCATAGATGGTGATAATCCGGTCAGACATACCCAAAAGCTCCGGCATATCTGAACTTACCATAATGATCGCTTTTCCTTCTCCGGCAAGCTGATTCATTAGTTTGTAGATCTCTTGTTTGGCACCGACATCAATTCCACGGGTCGGCTCATCAAAGATAATAATTTCACTGTTTGCCGCGAGTGTCTTTGCGATTACAACCTTCTGCTGATTACCTCCTGACAGATTTTCCACCCGTTGTTCCAGAGACGGTGTTTTGATCTGAAATTTTTCCTCATAATCTTTTGCAATACGGTTTTCCTGCTTCGTATCAACAAATGGTCCTTTTGAAATACCACGCAGGTTGTTTACAACAATATTCCATTTAATACTCATACGTAAAAATACGCCATGTGCTTTCCGGTCTTCCGGGATATACCCAATCCCATGCCGGATTGCTTCCTGGCAGGTACGAATATGCTGCTCTTTTCCATTAAGATATATTTTTCCGCTTTCAATTGGGTCGGCACCATAGATCACCCGCATCAGTTCGGTTCGTCCAGCTCCAACCAGTCCGGCAAATCCAAGGATTTCTCCCCGATGCAGGGTAAACGAGATATCATGATCTCCATTTCCTGTCAGATGCTCTACCCGTAATGCTTCCTCGCCAATCTGGCTGGTACGTGACGGATAAGACTCTCTAAGTTCACGGCCTGCCATCATCGTAATCAACTTCTGCCTGTCGATGTCTTTTATATTTTCTGTTCCCACATAGCAGCCATCCCGCATAACCGTTACGCGGTCTGCAAGCTCGAACAGCTCTTCCAATCGGTGTGAGATGAAGATGATCGTCACACCCTTTGCTTTCAGTTCACGCACAATACGAAACAGCGTCTCTACTTCGCTGACCGTCAGTGGTGCAGTCGGCTCATCCATAATCAGGATCTTTACATTCCGGCTGACTGCTTTTGCAATTTCGACAAGCTGCTGATGCGCCGGTGACATAGTCTTTACCGGCTTTGAAACATCAATGTCCACCCGCAGGTCATCAAATATTTTTTTCGCGCGGGCTTCTCGATCCTTGATATCGCAAAATGCACCCGGCTTTGTCTTGTCACCAAGAAATACATTTTCTGCTGCACTGATGCCCGGCACCAGTGTAAATTCCTGATAGATAACCTCGATTCCCAGATCTTTTGCCAGCTTCGGGGTCATCTGATTGTATTTTTTGCCTTCCAGCTCAATTGTTCCGGAATCCGGAACGATTGCTCCCGACAATACCTTGATCAGGGTTGATTTTCCTGCTCCATTTTCACCGATCAGAGCATGGATCTCGCCTTCTTCTACATCGAAGGATACATCATTGATTGCAATAACGCCGGGATATGTTTTTACGATATTTTTTACACTCAGTATATTTTTCACAGAGTCCATCCCCTTTCTAAGAATGCCTCCGATGATTCACCAGAGGCATTCTTTTTGCAATCTTTATTTGTCTGCTGTATAGTAATCCGCAATATTTGCCTTTGTAACTGCATGGATTGGAGATTCTACTGCCTGATCAAAGGTCTTTCCATCGATTAATTCCTGAATACAATTTGCCATAACGCCTCCAACCGGCTCGAAATACATTGTACCGCGCATGCATGTTCCATCATTGATACCCTTTAATGCCTGATTGGTACCATCGCAGGCGAATACACCGAAGTTTTCGTTGTCCTTGCCTGCCGCCTTCACTGCCTCAACAGATTCTACCGCTGCTGCATCGCCGTAACATACAATTCCATTCAAGTCAGAATATTTTTGAAGCATCGTTTCTGTGGTTGTGGTTCCGGATCCTACAACATCCTTACCGATATCAACAACCTCCAAAATATTTACATTTGGAGCCTTCTCCTTGATTGCATCCTGGATACCCTGTCCACGATCCTGCATATCCTGGTTCTGATAAGTTGTATATACTACGATGTTTCCTTCGCCGCCAAGCTGACTGTTCAACCAGTCTGCTGCCATATCGCCAATCTGTGTTCCAATAGAATACTGATCCGTTGTAATTACTACATCATGTACTGCCGTCTCAACACCACATTCGATGATCTTGACACCCTTGTCCTGTGCTGCCTTCAGCGCATCATCACAGGAAGTATCAGATACCATTGCAACAATATAGTTACATTTTCCAGTTACCATATTCTCAATTGCAGAGACGGCTGCTGCCGAATCATTATCGAAGCTTGCAGATACATAATCCCATCCGCGGTTATCACATTCCTCGTGAAGCTTCTCGTCAATTCCAATCATAAATTCCGTCTGCAGTGTCGGTGCCAGGAATCCTACCTTTACACCACTTTCAGATGTACCACCTTTTCCTGCAGAGCATCCTGTCATCATCGCAACTGTCATAACTACCGCCAGCAAAATGCCAAACAATTTCTTTCGTTTTTTCATAGTTATTTCCTCCTCATTTCTTTGTTTTTCTTCCGTTAGATACAGAAAAATGGCAGAGGCACATCCGGCTTCTGGTGGGATCATTTTGCTGTATCCATCTGATGATTTTATTATATGGAGGATCCAGCCTTCCCACAATTGGACAAATTTCGGATTTAGGGAGAGGATTTTCAGTTCTTTCTCTCCTTTGCGAAAATAACAACCGCAATTACAAGAATTCCAATTTCCCAGATGTAAGAAAAATAGTTATAAAGGGAAAGTCCCGCTGACAGATTCAGAAGAAGTACCATGGACAGGCTCCCCAGGACAGCCCCATACAGGTGTCCTTTTCCTTTTAGAAAGTTCATTCCCCCTAGACACGCTGCCGCAATTACCGGATACAGATATCCCTTGCCAATACTGGCATTGCCACTATTGGTAATAATCAGAAAGATCAATGCCACCTGGGAAAAAATAGCACCACTGATTCCGCAGATAATCATGCGACAAACATCAGAACGAATTCCACTATTCCGAACCAATGTTTCATTTTCTCCCAACATCCGTACGTATTTCCCATAGTATGTATGTGTAAGCAGCACATACAGGAACACATAAATCACAACCGCGATACCCGAAAAAAACATCCAGAACATACGCGAACCATAGTAATCCTTTACAATCGGAACTTGTATCGCATCCCCGAACACAGCAGCTATGCCTTGATAGATCTGCTGTAAAATAAAGGTTAGCAAAATAGGGTTCACACGGATTTTGCCAATCAGAAATCCCTTTGCCATACCAAGCAACATCTGTGACAGCACCATAACGAACAAGCCCACCCAGACCGGCAGACCACCTCGCAGGCATAGTCCACCCACGCACGTTGTCATTGCAATTTCC
This sequence comes from bacterium, assembly GCA_963631525.1. Classification (GTDB taxonomy): domain Bacteria; phylum Bacillota; class Clostridia; order Lachnospirales; family Lachnospiraceae; genus Coprococcus_C. Next base: position 73,357 of record CAVGQQ010000001.1, read on the forward strand.
GACATAAATGCAAAATCCAGCACCCCACTCAACATCTCCAGAGAAAGTCCCATTGTCAAAAGAACAATAATCACAAACTGATGCAGTACATAGTCTGTAGAAAGTCTGGGAAACAGTATGATGGTAAGAGTCATTATCAAAAGCACATTTCCAATTTCCATATGGTGTTTATCATAAAATGATTGCATATTCTTCAAACAATCACCTCCAGCCGGTCCGCAACATCTACGCAGACCTTACTTTCGTTTTCGAGCAGAAGTACCCCGCTGCCTCTCCCCACAATCTCCCGTAATTCTCTCTTCAACCATGCAACTTCCCGAACATTTAGATTTTGCAGTATATTTTTTAGTATCAGCACACGAGGATGAAACAGTTTATAACGATAAATTCCTATTTTCCATGCTTCTGTCTCAGGATTCAGCAACTCAATTCCCTGTCTGTCTGACCCAAGAAAATTGTCTTCCAGTATATACTTTTGCTGTTTCTGATAAAACCCAAAAGCTGTACATATACGCGGATATGTTGGAAGAAGAATGTTTTCCTCATTCGTCAGATTCTCACAGATTTCTGTATGATTTCCGTATTCCATAAGCGCAACCCTGTGTTTCATAAGATCCTGTACATTTTTATATGAAATGATCTGGCTATCCATTTCAAATCGCGACTGCATATCATTTGCATGAAGGATGACCGCCCATAACGCGTCCACCTGCTCGGGCGTCCCCAGTGCTGCGAGAATTTCTCCCTCCTTCATCGAAAGCTGCTTCCGCCAGACACCATCCTTCAATATTTCCCACACAAAGAACTCTCCCGTCCGGATTTGCATTTCCGCATTGGCGGAGTGTAAAATTTGAGGTTGGGCATCCGCAGGTTTTAATCCCCGTTTCAAAATTGCATCAATCATCCATTTATCTTCATCTTGCCAGATTTTTTTATAGATTGTATGATGCCGGAACAAAATCACTTCATCAAAAAAAGGATCTTCAAAATCCGCCCGGTTATCAATCGATATAATCGTAATCCCTTCCTGTTTCAATCGATTCACAAATTGTCTCAGTTTCTGGCGTTCTTCCCCCGGAAAGCACGCTACGATTCCCCGTAAAACAAGAACGCGTGCGCCCTGTGTGATTGCACTCACAATTCCGATCAAAATACGATCCCTATATTTCAGATGGCCGCTGTCCTCATCCGCTGCATAGGGAAGATTATATTTTTCAAGCAATGCCCGTCCTTGTATATGCAGAGCTTTTTCATTCAACCAGATTTTTCGTAAACTGTTTCTACGTAACAAAAACAGATTCTCGCTGACATCAAGGGAATCCATATATACTGTATCTTTTGAAACCACAAAAATACCAGCATCCTCAAAATCCCGTTTTCCCTCTGGTTTCCATCGCTTACCATTTAAGTAAATCCGTCCTCTGGTCAGCATTCCCTTTCCGTCAAAAAAATCCGCCAATGTCTCCTTGCTGTTTTCCACCCCTGCAATTCCTATGCCATACCCCTGACAGATAATCAAGTTCAAATCCTCTATCTCATGTCTGCCCGGTCTGCTGATATTCACATGTTCCATTCGAATGATTTCATGTCTCATAATTCATTTCCACTTTTTCTTCCCTGTTCATTTCCTGAATCACAGATGGTTTCTGTTTTCCTTCTTTGGAAGCCAGATTTCTACATCTGTTCCGATTCCGGTTGTACTATAGATACGAAGACCATAATCTCCCCCAAAGGCGAGCCGGATCCGCTCATTTACATTACTTAATGCAATCCCATTCCCGTACATCTCATTCCTGTGCGTTCCACTTCCGTCCACCCCTGATGTCTCTCCTTGCATGGTTCCATCGCTGCTACTCTCACGACCATCCTCGACCTGCCCAAGTGCCTGTCTCATGGATACAAGCGTATCCCAGTCAATTCCTGTTCCATTATCGGATATCACAACAACCAGTCCCTGCTCCGTTGTGTAAATCCGTATCGTTACCCTGCCATTTTCAGCTTTCGTCTCTAAACCATGAAAAATAGCATTTTCAACAATTGGTTGAAGGGAAAGTTTAGGAATCAGGTAATTCTCAACTTTTTCCTTATCATCCTCCACTTTAATCTCCATGGTAAATTTATTTTCAAACCGATAGCTCTGAATAAGAAAATAGTTCTCAATATTCCGGAGTTCATCACGAATAGTAACAATATTTTCCTTATTACTGATGCTATATCGAAAAAAAGCAGCCAACGCTTTCGCCATACGCGCAATACTGTCACATTCATATAGGAGCGCCTCACTCCTTATACATTCCAGTGTATTGTACAAAAAATGTGGATTGATCTGACTTTGCAGCGCTGCAATTTTCGCCTGTTTATTCTGCACTTTTACGGAATATTCCTCCTGTAATTTCTGCTGCACGCGCTGTTTTTCCCGATACTCAACCTCCATTTTTTTTATTTTTTTCTTTTGCATCTGATGCATCAAAAGGATCGTCCCAACCCAGACGATCACAGCACCCACACATATACAGATTATTTTTCCCATGTCATTTCCTCTTCTTGTTCCTGCTTTACCTGTCAATAGTATAATTTCCGATATTCTGCGGGTTTTACGCCAACAACCTTCATAAACTGCTGACTAAAATATTTTGCGTCCCTGTATCCCACACTTTCACCGATTTCATACACTGGAGTCTTCGTATCCCGAAGCATCTGTTTTGCTTTCTCCATTCGGATTGCAAGCAGATAATTTGAGAAATTTTCACCAGTCTCTTTCTTAAATAGTTCCGAAAAATAATTCGTATTAAAGCCTATGATAGCTGCCACATCCTCCAAAGTAATTTTCTCTGCAAAATGCTCTTTCATATAAGCGATTGCTTCCAATACCGGCTTGCGTTCCCGGTTTTCCCGTTCACTGCGGCTCTTTATAATCAATGTCTGAATCTGACGAATCACATAATCTCTTAAACCTTCAACCGTTGACAGATTTTCCAATATCTCCTGCTGCACATCCGTATCAAATGTATCTGCCATTTCCAAAATTACATATGCACTACGAAGCAGCCACAACCCCATCGCATAGAATTCACTTGCAAAAAGTGACTTATCGCTTGCCAGACGGAAACATTTGTGGATCTGGTACTGACAGGCATCTGTCTGCATTGTCTCGACCGCCTTTGAAAACTCCTCATATTCGTTCTGAAAATCTTTTGGTGAAAACAACACATGCGATTCATCACAATAGTCAATTCGTCTGCCGCTTCCCTTAAAGAGCCGGCTGGCAGCCGCCTCTTTGCTCATCTCGATCACTGTACTAATCTGTTCAAAGCTCTCGACCTCACTACTGACACCGACCGTAATTCTGTAATGCTGAAAATTCTCCAGATAATCGTCCATCTCATTAAAGAAATCCGTAATCTTGTTGTCTATATTTTCCTGCTCCGTCTGAAAATAATTCAAAAGCACCTGCACGGAATGATTCGGCTGCACAGCTGCAATCAGGTCTATTGTATATGTTTCAAAAGTATTCTCTGCCTTCTGCATAATTTTTCGGAGAACAAATTGCATCTGCTGTGCATTCTCTGGCGCAGTAACATCCCTGTCAAGCTTGAAGGTTAATCCCCGGAAACACTTGTTCTCAAGCTGAAGACCAAACTCCGTATTCGCATCATCAATATTTTCCTGCTTCTGGCTTAGTATTTGTTTTAGAAATTCTTTGTGACGTAGATATTTACTATCCTCCAGTTTTTTCTCTATCTGATCCACCTGTTGCTGCTTATCTTCACGTTGTTCTTCTTCCGCAACGATTTTTTGCAGCTGCCCATTCAATTCATCTTCATCAATCGGCTTGAGTAAATAATCTTCCACGCCATATTTCAACGCTTTCTGAGCATAGTCAAAGTATTTATATCCGCTGACAACTATAAAATGACATTTTATCCCCTGCTCAGATGCTTTCTGGATCATTTCCAATCCAGTTAACACTGGCATCCGGATGTCAGTGATCACAATATCTGGTGATTCAGACAAAATCTTCTCATATGCCGTCTGCCCATCTGTTACAAGTCCTATGCAGGTCAGTCCCAGCTTATCCCACTGTATCAATCGTTTCACAAGCTGTCCCACTTTTATCTCATCATCTGCAATTAATACTTTTCGCGTTCTATTCATGTTACTCACCTCTGTATATACTATCTTGTGCCATCTTTCCCTAAAATCAATTTATCGTGACTCGCAATTGGTAACTATCTGCTTCTTGTTATTCAAAAAGAGCCTGAAAGTTTCCCCCAGACTCTGCGTATTTTTTACTGTACACTAAACGTATACATCGTGTTACTCTGCAAACTTAACGAATTCTCAAATGCCTTCCGTGTCACCTTTACTTCTGCACCAAGCACCGGATCGTAATACCGGATATGAGTCGAATTATAGCTGATGACAAGTACATACCGTCCATCATCGATGCAGGCTGCAAACGGAATATCCCGATCCAGGAAATACAATGCCGTCGACAAACTGATACCGGAGATATTGATGCCGACACCATTTGTGTAATCCGCAAATACCTTCTCAAAGGTACCGCTGTTTATCGCATCCGCAAGCTCCAGTGTACCGCCCGCATACTCTGCGCACATATAGGCACAGGTGAGCAGAGACTGGTTTGCATCCGCATTTGGCGTCTCTTTAATCGCATCTGCAACTGTGTTATAACTGTCGGCTGCCAGACAACGATAGATCGTATTTCCATTGCTGTCCACAACAAGTCCTGCTTCATCATCGACCACACGTGTGATCGCACTTCCGGCAGTCTCATATTCGCCTGTATACCCGGCATTATCGAAAACATAGTATGCACCATCGCGTGTCTGCGTCTCCACCTGCATATCCTTGTAAGCTTCTGCTCTTCCATATTTTGTCTTACGGTAGCTTGCGGTATCTGACAGATAGAAATTCGCCGGGAATACGATATCTAAGATATTCCATGCATAGCTGTCATATGTCGTATCCGTCGTGATCATCTTATTATTTTCCTCTTTCTTATAGGAAATATAATCCTGTTCAATCTCCTCGAAGAACTGATTTTGTTTACGTGCACGCGTCAGGTAGATTGTGTCTTCCCCGACCGACGCATTCATGATATACACGCCATCCTTCGTATAGTTCTTCTTCTGTTCGCCATTATCGCTCATGATAAACAGCTCATACAGCGGCAGGATTGCCTGTCCATCGGAAGTCACGATCACATCTGCGCTGTGCGCACAGCCATAGATCAGATCATTCTCCACAAATCCAAGCGCCAGCAGCAGATCGCCGCTTGCACAGGTTTTCTCATACGTCTCACCGGTCTCAAAATTCCGGATCGTGATTGCCGTCACATTTTCATCCTCGGCTGTATTCGGATAAGCAACCAGCTTCCGGTTCGCAGACACGAGATACTTGGCAGAAGGGATTCCCTCGACAATCGCGGTCTGCGTCAGGTCTGCAAGCGATACCTCATACAATGTTTCGTCCAACAGATAATAGAACTTATCTGTCTGCGCATTGTAGTAAGTAAATCGTCCCGTTTCCTTTTTCATGATATCGTAGCTCTCGTCACATTCCACGAAGAAAAGCTCCTGTGTTGTCATACTCTCCGCAGAATAATAATACAGCGACATTCCATTTTTGCCCTCGTGCGCACCACGGTTCATGTAACCATACACAACAAAGTAGATATTTCCATCCTCATCCATATCTGCAATGTTAATATCCAGATTCGTATTTAAAGTTCTCGCATCCGAATAACTGTCCTGTGGATAGCTGAATATATTCGTCAGCGAGCTGTCATTGTACTTGTACATCCAGAGCTGTCCGAGACGCACAAACGCTAAAATCCCGTAGTCCTCAGATGTCACATATTCTGCCGGCTCATTTGTCACGCCCATGCTGATACTGTTCCGGTCTTTGCTGATGTAGCCACTGTCGAAAAAGCTCTCCTGATACCGGTCAAAAGCAAGCAGCTTCACCGTCTCCGAGCTTCGGTTGTAAGTAGCGTTGTAATATTCATCTACCTGATAGTAATGGCTCTTCTTATTGTTCATGGATTCTACCACATAGGACATGTGAATCACTGCATATTCCTTGTCGATCTCCGTGATCGTCGGCGTCACGCCAGTTACCACAACCGGAGTCAGCCCGCCCCATGTGATCTGCTCATAGGTTGCGTTCAGATCAACATGTGCCAGACTGGATGTCGTGCCCACCTTGTCCGTCCGAAGGTTATCAAATACAAGATTGCCCTCCGACTCATTGACTTCCTTAACAAACGTCGTATCATGGAAGCTTGATGCAAAATCCACGATTGCCTTGGCATGCTGTTCCGCCAGATTTACCACACGGTTGTAATATCGTACCTCTGTGCCGTCCGCCGCCGTGATGATAAATACAAATACATACTCCCGGTTTTGCTGCATGTCCATACGGAAGTTCACATCATATTTCTTGCGTCCATTCTCGACACTTCCGGAAACCGCATCGCCACGCTCCACAAGCGAGTCGCCCGCGATGCTTCGTAGCTCATACGTAAATGTCTCGCCATATTTCGCCTCATTGTCCACGAGCACCGTCACGCCGTGGTTGCTGTTCAGCGGCACAATTCCGTCCCGCATCAGGCTTGTCGACATCGTCTGTGTATACCCGCAGGTGCGGTTGATCACCTTACCCTCGAACTCGAGATACACATACGGCAATGTCGGCTCGTCCAGCTCCCTTGAGACACGATCCAAGCCTCTGTTATTGAATTGATTTACCAAAAAGGCTGTGCCCACTGCAACTGCAATGAACACGAGCGCCTTTATTAAAAACCGTTTCATTCTTAGAAATATTTTCTCCTTTTACGGTATCTGCACCGGCGAATGTAAAATTCATGGCAGACCATAATTTCAATCATATGCAGCAACGTCTCGTCCGCATCCTTATAGCTGATCTTGTCATAGATCTTCTTTGCAATCGAAAACATCGCTACTTTGTCTGGATAAACCGCAAACATCGGGCTTCCCTCATATTCCAGCCGGTCACATGCATCCTCCACCATGACCAGAATCAGCTTTGCACGCATCGGATACATCGCGCGCAGATATGCCCTATCTTCCTCTAATTCCTGTTCATCCACAACCATGAGCTCCGGAGTACGAAACTTATGCACATACATCTCATTGATTTCTTTCATGGAATCCTCACACATAAAATGACATAAATAGACAATCAGTTTTTGGCTGATTGTCTATCTGTTTTTCTTATTTTATGCTTTGGAATTCTGTTTTGTGCGTCCGAATCCGTATCTCCTACTCGTCACCGAAGGAAATACCAAGACGTTTTGCGTATTTTACAACACTATCATCCGGGGATACATATTTCAGCTTTCCTGCGGACTCTTCCATCGGAATCGCTGTCACTTCATTGTTACGCATAACAACGAGCTTGCCGAAATCTTTATTCTTTATAAGCTCCACTGCTTCTGCACCAAACAGACTGGAGATCACACGATCATAAGGATCTGGGCTTCCGCCTCGCTGTGTATGTCCCGGAACTGTCACGCGGATATCCATGCCAGAATATTCCTTGATCTTATCTGCGACTTCATAAGCGACAGATGGATATTTCTCAGCAGCGGCTGCCACAGCTGCCTTACGCTCCTTCTTTGGAAGTGCTGCGACTTCCTTCGAGATTGCACCCTCTGCAACAGCAAGAATCGAGAATCCCTTGCCCTGCTTTGTTCTTCTGTCAAGTGCCTCACATACCTTAGCAATATCATATGGAATCTCTGGAATCAGGATGATGTCTGCACCGGATGCAATACCTGCATGCAGTGTGATCCAGCCTACCTTATGTCCCATAACTTCTACGATAAATACACGGTTGTGGGAGCATGCGGTTGTATGGATACAGTCGATTGCCTGTGTTGCAACATCAACCGCACTCTGGAATCCGAATGTCATATCGGTGCCCCAGATATCATTGTCGATCGTCTTTGGAAGTCCGATCACATTCAAACCTTCCTGTGACAGACGGTTTGCTGTCTTCTGGGAACCATTTCCTCCGAGAACAACGAGTGCGTCAAGCTTCAGCCTGTTGTAATTCTTCTTCATCTCCTCAACTTTGTTGAGTCCTTCTGGTGTTGGCTCATCGATCAGCTTGAATGGCTGACGGGAGCTGCCAAGGATCGTGCCACCTTTGGTCAGAATTCCTGAGAAATCCGATGGCTTCATCTTTACATAATTACCATAAATCAATCCCTTGTAGCCCTCTAAGAAACCATATACCTCCACGTCATCAAACGTGCTGTAAAGTCCCTTTGCCACACCACGCATCGTCGCATTTAATGCCTGACAATCTCCACCACTTGTCAACATTCCGATTCTCTTCATACTGTAACCTCCTTAATTATGTGTCTGCTCTACAACAAAGTTCTTCCTTCTAATGCCCGAAGCAATGTCACTTCGTCGATGCACTCCAGATCGCCGCCGACCGGAACGCCACTCGCAATTCTTGTAACCTTAATCCCGGATGGCTTGACCAGCTTGGATATATACATCGCCGTTGCTTCGCCCTCCACACTGGAATTTGTTGCGATAATCAGCTCTTCTACGTCTTCCTGCTCCAGCCGCAGGATCAGTTCCTTCAGCCGGATATCTCCGGTTCCAATTCCCATCGCCGGGTTGATCACACCATTTAACACATGGTAGACACCCTGATACTGTCCCACGCGCTCATATGCCGCCAGATCCCTCGGTGTTTCAACGACCATGATCAGCTTATGGTTCCGCTTCGGCGATGCACACACCGGACACAACTCCTGATCAGTGATCGTATAGCAGGATTTGCAATACCGGATATTCTTTTTTGCATCTGTGATTGCTGCCGACAGGCTTTCCACCTGCTCCTCCGGCATATTGATAATATGGAATGCCAGCCGCTGTGCGGTCTTTCCACCGATGCCGGGAAGTCTTCCGAGTTCACCGATCAGCCGGTTTACTTTCTCTCCATAAATATCCATTAGAACGGCAAACCTCCGCCCAGTCCACCGGTAATCTTACCCATGGAATTCTTCTGATCCTCATCCTGCATACGGATAGCTTCGTTCATAGCTGCCATGATCAGATCCTCCAGCATTTCGATATCATCCTTGTCAACAACTTCTTCGTCCAGATGAACCTCTGTCACTTCCTTCTTACCGTTGATCTTTACCTTGACAACACCGCCGCCTGCAGTTGCCTCATATTCTTTTTCTTCGAGTGCTTTGGTGGTCTCTTCCATCTGCTTCTGCATCTTCTGCGCCTGCTTCATCAGATTGTTCATATTTCCGGGCATCATACCCATTCCACCATATCCACCTCTTTTTGCCATCTTTATATCCTCCTGATTTCTTATTCTTATATTCATGCATGGTTTCCCATGTGTACTACCTTTTTTATATAATTGGGACTCGCTAAATTAAATGCTTACTCGTGCATCTCGATATCATCAAATACGATCCGGCTCAAATCCCAGTCCTTCTGCAGTTCATGCACTTCTTCCCTGCCATCAATCTTGCGGAATGTCACACGCACCTTACACTGTGCCATGTCCGTCAGCTGCTCGCTCAGTTCATCGAGCTTGTCCTGATTGGCGAAATAGGAAATCGCCAGATCATTGTCCGGTGTATCCGCTACGACAAGCTCCAGCGCGCCAGATTCTCTTCCAGCGACAAGCGATGCCTGTCTGTAATAATGCTGCACCAGTCTCGGTCCGCGCTTGCCAATCGTCTTCCACGCTTTCGCGATCAATAACAGATCCTCGTATTCTGCCTGCGGATATTTGTCACGCAGATTCTGCTTGATATGCTCCGATGAATCGCCAGTTTGTGGTATCACGGTCTGCTGCACTGTCCCTGCACCTTCCGCTGTCGGTGGTGCAACCGCCATCACAACCGGATGTGCCTGCTGCTCTTTGAGCAGCTCCTTCGTCTCTGCAAGCTGTTGCTCCAGTGACTCGATCCTAGCCTGAATACCCTCGATATCGTAACGCATTTCCGTCTTACAAAGCTTGATGATTGCAATCTCCAACATTACGCGCTTGGATGTCGTATACGCGATTTTTGCCGCTGCATCCTGCAGCACATAGATTGCATGCATCATCCAGTCCTGTGTCATATCTGTTGTAAGCGCAACCATGCGCTGTTTCGTCTCCGCTGTCACATCGATCGTCATATCCGGGTCGATCGACAACACCAGTATATTCCGGATAAATGCGGTAAATTCATTGACCAGTTGTAACAGATCCTTGCCCTGCCAGATTGCTTCGTCTATGATCTTCAGAGCACCAACCAGATCTTTTTCTTTCAGGCATTCAAACAACTGAATATAAACTTCCACGTCAACGGCACCAATTGCCGCGAGTACTTTATCTAATGTCAGTTCCTCACCTAGATGGTAAGAGATACACTGTTCCAGAATACTCAAGCCGTCTCGCATGGAACCATCTGCGGCACGCGCCACATATTCAACCGCTTCTCTGGTCGCCGCGATTTCTTCCCGGTCAAGCAGCTCCTGCAACCGGTCTGCAATCACCTCCAACGGAATCCGGTGGAAATCATACCGCTGGCAGCGCGACAGAATCGTCGCTGGAATCTTGTGTGATTCCGTGGTCGCCAGAATAAATATTACATAGGAAGGTGGTTCCTCCAACGTCTTCAAAAGTGCATTGTATGCTGCATCCCGGAGCATATGCACCTCGTCGATGATATAGACCAGATATTTTCCGGTTGACGGAGAATAATTCACCGAATCCGTGATCTGTCTGATATTATCCACACCATTATTACTTGCGGCATCGACCTCGATTACATTCATCGCCGCCCCTGCTGCAATCGCCTTGCAGCTGGCGCATTCATTACACGGGCTTCCGTTGATCGGATGCTCACAATTGACTGCTTTTGCCATCAGCTTTGCCGTCGTTGTCTTACCGGTACCTCTGGTTCCACAGAACAGATACGCATGTCCCACGCGGTCATGCACAATCTGATTTCGGATCGTTGTCACAATATGTTCTTGTCCTTTGATCTCCTCGAACGCGTCCGGTCTCCACTTCCGGTACAATGCCATGTACGACATAAACTGCCTCCAACTCTATATATGGAAAATCTGATCCAGCATCCGAAGTGTCTTGAAGTTACCCTTCGCCGTTATCTCTCCGGACATAAAGCCTTTTTGAAAGCTATTCTTGCCCGCTAAGATATTGCGCAGCATCGTACTCGATGCTTTCAGCTTCACATCAGCTTCCACATCGGAGCCATACTCACACTGTAAGACTTTCCCTACATGTATCACTAAATTCTTCCCCATATCCGGTACTATGATCACATAGCTTGCCGCAAATCCGGTCTCCGGATGGAAATTCTCATAAAATCTTTCGATAATATCGTCCTCGTAAACACTCGGTGGCTCTGGCGTTTCCTCCTCGTCCCCAAGCATCTGCTTGAACATCGCAGCGAGTTCCTCAATGTCCTCCTTCTGCTTCTTCACATAGCCATCATCTGCTACAAACTTGGAAAGCTGTTCACTCTCCTGCGGTGTCAGATTGATGTTATTCTGCTTGATCAGAGTGTTCTTTACCGCAGTGTTACTCGTCGGCAGTTTTCTTGTCTTCTTATTGATCAGACGGTAAAAATCCTCTGCTTTTTTCTCAATCAGATTCAGGTACTGGCTTTCCTGCTCCAGCACATCGGTCGAGTCCACATACGTCGCGATACCCGGCTCTGAAATACCGCCCAGCACATCCCAAGCCTTGCGCAGTGACAGCTCCGCATCCTGTTCTCCATATGCCGTCGCAACGACAACCGGCATCATATAAAGCGACGCTATCTTCTCCTTGTCGCCATACAGCCAGCACATATCCAGAAACTGCTGCATATAGCCGCCAATGCCGAACCATTCCAGACTCGCCGCCAGAATCACGCCGTCGCAATCCTTCAACGTATTCGGAAGTGTTGCAATCCCCGACTTATCTTCATACATATTATATCTTGTGACTTCTACCCGAAGCTCCTGCAGAACCTGGATGATTTTCTCCACTACGAAAAGTGTTGGGTCCTCCAGCAGTCCCCGGCCTCCGTAATACACATTTACCTTCACCGTAACACCTCATGTATTCACTGCCATTTTTTCTTCCGCATGCTACAAAAACACACACTATTACTATACCAAAAACAGGGGGTAAATACAATAATTGCGAGGAAAAAAGCAAATAGAAAAATCTGCACCGTTTTCAATCTGAAAAATGATGCAGATTTCTCTATTTTAATACCCAGCCTTTTTTATGCTTCTGTTTTTTCGTCTGTGCCAATGCCTGACGCCATATCATCAATCAGTCCATCCGAATGTTTTCGTATCTCCCGATTCAATTCTCTGACCTCATCAATCGTCTGACATTTGTCCGTGGCGGTCGTTATCAACCATGTGATAAATTGTAATTGTTTATTCGTCACTTCTTCTACCATACCTGTCACCTCCGACAAGCCCTTTCTCTGATTTTTCCACCTCACTATGTTCAAACAGAGAAAGCACTTCTTTGATTCTCAAGTCTTCTTCGTGAGCATAGTATACCACATCCATTTGCTTTTACATAGTTTTTTCTTACGCAACAAAAAACTCCTCATTTGCCAATCCGACGACATCGCCCTTTTCCAGCTTCTGCTCTGTCATCGCCGGGATACGCTTCGTATTGATATACGTTCCATTCGTAGAGTTCTGATCCTCGATATACAGTCCATCCGGGCGGCAAAACAATCGGACATGTACACGACTGATCTGCGTCGTAGCGACACGATAATCTGACGCCTTATCCCTGCCTATGGTAAACGACGCTTTATCCATTGGAATACGAAATGGTTCAAGAGAACCATTCGTCAGTGGCACCAGCTTCATATCTGTAATCCGGCTATCTTGTACAGATTTTTCCGGCAGTTCCATCGAAACATCCACGCTGTGCACAGCCTGTTCCATCTGCCTGCTGTATCCCTGTACAGGCACCTCCTCCATTGTTTCAACGCCCTGCACCTGCCTGCCATATTCCTGCATCGCTGACTCGGATTCCTGACCATCTTCCTTATCGCGCGCTGTCATGATTGCAAGAATGACCAGTGTCAGAAGCCAGACGATTCCAAAGATCGCAGTTCCAGTCGTCCCATCAAAAAACAAATATTTGATTATCAGTGCTAATGCAGCGCCTCCTGCCAATGCATACAGTAAAAAACGTTTTGAAAATATAGTATCTATGTCCGCACGAGTTGGTTTTGTTTCAATCGTCACTGCTTCTTCCACAGATTTCTTCTCCTCGCCGCTGTTTGATTTCTGCATCAACTTTTTCTCACCATGATTCTGACATCTTCCATCTATATCCGCTCCGGCATTCAACAGTGTGAGAAAATCTGTCATATCACACCATTCATCTGTCAACACCCGATGGCATTCATATAGAAAGAGCTCTCCTGCACGATCTTCGTGCGAAAACCGTGGCATCAGATATTCCAGAAACGCTGCAAGCTGTTCTTTCAGTGACTTTTGATAGCCCGGTACACAGAGCATCCGAATCTCTTCTTTCTCCTTCTGCATGAACAAATATTCTACACGGATAACCAGATCGGACGCATCCAGCAAGTATGCTTCCAATGCGTCTGCCTGCTGCATGATCTGATTCAAAACCTTTTTTAACTGTACGCCATCCATTGTCTTTTGCTGCAAATACGCCTGTAAACCATAGCAATCCTTCGTGTTGTGTGACAGCCATACCTCTGCATCCGTACAGATCATGGAAGAGGGCAGTATGTATGGCAGTTCGTTTTCCTCCAGCATACGGACCTGATACATCCTTCCGTGTTCTTCAAGTTCCTGCATCGTTCCAACCTTCGCATCCATATAATGATAGATTCCTTTATTCCCAAACAATATTTCCATACACCTGCCACCTTCTCAGCCGATTACTGCATACATCTACTTCTGTGATACATACATGCCCTTCTTTTTCATACCGATAATTCCCATCCGAGATAACCGCCTGCTCTGCATCACGTACCTCTGTATTCTTCATTTCTTCCAATTGTTCACGCAATCCATCGCCTTCCTGATAAGTGTAAATCACACTGTATCCCTCTTGTTGTACCAATCCATCTCTGACAGTATCCAAAAACAGGAATATTACCATAATCAATATTCCAAATATAATCGGCATGATCAGACTTACCTCTACGACAGAGCTTCCTTTGTTTCCCATCTCTTTACCCTCCTTACATTTCTTTAATTTCCTGCACCGCAACGGGAACATGCCGCAAGCCCGGCTACCTCGCTTTTCTTCTTTCGGTACACAGTGCGTTTCAACCCACTGCATGTCAGACTGCTATGGTACCGGTCACCCTCATTTGTCACATATACCTGTGTTCCCTGCACATCCTTCCCGCAAAAAGCACACGCATTATATCCGCTTTGTTTCGCCTGTTCCAATGTGCTTGCACAAATCTGCAGACGCAGGTAACTGCACTGGCGTGTCGTGTGATACACCGCCTGATTGTCCGTGACATACACATATGCATCTTCCGCATGTGCCGCATTTGTATCTGTATCTTCCCATGTAGCCCCTATATATGCCCGTTTCCGGATCGTGAACGACCGTGCGCCCAGATGTTCCATTACATAGCTTACCCGGAGCACAATATATTCATCGCCAATCTCACTTCCGAGAAACTGTACACCGGATACTCCATGCTTTACATACCGTTCCACCATCTCTGTTTCATCGACATATTGTGGAAACCGTAAATATGCAACGGCTGTATTCGCCGCTTCCAGATATGCAATCTCCGCCATATATTCAGCGGTTTCCGCTGCTGCCTCATAAACCTGTGCCTCTACAAGCACACTCTGAAACATCATAAATAACGATATCATCGCCAGCAGAAACGCCGGCATCACAAGCGTTGCTTCCAATGATGCACTTCCCTGATTTCCTTTTTCCCTCATAAAACACCCCTTTCCTATTGCTTTCCGAGAACTCCTCAGGATAGACAAGAAAGCTTTTAATTATTGCTTTGGCCAGCACCCGGAGAGGTTTTTTATAATTTCAACTGTCCTGAGAAATCCCCGGAAAACAATACGAAAGGTCTTCGTTCTTCTAATACGCCGCGCTTTGGTGATATTGAAACCCCTGTCCACCAAAGGTACTTTCAAAATCAGCTTCAAAGGAAACCGCTGCATGCAATATCCGAAAATACGGCTCTTCCTGCATGGTATTGATCTGCATCAGATCCAGCATCCGTGCCGTCACGCCGTCGATATTCATCGCCTGTAAGATTGACAGATACGCCTGATAATCAAGACCATTTTCCGCATCCTCCGTTTCCTTCGACAAACTTTCACTGATATGCTCAATATCTGTGATCCAGTTATCTGCATTTTTCATAAAGGGAGCCTTTTTTCCGTCAAACAAAATCCTTACATCCGCAATCGACTCGATATATGCCCAGCAGCCCGCTAAAAAATATTTGAGTGCGGGAATCAGATATGGCGCAGCTCCCGCAATACTTGTTGCCAGTTCCGTCAATGTCTGCATTTTGTCCGGTTGCCGGATCAGTCCGATATAATTGATTGGGTAGCGGATTCCAATCATCCGATGTGCCACCGATTTTAAATTCTCATAGTCTGAAGACTTTCCTGCAATCAGATACTCCTGTTCATACGCAAGCACTGCGGTATCATTTTTTTCTTCCTTATAGGAATTAAACACCTGCCCGATATAGGCAAGCTGTATCCCCGTATCGGTCAATGAATCCTGCCATGAACCAAGCGCTCCCAGTCCATCCAGTAGCGGAACCATACTGTCAAAATCCCGGTCTACCTCCTTGTAATGAGAGAAAAATCCTCCCACGCGGAGACTTGGCGCATCCACCAAGGACACCGCTGCATCAGAAACCATTTTGTCTCCCGGCAACACCAGATTCAAAATAATACTGCTGGATAGCTTCTTCGTATAATCCCGCGGGTCGTCCACCTCCGGCTGTACTGTCGGATTTTCTGTGTCCATACTTTCTACATCTGACACACTTACATCCGACGCACCATCCACACTGGAATCATCCATTCCATCCGCTTTCGGTTCCGCGGACTCCATATCTTCTTTCAATTCCTCCGGCAACGTTCCATCCCGTCCTCCTGTTTTTTCTTTAATCTGATCCACGCCTGCCTGCACTCCCTGTTCTGCCATCGCATATACCATGTATTCCTGCATCTGCTTTTTGAGCGGTGCATATGACTGATCTGTAAGCATTGTCATATCCGTGATTGCCGCATGCACATCTGTATATTCAACTCCGAGCTTTTCTGCGTATGCCTGCTCCAGCCATTCCTCCAGATAAGCCTCGCCCCTTCCGCCCGCAGTTTTATCAAAAAGGAGAATATGATAATGTTCAAATATATAGCTGTTGTAGCAGGCTTTGATATCCGACATGGAAAGGCGGGTTGCAATCACATTTTTCGATCTTGCGGCGCTCAGCACCACCACCTGTAACACAAGTGTGATCAGCACAAGCATCGCGGCTGTCATCAGACTTATGAATACAACGATTCTTCCTTTGTTGTTCATATTCTCCTCCTGTCTTTTTCTACGAATATACTTTCTTCGCGTCCTTGTTAATGGTTGTCCAGATCGTCTCGACCAATGCAGAAATCTGTTCCTTGAAAATGAGAACCATCGCAACCAATACGACGATGATCAGAATAACCTCGACGACACCCATGCCGTCTTCCTCCTGCATAAACCGTTTCCATGCACCCATACGTTCACATCCCTTCTATCCTCTACAATCCGACCAACGCCGGATATATAATCATTACCATGACAAGAATCAACAGCAGGATCATAGGAAATAACAGCTTCGTCGACGCCTCCTCTCCTTTTTTCTTTGCAAGCTCCCGGCGTTTTTCCAACGCCTGTTGCATCTCCTGTTCCATCAGATTTCTAAGATCCTTTGTTCCCATACGAATATGCTGGCTGATGTGTTGCAGCAGTTGGTAATATTCCGGCAGCTCCAGCCGCCGCCCAAGCTGCTCATACACCCAACTCTCCTCACTTCCGGTATCAAGCTGATGCATCGCATATTCTAGCTCTCTTCTTAACAACAAATCTTTTTCCATCTCTGATAGAATCTGCCGGATTCCCGTTTGCACCGTCATTCCCGATCCAAGTAACAGCCACAGGCGATTTACAAAGGACGGATATTGTTCCATTAGCGCATTGTTTCTTTTTTTCCGTTCTTCTTTCCATTTGGCATACAGCCAGACCGGCAAAGCTGCCGCCAGCACAACGCCAAATATCACCCACGTCATTGCCTGTCCATGTTCCTGTCTCTGTAATGATATCCCTACGTCTCCGAGCTGCTCCGGCAGAGCCAGAGCTTCATCGGTTCTTGTCTCCTGTTCTAATTGCAAAAGTGCGTCTTCTACCCGTTCTATCGCATCTTTCCTACGCATATCCTTCACCACCGATACCGGGAAGCTATGTTCAACCGTATATGTCCGATACGATATCTCTACCGTCAGCAGCACGATCACCGTTCCTGACACTTCCTCCAAGTCCACCTTTCCATACGAGGAAAGCACAGCGGGATTGTCTGATCTCCAAGCATAGGTAAATACTCCCGCGGCATCCTCCTTCGGCAAATTCAGGGAACTGCTCACATGCTCCAGATCCGGATTGTTACCTGATATTTCCGTTTCCAATTCTGCGATCTGTCTTTCTGCCTGCTGATAAAATTCTTCCTCCGTATATTCCCGTGGCTCGATTTCCATTGTATATGTATATTCTTTGTCATCGACCGACAGACGGATATCCTCCGTTTTCACTTCGCCATCATAATTTGCTCGTTTCACAATTTGTGTGTCCGATTTTTCTGACCGACAAATACTTTTCCACAGCAGTCCTTCCGCGATACAAGTGCTGACAAACAAGATTGCAATGGTTGTCCAGACCATCTGCTTTACGCGCGTTCGGACAAGCGCCTGTGCCTCCCGCCGCGTCAATACCCGCAATGTCTGCACCTCCTCCCGGATATGTTTCAGCCCTTTAATATCTCCATCTTTATATTTACTGAAATGGATTCTCGATAAGATTGCCAGACAGGCAAGCCCCACCTGTATACACATGCAAAGTTCCATTTTTACACCTCGATTCTCATTATTTTTTCAATCCACCATGCGCAGAGTCCTATACCTACCAGCGAAACACCCATCCAGAGTCTCCCGGTCACAGTCGTATACAGCACCTGTATATAAGACACATTTGTCATACGCAAAAACAATACAATACCAAATGGAACAAGCAGCATAATGCGCCCTTCCAGTTTTTTCGCTGCCAGTACCGTCTGAATCTCCAGCTCTACCAGCTCTGCATCCTGCATCCGTCTTGCCATCTGGCGGATCAGGTGCGGGATGTTCCCACCATAGCGCTTCGCCGCTTCCATCATCGTTGCAAGCTCCCGGATTTCTTCCACGCCGCTTCGATTAGCAAGTGCCAGCAGGAGCTGTTCGATCCGTTTATGACAGGCGATGCCATTCGTCAGAATCTGCAATTCTGCCTCCATCAGCGGAAATTCTACAGCACTCGTCCGGTATGTCTGTACAAACGCATTTTCCAGCGAATATCCAGCACTGATGCTCCCGGAAACCAGTGTCATCACTTCCCGAAATTCCGTTTTCAGCTGCCGCGTCCGCTTTTGCAGACAACTCTGGCGGAGCCGTTTTTGCACCAAGGGGATACATAGGGGAATCAACAGACATCCCCACCATGCATCAAAGAACAGATATCCGGCACATCCACCAATCACACAGCTAAGCAAGATGACTGCTACCCAAAACGAGATACCCGTCTTATACACCCGGTAATCCACAAACCGCCTCCTCAAAAATCTCCAACATGCCTGCACTCTGCATCTTCTCCAGATGCAGCAGATCATTTACCTTTCGGAGTGCGCCCTGTACCTTTCCGTTTCGCACGCCTGTCTCCTGAAACTCAAACAATGTGTTTAATCTGATTTCTCCATGTTCCATACCTTTTACCTCACATATCTCTACAATCTTCCGGGTCTTGTCCCGCAGCCGGCTTACATGAATCACGATATCCACCGCCGAAGCGATCTGCCTGCGCACGGCGGGAAGTGGGATATCCATACCCATCAGCACCATCGTTTCCAGTCGTGCCAGCATATCCTCCGCCGAATTTGCATGTCCAGTTGACAGTGATCCATCATGACCGGTGCCCATCGCAGAAAGCATATCAATCGCTGCCGCATCCCGCACCTCACCCACGATGATTCGATCTGGACGGAGCCGGAGACTCGCCTTGATCAGATCCCGGATCGTGATTTCATTTTCGCCCTCCAGATTCGCTGTACGCGCCTCCAGCCGAACCAGATTTTCCACACCGCGGATCTGTAATTCACCCGAATCCTCAATCGTCACGATCCGCGCATCCTTTGGCACAAAATCACTGAGTGCATTCAGCATCGTCGTCTTGCCAGAACCAGTACCGCCGGAGATAAATATGTTGTACCCCGCCTGCACCAATATCCGTAACACCGATGCGACGCCTGCATCCACACTTCCCATCGCAATCAATGCTTCCATATCAATCCGTTGTTTTGGAAACCGCCGAATTGTAATCACCGGGCCTCCAAGCGACACCGGTCTTGTTACAATACATACACGTGAACCATCCATTAACCGTGCATCCACGATCGGGGACGCCGCATTGATCCGCCGGTTACAGTCCCCGACAATATGCTGGATCACAGTCTCCAGTCGTTCCTCTGACGAAAATCCTTTCTCATAACGCCGTATCACACCATCCCGCTCCACAAAGATATCCGTCTGTCCGTTGACCATGATCTCTGTCACTGTCTCGTCCTCTAAAAGCTCCGTCAACACATCCAGCCGCCGAAGGCTGTTAAACAATTCCACGCGCAGACCGACCTTTTCCTTCAAGGGCACATATTGATCCTTTGTCTCTTCGAGGATACACCGGTCGATCATTCGTGCAATCTCCGCATCCTCCACATCCCTTGTCAGATCCAGCTCTGCTGCCACACGCATTTTCAGCCGCTCCCGCAAAGATCGTAGTTCCATTCCATTACCTCACATACATTTCAGCTATCCGATCCACATCCTGCCCTTCCAACTGGACATACTGCAGATTCTCTGTTTTTTCATATTCCTGCCGCAGCATCTGCTCGAATACCTCCTGTTTTCTCTGGGAAACCGTGTCCCGGAGCGTCGGTATCAATATCCGGTCAAATGCGCCGAACACTGCATAACTTGCCAATGCCATACCTCCTATGTCAAACACCACGCCCGCATACTGTCTGCGTCTTTGAATCTCTTCCCGGAACCATTGCAGATCCTCAATCTCGATCTGTCGGATATCCCGGAAACATTCCGGCGGCGGCAGACTTGTGATTGCATGTGCCTGTAAATATTCCAGACATTCCTCATTCCTGCTCTTCATGCAATAAAGCATCCAGCTTCCGATGCCTTTTTCATCCAAGCTTTCCGAAATGCCCTCCCAATTCACATACAGGCTGTTCCCGATCCGCTCACACAGACTTCTGGCAAATGTCGTTTTTCCACACCGCCCCAGCGGGGAATATACAGCATAAAACATGCCTGTCTCTATCGCGCAGGGCTGATTTGTCCCGATCATCTGAAGCATCGTCTCAACGAGTCGTTCCACGCTCTGATACCGGAAAAAATACTGTGCCCGCCCAATATATTCACGGTTCGCCGTGAGCACCAGAACCGGGCAGTCCTCCGCATCCTTCCAATCTGCATAACTGTCGCCAACCAATATCAGCTCCGGCTTTTCCCGTTCCCGAAAGGCGGCATATACCGTGGGATTTGAAAATACATAAAGTTGAATCGGAATTGTTGCCCGCAAATTCAGATATTCCATTAACGCTCTTTGATATGCCGGATCAGAATCCAGCAGACATACCTTATATGCCAATCGACACACCCCCTGTCACATACGTAATATAACCAAGCAGAATCGGTACCGACATGTGCATCCGCACACCGTTCGTCCGTTCTGATTCTGGCAATAGCGGCATTTTTCTGCGTTTTGCCAGTATAACCGCCAGCTTTCCAACCGCCAGTCCACCTGCAAATATGCAGGTATACAGAAACACATTCCATACTTCTTTTCCCATAAATGCGCCAATCGCGCAAAACAGCTTTACGTCCCCGGCACCCAATACCCGAATCCAGAACAGTCCATACAGAGTCGCAAACCCGATCAGCATGCCTTGTCCACCTGCCAGAAGTCCTTCCACGCCATGTGCATACCCCTGCAGCAGGGACCCGCAGCCAATCATGCATAGACAAAACCGGTTCGGAATTTTATACGTTCTAAGGTCCACCACGACCGCACCCATCAACCAAATACCAAGTATAACGTTCCAGATTGCGCACCTCCTTTTCTGTGTAAAAACACGGTCCAATCATGCAGTTTTCCAAATTATTCGTTCACTTGACCTATAAAATTCCTAAAAAAGACAGAGCTTAACACACGCATAGTTATTCACAAACTCTGCAAATTCCTTGTTGGGTAATTCCATTGAAATTCGTAAAACAAATAATTGGAAAACGTTATGATTGTTACTTTTTCGACTGTGACCGAACTACGCCAGAACAACGATTCTCGACCACGAGCTGACTATACCACGGTTGGATAGATTTTGTAAAGCGTAAGTTTGGAACATTTGCGGGAGCCCGCATAAATACTAGAAAAAATGGGCAAAACTTTTTTATTTTGCCCATGTACCCTGTTCTCTTTTTTCAAACTTCATCTTCTGGTGAAGGGTATTTAACACCTGCCGTTTGTTCCCTGACCAAAGCGGCGCGACTAAAATATTTTTCGGACCGTCGCCAGTGACACGATGAATCACAATATCCTCCGGAATCACTTCCAGACATTTGATTACAAGTTCAATATAATCATCCTGTGACAGCACATTAAAGCTGCCTGCCTCATAATCCTCGCACAGATCCGTGCCACGCAGCACATGCAGCAGCTGCAGCTTGATTCCAAAAGGTTTCGCCTGCTGTCCACACACATACCGTACCGTTGCAAGCATATCCGCTTCCGTCTCGCCCGGTAGACCTAAGATCACATGCGCAATATACGGAATATCAATATCTGCAAGCGCCTGAATGGCTGTTTCATAAGTAGAAATCGGATATCCCCGGCGGATATATTCTGCTGTTGATTCATGCATCGTCTGAAGTCCCAGCTCAATCCAGATGAATTTGCCCCTCGCCGCATATTCCTTTTGTAGTCTTCCGAGTATCGAAATAACTGTCTCTCCCAGACAATCCGGGCGTGTCGCGATACTGATTCCAACGACCGAATCCTCCTCCAGCGCCTCCCGCCAGATGCGTTCTAAATATGCCGGATCGCCATAGGTATTCGTGTATGCCTGAAAATAAATAATGAACTTTTCTCCGACTTTCTTGTGGAATTTTGCCATTCCACGCTCGATCTGCCGCTTGACATCGAGCGTTTTCCGTTCCACATCCACGCAGCTTCCCCGGCGTTCGTATTCCTTATGATAAACTTCCACCGATGCACCCCGTGATTCCCGTTTCGAGCGATGTTCGTACACGTAGCCACTCGCCGCAGGAATAACCACACCTACACGACCACTCGCTACACTCTGTCCATCCTGCCTGCTGCCACCCGCAATCGGCACCGCGAAATCGCCACTTCCGCCGGCACTACAAAAAATACACCCACGTTCGCCAAGTGTACCATCGCGGTTCGGGCAGGTAAGCCCTGCATCGACCGCAATCTTGTACACCTTCTGTCCATAGGTGTATTTCATATATGCATCCAATGAATAATACGGCTTGTCCAGCCATTTTTCCTGTCTCATAATCTCTACCACTGATAATGATGCAACTGTCCTTCTGTCTCTAATCCCGGAAAATCCAACTGCCTTAACGCCTCGTACAACACGATACCAACTGAGTTCGATAAGTTCAGGGAACGCTCGCCCGGCATCATCGGGATGCGCACGCAGGTTTCCTTATTTTGAAGCAGAATCTCCTCCGGAATCCCTCTGCTCTCTGCACCAAACATAATAAAGCAGTCATCCTCGTATTTCACGTCGGTATACTTCTGCTTTGATTTTGTCGTTGCCATATAGATCTTCGCGCCCGGATTCTTCGCCAGAAAATCATTGTAATCGTCATAGCGTGTCACATCCAGACGATCCCAGTAATCCAGTCCCGCGCGCTTCACCATCTTGTCATTTAATAAAAATCCAAGTGGCTCGATCAGATGCAGACGTACCCCCGTTGCCACGCAGGTACGTCCGATATTTCCTGTATTTGCCGGCATTTCCGGCTCATGTAATACAATATTTAACATGTCTTTTGCTCTCTTAATCGTCCAATAAATCTCTCTAATCTTCCCATCGCTTCTTTGAGCTGCTCAATCGAGTATGCATAAGAGATACGCAGGAAGCCTTCGCCGCAATCACCAAACGCAGTACCCGGCACAACTGCAAGCTCTTCCTCGTGAAGCAGTCGCGTTGCGAATTCATCACTCGTGATGCCAAATTCCTTGATGCATGGGAATACATAAAATGCGCCATGCGGCTCGAAGCACGGAAGTCCGATCTCCTCGAATTTCTTCAGCAGGAACCGGCGTCTCTGGTCATACGACTTGCACATCTTCTCGATATCTGCATCGCCGTTTTTGATTGCCTCGATGGCTGCATACTGGCTCGTTGTCGGTGCACACATAATTGCAAACTGATGAATCTTCGTCATCTGATGTGCGATTACATCCGGGGCAAGCGCATAGCCCAGTCTCCATCCGGTCATCGCATACGCCTTGGAGAAACCGTTGATGACGATTGTCCGCTCCTTCATGCCCGGCAGGGATGAAATCGAGCAATGCTTCTGACTGCCATATGTAAGCTCGGAATAAATCTCATCGGAGATCACATAGATATCCTTCTCCTGACAGATCTTCGCGATCGGCTCCAGATCTTCCTTCGTCATAACCGCACCTGTCGGATTACTTGGAAATGCGAGGATCAGAATCTTCGTCTTATCCGTGATCGCTGAAAGCAGCTCCTCCGGTGTCAATCGGAACTGATTCTCATTTTTCAGTGCAATCGTAACCGGAACCGCACCGATCAACTGTACGCAAGGCACATACGATACATAGCAAGGCTCCGGGATGATAACCTCATCGCCCGGATCGAGCATGGCACGAAGTGCCACGTCAATACCCTCACTGCCACCGACAGTTAACAGTGCTTCGGTCTTATAATCATACAATACGTTATATTTTCTCTGATACCATTTACAGATTTCCTGACGCAGTTCGATCAGTCCGGAATTCGATGTATAAAATGTCCGTCCTTTTTCCAGCGAACGGATACCCTCTGACCGAACATGCCACGGTGTATCAAAATCCGGCTCACCAACACCAAGCGAGATTGCATGCGGCATCTCACTTACAATGTCAAAAAACTTCCGGATTCCAGATGGCTTAATCTGTTCTATCGTTTTTGACAATGGATTTCTCACGGTGCGATCGCCAACCTTTCGTCCTGACTTGGTGTCTGGAAAATAACACCGTGGTCTTTATATTTTTTCAGTACAAAGTTCGTGGATGTTGCAATGACATCCTCGATGATTGCCAGCTTCTCAGATACAAAATGTGAGATCTCCCGCAATGTCTTTCCCTGAATAACAACCATAAAATCGTACGCACCTGCGATCAGGTAGACCGAATGTACTTCATCGAAATTTCTGACACGATCCGCGATCTGGTCGAATCCCGCTTCTCTCTGTGGTGTAACCTTGACTTCGATCATGGCTGTTACCATTTCCTCGCCAACCTTATCCCAGTCAATCATAGTATGGTATCCACAGATGATGCTCTCGTCTTCCATTGCCTTGATATCCGCTTCCACCGCGGCTTCATCCGCGCCGATCATCGCGGCGATATCCTTCACTGTTAGTCTGCTGTCAGTTTCGAGCAGCTTCAAAATTTCATTTTTCATCACATCTACCTCCTAATATTTAGTCGCAACCTTGCATTTACATCCAGTCCATGATACATTGATGAAAAGATGCATTTAGATTGCAGAAACAAGCAATCCCACGACCATGGCAAATACCAGTACGCCGCAGATGATTGCTGCAATTCTCTTTGTTTTCTTTTTATTACTGAAATCAAATAACATCAATTTTTACCTCCCGAAAGGATTATTTTTATGCATTACATTACAATTATCATTTGTTGTTCTTTTCTAGCTTTATGCTTTGTTGTCTCGCGAAATGTCTCCCGGTTTAAGAAAACACACGGGCAGAGCCGAGAGAGTCTTCTTGAACGCGAATCTGAAGCAAATTCCGTTCGAAAGGCGGATATCTCCCCCCTTCCCTATATCAAGATTCCCCTGAATATGCTTCCAGTTGATACGCTCCCCGCATGTGGTCATTCCGGACTTGCGAACGAGCTATATGCACTGGCGGGTAAAAAAATCCTAAATCTCTCTATGTATACAAATACAGATCTGAAGATGATGTATGGTCCTGCCAACTTAGATACATTGTCTGCCTGTGACGATGCCTATGCCAATCTGATCCTGCTTCTTAACAAAATCGGCAAAACATTACTCGAAGCAGACAATGCTTCTGGTGCCGAGCAGTTTCTATCCTATGCGGTCTCTATCGGCTCCGACATTACTGCCAGCTACACGATGCTTGCAACCATCTATGCAGACCGTTACGACACAGACCGTCTGGATGAACTGATGCGCAAAGCAGAGTCCATCACCTCTCTATCCGGCAAGACAATTCAAATTAAGCTTCATTCTATCAAATCCGGGCTAAAATAGCAATCATGCTTTTCCTAACAGATAATTCATAAACTGCTGGGCAGTACGGCCGGATACACCGCCATGGGAAAGCTCCCACTTGTTTGCCTCTGCTAAAAGCTCCTGCTCGGTAAGCCCAATCTCCGGATGCTTCTTCGCAAGTCCAAGCACGATATCATTAAATTCATTTCTTGATGGACGCGAATAGCTGATCGTTACGCCAAAACGGTTGACCAGAGAAAGCTTCTCCTGCATCGTATCAGAACGGTGCATACCGTTATCTGTCTCAACATCATCACGGTCATTCCATGTCTCTTTGATCAGATGTCTCCGGTTGGAGGTTGCATAGATCAGTACATTGTCCGGTTTTGTCTCAAGTCCACCCTCAATCACCGCTTTCAGATATTTATACTCTGTCTCAAATTCCTCGAACGACAGATCATCCATATAGATAATAAACTTATAATTCCGGTTCTTCACATGTGAAATCACGGCTGACAGATCCTTAAACTGGTGCTTATAGATTTCGATCATACGCAGACCCTGTTCATAATACTGGTTGATGATTGCCTTAATACTTGTTGATTTACCCGTACCGCTGTCACCAAACAACAGACAGTTGTTCGCTTTTCTTCCCTGTACAAATGCCTCTGTATTATCCACAAGCTTCTTCTTCTGGATCTCATACCCGATCAGATCATCAAGCATCACCTTATCTGTGTTGTTGATCGCGATGAATTCCAGATCCTTCCCATCCTCATGACGGATACGGAATGCTTTATTCAGTCCGAACATCCCGACTCCATACTGCTTGTAGAACGCCGTCATAATGTTAAAAATCTCATCGACACTTTCTGCCTCGCTGACACGGTCGCTGATATCACGCACCTTCTCACTGACATTCTGGTTATACATCTGTTCCTTCTTCGGCAGCGACTTGTAATTCGTGATTGTTGTAAAACAATCAATGCCAAGATCTTCCTCGATCGGTGCAAAATCAAAATGGAACAACCGCTTGAAGATCGCATAATCATTTTTTGCAAATGCATTGACTGAGCCATCTCCTGCGCCAACCTTCTCACAGGTAAGCGTAAATGAATTCTCGTTTGTGATCAGCAAAAACGCCAGATAATCCTGCCACAGATTCCGGTTGAAGCCATAGCTTGTTGCCACATCCAAAATCCGCTTGATCTGCTGGTAAATCCGCGTAACCAATTCCTCCTTGGTACTCGTCTTCTTCTCCCATGCCTCAAAAATATCCGCCATGGAGTATAAGATACTGTCTTCTCCTAAATCACGATATAAAACGAGTCCCGGTACTTCTTTGTACATGCTGTTACATCTCCTTGTTTTGTTTTTTACTGTCCGTTCTTCCGCCCTTTGATTTCATTGCAAAAAGCCGCCTGCCTGCCGATTCAAGTGGGACTACATCATCCGCCACCTGTTTCTCATCAACGTTAATCTCCCGTTTTTTTATTCTCCGGTACACAATTGACCGGAAATATGCATAAAGCACAGACACAAGCGGAATGAAGATAAACATTCCGACCACACCCATCAGGTCTCCGCCGACAATCACAGCCAGAAGCACCCAGATTGCGGGCAGATTAATGTCTCCGCCGACAAGCTTCGGATAGATAAAATAATTCTCTATAAACTGTAAAATAAAGAACAACAGTACAAACCACAGCACCTGCTTCGGGTCAACAACCAGAAGCAGAAAGCATCCGATAAAAAGTCCGATAAATG
Source organism: bacterium (assembly GCA_963631525.1). GTDB lineage: Bacteria > Bacillota > Clostridia > Lachnospirales > Lachnospiraceae > Coprococcus_C. The sequence continues at coordinate 101,042 of CAVGQQ010000001.1, forward strand.
CACCAAACACCGGTATCAATGCCGTAAACGCAATCAGAACGCCAATCGTAAGCGGATATTGTATGCCCGCGATTGCCATCGCAATCATGAACATGATGCCGAGGATGATACCCTCCCGGAACTGTCCGGTAAAAAACTTGGAGAATGACGTACTTGCAATCTTACCGAACACCATCAGCTCATCTGCTGTCTTTTCCTTGAACAATGCATAGATAACAAGCTTCGTCTGCCTGCCAAGCTTCTCTTTCTGTGCCAGAATATATGCCGAAAACACAATCCCAATAAATATATTTATGACGGTTCCAATAATAGATGAGAAGATAGAAACCGTCGCTGACATGATTTCTCCGCCGTTATCATTAAAAAACGAGAATATCTGGTCAAAATCCGGTTCAATGTCTGCAATCTTCTCCGAGATTGCCGGCACATTCTTTGTATATGCAAGCGCAAGCTCCTTCGCCCGGTTTACAAACCCAGGCAGAAGCTCTTTCACCTTTCCGACCGTATCCGCAACCTCCGGTACAACTACAAACAGCACAAGCGCTATAAAAAGCAGTGCCGCGATATACGTAAGCGCCATGCTGATCTGACGCCGGAACCGGTACAGACGTTTTTTTTCATTCTTGAAAATCCCCTGTTCGATTCCACGCATCGGAATATTCAGCACAAACGCGATTCCACATCCAATCAAAAACGGAAGCAGCACAGAAAAAACCATACCGAAAAATCCGCTTATAATGTGTAGATGATTGACTACAAATATCAGAAGTACCGTAAAAGTAATAATCGCTAGTATCAATTGTACCAGATGTTTTTTGTCTTTCATTCTAATCTGCTGTATCCGTCATACAGCAAGCCTCCTTCTATTCTACCGGGTAATGCTGGCTCTCGCTGTCGCTCCCGGCGCCGCGGCTCCCTTCGGTACGAGCACAATCTGGATTCCCTCCAGACGTTTCGCAAGACCACTTGTTCCACTCATCTCACCGTTCTTCGCCCAGTCTAACCATCCATAACTCTGCACATGTACACGGTAATATACGTCATACTGCTGTGCAGCCTGTCCGGTTAACTCGATCTGGATTGCTTCAAGCCGTTTACCAAGTCCGCTCGTTCCACTCATAGTTCCATTGGACACCCAATTCTGCCAGCCAAACGTCTGCACATGTGTTTTGTAACGGACACCACCGTTTATATTTCTTCCAAGCTGGATCTGAATTGCCTCCAGACGCTTTGCCTTTCCACTTGTACCACTCATCGTGCCATCCGCGCGCCAGTTATTCTCCCAGCCAAACGTCTGCACGTGTGTTTTGTAATTGATGCTGCCCGGATATGCGGATACAAACGTCTTCGACGTTGCAACACCCGGATTCGCCCCCTTCGGTACGATCACGATATTGATTGCCTCCAGACGTTTTGCCAGGCCTTCGGTTCCTGCCATCTCTCCATTCTTGGACCAATCTAACCAACCATAGGTCTGCGCATGCACACGATAATATACATCATATTTATCCTTATTGGCACCCGTCAGTTCAATGCAGATTGCCTCCAGACGCTTCGCCTCTCCCGTCGTTCCGCTCATCACGCCATTTTCTTTCCAGTCTTGCCAGCCATAGCTTTGAACATGCGTCTTGTAGCGGATACCAAGATTACTGTCACCGGATACGCGGATTGTGATACCCTCCAGACGCTTTGCACTTCCGACCGTTCCTGCCATTTTTCCATTGGAAACTTCATTTTCCCAGCCAAAGGTCTGCACGTGTGTCTTGTAAGATACTGTGATGTTCGGTGCCAAATTCTTTACCTCTGGATTGTTCTCTGCCGTATTTTCCATCCGGCTTCTGTAATGATTCCGGATAAACTGTCCAGCCTTCGTCAGATCATCAACGGTCCAGCCACTTGTCTTTCCACAACTGCTCTTAATCAGGGCAGAACTCTCATTTTTATTACATAAACTCCAGACGCAATAGCTGACGTTGCGGTCATCGCACCGCTTCATCCACTCTGCCGCCTTGTTCAGATCCACATTTCCATTTCCACTCGCCTCAGACAGACCAAACTCGGACACAAATACCGGAAGTCCCTTGTCGATCGCCGTACCGATCTTTGCAGTCAGCCACTGGTTATGGCTGGACTCGGAAGCATAGAAATGAAATGCATACATCAGATTGCTGTAACCACGGATCGGATCATCCGCCGGCTCATACGTATGTCCCTGATTTCCAAGCTGTGACCATGTCGGTGTACCAACGATGATGATCGCATCCTTGTCATATGCACGGATTGTCTGAATAACTTCTGTCGCATAGCTCTTGATATCAGACCAAGGACAGTTGCTCGGCTCGTTGCAGATCTCATAGATGACATTGTCGTAATTTTTATACTTCTGTGCCATCTCCTTGAAGAAGCTCTTCGCCTCGCTCGTATAATTCTTCGGATTGACATTTAACAGATGCCAGTCAATAATCGCATACATGCCAAGCTCTGTCGCATACTGCACGCCATCTGTTACTTTTTTCTTCATACCGTTCCGGTCACTGTAATAACCACCCTCATCAACATACATCGCAAGACGGATTGCATTTGCGCCCCAGTCATCGCGCAGCGTCTGATAGGCTGCCTTGTTATTGTACTGACCAAACCACTGCAGTCCGTGCGTACTCACACCATGAATCTGGAATGGCTGTCCATTCTTATCTACCAGTTGTGTTCCTTTCACTGCCAGCTTTCCATGTGTTGAAACTGCAGTTGCCGCAGCGGCCTCTGCCTCCTTCGCCGGCGTAAGCACCGTCACCACACTGAGTACCAGTGCGACTGTCATCAGCCATGCAAGAACTATTCTCTTCATTTGTTTCATTGCGTTTCCTCCCTTTTTCCCTTCTCTTTGTAACCCTCGTTTTTCTTCATCCGTAACCCGGATTATATACTTGCCGCATATACATCCCGCTTGGAGATGCCGCGATCCTTTGCGACCAGCTTCATCGCTTCTTTTTTGTCGATTCCCTGATCAAGATACATCTGCAGATGTTCCTCAATGCTCATCGTTTCCCACTTGCGCTGTGCTTCCTTCTCGATTGCCTCCCGCGACAGACCTTCGATCACCAAAATGCATTCACCCTTCGGCTCTTCCTGCGCGTAGAAATCGCTTGCTTCCTGCAACGTCGTTTTCCAAAATGTCTCATGCTTCTTCGTGATCTCCCGGCAGACCGTAACCGAACGGTCTCCAAGCACGCCTAGCAGCTCCTGTAACGTCTTCTTCAGACGGTGTGGTGCCTCATACACCACCATCGTGCGCGTCTCCTGCGCCAGCTCTGTAAGCACCGCCTGCCGTTCTTTCTTATCCATCGGCAGAAATGCTTCGAATGCAAATCGTCTGGTTGCCTGCCCGGAAGCGATCAGTGCATTGACCGCTGCACATGCGCCCGGCACCGGAACGACTTTAATCCCTGCTTCATAGCACTGCTTCGTGATTTCCTCTCCTGGATCAGAGATACCCGGTGTTCCGGCATCCGTAATCACTGCAATATTCATGCCTTCCAGTAGTTTCCCTACAAGCACCTGTGCCTTTTCATATTTATTATGTTCATGATAGCTTGTCATCGGCGTTTTGATATCAAAATGATTGAGCAGCTTGATACTGTTTCTCGTATCCTCCGCCGCGATCAGATCCACCTCGCCGAGCAGCCGCACCGCCCGGTAGGTCATATCCTCCAGATTGCCGATTGGCGTTGCGATCAAATACAATGTTCCTGCCATTTATCTGTCTCCATATCGTGTCAGCAGATCCCCGGTGTAAGAACCGTCCTTGTTATATACAACAAGTGCCGGCTCCACCTGGAGCATCGTCCGACCGCCTTTATTTCCCTCGATCAAAACCATATTTGGTTCCTTGTGCGCATAGGGCTGCACCATGCACATGCGCTTCGGCTCGATCCGGTATTCCGACATCAGACGTATGATCTCTGCCAGCCGGAACGGTTTATGTACCATTGCAAATGTGCCACCCTCACCAAGCAGATACGCTGCCGCCTTTACCACGTCCGCAAGCTCCATCAATATCTCATGCCGCGCAATATTCTTCGGCGAATTCTCATTCTCCAGCCCGTGGTTTCCCTTGATATACGGAGGATTGCTCGTAACTGCAGAAAAGCTTCCCGATTTGAAAAGCTCCCGCACCTGCCGCATATCCCCTTCTACAATAGAGATATCTCTTTCAAGCTGGTTCATCTGCACGCTGCGTCTCGCCATATCCGCGCTGTACGCCTGCACCTCAAGTCCGGTAAAATGTCTGCCCTTACCGCGCGCCTGCATCAGCATCGGGATGACCCCCGTCCCCGTTCCAAGATCAATCACGGAGCCATTCGGCGCGCCAGTTGCAAAATCCGCAAGCAGCACCGCATCCATACCAAAACAGAACACATCCTTGTTCTGAATAATGTCATAGCCACGGCATTGCAGATCATCGATCCTCTCGCCCGGTTTCAGCCACTTCTCTTTCCCGTCCCTAGTCCTCATCGAGCTTTGACTTTCCTTCCTTGCGTTCCAGATTCTCCAGTTCCTTCAACTCTTTCTCGGACGAGCCATCATTGCCACCCTTCTTGCCATGACCGCCGCCCTTTTGTCCGCCTTTTTTCTTCGGCTTAAAACGAAGCTCATCGACCTTGTACTCTTCTATTTCAAATGTATCATCTTCCTGTGCCACCTTCAGCTTTACCTTCTGACGCAGGACACTGACTGCCGTTACCTCACCCGTCTTACCGTCAAATGTGCGGACTACATCACCGACATTTGGCAGCTTCTTGTTCAGATATTCATACGTCTCCTGCTCATGCGCCAGACAGCACATGAGTCTGCCGCACACGCCGGAAATCTTCCCCGGATTCAACGACAGATTCTGTTCCTTTGCCATCTTGATGGAAACCGGTCCAAACTCTGACAGATGCGCATTACAGCAAAGCCGTCTGCCACAGATACCGATGCCGCCGAGAATCTTTGTCTCATCACGCACACCTACCTGACGCAGCTCGATACGTGTCTTGAACACCGCTGCCAGATCCTTGACCAGCTCACGGAAGTCCACTCTGCCATCCGCCGTAAAATAAAACAATACCTTGCTGTTATCAAACGAATACTCGGCTCCGATCAGCTTCATCTCCAGACCGCGCTTTTCGATCTTCTCCTTGCAGATGACCATCGCCTTTTTATTCTTCTCCAGATTCTCTGCATGCTTCTTCTCATCCGCTTCCGTTGCGATCCGAATGATCGGCTTCAACTCGCCCTGCAGCTTCGTCTCATCCACTTCTCTGCGTCCAAGCACAACCTTTCCAAACTCTACGCCATGCTGCGTCTCCACAATGACATATCTGCCCGGATCAATCTTGTAATTAAGCGGATTGAAAAAATATATCTTTCCGTTCTCACGGAAACGAACTCCGATTACTTCTTTCATTCTTCAGCCGATGCCTCCTCTTTTAAAGTCAGAAGCAACAGTTCGATTGTCACTTCAAAATTCGCATTGGCAAGCAGTCGCTGCTCCGCCTTTGCGATTGCATCGATCTTGTCCTCGATGCTCTTAAATGTCAGTTTTCCAGCCTGCTTCTTCAAGGTAGAAAACTCGTTTTTAAACAGGATTTTATCGACATTTCCGGTTACCTTCAGCATCATGGCATCCCGGTACCACATCATCATCAAATCCATGTAATCATTCATAGACAGCTTAAACTGCTCGATATCCTTGACCGCTTTTCCAAGCGTCTCCACATCCATCTCGTCGATATGTGCCAACACGCCAACAACCGAATCCACGATTGCCGCATACTCAGCATTGCCTGCAAGCTTGATTGCCTTTCCGAGATTTCCCTGTGCAAAATCCAGACAGAAATATGCCTTTTCCTTCGTCAGACCCATTACATTCGTCAGATATGCCAGCACATCGCGTTCCCGGATTGGCTTCGTCTGCAGCTTCAGGCAACGGGATTTCACCGTCTCCAACAGCTTGTCAAGATTTGTCGTAAGCAACAGGATCACCGCATACGCCGGTGGCTCCTCAATCGTCTTCAACATGGCATTTTGTGCCTGTACGTTCAAAAGCTCCGCATCCGGGATAATGTAAATCTTGTACTTTCCTTTATACGGCTTGATGTCAATTGTATTTATGAGCTGGTCACGGACCTCATCGACCGAAATCAGATTCGGCTTCTCATGCGTTACCGTTATAATATCCGGATAATTTCCGGTCGAAACCTGCAGACAGGACTGACAGGTTCCGCAGGCTTCTGTACCGCCTGCCTCACACTCCAGTGTCTCCGCAAATGCATAGGCAAGTGCTTTTTTACCGCTGCCGGCATCTCCGCTTATAATATACGCATGCGCAACATTTCCAGTTTCGATGCTGCTCTTAAAATGTGCAATTATGTCCTCGTGGCCCACTATTCCTTTAAACCCCATAGCGTTCCCTCACTTTCTTTTTATTCGTTTATGTTGATATATCGATCAGCAATCCGCGGATATCGTCAATCTTGTCAAGGATCGCGAGATGATCTTTCTCCTCTTTCATCAGTTCCTGTGCCAGATCGTCAAGGTTTTTATCCACCTGCCGGATAATACCGTACACCCTGTGTCTGCCTCGGCGATCCAGGAAATTTTCTCTTGAAAACTCATGTGCATTTGCCGCAACCTCGTTCATGAATTCCTTGATAGAGGTGCGGTATTTCTTCATATCCTTGATATCCATGTGCTTGGCAATCTTCTCGCCCTGCTCCTCGATATCCTTCATCAGTCCAGTCAGTTTTTCCTTCAGATCGGCTTTATCTATGTTGCGGATGAGAGTAAACTTGAACTCTTCGTCCGTCGCCTTCTGGCTCTTTGGTGCTTCCATCTGCGTCAACTGCTGTAATTGGCTGATCTTCACATTGTTGTCCACTTACTCTCCTCCCTTCAGTATCCTCATTCCAGCTTACCTTGTGGCAAGCAGTTTCTCTACTTTGTCCACGATTGCCGCGTGGATTGTGTCGATGTCCTGTGTCGCATCAATCGTCACGATGCGTTCCGGGGCAAGTGCCGCCAGATCACGGTAGCCCTGTGCCACCTTCTCATGAAAGGCGGTGGATTGCGCTTCCATCCGGTCCAGCTCTGCGCGGGATTTTGCACGGGCAAGCCCAACTTCCGCCGGCAGATCCAGATGAATCGTCAGATCCGGCCAGATTCCCTGCATCGCGAATCCATTTAACTCATAGATCTTCTCGACGCCCAGTCCGCGTGCCATCCCCTGATAGACAGCAGAAGAATCCACAAACCGGTCACTGATTACCGCTTTTCCTGCGTCCAATGCCGGCTTGATTACCTGTGCCACAAGCTGTGCGCGTGCCGCTGCATAAAGCAATGCCTCCGTGTGGTCATCCATCTCCGCATATTCCCGGTTCAGAAGAATCCCGCGGATTGCTTCACTGATCACCGTTCCACCCGGTTCTCTCGTCACGACAACTTCCTCGTAGCCGTGCTGCATCAGATGCTCTTTTAATTTCAAAATCTGCGTTGTCTTGCCGGAACCATCCGGTCCCTCCATCGTCAGAAAAATTCCCTTCATTTGTCCTACCTTTTCCTTCGCATAGCTATTTATACTATACCATTATTAGAAGGATTTTACCATAGATTTTTTCTTTATTATATGTTATACTTAGTTGTGTTTTGCGAAAAGAGCGAAGCAGAAGAATAAGGAGGTCTTATATTATGGCAAAACAGATTGATAAATCTATGTTAATTCACGAGATTATCGAGGTTGATCCAGGCAATGCCGCTATCCTTATGGCAGCTGGCATGCATTGTGTCGGATGTCCTTCCGCAGCTATGGAAAGCCTTGAAGAAGCATGCATGGTTCATGGCATGAATTGTGACGAAGTCATCGCTGACATCAACGCATACCTTGCTAAGAAAGAGGCAAATGCATAAATAACATGCGCGGCAAGTGGGAAACCGCCTGCCGCAGCATATTTTAAAGGAGGTAATCTTATGTCCTACAACAATGATTATAACAACGGCTATAACAATGGTTATAATAATGGCTCCAACAACGGTTATAATAATTATAATAACCAGTACAATTATCAGGATAACAACCAGTATAACTATCAATACAATAACCAGTATCAGTACAACAATGCAGGATATGATTACAACAATGGCTATAACAACGGCTACAATGCCGGCTATGGCTCATCCGCAAAGATCATTTCCAGCGAGATGTACAATCTGATCATCGGTGGCGTACTGCTGTACGGCTTCATCATCAATGCGATCATGACTGCCGTCTTCGGTGATTCCATTGTCAGCTTTGTATTAACGAATCCAGTTGCTTTTTATATCGGTTACTTCATTCTCGCCATCGCTGGTACATTTATGGTTCGTAAATCCGACAATCCGGTTGTCAGCTTCATCGGCTACAATCTGATGGTTGTCCCAATCGGTATGGTTATTGCGTTTTCCGTAACCATATACACTCATATCGGCTACTCGATGACGGTCGCAACCGCATTCGGTATTACAGCTGCCGTAACACTTGTGATGATGATTATTTCTTCCATCTACCCGAATTTCTTTTTAAGTATGGGAAGAACACTTGGAATCACTTTACTTATAACCGTTGTGGTTGAAGCAATCATGCTTTTAGTTGGCGCAAACCTTGGAGTCATTGATTACGTCGTTGTCGCAATCTTCTGCCTGTATGTCGGCTATGACTGGGCAAAGGCAAATGCGATTGAGAAAACAGCAGACAACGCGATTGATTCTGCTTCTGAGCTGTATTTGGACATTGTAAACCTGTTCCTGCGTATCATGAAGATCTTAGCACGTGCGAACAGAAATTAATCATACAAGAAACTTATTTAGAGGAGAGCATTAAACATGAGTAGTGCAATTGACACAAAATCCGTAAATTCCATTCGTGTGCTTGCTGCAGACGCCATCCAGAAGGCAAACTCCGGTCATCCGGGACTTCCACTTGGTTCTGCTCCAATGGCATATGAGCTGTGGGCAAACCACATGAATCACAATCCGAAGGATCCAAAATGGGAAAACCGCGACCGTTTCATTCTGTCCGGTGGACATGGCTCCGCCCTGTTATATTCCCTGCTTCACTTCTTCGGTTACGGTATCACAATTGAGGATATGAAAAACTTCCGTCAGCTTGGTTCCAAGACACCGGGACATCCGGAATATGGTCACACGGTTGGCGTAGAAGCCACAACTGGTCCACTTGGCGCCGGTATGGCAATGGCAGTTGGTATGGCTATGGCAGAAAAGCATCTTGCCGCAACTTTCAACAAAGAAAACTTCCCAGTTGTTGACCACTATACTTACGTACTTGGTGGCGATGGCTGTATGATGGAAGGTATCAGCTACGAGGCATTCTCCCTCGCAGGCACACTTGGTCTGGAGAAGCTGATCGTATTATATGATTCCAACAATATTTCAATCGAAGGTGATACAAACATCGCGTTCCGTGAGAATGTAAGACAGCGTTTTGAGTCCTTCGGTTTCCACACACAGCTTGTAGAGGATGGAAATGACTTAGATGCCATCGGCAAGGCAATTGAAGCTGCCAAGGCAGAAAAAGGCAGACCTTCCATGATCGAGATCAAGACGAAGATCGGTGCCGGTTGTCCTGCAAAAGAAGGCAAGGCAAGTGCGCACGGCGAGCCACTCGGTGTCGAGAACGTTGCAGCACTTCGTGCAAACCTTGGTATCGCAGACAACGGTCCATTTGTTTTAGATCTGGATGTCTACGATCATTTCGCCAAGCTTGCTGAGGAGAAGGCAACCGTCGAGGATGCATGGAATGCATTATTCGCAGACTACTGCAAGACATATCCAGAAATGAAGGAGCTGTGGGACAACTACCACAACACCGACAACGCAAAATGTCTGTATGACTTAGACGAGTTCTGGAATTCCTTCGACAAGCCGGAAGCAACCAGAAATGTATCCGGAAAGCTTTTGAATATTATCAACAATGTTGTTCCAAATATGTTTGGTGGTGCGGCAGACCTTGCGCCATCTACTAAGACAAACATGAAGGACGCTGGTGACTTCTCCAAGGAGAATCCACTTGGCAAGAACATTCACTTCGGTATCCGTGAGATCGCGATGGCAGCAATCGGAAATGGTATCGCCCTGCACGGTGGTTTACGTCCATTTGTCTCTACATTCTTCGTATTCAGCGATTATGTAAAGCCAATGGCAAGACTTTCCGCTCTGATGGGTGTTCCTCTTACTTATGTATTGACACACGACAGTATCGGCGTCGGCGAGGATGGTCCAACCCATGAGCCAATCGAGCAGCTTGCTATGCTCCGTGCTATGCCGAACTTCTATGTATATCGTCCAGCAGATGCAACGGAATGTGCAGCTGCATGGTACTTCGCAACAAACAAGAAGGATGCACCTACTGCTCTGGTTCTCTCCAGACAGAATCTGCCACAGTTAGATGGCAGCAGTCAGGAAGCATTGAAGGGTGGTTACATCTTAGAGGATTCTGTAAAGGATACTCCAGATGCTATCATCATCGCAACTGGTTCTGAGGTTTCACTTGCTGTCGAGGCAAAGAAAGAGCTTGCAGCTGAGAACATTGATGTGCGCGTAGTCAGCATGCCATGTATGGATCTGTTCGAGGATCAGCCAGATGAGTATAAGAATGCCGTTCTTCCTAAGAACGTAACAGCCAGAGTTGGTGTTGAAGCACTCTCCGAGTTCGGATGGGGCAAATACATCGGTATCAACGGTGAGTTCGTTGGAATGAAGTCCTTCGGTGCTTCTGCACCTGGCAACCAGCTCTTCGAGCACTTCGGCATCACAAAGGATGCAGTTGTTGCAGCCGTAAAGAAGACATTGAACTAAAAAAAGAGCATCGGCGTTCATAACGCCGATGCTCTTTTTTTGATATTCAATTCTACTATTCTTTACAGCTTCGCAAGTGTCTGCAATGCATTCGCATTGATAATCAACTTATAATGCTCACGCATGTGACTTGGTGTAGCATACGTTGCACGTACCCGGTTACTATATTCACCAAGCAGGTTACAGGTCTTCACAAACTCATTATCCGTGTTCTTATCCTTTGTCATATACAGATAAAAACGGCTGTCACGCGGATTCTTATACAAAGAATTCTCACTGTCGTAAATATCCTTCACAAGCTTTGCAGATAAGATAACCTGATCCAGATTCTTAAATGCATAGATACGGAAGATCTCTGGCTGTTCCACTGCCTGTGGAATCTCTGTTCGACGATCCGATGCAGATGGATTTGTCTGCGCCGGTTTCACGCCCTTGCCACTCATCAGGCCACTTAAGTCCTCTGCCAATCCACCGATTGCCTTCAGCAGTCCATTCACCGGATTGTCCTCTATGATGGATTCACCGTCTGCTTCATCCGCCAGTCCAAGACCGCCATCCGAATCTTCATCTTCCTCATCGTCTTCGTAGGAATCCTCCACATCCGATGGACGTGTAAATCTGGAGAATCTTGTATCCAGTTCCTCCGGGTCATCTACTTTTGTAATAACCAGAATCAAACACTCTGGCGATACAGGTATTGCTTCTATCATAAGCGGAACATTATCCACTTCAAATCCTAATTCGCTGGATGCCTGCTGCATCAGTTCCCGAAACAGTTCTTTTGCTTTGTCTGTTCCATATGCTAATTCCGTTAAATGAAGTTCCTTATCTGCCAAGTCTGACTTATAAAGTGTGCAACGTATCTGATTCTCGCTTAATCGTTCTAGCTTCATACTCGTCAACTCCTTCGCAAGTGTTTACAAAAACATTATTTTTTGTATTACTTAGTTTATCACAAAACTCCCACATGTAAAGCGATTTCTCAATATTTTCACAAAATATTGCTGGAAATTCGATTCCAGAGACTTGCAATTTTCCCAATAATATAGTATGGTAAATCTTGCATAGTTATTTACAATTCTTATTTCTTTACAGGTATTTCCTGTAGCTTTATTCCAATTATATTTACAGATGTGTCATATCATACGAAGGAATATAAAAACTATCACAGAAGCTTCTTATATCTATACGGATATGATATGCGCGCAGCGAAAGAAGGTGATATCGGTCACATAAAATAATTTCCATATTGTAATTTCAAGACATAAGAAAAAGAGCCTTGATTGACAACCAAGACTCTTTTTCTATATGTAATCAATTCAATGATTACTCCTCAGAGATAACACCTGTTGGGCAAGTTCCTGCACATGCTCCACATGAGATACATACAGAAGCGTCGATTTCGTACTTGCCATCGCCTTCTGAGATTGCGCCTACAGGACAAGCGCCTGCACATGCTCCACACATAACGCATCCATCGTTGATCTGAAATGCCATGGTAATATCCTCCTTACTCTTCATTCAGTATTGATAATATCATTCTTTATTGATAATTATTATCACTGCTGACATTGTACCCCTTTTTGTCTCAGATAGCAAGTAATTTTTACAATTTCCTATAACTGGTTACTATCCTGTCCCTTTTGATAGAAATGCATCAATAATTTTGCCATCCATTCCGGCCAGAATTTCCGGTACATAGCATAATCCTCTGGACTTCGCCCATTGTTTTCTCCAATCACATGCGAGGTTTCTGATTCCTCATGCACACGATGTCCCATAATCGGCTTCTTCACATAGCAGAAAGCTCCTGGCAGCTTCGAATATCTTTCCCACGCTTCCCAATCCAAATCTGCCTTACAGCCAACTGTAAATGGTTCTTCTGGCAACCTTGCCTTGACATACGTAACGGACGGACAACATATCCCACATCCAAACGACAGGGATCGTCGACGCAGGAATATACTATTCCACGTTTTCCTTGTTGTAAATGGAAGCAACAACAGCTTCTTAATTGTCAACAACCGGTTCTTATACACCGGTTTTCCATCCCGAATCTCATAATATGCCGAATGTGCAAGAATCGGATCGTTTGCATGATTCAATGCGTCTAACATCTCTTCCAAATAATTTGGATTATAAATATCATCCTGATGTGCAATCGTTACTAATTTTGTATGTGCCTGACGATATGCAAAATTCCAATCTGTCGCAATCCCGGATGGTGCATCATTTTCATATAAAGAAATATGGTATTGTTCTGCCAAACCACGAATATATGCATTCCCTGTTGATGTTGCAATAAGAATCTGACTTTTCACTGTCTGGTTCTCCAGAGATCGGATACAATTTTTCAGATATTTGCTTTCTTTGTACGCACAGATCACAAATGTATGATCCTTTGCCGTAAAATTATTTTTCTGTTTCATGCTCCATCTGCTCCACTTTCTTTTCCAATTCACGCACGCGTTTTTCCAAAATTGCCTGTGTCTGCACTAATGTCCGGATTCGCTCTGATTGTCCAGACGCAATGGACGTCAACGACAGCACAATCAGAATCAGGAAGCAAACCCCAATAAAGAATACTGCATTTGCTTCAGAATACACACCCATCAACTGTGTAAAGAACCGAATGACCTGTGGAAATATCGCGCAAATCAGCAAAATCACGCCGGACAGGAACCAGATCAATGAATATTTCAGGCTCATCCGACCCTTTCTCATCAATACCAGTATAATCGCGAGGTATAACAGCACGCCGATCAACAAAATTATACGAAATATAGTTGTCATCATCTGTTTACCTCCATTTTTTTCCTGCAATCCGGTAAATCACAATTGCCAGAGTTACCTTTATCATATAATATACTGACTTCCACGGACTGATTGAAGACACACCTGCGGTTCGTTCATTCATGATCACAGGAACTTCCTTTACCTTAAATCCATTTGCATTCACTGCGATGATCGATTCCGGTTCCGGATAATCCTGTGCATAATTATGTGCAAAAAATGTAATAACTCCTCTGGACGCTGCGCGGAACCCACTTGTTGCATCTGTTACCCGCACATGCCCGAACAACCGGAGAACTGTATTCAGAATATTGATACCCGCACGGCGCATACCAGATGTCTGGAACCCTTCTTTATTGATAAAACGTGATCCAATAACCAGATCCGCCTCTCCTTTTTCAATCGGAGCGATCAAATCAGGAATATATTCCGCATTGTGCTGTCCATCTCCATCCATCTGAATTGCAATATCATATCCATTTTCTGCTGCGTACCGATATCCAGTCTGCATACCTCCGCCAATTCCCAGATTAATCGGGAGATTCAGATACGTGTATCCATGCTCCTCACAGATTTTCGCTGTGTCATCTCCGGAACAATCATTTACAACAACATAATCCACATCCGGGCATGCTGCTTTTAAGCTTTCTACCGTATGCACAATATTCGGTGCCTCATTGTAGGCTGGAATTATCACCAGTGTTTTCATAAACCCTCTCTTACTCTACGACCTGAACCTTCAACATATTTGTATTACCAGAGATACCAAGTGGTACACCTGCGCCAATAACAACCTTATCGCCCGGCTGTAACAAGCCCTGCTTCTTACCTGCTTCCACTGCATGATCAAACAGTGTGAATACTTCGTTCTGCTCTTCCAGATGCACTGGCGTTACACCCCATGACATATTGAGCTGGCGATATGCCTTATCACTTGTTGTACCGGCGATAATATTACAGCTCGGTCTGTACTTCGAAATATTTCTTGCGGAAACACCCGATTTTGTCACGATGATAACGGCTGCTGCATTTAAGTCAATGGCTGTTGTGCAAGCCGCATGGCAGACAGCGTCTGTCACGTTCTGGTTTGCTGCACGCTCATAGTGATAGAAGTTCTTCTTATAATCTATGGCTGCCTCTGCACGCTCTGCAATCTTTGCCATCATCTCAACTGCCTCTACCGGATATTTACCGGCAGCACTCTCGCCAGACAGCATGACTGCACTTGTACCATCATAGATCGCATTGGCAACATCTGTTGTCTCTGCACGTGTCGGACGTGGATTCTTGATCATGGAATCCAGCATCTGTGTCGCTGTGATAACCTGCTTACCAGCCATATATACCTTATTGATGATCATCTTCTGGATAACCGGAACTTCCTCACAAGGAATCTCGACACCCATATCACCACGGGCAACCATGATACCATCTGATACATAGATGATGTCGTCGATGTGGTTAACACCTTCGGAATTCTCGATCTTGGAAATGATATTGATATTATTTCCACCGTTCGCATTTAACAGCTCACGGATCTCCAATACATCCTTGGCTGAACGAACGAAAGAAGCCGCTACAAAATCTACATCCTGCTCAATACCAAACAGGATATCGCTCTGATCTACTTCGCTTAAGTACGGCATATTCAGATGCACATCCGGCACATTGATGCCCTTGTGGTTAGAAACCGGGCCACCGGTAATAACGGTACATAAGATATCCTCTCCACTGATCGATGTTACCTGAAGCTCGATCAGTCCGTCGTCGATCAGAATATGTGTACCAATCTGTACATCCTTATACAAATCCTTATATGTGATAGAGGTAATGGTGCTGTCACCGATGAGATCTCTCGTTGTCAGTGTGAAGAAATCACCTGCCTTTAACTCTGCCTTTCCACCCTCGAAATCGCGGGTACGAATCTCAGGTCCTTTTGTGTCGAGCAAAATTGCGACCGGAAGTCCAAGTTCCGCACGCAGCTTTTTGACCATGTCCATACGTCTCTTTTGTTCTTCGTGTGTACCGTGTGAAAAATTCAGTCTTGCCACATTCATTCCGGCAAGCATAAGCTTCCGCAGCACATCCTCGTTATCCGTTGCGGGTCCCAGTGTACAAACAATCTTTGTCTTTCTCATCACTTATTACCTCGTTTTATATTTATTTGCCAAATCTTCTCCCATTTTGACATACACCCCTAGTATAATCGCTTATGTCAAGATTTACAACCATATTTCAAAAGTATTTTTGTATTAAAAAACTAACAAATTTTTAACTTTTATTCCAGATAAAATCATGCTATTATAGTGATAGCATTATACAGGAAAGACTCTCCAAACAGCATCACCAAAACGACGGCAACCAGGAAAGGAGTTTAACTATGCGTTCGAAATCCAAAAAAATAACTTTAGGGCTGTGCCTGATCGTACTTACCGCCTGTCTCCTATGTGGATGCAGCGGCAATCCGAAAAACTTCACGGTTGGCACAATGACGATTACCCTGACCGATAATTTCAAAGAAAGCAAGATGACCGGTTTTGATGCCTACTTTGTAAGCGACGATGTATCATTTTCTGTAAAAACAGAAAATGCCTCCGACCTCGAATATCAGGGCTATGAAATCGCAGGACTGAAGGATTATGCAAAGGAAATCTGCAGCCTGAACAGTATTTCCACCGACAAGCTGGTACAGCGGAACAATTACTATTATTTCAGCAATACACAGACTGTATCCGGTGCCAAATACACCTATCTGCACTGTATGCTGAAGGAAGGCAATAATTACTGGATCTGTGAATTCGTGTGCAAGCACCGTTCGTACGACTCTTTAGAAAAGTCCATGTTACAGTGGGCAGACAGCATTACATTTGATCAACAATAAAAAATGCATCGCAGTCATTATGATTGCGGTGCATTTTTATTTTCATCCTGTTCTTCTGTTTCATCGTTCTCTTCTTCCCATGCATCTTCCGGTCGCATCTTCTCGTATTTCTGCATACCGAAATTTAAGAAGCTTACGAAGAAAAGCGTCGGAATCGCAACGATAATTGCGATCTGCGCTACATGAATCCAGTTACCCTGCAATTTCCCTGTGAGTAACAAATAGCTGGCAGTCACAATGACTGCCAGCATACTTATATCTACACAGATTGTCAGAATCGTCTGTGTCTTCTTACTCATAGAGATACCAGTTTCCCCTATACTTGATACATGTGATCGTATATGTGCTGGACTGATCATAAGTCTCGCCACTCATTGTCACTGCTACGTTGAAGGAGAACTCCAGATCACAAGCGTCCTGCAGCTTGATTGTTTTGTCTGCATAATCACTGACATCCTCTTCAAAATCAGCCAGATCATCGCTGTCATACATATCTTTGTTCTCAACACCCTCATACTTGAAGGTTACATCATATCCAGAATAAGAATCAATCATATCCTCGATGTCATCCTGTCCTGGATCAAGGAATGGTGGGCAAAGAGCTGCCATCTTATCTGCATCCTGATCATTCATTGCCTCGATAAACTGCTGTGCAACTGCCTCTGGGGAAGATGCACCTCCCTTTGCTCCGAATCCGCCCTTAAAGATCAGAATAAATGCAACTGCCAATACAACAACGGCTGCTGCAATAATACCAATAATCAGACCTTTCTTCGGCTTTGCTGGCTGTGCTGGTGCCGGACCGCCAAATCCCGGCTGTCCATACGGTGTCTGTCCCGGCATACCCGGCTGTGGCATTCCATTCATGCCCGGCTGTCCCATGCCATTCATCTGTGGCTGTCCCATACCATTCATCTGTGGCTGTCCCATACCATTCATCTGTGGCTGTCCCATGCCTCCAAACTGTGGTGCTGCTGGCTGTGGATTTGTCTGTCCTGCATCTGCCTGTCCATATGTACTTGTATCTGTCTTTAATGACAGACCTGACGGCTGTGCTGATGCCTGATCCGGATCGATCAGAACGGTCTTCTCATCATCGCCATCCTGGCTGTTCATAGATGGCAGATCTGCGCCACAAACTGAGCATTTTGTGAAGACATCATCATTCTGTGCTCCACACATTTCACATACTTTCATGCTGTTCCTCCTAATATAAATCCTCTCTTATAGGTGGTAATTTTAATAAAAAACTACTAAAATACATAATGTCATAAATACCGCATGAAGTCAACTGGCATTGCATATAAATTTCGTAAATTTGTTGTAATGTCAATCAATCGTGCTATAATATGGAATAAATATGGCTTCGCATGACACGCATGCGATCCAAATACATCACAAACAGAGATTAAGGAAGGCAGATTATTACCATGTATAAAGTAGATTTTGAAAAACCGATCCATGTGTATTTCATGGGTATCGGCGGTATCAGCATGAGCGGACTTGCCGAGATTTTGTTGCAGGAGGGCTTTACCATATCCGGTTCCGATATGAAGGAATCTGAGATCACAGAGATCCTGAAGAATCTGGGTGCCCGCATTTTCATAGGACAGAAAGCAGAAAATATCTCCGATGATATTGATCTCGTCGTATATACCGCAGCCATTCATGCGGACAATCCAGAATTTGTAGAAGTCAAACGCAGAAACATTCCAATGCTGACACGGGCACAGCTCCTCGGTCAGATCATGCTGAACTACAAATACGGCGTTGCAGTCAGTGGAACGCATGGCAAGACAACAACAACCTCCATGCTCTCCTATGTATTGCTGGAGGCGCAGACCGATCCAACCATCTCCATCGGTGGTATGTTGGATGCCATCGGCGGCAATATCCGCGTGGGGCACTCCGATTATTTCGTTACAGAGGCCTGTGAATACACAAACAGCTATCACGCATTCCATCCATATATCAGTATCATCCTGAATGTGGATGCGGACCATCTCGATTTCTTCAGCGGCATTGAGGAGATTGCAGACTCGTTCAAGACATTTGCAGAGATTCTGCCAGATGACGGACTGCTCGTCATCAATGGCGATATGAAATATTACGAACATGTGACAAAAGATCTGCACTGCAACATCATTACCTTCGGTATGAATGCGGGAAATGATTACAGTGCAACGGATATTACCTTCGACGAAGAAGGACACCCTACCTATACACTCGTTGTCAAAGGCGAAAAGCAGGATCAGATCAAGCTGCATGCAACGGGTATCCACAATGTTATGAATTCCCTGTCCGTTATTGCAGTGGCAGACTTCCTCGGCATCGACCGCAAATACACGATTGCCGGTCTCGCACGCTGCTCCAGTGCACACCGCCGGTTCGAGCACAAGGGAATCACGGAAAATGGTGTCAAAATCGTCGATGATTATGCACATCACCCAACCGAGATTGCTGCAACCCTGGCGGCTGCCAAGAACACACCACACAACGAACTGTGGTGCATCTTCCAGCCTCATACATACTCCCGTACCAAGGCACTTCTCGACGAGTTTGGACAGGCACTTGCAACCTGCGATCATGTGCTTCTGGCAGATATTTACGCCGCAAGAGAGCAGGATACCGGACTTGTTTCATCAAAGGATGTCTGTGTCAAGATCAACGCCAACGGTGGTCATGCCATCTACCTTGGCGACTTCGACAGCATCACCGAGTATGTGAAAAAAAATTGCAAAAAAAATGACCTGTTGATAACTATGGGCGCCGGAAATGTCGATTCTATCGGAAATACACTGTTAAAAAATTAGTTATCCACATTATCCACAGACCTGTTTGGGGAAAATTACCAAACAGGTCTTTTCATTTTTAGTTAACATAATTGTAACATAAATCGTCCACAAACGGCTTGATTCCACACCCTCTTTTTTTATGGTAACTGATTGTCCACATTATCCACATTTTCCACAATTTTCGTAAACGCTCCGACCGAAAAGATGTTCGCTTGAATTTAATTTTCTTCATGCTATAATTTGAAATGCTTCCAAGCGAAGCGATGAAGGGAAGGTTCAAAAAACTATGAGGACAATTACGATTTCAACTGAAAATAGCGAGACTTATTCTTCCATCTCGAACTTTTTTATCGACTATTATATGACAGATGCAAACGGGGAGTTTGTAAAGGTGTATCTGTATCTGATCCGGCTGCTGAACAGCAAGCAGCAGATCTCGGTTGCCGAGATTGCGGATCATTTTAATCTCACAGAAAAAGATATCTGCCGTGCAATCAAGTATTGGGTAACCAAGGATGCACTGCGTCTGACCTTTGACGGAAAGGGACAACCAACCGGCATTGTGGTACTGCCACTGAAGGCACCGGAAATGGAGTTATCCACAGAATCAGATGCATTTTCCCTGCTACGCTCGGATGATACACCTGTGCGTACTGAGAAAGCAGATACAACGGAGCGCTCCGAGAAGGCTTCCACCAAGATCGTACCAATCACAACTCCGGCGATGGAGCTTTCCGCACCACAAAAACCGAAATTTACACAGAAAGATATCGATAAACTCTTGCGCGATCAGGACTGGGAAGATATATTATATCAAGTAGAGACTTTATTTGAGAAGCCAATCTCACAGTCAGATACGCAGTCATTGATATACATATATGATACGCTTGGATTCAGTGTCGACTTATTCGAGTATCTGATCGAATATTGTACCACAATGAAGAAGAAAAACTGCCGTTACTTAGAAGCAACCGCCATCGGCTGGTATCAGGACGGCATTCAGACGAAGGCACAGGCAAAGGAACAGTACGCCCTTATGAGCGGTGTCTGCCGTGTGTTCTACAAGACGCTTGGCATCAAGCGCGGGGCACCGACAACGATCGAGCAGGAATTCTTTAAGACATGGACAAAGGACTACGGCTTTGGCGAGGATATCGTAGAAGAAGCCTGCAAGCGTGCAGTCTTACACACACAGAATCCTACGATCAAATATGTAAATGGGATTCTGACCGCATGGCATAACGCAGGGGTGACAGATTTTGCCGGCATCAAGCAGGAGGATCTCGCCCACACCGAGACAGCCAAGAACCAGAAAGCCTCTACCACCACAAAGAAAAGTGGAAATGCATTTACAAACTTTACACAGAGCAGCATGAGCTCCGAGCTTGATGAGATGGAGCAGCTGTTCCACAAAGAGGTAAACGGTCAATGAATTTTGAGTTGCTAAAAAAAGAAAATATCCTGCATGATTACGAGCAGGTTCGTCTGCGCAACAAACGGCACCTGCAGGAACGGCAGGAAGAAATCTATGCGAAGATTCCAGAGATCAAACAGCTGCAATCCGAGAGCAAGCTTTCCTATATCGCACTCGCGAAGAAAAAAGCACTTGGACAGGCGGCTGACACGCAGGAGATTTCCAGTCAGAATCGCAGCAATTCTGCACGGATACAGGAATTGCTTCTGACGCATGGCTATCCTGCCACATATCTCGATCCAATCTATGATTGTCCGGTCTGCAAGGATCTCGCCTATGTGGACGGAACAGTCTGTACATGCTTTGAACGCCGGATCGTGGACGCATTGTACCGACAGTCCAATATGACACAGGTTTTAGACTCCGAGAATTTCGACACGTTTGATCTGGACTATTACAGCCACACAATCCCGGAGAACCGGAACTGGTCTGTCAGTCCATATGACAATACCAAAAATGTCCTGCACATCATCCGCCGTTTTGTGAATACATTTGCATCGCAGGATACCGAACGCGGAAATCTGTTGTTATATGGGGAAACCGGACTCGGAAAGACCTTTCTCACGAACTGTATTGCAAAAGCGTTACTAGACGAAGGGCACACCGTTCTCTATCTGTCCGCAAACGATCTGTTTGAACAGGTTTTTGGACAATATCTGATGAATAAAAAATTAGAACTTGAAGAATTATACAAATATATTTATAATAGCGAATTGTTGGTAATCGATGATTTAGGTACAGAGACAACCAATGCCTTTGTATGCTCCAAGCTTTTTGAGGTTATCAACCAGAGGGGACTTACAGGAAAATCGACGGTCATCTCGACCAATCTTTCCATGAAGGAATTGCAGGAGCGGTATTCCGAACGTATCATGTCCCGCATCATTGAACGTTACACTGTACTTCAACTGTACGGTGAAAACATAAGGTATCAAAAAAGAAAAAAAGAAATGATACAGGGTTCTAAGCTGTAATCACACAATGGAGGAAAAAATCATGCCAGATTCAAGTCATCTTATTACAGTTCCAGTTGGAAAGCTCGGAATCATCCCTTTGGAGAGCTGCAAAGCCCTCGGCGAAAAAGTGGATAGCTACCTTGCACGCTGGAGAGCAGAACGTCACAACGAGCACAAGGACAACCTCACATTCGCAGGCTACGAGAGAGATTCTTATATCCTGAAATCCTCTTGTCCACGTTTTGGTTCCGGTGAGGCAAAGGGTACTTTGCAGGATTCCGTACGTGGTACTGATGTTTACATCATGGTTGATGTTGTAAACCATAGCATCGAGTACAAGATCTGTGGTAAGACAAATATGATGTCCCCAGACGATCATTATTCCGATATGAAGCGTGTTATCGCTGCCATGGCAGGCAAGGCAAACCGTATCACCGTTATCATGCCTTTCATGTATGAGAGCCGTCAGCATAAGCGCAGCAGCCGTGAGTCTCTGGACTGTGCAATCGCATTGCAGGAGTTAGTCGGACTTGGCGTTGACAATATCATTACATTTGATGCTCACGATCCTCGTGTCCAGAACGCGATTCCTTACAGTGGCTTTGAAAATATCATGCCAACCTATCAGTTCATCAAGACACTGCTCCGCACAACACCGGATCTGACTTTGGACAGCGACCACATGATGGTAATCAGCCCGGATGAAGGTGCCATGAACCGTGCGATCTACTTTGCAAATCACTTAGGTGTTGATGTTGGTATGTTCTATAAGAGACGTGATTACACAACAATCGTAAACGGCAAGAACCCAATCGTTGCACATGAGTTCCTTGGCGACAGTGTTGAGGGCAAGGACGTTATCATCATCGACGATATGATCGCTTCCGGTGAGAGTATGTTAGATGTTGCCCGTCAGTTAAAGGCTCGTAAGGCAAGACGTGTGTACTGCCTCGCAACGTTCGGTCTGTTTACTGCTGGTCTGGAGATCTTCGATCAGGCAAAGGCAGAAGGCACTATCGAGAAGGTTATCACAACAAACCTGACTTATCAGGACCCAGAGCTCTTCAACCATGACTGGTATGAGTCCGCTGACCTGAGCAAGTATATTGCAACTCTGATCGATCACCTGAACCACAACGCTTCTATCAGCAGCCTGTTGGATCAGTCTGAGCGTATCCAGTCAAGAATTCAGGAGTACAAGGAGTTCGGAACAATCTCCGACAACTACAAGGCTCCAACGGTATAATAGAACTATAACTACAAAAAGAGGCACAGTTCAAAATCAAACTGTGCTTCTTTTATTTTATATGGAGCGCGATTCTTGTTACTCTACATAGACGTAAACCTTAATCTGCTCATCGTTTAAGTTGTTCGTGAATGTTAAGATTGCCGTTCCCTTCTTGCCCGAAATCACGCGCAGTCTCGCTACCGACGGTCCGACTGGGGAAGTATCCCATGCAAAGCTCGCAACATCCTCATCTGAAGACTCTACGCTTACCTCGATATCACCAGAGATACATACACGTAACACAGCTTCCTGCGGCGTCTGTGCCTCGATTGTCTCTGCACCTTCCTCCGTTGCCTCTGTCACGTTTGACGTGAACTTCAGGAACGTATCACTGACAAACATATCCTCATAGCCCTGAGATGGCACTGCATCCGTGAAGCTTGCCAGACCATCCATCGCTTCTTCCTTATCCTCAAGTGCGGTGATCTGCTTCTTATAATCTTCTTCCTTGTTCTGATAATCTGTGATTGATGCTTTCAGAAGATCAATCTGGGACTGCAGCTCTGTGATTGCATCCTCCTGCTCCCGGATCTGTGACCGGAAATAATTGGCTGCCACATCGCTCTCTGAAGCGATCGTATTTCGCTCGTCGTTGGCTTTCTGCACTTTATTACTGAAATAGAAGAATCCAAACACCAGACCACTTGCCAGAAATATCATAAGTGCGATAGATATTCCGATATACAGCTTCGTATTTCCCCGCAGCTTCTCGCGGTCATATTCTTCATCTTCTAACGGTTTCCCACAGTTGCTGCAAAACAATGCACCATCTTCATTTTCCGCTTTACAATGTTTACATATCATAATCTATACAACTCCTGTTTTTCGAATTTGAATCGTACGACATATTTTCCTTATGATACCCTTTTTTTCACCATTTGTCTAGTGTAAGCATAATATCCATACAACGACCCTAATACCCGTTCTGTACTAGCCACGCAAAACCTCAAAAGCATGCGAAATATCCAACACACCCCACCCCCATGCAGGGTTCGGATATGCAATATCGACTACCGTCCGGGCACCGCGGATCAGAATCTGCCGGATCACTTCGGTATTCATCCCATAATAATTGCCACGCACAATGCCCCATTCGAGGAAAAGTGCCGCTGCCCCTGCGGTCAACGCTGCCCCCACACTCGTACCACTCCGGCGTACAAACAACGGTCGTGTTCCGCTGCCTCCCGCAAGCAGTCCCGCTACACGCACGGCTGGCGCCGCAAAATCCGGCTGAATCCGCCCTTTTCTGGTATAGCCTCGGCTGGATTCCACATACAGCGAATTATCCAGATGATTGTAGCCTGCTACGGTTATCGTTCCTCGCGCATTTGCAGGCGCACACAGGATTACCTCTGGATCTGGTCGTGAGAACCGCGTATTACCAACCAGAAATTGCCGGAGCGGCAGCCACGCATCGTACCCTGCCGGAAAGCTACTGTAATTCTCCGTCACCTCGATACGCCAGATACCGGTCGCGGGCTTCTCAAACCGCAACAGTATAAACGGATCACCCGAATTATTCTCGACCACCACACTTTCCGCATATAGCGTCGTCCCCTCATACAAATATGTGATCATCCCAGAGCTGTCACGATTCGGAAACAACTGGTCAAACCGCTGCCCGGTCGGGGAATATACCGCTATCTGGTACAGACTAGGCGCACGCCCCCAGATCTCCGTGCAAAAGCCCGGATTCTCATCTTCCACATAGATCTCCATCTCATTTCTTACTGTCCGTGTCCGCGGCTGTGAAATGCCGTTCTGGTTGCCCAGATTGATCGTAGACAGGCTCGCAAAATGCCCGCCTGCACCAAGTTCATTTCCAGCACTTCCGACCACGCAGATTCCCGGTAGCGTCACAACCGTATCCAGATAAAGCTCCAGATTCAGGTTCCCATTATGATCGCCCTGACTCGTCCCCAGTCCCAGACAGATCACAAGCGGTCTTCCCAGCTCCATCGCCTTGTTGATCAGGTATTTCACGCCAAGTATGATGTCCGCCTCCGAATAGCATGGAACGCCATCGGGAATCAGGAAAAAATCCCGCAGGCGCTGCTTTGCCTGCTTTAATTTCACCATGATAATATCCGACTCCGGTGCCACACCGGAAAATATATCATCTCCATCCAGATAGGTGTTCCCGGCAGCCACCGATGCCAGAAATGTACCGTGTCCGTCCGGATCCCGGCTTGGCACGATCTGATACGGCTGTTCCGCCTGTATCGCCAGATTCAACAACTCCTGCGGATACTCCCTGCCATATCCAAAGATGGGGCGTGTATCGATCTCCCCGCTCTGCACAGACATATTTGGTTCACCCGCTTCATATGCCGCCTGTGTCTGATCCCAGATCGCCGTCACCCTGCATGTACCATCTGCTCTGCGAAACAACGGATTCGCAAAGTCAATGCCTGTATCAACAAACCCGACCAGCACATCTTTTCCCGAAAGTGACAGCCCAGGCACCGTCTGGACTGCCCCAATACCAATCCCCTGCAATGCCGAGGTGTCCATTAGCCCAAAGCATTTCGGTATCCGGTCATAGCCCAACCGAAACAGTGTATCCGTCGAAAGCGCTGCACTAGCCGCATCATAGACACTACGATACGCCACAAGGAACTGACTGTTAATAATCGTTCTACAATCCGGCTGTAGGATCTGCATCTCCCCCGCCAGATTGTTGTCGTATTTCACAAGGAAATCAAGCACATCCTCATCATATATATAAGCGCCACACGCCGAACCATACAGGCTATCCATCGCTCCTCCAACGCAAAAATCCCCTCAGCAAAATGTATGCTGAGGGGACCTTATGTATGTTTATTTTGCAATATAGGACGCGCGAACCGAAGTAATGCCGCCGTAATTTATCGCCGGTGCCGGCTGTCCCTTTGGAACTAAAATGATCTGAATGCCTTCCAGACGCTTTGCATAACCGGCTGTACCGGATGGTGCACCATTCTTCGCCCAATCAAGCCAGCCAAATGACTGTGCATGCACGCGATAGTAGATATCATAATGCTTTGCCATATCTCCTGTCAAATTGATCCGGATTGCTTCGAGACGTTTTGCCTCTCCACTGGTACCGCTCATCACGCCATTCTTCCGCCATGTCGACTGGTTGTTCTCATTTCCCTGCCAGCCATAGCTCTGTACATGCGTCGTATACACGATATCTCCGCTATACTGCTGGTTGGTAAGACGGATATTGATACCCTCCAGCCGCTTCGCCTGACCACTTGTACCACTCATCTGACCATTATACTTCCATGCCTGCCAGCCATAGCTCTGCACATGAGTACGGTAGGTCACATTAGTCTGAGCTTCACCTGCAATCTGCGGATCAGCGTTAGACGTATTGTTCGCATTTACAACCGGAGATGTACCCGCCTTCGCGTAATAGCCAAGTGCATATGCGGAATTGATATTTCCCATTCTCGTATTAAAGGATTCACCTTTCTTTACAACCACAATCTGGATTCCTTCCAGCCGTTTTGCATAACCGGCTGTTCCTGCTGGTGCGCCATTTTTCGCCCATCCGAGCCATCCATAGCTCTGCGCATGCACGCGATAATATACATCGTATTTACCTGCATCCGACCCCGTCAACTGAATCTTGATTGCTTCCAGACGCTTTGCCTCGCCCTCTGTTCCGTTCATCTCGCCATTGGCAGACCACGGCAACCATCCATAGCTCTGACAATGTGTTGTATACTGGATTCCCAGATTATCATTGCCTGTCACACAAATCTTAATGCCTTCCAGTCGCTTCGCTTTTCCGATGGTTCCAGCCATCGAACCATTTGTGCACCATGTCTTTGCATCATTCTCATTTCCCTGCCATCCAAACGTCTGCACATGGGTTGTATACCGTACGGTTACAGCTGGTGTAATCTTCACTGTTACCGCAAAAGAATCCTTGGCTCCCTGCCCATCCTTTGCCGTTGCTGTGATTGTCGCTGTACCTGCCGCCTTTGCTGTCACGGTTCCGTTCTCATCTACGGATGCAACACTTGGATTGGATGAAGTCCAGGCTACCGCCTTGTTGGCAGCGTTATCCGGTACCACTCGCACGTCCTCAACCGTATATGACTCTCCCACCGTCATGGATTTCTTGCCACCTACAATCGTAATTGTCGACACCTTAACCAATTTCGGGAGATTTTCTATGTCTTCACTATATCCACATGTTTTACAAACATGATATTTCTTTCCCGCCTGCTCATACGTTGGATTGATTGTCTGCACCGCTCCATATACATGAGAAGTGCAAAGGCTTACTTTATTATAAGTTTCCTGCCCCTTATAATTCGCAGTATCCGCAGTAACATAACATAGATCTCCATCTATAAATCCAAGTCCATATATATAGGTTCCCTTTGCAGTGCCTGATGGCAATGTGAATATCGTTTTCGTCGTTCCAGTTGAGATGCTATACTGTTCTATCGTCGTCGGTGTTGAGAAATAAATCACACCATTTCGTGCCGCCATACGTCCGAAATAAGCCGTCCACACGCCATTGTCCGCGGTTGTCCATTTCGCGTATGCCGGTCCATATAAACAGGTAGTTGTCTGGCTTGCATAATTATACTTAGAAAGTTGGTATTTCGCGTTGCGATCAGCCGTCACATATGCGCCATCCAGATAATACCAGTCTCCATTGTACGGATACATATATGTCTGCACACCACTCCAGAATCCACTCTCATAGCGGCTGTCAGTTGCTTTGGTATAGGTATAGCCATACGGAACACTCGTTACATAATCCGTCCGATCGCTATCCAAAGATAACAAGGTTGCATCCGAAATCATAAAATACGTATGCTTCACTCTTCCGAGATTGTCCCATGTCGGATCATCCCATGTGGCATCCATGTGATACCACTGATTGTTCAGATATACGGCATTCCACGCATGATTTGCAACGCTACTCGAAACATAACCACAGACAATATTCTGGCGCTTCATCAGATACATAAATGTCAGTGCATATCCCTGACAGACCGCCTTCTTCTTAACAAGTGTGCCATAGATCGTATAGTCATCGTCCGACAAAGAATTTGATAAATAATTCTCATAATCATACGCTACATCTGTCACAAGGTAATCATGATATGCAAGCGCAATCTCCACATCACTGAGTCCAGTTGTATCAATCGCAGCTTCCATCTTCGCAACTTCTGCTTCGATTTCCGCTTTCATAGAAGTAATCTGCGCTTTCGTATAATTATATGTAATGAGCAATTCTGTAACATTACTTTGGTAATCCAGATAATAACTAAATCCACCCGATACATAAAACAACTGTGGATTCATGTTCAAAATACCACGAATGATATCTCCCACATTGGTTGTTGTCAATCCATAGCCTGTCACATCTATGGTATCCTGCAGGTTCTCCATGGCAGCCACAATCGCCGCATCATGCGAATGGTCATAACTGCTGTCTGCAACCGCATCGCCTGCTTCCAGCAAACCACCTTCCGACAGCAGACCACTTCCGTCCTCATGAACAACCTGCGTTGCCTCTTGCAACGGCTCGTCCAGCTCCGCGGCAACTCCTGTTACAGTATTTGCCAGCAGCATCACAAGCACAAGCAAATAGGTAAATAGTTTCTTTCCTCTTTTCATGCAACCCTCTCCTTTACTACACCCTGTTTTCAATTTTACCCATACATTCATTACAGTTCTCGCTAATAAAACATTAACATATATTGGGGATTATGCAAAGAGAAAGTTTTGAAGATTTTTAAGGCGGAAAATCATATGCATGTAAAAAAATAGGAGCGACATCCCTATAAAATATAGGATATATCACTCCTTCTAAAACGATTGAAATCGTTTTCAATACTAATAATTAGTACATACTCAAGTCTATAAATTGTTAACTACTTCTATTTTTGTTTGGTAACATAAACCCCCGAAAATACTTCAACATTCTTATTATCAATTATCTTTACCTTAGAGGTATCTAGTTCTAATTGCTTCCCCTCCCCTGTTAACGCACAAACTATATATCTGCTGGGTTGTTCATCTAGAATTGCATAATATACATACCCATTCTCACATTCATCATCCTCTGATTCTGAATTTTCTTCCCGAACACATTTATACTCATTTTTTTCTTTCTCGTTCGTATACCCAAATCCATAAGATACAAACAAAACTGAACTCAAGATTGCCAATCCCAAAAGATAATATACTACTTTTTTTATTTTATATCCATTATTTAGCTGCGAAGATTCTTCACGTACAGCTTTTTCTCCCATCCAATAATACCACTTTATATAGAATGAAGGAATATTGACTAATAAAATATACATTCTTGAACTATATTGTCTCCCAGTGAAATATATAC
>CAVGQQ010000002.1:0-108651 GCA_963631525.1 bacterium
TATATGGAGAGAAAGAGCGTGCACCTTAAGCGTGGAGGTCTCACAGAGGTTTCAGTAGCCTGGTAACAACGAACTGTGAGAAGTCAGTCGAGCCCATAGTAGTGAGGAAGTCTCTGTAATGGAGATGGAATCATCCAAGATTCTGAAGGAAAAGTTGAACGATATTGTTACAAATGTGAATGATCACGTAGTGAATCTGCAGCAGGATACCTCATCCTTGAATGAACGCACAGATTTCAGTAATGAAGGTGCCGGACAGATCAGTCAGGCGATGGAAGAATTATCTGTTACAAGCATTGCCGAAGCAATCGACCAGATGAACACGGCAACCGGACATGTCAGTGAGGTGTCTGACGAACTGGCAGAACTGATGAAATACTTTGAATAAACCGCGCGAGTTTAGGTAGAATGCATTATCTGCTGATATTCGTGCATAAATGAAATTCTCTCTCCTGAAATGTAAAAATTAGCATGTTTAATGTAATTCTGAAATATTGAATTAAGTAAATGCATGCTGTACAATAACTGATGTATGTAGCAATTGGGGCGAACTTCGTCTATTTGTGGTGTGCCTATACAAAGGATGAAGTTTTGACTCGAAAAAAGAATCTTTATAAGGAGGAGAGAAAACATGCAGAAAAGTATGAAGAAGATTGTTGCTTTTCTTTTAGCCTTCGTTGTTGCAGTTAGCGTGATTACAACTGGTTCTTTGACATCAGAAGCTGCATCTGTACCGACAGTTACATATCGTGTACATGTCCAGACATATGGCTGGAAGCAGGGATGGGTAAAGAATGGCAAGTCTGCAGGTACAACAGGTGAAGCTAAGAGACTGGAAGCAATTCAGATTAAGGTCGAAGGCGACAAGAATCTTGGCATTGAGTACAAAACCCACATTCAGTCAATCGGTTGGGAAAAGAACTTCTCAGCAAATGGTGGTGAGAGTGGTACAGTTGGTGCAGCAAAGAGACTGGAGGCAATCCAGATCAAATTGACTGGTTCCGATGCAAGCAAGTATGATGTATATTACAGAGTACATGCACAGTCTTATGGATGGTTAGGATGGGCAAAGAATGGTCAGTCCGCTGGTACAGCAGGACAGGCAAAGAGACTGGAGTCAATCCAGATTCAGATTCTCCCTAAGGGCACACTTCCATCAGAGGGATCTTTTGGTTGCGCATTTGTAGATCTTGGTAAGACACCTTCTATGACAGCAAATGGTGCAGTAAAGTACAGCGTACATGTTCAGACATACGGCGATCAGAAAGAAGTTTGTGATGGCGCAGTAGCTGGTACATTTGGCGAAGCAAAGAGATTGGAAGGTATCAAGATCAAGCTTGATACTACAAAACTTGATATCCCTGGCTTAACAGGTGGCATCACATACAGAACTCATGTCCAGACATACGGCTGGAAGAAGGGCTGGGTTAAGGACGGAGTAATGTCTGGTACATCTCATGAGGCAAAGAGACTCGAAGCAATTGAGATCAAGCTTACAGGTGAAGTTGCAAATTACTATGATGTATACTACAGAGTACATGCACAGACATACGGCTGGTTAGGATGGGCTAAGAATGGTCAGACTGCTGGTTCCGCTGGTGCAGCTAAGAGACTTGAGGGTATTCAGATCTGTGTAGTTCCTAAGGGAACATCAGCTCCAAACGCATTGCCTGCTACAAACAGCTATGCATTCATAAGCTCTACTGAGAAGGGTACACAGGCAGCAGCAGAGGTTAAGGCAACTGCTCTTTCTGCTACTATGACAAAGTCTACAACTATGAATGTTGGTGCAACAGATAAGGTGAAGCTTACATTTGCTCCTACATCTGTTACAAACAAGAGAGTTGTTTACACATCTTCAGATGAGTCTGTAGCAACTGTTGATGCAACAGGTAAGGTTACAGCAGTTAAGGCTGGTACAGCTACGATTACAGCTACAACAACAGATGGTTCTAAGAAGTCTGCAACAGTTAAGGTTACAGTTGTTAAGGCACTTTCACAGATTCTTGCTACTCCAGCACAGTTGGATGTTGCAGTTGGTGCTACAGTACAGGCAAAGCTTTCATTTGTTCCTGCTGATGCAACAAATACAGCTGTTACATACGCATCTTCAAATGAGAAGGTTGCAACTGTTGATGAGAAGGGTACTATCACTGGTGTTGCCAGAGGTACAGCTCAGATTATCGTAACCTCTAAGGAGAACGCTAAGGTTCAGACTATGATTCAGGTTACAGTTAAGGATGCTGTTACAACAAAGGTAGAGGTTCTTGATAAGACTTCTGCAACTCTGACATTCTCAGGTGTTGGTGATACACTCGTAGATGATTTGAATGATGCAGTTAAGAACTGCAAGTCAGACCTTCAGGGCTTAAAGGGCGAAGACTGGACAGCAACTTGTGGCAATGATACATATACAGTTAAGTATGATGGTGATACATTGACATACCTCAAGGATGGCAATGTAATCGCTGATATCAAGACAGCAGTTGCAGGTAAGACTATGATTCTTACAGCTCCAGTTAGAGCCGGTAAGGCAAACGAGGTTATCAAGGCAGCTCAGGCTATTCAGAACAAGGCTGATTATGCAAATAACAGGGCTGTAAAGGCAACCATTACATTGAAGAAGACAAACACATACACAATTAGTGATGCGGTTATCGACAGCAGATATACAACAGCAAAGATCAATGGAACAGCATACCAGGTATACTTCCAGGATAATGCTATGTATGTTGTTGGAAATGTAACAAACGACACATTCTTCAAGAATATGGCAAATGAAGGAATTGCAAAGCTTACAGTAGTTAAGTAATCCTACATTCCGTACAAAATAAAATGTATATAGAGGCTGTTACAATATGTAGCAGCCTTTATATGATTTAAAGCATATGATATGTTTAGCAAATTGCAAAAATTACATTCTACATACTTTTTGCAATTTCCCAAGCATATGATAGAGAGGAAACGAGGAACTATATGGAATCCAAAGGGAGAAGATTTCATTTTCATAGAAGGTTTGCGCGGATCGCAACGCTGGCGCTGATCGTGCCGATGATGGTGTTGGGATTTTCTGTTCGCGCTTTAGCGGGTGATATCAATGGTGAGGAAGCGCGTGTGATTGCGGCAGCTTCCGGAACATTTTATTACAATAACGAAGCGTATGCGGCAAGACCGGAATATATTTCACAGTTGACCGGATATCTGGCACAGGATGATGTCGATTTGTCTGCAAGTCAGGCAGATGCGGCGATTTCGCAGATGTATGGAAGCATTGCACAGGGTGTTGCAGAAGGATATCTGTATAAGCTGAGTGATGCGGAGGATACAACAGAGGAGACGACGGAAGAGAATACGACCGAAGCGACAATAGAGACGACAAAGCCGCCAATCATGGTTGTTCCGACGGAGGAAGCAACGACTGAAGCAGAAAATCCGCAAGCGGATGCGAAAGAGGATGGTTCCACCGGGGAATCTGCGGGTGTGCAGACAACAGAAGCGGTGATTCAGCAGATTGACGAAGAGGAAGCTGACGGAAAAGTTACATATGATGTGGAACATCATACAATCGTATATGAGAACAAGGACGGAAGCGAGAAGAAAGAACTGCCATCTGTCAATCATCCATTGGATGTGACACACTATGCACATGTTGGAAATATCGTTATTTTCACGATGCTTGGTATTATCTTATTGCTGGTACTCGGTCTGTATCTTGGAAAATGCTTCCCTTGGCAGCGCAAGAAACGGAACCGGAAGACGGCGCGGTACTATGTGAATCATAAGATGCGCAGTACTTATCGTAAGATTACGGGAAATGTATATATGGTAATAATTGCGGCACATGTGATGGTTGGTGTGATGCTGCTCGGTGTGGGGGCAAGTGTATTCCGTCAGTCATTTGTGATTGATAATCTGACTTCCAGCGGGTATTATAGATATGTCTATGATGATATGAATCAGGCAATTCAGCGGGAGCTTGCAGATCAGAACGCGGAAGTGGTTGATGCGATGATGCAGCAGGTTGGATATGATACCTTTTTGAATGCAGTAAAACAGCAGGCAAAGAGCAGTCTGAGCGGAACAATACAGAATTATGATGGCTCAGAGCTGCAGCAAAAGCTGATGGAAATGGACTGTGGACTTTCTGAGGAAGCACAGCAGACTTGTGCGAATGTGATTGTTGGAAATGTGCAGAGTTATTCTATGGATATGGTTGGTTCCAGCATTTACGGAATCAAGCAGGGATATTGGACATTTATCAAGCAGACACTTCCGATCATGGCAGTCAATATGCTGTTGATGGTCGTGATCGTCATACTTATGGATCGGTATCATCACCGTGGGGTACGGTATATTGCACGGGGTGTGATCGCAGGTGCTGTTATTGCATTGCTTTTTGCGATTGGATTGTATGTGATGAAGCCGTATGCGAAGATTTATATGCAACCGTCGAGTCTGTATTTATTTATACGGGACTATGCGAAGCATGCGTCCATGATCGTGGGTGCAATCGCAAGCATGGCTGTTCTCGTGGGAGTACTGCTTATGACGCTGGTCGGGATAGTACGTAAGAGGCAAATGGAAGACGAGTAAGGGGAAAAACAGTTGAAGATAGTAGATGTACATTGTCATGTTCTACCGGGGGTAGATGATGGCTCCAAGAACGAAGAGATGTCTATGGATATGATTGATATTGCATATAGTCAGGGAATCCGTGCGATGATTCTGACACCGCATTATTATCTGGGACATACCAAGGAGACAGGGGCAGATTTTAGAAAGATATTTGAGGTATTGCGCGAGAAGGTGCAGCAGAAATATCCCGATTATGAGATGTATCTTGGAAACGAGGTATATTGGAATAAAGGTGTGATTGCGGCACTGAAAGACCAGCGTATCAACACGATGCAGGGGACAAAATACGTGCTTGTAGAGTTTGCACCTGCGACGAGCTATTCCGATATATTTGAAGCAATCCGTATGCTGACACAGGCAGGATATCGTCCACTGGTCGCACATGTAGAGCGTTATCACGAGTTGGCAAAGCACATAGACCGCGTGGATGAGATCTGTAAAAATGGAGCAGTCCTGCAGATGAATGCGGGCAGTCTGGTTGGTGGTATGTTTGACAGTCATGTGAAATGGTGTCGTAAGCTGATGCAGGAGGGCTACATCAGTATGATTGGTACAGATGCACATAATACGGATGACCGGGCGCCTTTTGTGAAGGAAGCGCTGGCTTGGATGGAGAAGAAATTAGATCCAGATCTGCTGGAGGATGTGTTATATAGAAATGCAGAGAAGCTGCTACGGAATGAGCGGATAGATTAACAGGGAGGATAAAAGGGAAAACGATGGAGAACGAAAAGAAAATACAGTCTCAAAGTACAGAAGAGATTGATTTGAAAGAATTATTTTTAGTATTGTGGTCGAAGATTTGGATTCTGATCGGTGCGGCAGTTGCAGGTGCGGTGATCGCTGCATTGTATACGATCTTGTGCGTGACACCGATGTATGAATCAACATCCTCTTTGTATATTTTGTCAAAGACAACGACATTGACATCTCTGACGGATTTGCAGATGGGAACACAGTTGACACAGGACTATATGGTGCTTGCAAAGAGCCGGAATGTAGTGGAATCTGTAATTCAGGAATTAGAGCTGGATATGACATATGAGCAGTTTCTGGATACTGTCACAATCACGAATGATTCCAATACACGTATTCTGACATTGGCTGTGAGAAACGCAGATCCATATATGGCAAAGACGATTGTGGACAAATATGCAGAGGTGACAGCGAAGAAAACGGCAGATGTCATGGCGACGGAAGTGCCGAATGTCGTAGATACCGGTGTGGTAGCTGAGAATCCAGTATCACCGAATACAAAGAAAAACATCGTGCTTGGTGCATTGATTGTGTTTGTGCTGGCAGCAGGTGTTATCATAGTAAGATATCTGTTGGATGATTCCATCAAGACGGCAGATGATGCAGAGAAGTATCTGGGACTTACAAACCTTGGCTCAATTCCTGTATATCAGAATGAGAAGAAGACAAAGGGTAAGAAGGCAAAGAAAAGCAGTAAGCATGCGATGAAAAAGAGCGCTTAATGAGGGGATAGAACATGAAGAAGATAGTACTCGAAAAGATTGATGAGTTAAATTATAATGCAAGAGAATCGTACAAGGCTTTGCGTACGAACATTCAGTTCTTAGGAAGCGACATCAAGACGATTGCATTTACTTCGGCAACACCGAATGAAGGAAAGTCGACGGTGTCATTTGAACTTGCAAGAACTATGACAGAGACAGGAAAGAAGATTCTGCATGTGGATGCGGATATCCGTAAATCCGTTGCGCTGGTTCGACATGGAATCAATGAGGAGGTTGTCGGTTTATCACATTATCTGTCTGGACAGGAGAAGCTGGACAATGTGATCTATGAGACAAACATCGAAAATCTACATATGATATTTTCCGGTCAGAGTGCACCGAATCCTTCGGAGCTGCTTGGAAATGATCTGTTTAAGACATTGATGACGAAGGGACGGGAGGAATACGATTATGTGATCGTGGATTGTCCGCCACTTGGTTCCGTAATTGATGCGGCGATTGTCGCCCAGAACTGTGATGGTGCGATCATTGTGATCGCGGCAGATTCGATCAGCTATCGTCTGGAACAGAAGATCAAAGAACAGCTTGAGAAGTCAGGCTGTCGTATCCTTGGAACGATCATGAATAAGGTGGAAGTTGCCGGAAAAGCGTATGGAAAATATTACGGTAAATACTATGGCAAGTATTACGGAAAATATTATGGCAATTATGGTACATACGGTTCCTATGGTCAAGAGGAAAAGAAGTAGACAGGGTAGAATAAAGTTAGATTATAAAAAATCATCATGTGAAAGCATGGTGATTTTTTTATGCAATCAGAAATTATACAGAAGGTGCAAGAGTAAAAATTAAAAATACTACTTGACATATAATACTATGCGACGTATAGTATTACTTGTAAGGAGGTATACATATGGATATTCAATTAAAACGAGGCATGTTGGATGTATGTGTGCTGGCGGCAATCAAAGATGAAGATTCCTATGGATATCAGATCATCAAAGATATGAAACCGTATGTGACGATTTCGGAGTCGACGCTGTATCCGATCTTGAGACGTCTGGAAGCAAATGCGTATCTGACGGTACAATCGGTGGAGCATAACGGACGACTTCGGAAGTATTATCATATTACAGACGCAGGACGGGCGCGAATCGAAGAATTTCAGGAGGAATGGAAGGAACTGGAATCCATCTATCAATTTATCGTTCGGGAAGAACCTATGAAGGAGGCACAAGACCATGAATAAACAGGAATATTTATCGGCGATTCGGGCGCGGATTCCGAAGATGCCGACAGAAGATATGAACCGGTTCATTGCGTATTACAGTGAAATGATCGATGACCGGGTGGAAGATGGCATGACGGAGGAAGAGGCGGTTGCATCGATGGATACACCAGATGATGCCGTGGATCAGATTCTGGAAGATACACCACTTTCCAAGATCGTAAAACAGAAGATAAAGCCGACGCATCGTTTGCGTGTATGGGAAATCGTACTGTTAGTAATCAGCTCTCCGGTTTGGGTGCCGCTTCTGCTGACAGCAGGAATTCTGGTATTGAGTATGTTAATTGTTGTACTTTCGCTATTGATGACATTTTATGCTGTGGTCGTAACGGTGGCGGCCGCAGGAATCGCGGGAACATTAGCTGTGATTCCATTCCTGATGATCAGCAATATTCCGGCAGCCGTATTTATGCTCGGGTGCGGATTCGCAGGCGTCGGACTTACGATTCTGTTCGTTGTAGCAGTGAAGCCGGTAACAGTTGGAGTTTGGAATCTGTGTAAGGCAGCCGTGAGCGGTATCAAGAGAAAGGTTGTTAGAGGAGGGAGCATCATGAACGGAGTGAATGATTCAGGATGCGACCGACGATCTGCCGCCGAGTGAAACGAGGGGGCATTACATTAAAAGGAGGGCTAAGATATGAGCAAGAAAAAAAAGGCAGTCATCATTGGCTCGGCATTGGTCGGTATTGGTGTGATCGTAGGATTGATTGCAATTGCGATAGGTGGATTCAAGTTCCCGAACGGGGAGGTCGATCTTACCACGATGAAAGCGCTTCGTACCGAGAAGAAAACCGTGCAGATTACGGATGCATTTGATAAAATAGAAATAGCTGGAGCGAACAGCATGGATATCGAGATCTGCAAATCGGAGACTGGCAGGAATTATGTGGAGTATTACGATACAGATGATTGGACGAGTCATGTGGATGTAAAGAATCACGTGCTGAAATTCACAACGGACGATAAAGGAAAACATAAGGCAATCGTATCACTGGGATTTGGAAAGGATACGAGGACACGAATTTATCTGACTGATGCGGAATACAAGGAAATCTCTGTAACAACCATGAGTGGATCTATTTCCGTGTGGAATGTAAGCACGGAAAGTTTGAATGTGTCGACATCAAGCGGAGATATGGATCTGGTAAATGTGACAGCAACGCAGATGGGACTCGCAACACATAGTGGAGATATCGAGATGCTGGATGTAACGGCGAAGCAGATGAAACTCGATGCAAGCAGTGGAGACATAGATCTGGAGCGCTGTGATGCCGAAGGGTTTGATATCACAACTTCGAGCGGCGACGTCAATATGGAGATTGTAGCGGGATGCACATATCGGTTCGAGACGAAGACGAATAGCGGAGATGTGGATGTTCCAGATGGTAATGCGGATTCCGAGTATCTGTGCAAGATCGTAACATCGAGTGGCGATGTGGATGTGAAGCAGAAGTAGATTTCGATTTGAAAATTGACAGAGGTATGATAGGTAACTCAAACAAAGAATATACAGAAAGAGCAGATATCATAAGGTATCTGCTCTTTTTATCCAGTGAAAATCACAAAAAACTTATTAGAATATTTCTTACTTCCGCCCAGATATCTTCCGGACTGGATTCTACGAAATGTGCGTTTCGTGCTTTCAGATCAAGCATTTTTGCCTGATCACAGAGTATCACGCCTGTTGTTTGTGTCCGGGAATCCAATTCAATATGAAATGGATGGTGCTTGTTTGTATTTGTGATTGGACACACAAGAGCCATAGAACTGTGTTGATTCAGGATATCATTGCTTAACACGAGAGCTGGACGCCTGCCGCTTTGTTCATGTCCCTGTTGGGGATTAAAGTCTAAAAAGATAATGTCCCCTTGTTTATAATCTACCAAATTTCATCACCCGTTGGAGCACCTGTATCAACCTCTTGTGTATTCTCTACATAAATCTCATCAAGCGGTTTGTGATAAAATGCCTCCAGCCTTTCTTTTAAATTAAGGTATCTGGATTTATTGATCTTCTCAATAATTATCTTTCCGTTGTCTACGTTAATTCCGATTTCGTCGTTTTCTTTTAAATCCATTTTTTCCATAATTTCTTTGGGTAATCGAATACCCTGACTGTTACCCCATTTTCGGATGGCAGTCTGCACCATATAAATATTTGCATTCATGTTTTGATTTGTTTGTTCCATAGGTTTTCCTCCATATAAGTATATACAACGGATATACCTTAATAATAGTATATACGAAGTATATCCGTGTGTCAAATGAAAATCGTGATGTTTCTTGTAAATATTATTATATGAGTAGTGTACGAATGCCTGAGAAAACATTATAATATTTGTAAAAAGGTTATTTGCGAATAGTAAGAGGTATATATGTTAGATATCATTATAGTAGAGGATAATCGCGAAATCGGCGAGCTGCTTTCGGATTTTCTGCGGAAAGAAAATTATATTGTGAGCGTTGCGAAGGATGGCGAGACTGCATTGGGGCTTTTTGAACGGTACGGAGCGAAGCTTGTGATCTTAGATCTGATGCTGCCGGGAATGGATGGCTTTGCAGTCTGCTCTAAGATTCGAGAGACATCCAATACACATATTCTGATCGTGAGTGCAAGAACGGAAAAGAACGACAAATTAAAAGGCTTGAATCTGGGTGCTGACGACTACATTGAAAAGCCTTACGATATGGATATCCTGCTTGCGAAGATCAATGGTATCTTCAAACGCAAATATGCACAGGAGGAATTGATCGCCGGAACGATCCGGCTGAATACAGCGACACAGACGATTTATGTCGCAGATCAAAAGGTTGATTCCACTGCAAAGGAATTTGAGTTATTAAAATTACTGATGGAAAATAAAGGCGTGACACTGAAAAAGGAATATTTGTTCCGCATGATCTGGGGCAGCGACAGTGAATCAGAGATGCAGACACTGACGGTACATATTAAGTGGCTCAGACAGAAAATAGAGAAAGATCCAAAACATCCGGAGCATATTATCACGGAATGGGGAACGGGGTATCGGTTTGAATAAATATCGTAGATTTGTAATAATTTTCTTATTGTTGGAAATCTGTCTGATAGGGATTTGCAACCTTTTCGTGGTACAAGCTCTGAAATCCAAGGATGAAAATTCATACCGGGTTGATGTGGCACGGTGTGTACAGGAGCTGGAAACAGGAATTCCTTTGGAACAGATCAACTTGTCAGACTATCCGACACTTACACAGGTAAGCAGTTTCGATGCGCAGGAAGTGTGCAACGAAGAATACCGTGTGGAGGATGTGCAGGGCAAGCTGTACCGGTTTTGTTACAGACGGGCGGTGCAGTACGGAAGTATATGGAAACTGGATCTGGTGCTGGGCGCTCTGTGGATCTGTACGGCGGTATTTCTGATGCTTCTTGGAAGAAAATTGGTTCGTCCATTTGCGTCGATGGAAGGACTTACAACAGAACTTGCGAAAGGAAATCTGTCTGTACCAATCAAGGCAGAGAAAAGCCGTTTCTTCGGAAAATTCCTGTGGAGTCTGGATATGCTGCGGGAAAAGCTGGAGGCGGACAAGTTAAGAAGACTGGAGCTGGAGAAAGAGAAGAAGACACTCTTATTGTCGTTGTCGCATGATATACGCACCCCGCTTTCGGCGATTGAATTATACACGCAGGCGCTGGAGGAAAATCTGTATGAAGATGAAGAAAAAAGGCAGCAGGCGGTTGGCGGGATTCGCAAAAACACAGAGACAATTAAGAAATATGTAGGCGAGATCTCAGAAGCAGCACGGGAAGATTTCCTGAAGCTGGACGTGCAGCACGGAGAGTTTTATCTGTCGCAGATGATGCAGGCGTTGAAACTCTATTACAAAGAAAAATTCGCGGATTTACATACAGATTTTCAGATGGAGTCCTTTGCAGATTATCTGCTATATGGTGATCTGGACCGGGCAGTTGAAGTGGGACAAAATGTGCTGGAGAATGCAATCAAATACGGCGATGGAAAATACGTGCATATTTCTTTTTCAGAGGAAGAAGACCACAGTCTGATTACGATTGAAAATTCTGGTGCAGGTCTCAAAGAAGAGGAGCTGCCACATATTTTTGATGCGTTTTATCGTGGAAGTAATCATGCAGGTGTCCGTGGAAGCGGATTGGGCTTATATATCTGTAAGGAACTGCTTCACAAGATGGATGGAGATATCTATGCAAAGACACCGGAAACGGGCTTTGCGGTCACGATTATACTTAGAAAAATGTAGGAGATTCCTGCATTTTTCTTTTTTAAGGATTATTTAATAATTTCCCTGTTATGATTGAGCCATAAACAAGGAAAGGGGCAGATTTATGTACTGGAATATCTTAAAACGGGATATCAAACGGAAAAAGACAATGAATGTGATCCTGTTATTGTTCACAATTCTGGCAACAATTTTTGTTGCGAGTGGTCTGAACAACGTGGTCACTGTTATGAACGGAACCGATTATTTTTTTGAAAAAGCCGGGATCAAAGATTATGTGTTGTTCACGCAGAATGGGGATGGCGGCGTAGAGCAGATCCTGAAAACATCGGGATGTGTAAAGGATTATAGTATGGAAAAATGTATCTGGGGAACGAATGGAGATGTCACATATCAGGGCGAAAAATTGAAGGTAAAGAACAATACCTTGTTGATACAATCGCTGGATACGACGCAGTTTCATTATTTTCTGGAAGATAATCAGGAGTTGACGGAGGTTGCGGATGGAGAAATCTATATTACCGCTGGAAGTTTTGCAAAAAATGATATGCACGTCGGAGATACAATTCGGATTCAGATGAAAAACATAGACAAGACATTTCGCGTAGCGGGCGAAATCAAAGATGCGCTGCTTGGTTCCGACCTTATGGGAAATACAAGATTTCTGCTCAGCGACAATGATTTCAAAGCGTATGAAGCGGACAAATCGTTGGAACCATATCTTGGGAGAATCTTTCATGTGGAAACGGATGATACAGGGACACTTTCATCAGAATTGACAAGTGCAACGAATATATTGTTTTCGTCAGAGAGAGCTACAATCCGCCTGTCGTATGTTATGGATATGATTCTGGCGATGATCGTGCTGGTGCTGAGTATCTGCCTGATCATCGTATCCTTCGTGATTTTGAAATTTGTGATTACATTTTCCATCCGGGAGGAATTTCGTGAGATTGGCGTGATGAAGGCAATCGGTATCCGGAATGCGAAGATCCGGCGTCTGTATATTGTGAAGTATCTGGCAATGGCAATCGTTGGTGGAACAGTCGGATTTTTCGTGAGCATTCCATTTGGCAATCTGCTGATCGCATCTGTCTCGAAAAAGATGGTGCTTGGCAATGAAGGCGGGTATCTCTTTAATGTAATCGGCGTGTTGGCTGTGATTGGTCTGATGGTTGGATTTGCGTATCTTTGCACGGGAAAGGTCAGGAAGCTGACGCCAGTGGATGCGATACGAAACGGACAGACGGGAGAACGATATCACAAAAAATCGATTTATCGGTTAAGTAAAAGTTGCGCGCGTACACCGTTTTATATGGCACTGAACGATATATTGAGTGCACCGCGCCGGTTTATTACGATTGTGCTGCCATTTTTTATCTGCTCAGTATTTATGCTTGGCGTTGTGATGGTGACATCGACGATGCAGAGCAAGAGTATGATCACCTGTTTTGGAAAGGAGTCCGATGTCTATATCACAGATCCCAAAATGATGAAACCGGTTCTTGTGGATAAGGATCAAT
The DNA here is from genome assembly GCA_963631525.1 of bacterium. Taxonomy (GTDB): domain Bacteria; phylum Bacillota; class Clostridia; order Lachnospirales; family Lachnospiraceae; genus Coprococcus_C. Next base: position 13,160 of record CAVGQQ010000002.1, read on the forward strand.
GGCCCGTCCTGCAGGAGAACTATCAGGCGATTGCGGATGGGTTGGAAGCTGCGGGTATGCCGGTGGATAAGGTAAGCATGGAGGTCTGGTACAAGTATGCCTGTGAAGCAAATGGAAAGTTATATTCTGTGTTGTTTCAGCAGAATACAGAGACGCATACGACAGATTATACATATGAGAAGGGAACGCCACCACAAAATGCGTATGAGATTGCCATTACGCCGATGATCGCCGATCAGCTTGGCGTGGATATCGGAGATACAGTGACGATTGATTTTGGTACGGAGAAACGTGACTGTGTTGTGACGGCGTTATTTCAGACGATGAATCAGTTGGGGAAGGTCGGACGACTCCACGAAGAGGTCCCGACTTCGATGAAGTATGCGACGACAATGCCGGGGTTTCAGGTTGATTTTTCGGATCATCCAGATGAGAAGGAAATTCGAACGCGTGTAAAGAAAATCAAGGAACTGTATGGAATTACCGGAGTGTTTGATGCTGCGGGATATTGTGTAGACTGCATGGGCGTTGCGGATACGATGGACACGGTCTGTCTGTTGCTTTTGGCGATAACAGGAATCGTCGTTGTGCTGGTAACGATTTTGATGGAACGGTCGTTTATATCTACGGAACATGGACAGATTGCACTTCTGAAAGCGATTGGATTTTCCAACCGAAGCATCTTCTGGTGGCATGTAATACGGTTCATGCTGGTTGCAGGACTCGCAGAAATCCTTGCTGTTGTACTGACCAGACCAATTACGAAACTGTGGTGCGATCCAATCTGGGCGATGATGGGAGCGACGAATGTAGATTATTATTTCAGTCCGGTAAGAATCATCCTGATCTATCCGGGTATCGTGCTTGCGATTACATGGATTGCAGTCAGTGTGACTGCATTTCATATACGCAGGATTCGTGGCACAGACATCGTAAATGTAGTGTAGGAGCGCACTTGGAGAATGAAATCGGAAAGGGTATAAATTATGGCGAATATATTGGAAGTAAAAGATTTGTGCAAAACATATGTGATTGACAAGCGGCAGAATAACGTTCTTCGAAATGTGAACTTTGAAGTGGAAGAGGGCGATATGGTAGCAATCATGGGACCTTCTGGTTCCGGAAAGTCGACACTGCTTTATTCAGTATCGGGTATGGATGTGCCGACAAGTGGAACAGTTTGTTTTGCAGGCAGGGATATTGCGAAGCTGTCACAGACGGAGCTTGCGAAAGTGCGGCTGGATGAGATGGGATTTATCTTCCAGCAGATGTATATGATGAAAAATCTGACAATATTGGATAACATTCTGCTTCCAGCAATGGAGAGTAAAAAGGATGAGAAATCGCGTGCCGAGAAGGTTGCATTTGCGGAAGAATTGATGCGGAAACTGTCAATCATAGAGGTCGCAGACAATGATATCAATGAGGTTTCTGGGGGACAACTGCAGCGGGCGTGCATCTGCAGAAGCATGGTGAATCATCCGAAGCTTCTTTTTGCAGATGAACCGACCGGAGCATTGAACCGGGCTGCCTCAACAGAGGTTATGGATGCACTTGGGAAGCTGAATCGCGAAGGAACAACGATTATGATGGTAACGCATGATGCCAAGGTTGCATCCTGCTGCAAGAGAGTCTTATATATATTGGATGGAACAATCAAAGGGGAATACAAAGCACCGGAGGATGAGAATTTGTCTGATGCAGACCGCGAACGCAGGTTACAGAACTGGTTGCTGGATCTGGGATGGTAGAAATGAAAGAGCAGATATCATAAGGTATCTGCTTTTTTATTTGACGCACGACAAATAATATGATACTCTAATGTTAGAGTATTTGACGCACGACAAATAAAACACACAAAATCTAACTATAATAATTATAACGGGGGTGATCGTTTGAACATTATACATGAGAAAAAGGATTTGACTTATCTGAACTGGTCGCATATTCGGAGTTCGAGTGGAACGGCTGGAACATTTCTGAAATCAGAATCGAATCTGGACGGAAAAAAGACGTATTATAAGCTCTCCAATTTTGATCCGGTTCGCGGGGTAGTCGGACATGAATGTGTGAATGAAATCATCGTAGATCGCCTGCTAACATTATTGGGTGTGGAGCATTTGAGCTATGAATTGATTTATGCAGATATTGAAATCGAAGGGAAGGTGTATACCACGTATGTATGTGCTTCGCAAGATTTCAAAAGGCGTGGAGAAAGCAAAATTGCGTTGGATGATTACTATACGGCGAATGCACAGAAGGGCGAGGATCGTTATGATTTTTGTAAGAGAATGGGCTGGCAGCACTATATAGACACGATGCTTGCAGTCGACTATCTGATCTTGAACCGGGACCGGCATGGGGCGAATATTGAGGTGTTGAGAAATGCAAGAGCGCATACACTTCGTATAGCGCCGTTATTTGATCATGGGTTATCACTGCTTTATTCCTGCATGACAGACACGGATGCAGAGAAATTCGATGTACTTTCGGATAAACCCTGTCAGAATTTTATAGGCGGATATTCCTGCTATGAGAATCTGCAGTTTATAAAGGAGAAACAGGGGATATTTGCACAGCCGCTTGTGGAGACAGACAAGGACTTTTTGTTTGATGGGATGGATGGAATCCTGTCGACGGTGTTTGTAGATAAGATATGGAATATGATTTATGGAAGGTATCAGATATATGAGAAGTTATGAAATCGTGGATACGGAGGAGCATAGAAGTGTTGGAATTCTGCTGTATTATGAGAAGAAAAAAGACTTTATCATTGAATTACAGGAGGATTTGGATGAGTGGACAGCACCGCTTCTATTTACGAATCTGGTAAAAAATGGTATCTACACAGTTCCGCGTGATTTAAGCTTCCTGTGGGTTAAGGAGCGGATCATTCCAAGTGGGAGACAGAATATCAGTGCAATCCTGAAGAATCATAAGATGGATGCCTATGATGAAATGAAGTTTCTGGAATTGTCAAAGGCGCGATGCTCACAGGACAATCTGTGTATCAAGAAGATCGACCAGCTTCCGGCATATGTGGCAGCGCGCGCGAATAAGCATGTTGTGGATTGTGTACCTTGCGCAGAGCATAAGGTTTTGTGCTTTTTTGCAGATGGGACTGTGAAGAAAATTGATTTGCAAGAGATCCAATCCGTCACGGGAGTGGATAAGGTTCTTCGAAATGAACTATTGTATCGATCCTGTCAGGTAGGAACCGGTGGATATTCGATCACGTTTGATGATTCCATTGACATACCTGCATGGATTCTTTATGATGAAGGCGTGACAATTCCTTTATCACAGGATGATTTTATCTGCTTTGCCAGAAATAATCTGCTGGACACGACAGAATGTTGTGAGGTTCTGGATTGTTCCAGACAGAATATCTCCTACATGGTAAAGCGTGGACAATTAGAGGAAGTCAAAGTAAATGTAAAGGGAAATCTATATCGGAAGGGCGATGTCCTGAAGAATATGTGGTAGTTTAAGATGAGTAAACAAAAGAGAAAAATATTGCGACAGGGATTCATCAAATCCCTGCCGATTCTATGTAGTTATATTTTCTTAGGCGCAGCCTATGGTATGCTGATGGAGAATGCCGGGTTTTCATGGATGTATTCGCTACTTGCGAGTGTGACGGTCTATACCGGTGCATTTCAGTTTATGCTGATTACATTTCTGTCGAGTGGTGCATCGATTGCGACGATTGCGATTTCGGCACTTTTAATGAACAGCCGCCAGTTTTTCTATGGACTGACCTTTCTCGAAGAGTTCCGGCAGATGGGGAAGCGGAAATGGTACATGATTCCGACGCTGACCGACGAGACCTATGCGGTCAACTGCACCTTGACGGATGAGGAATACCCGGACAAGGAAGAAAAGCACGGAATCATGTTTCTGGTTGCTGTGTTCAGCCATTGCTACTGGGCGATCGGTTCGGTGCTCGGCGGTGTGCTGGGACAGATTATTCCGTTCGATATGACTGGCATTGATTTCTGTATGACAGCGCTTTTTGTGATCATTTTTATCGACCAGTGGGAGCATGCGACGAGTCACAAGCCGGCACTTATCGGCTTGGGTGTGGCAGTCGTATGTCTGTTTATTTTCGGAAAGACTGCATTTATGCTGCCTGCGCTTTTGATCGTATCGGGCATCCTGCTTGTGATGACGCGTGCGGAGAACCGTAGTGAAGAAAAAATAGAGGATGCGGATTCGGGTACAGATAAATGCCCGTCCAATCATTCTGCGGACAGAGAGGCAGGTGCGGACAGATGAGTACATGGCAGATTATTGGAATTATTTTGATGAGTGCATGTATCACAGTTTTGCTGCGTGCACTTCCGTTTCTGATATTCAAGGGGAATAAGACACTGCCGAGACCGGTGCAGACGCTTGGCAAATACCTTCCGCCCGCGATTATGGCGGTGCTGATCGTGTATTGCCTGAAGGATGCGAGAGGAGATTTCTTAGGGACGGGTGTCTGGCAGCTTCTGGCGGTAGTTGTTGTAGCGGTCAGTTACAAATGGAAGCACAACACATTTTTGAGCATCCTGCTTGGGACGGTTTGTTATATGGTGTTTTTGCGGATTTTCTAGTTGGGACATAAAAAATGGCTAAAAATCAGGGACTGCAACCATCGGTTGACAAATTGTCCGTGCGGCTTTCTTGTGTGCAACGGAGAAAATGCGTACGATAAGGACATCAAATTTGCCGCATGGATGGCAGGAGGAGGCGCTTATGATATTAGCGGATAAGATTATTAACTTGCGCAAAAAGAATGGTTGGTCTCAGGAAGAACTGGCACATAAATTAGGAGTCAGCCGGCAGTCCATTTCCAAATATGAAGGGGCACAGGCAGTTCCGGATTTGGATAAAATATTGAAGCTTAGTCAGATCTTTGGTGTGACAACGGACTATCTCATTAAAGATGAGATGGAAGAGGAGTGATATCACCAATCTGTCTGATAGTGTTAGGGGCAGCCAGCGAAGTGGAAGCGTTTGGAATCGGAGAAGATTTTGCAGGTGGAGTTGGAATGTGTGTGATGTTCATACTGGTTGGAATTGCGGTTGCGATTTTTGTATGTACCGATATGAAACAGAAAAAATTCGAATTCTTAGAGACAAAATGCTTCGAGACAGAATATGGAGTGACAGGGATGGTGAAGGAACGCAAAGAACAGTTCCATGAGCGGTATGTGCGTTACAATGTGATTGGTGTTACATTGTGTATATTTTCTGTGATTCCACTTTTTGGCGGCGTAGCTATATTCGGTGATCAGGACTTTCCGATTGTATGTATGGTAGGAATTATGCTGTTTCTGATTTCTTGTGGTGTATATTTCTTTGTGCTGGGAGGAACGCAGATGGCTGCCATGGAGAAGCTTCTTGAAGAAGGTGATTATACAAGGGTAAAAAAGAAAATCAGTGACAAGATGGGGGCGTTTTCACTTGCGTATTGGCTTGGTTCAACAGCGATTTATCTTGGTATCAGCTTTATCACAAATGATTGGAAAGATACTTGGATCGTGTGGCCGATTGTAGGGGTATTGTATGCGGCTGTACGTGTGATCGTGGAGCATGTATGCAGTAAGGAAAAATAGCCATTGTAAGGCATGATTTAATGTAACTCAAAAGGGCACTTGAAAAATCAAGTACCCTCGTGTATAATCTACTTAGAAAGGTAATCGGATGTAATATCCGATTTGCCCTCAGTAAATACAGATTTTAGAGATAGCATTCACTTTGGTCGGTGGGATGCTATTTTTTTATGATTGCTTTGTAAGGTAAAGTCACAAAAACCTAATTGACAAATATTATTTTCTCCAGTATAATAAATAAAAATAGTAATGGTTACTACTTTCGAAAGGAGAAAAGAGTTATGGCAAATAAGTACGCAGGAACACAGACAGAGAAGAATTTATTGGAGGCATTTTCGGGTGAATCACAGGCTCGAAACAAATACACTTATTTTGCTTCCAAGGCAAAGAAGGACGGATTTGAGCAGATCGCTTCCCTGTTCTTGAAGACCGCAGACAATGAGAAAGAGCATGCAAAGATGTGGTTCAAGGAATTGAATGGGATTGGAAGCACGGCGGAGAATCTGGCTGCAGCGGCTGAGGGCGAGAACTACGAGTGGACCGATATGTATGAGGGCTTTGCAAAGACGGCTGAGGAAGAGGGATTCCCAGAGCTTGCAGAGAAGTTCCGTCTCGTTGGTGCCATCGAGAAGCAGCATGAAGAACGCTATCGCGCACTTCTGCATAATGTGGAGATGCAGGAAGTATTTGCGAAGAGCGAAGTGAAGGTATGGGAGTGCAGAAACTGCGGACATATCGTAGTTGGTGAGAAGGCACCGGAGGTTTGTCCGGTATGCGCACATCCACAGTCTTACTTTGAGGTACATGCAGAGAATTATTAAATAGAATGTGAGAAAGAGCTGTTGCTTAATTTGAGGCGACGGCTCTTTTTTATTTCCAAAATAGTGGTTGACTATTTCTTCTTTCGTACTATAATAGTTCTAAAAAGAACTAATTGAAAGAAGGAATCGGGAAATGAAACTTCAGACGCCATCCAATGTCTTTGACATGACGAAATGTCTGATGAAGCTACAGGAAAAATATCTGGAAAGCGTGCGGTATGATTTTAATCTTAGCCGTATCGAGGTTATTATTCTGACGTTTCTGCATAACAATCCTTCCTATGATTCTGCACGGGATATTGTAGAATTCCGAATGCTGCAGCGGGGAAATGTCTCTGCGGCTGTGGATACTCTAGAGAAAAAAGGATATCTGACACGACACGCAGATCCGGATGATAAGCGGATCATACACCTGAAACTCACAGAACAGACAGACGATATTGTCCGTGCCATTGAGGAAAAGCAGGAAGCCCTTGTATCATGTATCTTTGCAGGATTTTCGGAGGAAGAAAAGTCTAATTTTGCAACGTACAATGAGCGATTGTATCAAAATGTAATGTCACATTTGAAATAGTGAGAATGATATCGAGAATAATACTAAAAATGAGGAAGAGAAAATGAAACAACAAAATGAAAACATGGCTGCACAATCCGACCGGGATTTCTTAGCAACAGAGCCGATCGGCAAGCTGCTGGCGAAGCTGGCACTGCCGACCGTTGCGGCGCAGATGATCAACATGCTTTATAACATTGTCGACCGTATCTACATCGGGCATATTCCGAAGACAGGCGCGATGGCACTGACCGGCGTGGGTGTCTGTATGCCGCTTATCATGATTATAACTGCCTTTGCAGCGTTGGTTGGAAATGGCGGTGCGCCGCGGGCGACGATCTTCATGGGTAAAAATAAGAAAGATGACGCGGAGAAGATACTTGCCAACTGTTTTACGATGCAGATTCTCCTGTCGATCGTTTTGACTGTCGTTTTACTGATCTGGAACCGAGATTTCCTGCTCGCCTTTGGGGCAAGTGACAATACGATCGAGTATGCGACATCGTATATGAATATCTATGCACTTGGAACAATCTTTGTACAGCTCACCCTTGGCATGAATGCATTTATCACAGCGCAGGGCTTTGCGAAGGAAGGCATGTTGTCGGTTTTAATTGGAGCGATAGTAAATATCATTTTAGATCCAATCTTTATCTTTGGACTGGATATGGGTGTCCGTGGTGCCGCACTTGCAACGATCATTTCACAGGGCTGTTCGTGTGTGTGGGTGTTAAGCTTCCTGTTCGGAAAGCGCACCACACTTCGTATCCGTGTCAAGAATATGGGATTGAAGGCAGCGTATATTCTTCCTTGTATGGCACTTGGTTCTGCCGTCTTTATCATGCAGGGTAGCGAGAGTATCATTTCGGTGTGCTTTAATTCCTCCCTCTTAAAATATGGTGGGGACATCGCGGTTGGTGCGATGACGATTCTGACGAGCGTTATGCAGTTTGCCATGTTGCCGTTGCAGGGTGTCGGACAGGGTGCACAGCCGATTATCAGTTACAATTATGGCGCGAAAAATGCATCCAGAGTTCGGGCGGCGTTCAAGCTTTTGCTGAAGGTCAGCCTGATCTATTCCGTGACTCTCTGGCTTTGCATCATGTGCTTCCCGAAAGCATTTGCATCGATCTTCACGACAGACGCAGCCCTGATTGCATTTACAAAGGATGCGCTGCGGTATTATCTGGCGGTTATGTTCCTGTTCGGAATCCAGATTGCCTGTCAGATGACGTTCAATGCACTTGGAAATGCACCGGCATCGATTGTTGTCGCAATCATGCGGAAATTCGTGCTGTTGATTCCGCTCATTTTCATCCTGCCACATATCATTACGTCGGACAAGACGATGGCGGTTTATCTGGCGGAACCGATCGCAGACATACTCGCGGTAACATTTACATCAATCCTGTTTTCGTTCCAGTTTAAGAAAGCACTGCGGGAGATGGAAAATTAAGATTGACAGACCGGCAATACGGGCGTATAGTTACATACAGAAAAAGGGAATGAGGTTCTCCCTCGGGTAACCGGAACTGCTTATAAAGCTGATGACTTCTACGATATTGATCGCAGAAGGTGTCAGCTTTTTTTGAGCTTAAAAGGAGGAAAAAATATGTTAACATCACTTGCACTTATCTTTCTGGTCGGACTTGCCATGTCCGCCATCTGTAAACAGATCCGCTTGCCAGGCATCATCGGTATGCTGGCAACAGGAATCGTACTCGGTCCTTATGTGCTGGATCTGTTGGCCCCATCGATTCTGGGTATCTCCGCGGATCTGCGGAAATTAGCACTTGTCATTATTTTACTCAAGGCGGGGCTGTCGCTGAATCTGTCGGATCTGAAGAAGGTCGGGCGTCCGGCAATCCTGATGGCGTTTGTACCAGCATCGTTTGAGATCTGTGGGTATATCCTGTTTGCACCGATGATCCTTGGTGTGACGCGCGTGGAGGCAGCGGTTATGGGTGCTGTCATGGGTGCGGTTTCTCCAGCCGTCGTCGTGCCACGCATGGTAAAACTCATGGAGGAAGGCTATGGAACGAAGAAAGGCATCCCGCAGATGATACTGGCGGGGGCGTCTTGCGACGATATCTTTGTAATCGTGTTATTCACAACATTTTTGCAGATGGCGCAGGGCGGACATGCGAATGCGAAGGATTTTATCAATATTCCAATTTCAATCGTGTTAGGAATCGTACTCGGATGTATCGTCGGCTATCTGCTATACCAGTTCTTCGAGCTTGCATATAAGAAGAATCACTGCGTGCGCAACTCGACGAAGCTGATCGTGATCTTGGGTATGTCGTGTCTGCTGCTTGCAATCGAGGAGTGGGTGTCTGCGTATGTGGCAGTGTCCGGACTTCTGGCGGTTGTCAGTATGGCATGTATGCTCAAGGTGAAGAGCACGACATTTGTATCCAAGCGGTTGTCGGAAAAATTCGGTAAGTTGTGGATTGCCGCAGAAGTAATCCTGTTCGTGTTAGTTGGTGCGGCGGTCGATATCCGATATATGGCGAAGGCTGGAGCAATGGCACTGCTGATGATAGGGGTAGCATTGCTGTTTCGTGCGGTTGGTGTCTGCATCTGCATGCTTGGTACGAAGCTTACATGGAAGGAACGGTTATTCTGTATTATCGCGTATCTTCCGAAGGCTACCGTGCAGGCGGCGATTGGCTCTGTACCTCTGGCAGCCGGTCTTTCCTGTGGCACGCTTGTACTTTCCGTTGCGGTCATGGCAATCGTGATCACGGCACCGATTGGCGCGCTCGGTATCGACAGCACATATAAACATTTACTGGAAAAAGAATAAACATGGGACTTTTTCACGTGCTCAATCATCTAATAGGTGTATGGACATACAGAATATAAAACTCCGGAGGGAAGGGAGTGGAACATATGAAGAAAGAAGCCTTTGGTGAGCTTGTGATCTCGAACCAGGAAAGCTGGTATCGTATCGCCAAAAGCTACTTATGCAATGATGCGGATTGTGCTGACGCGATTCAAAATGCGATCGTGCATGCATTTGAGAATCTGTACAGCCTGCGCAATGATAAGTATGCGAAAACATGGTTTATAAGAATTCTGATCAACGAATGTCATCAGGTCATACGAGATAATAAGAAGGTCGTAACTTGGGAGGAATATCAGGAAGAAGGTCGGGAAGCGGAATACATACGAGGGTACGGACAGTATTCGGAATTGTATGAAAGCATCATGCGGCTGAAGGAGAATGAGCGGACCTGCATTATTTTGTATTATTTTGAGGAATATAGCATTCGGGAAATCGCGCAATGTTTGGAGTCTACCGAATCGGCAGTTAAGAAACGTCTGGTGCGGGCAAGAGAGCATTTGCGAGGAATATTAAAGGCGAAATCGGCATGAAGGTCAGAACACCGAGATGATTGGAACGGGTAAAGGAGGTAATGTGTTATGGATATTGATAGAAACAACGTCAATGAGATAAAATCAGAGTTTCTGCAGATGCCGGATTATATCCGGGATATGATCGAGGAGACGGTCGAACAGCAGTTGAAGAAAAAGCAGCATCACAGTAAGAAAATGTGGAGAGTTGCAGCCGCGATTCTTGCTTTTGCCTGCGTGGGCGGCGGAACCACACTGGCGGCTACAAAGTTATACAAAATGCATCTGGAACAGCAGGGTAAATATGGCTCTACATTGATCTATGGAGAGGCAACCAATACCGATGCAACGGATACCGATGCGGAAGTGGATCCGAATGCACTTTATACCTTGGATGTTTCCTATGTACCGGAAGGTATGAAAGTAGATGGATTAGATGGTATTTATGCAGATGGAAATAATTATGTGAAGAAAGTAGTGCTCTTCCCGGAAGATTCGCCGTTTATAGGTGGTGTTTCGTTCTGGTTCCTGAAGATGCCGGCGGATCAGCAGGTTTCGTTTGATGAAACGCATGTTATTTCTACCAAGGAACTGGATATCGATGGTAGACAGGCAATTGTGATAGAAAGACAGGTTCTGGAATCTGCCAGACGTGAGGTTCAGTATGAGCTGTATGTCACATATGAAAATAACTATCTGCTGGACATGGTTGTGTATGATGACACAGAGCTTGATACTGCCATAGATATTGTAAAAGGATTGAAGCTTACCGCAACCGATGATCCGGAGGCAAAACGAAGAATTGTGGCGGAAGAATATTCGGAGCCAGTTGTCTATGTGGAGGATGAGACGGAGAATCAGGGGGATAAGTTAAACAGGTTCACAGAAATCTCGAAGGAGTCTATGGAGAATCTGCATCAGATTGGAGAAAGCTTTGCTGTACCGCAGTCTTCCCTGACGGCAAAGGTATCTAAGGTGGAATTATTGGATTCCCCGGATGCGATTGATGCAGCCTATGCTCTCGATCCGGTAAAAACGGATGAGGAAGGAAAGCTTGTTAACAATGTGATTGCCTATGAGAAATGTGGAAATGGTATAGATCAATTAGATGAGGTTGTAGAGACGAAGGAAGTAAAGGAAAAGATCCTTTACATTGAGGTTGAGTATACGAACACAAGTGACCAACAGACCGGAGATACCATGTTCCAATGCAGCTTGCTCTGGGCGAAGGAAACCGGAGATGGCTATGAAACGGTTGACGTCTATGCGAAGGATGATGTGGACTATGATAGTTACTATGGACAGAATTATCAGATTTCCGATGTACCGCTTTATTACTATAACGGAAAAAGTGTAGAAGAGAAAAATCATCTGATTCGTGTTCAGCCGGGTGAAACAAGAACGGTCACATTGGCATTCCTTGTAACGGAGGATGAACTGCCATATCTGTATCTTGATCTTTTCTCTGGAAACTCAGACTTTACACAGTTTAGACAATCAGCATTGCAGTATGGATATGTAGATATCCGTCAGTAGTTATACGGAAAATATATGGAAAATGGAAACGCTGTATACGGGAATGTATACAGCGTTTTGTGTGTGAATGTAACTATATTCAGGCTGGTACGCCATCCACAGACAGGATTGTAATGCCTTCTTTCTGCTTGAACTGGTCGAGATCAACCTGTGTAAGCTTGATTGTCTTTGTTTTGACATCTCTCTGACCGCTCTTCTCCATGTATTTTACCTTAAATTTCTTCTCTGCCATAATAAATTCCTCCTTATAAATAGATGTTTATACATATGTCACAACTGCATAATATATATCCCATGGGAGAAATGTTTCGAAACATTGTTTATGATCATGGTTGGATTCTATCAAATAAATGCAGATGAATATATAAAAATATACAGATTTATGGTAATATATTCTTATATAATGCACAGGAGAGGGAGGAATTCGATGAAGTCAAAAATTACGAAAAAAGATGTCTACAAGATTGCCATTGCGAACCGGGAACGGCAGTTTCATCATCATGATTACCGGAGACATATGCGTGTATATGAGTTTGTTATGCTGGGGGATTTACGTGCGGTAGAACTATTTCGACAATTTGATATAGAAAATGAGTGGGGACATTTGTCGGATAATCCGCTTCGAAATGAAAAATATCTTTTTATTTGTTCGACAACGCATACAACGAACTACGCAATTCAGGGAGGGCTGGATGCAGAAACGGCATATAATATAAGCGATTTATTTATCCAGCGTGTGGATGAGTTGCAGACGATCGAGGAGGTAAAGAATCTGAAATATGAGATGGTTGACTATTTTGTAAAGCAGGTTGCTGCCACGCCGAAGGAAGAGGTGTTCTCGCCGATCATCGTGCAGTGTTTAGATTATATTGACCGGCATCTGCATGAGGCAATAACACTGGAGGATCTGGCAGACCATGTCAACCGGAATGCACGGTATCTGTCGACACTTTTTAAGAAGGAAATGCATATCAATTTTTCGGATTATGTAAAACAACAGCGGATCGCGGTGGCGAAGCAGATGCTTGGATATACGAACCGGGAATATGTTGAGATTGGAAATGCATTGGGATTTTCATCGCAAAGTTATTTTATAAAGGTGTTCCGGAAGGAAACGGGATTTACCCCGAAAGAATACCGCAGACACTTTTACATGGTTCCAAGTGAACCGGAGCTTGGTTGACAAGTTCCGCAAAAATGCTTACACTAGATATGAGAAAATTAAATAGAAAGAAGTGTATGTATGACAGAAGAGAAAAGAAAGACTAGCAAAGAGCAGCACTTGGCGGTACGACTTGTCGTATATTTCATTGGGTTATTTATTATGACATTTGGCATTTCCATGTCGGTCAAATCAGACTTAGGTGTCTCCCCGGTCAGCTCGATTCCTTACACGATCACGTGTATCTTCGGTTTGGAAATGGGAAAAGCGACCATCGTATTTCATGTATTTTTAGTAATTCTGCAAATCCTTATTTTGAGAAAAGATTTTCAATGGAAGAATTTGTTACAGGTTGTGGTTGGCGTTGTATTCGGATATTTTACAACATTTTCCAACCATTTATTTACGTATTTGCCTGCGCCACCGAATCTGGCAATTCGTCTTGTGATGATGGTTGGCAGTACGATATTGATCGCGTCGGGCATCTTTTTTTATCTGCCGGCAGACATTATACCGCTGGCTGGTGAGGGAGCTATGAAAGCAATTTCAGATAAGACGGGAATCGTATTCAGCCGTGTCAAGATCGGTTTCGATGTGACGATGGTTGTGATCTCGCTCATATCTTGTCTGGCAGTTCTGCACAAGCTTGGTTCCGTCGGTATTGGAACGGTAATTGCAGCGATCTTAGTCGGTGTGAACCTTGGATTTATCACGAAGTTGTTTGGTAAACAGCGTGACCGCCTGCTTCATCGTGACACCGGACTGCACCTTGACTAGGAAGACTAAAATTAAATAAAAATCAGAATATCAAAAATTCGACTTTCAAAAAATAAATAAAAATTCAGAAATAAAAATAAAAGAAGAAACAGAGGGAGGAGCGTTGACACGCTCCTCTTTTTTGCTGTACTCTGTATACAGTACACGAAAGAATGCATCAATTTAAAGGAGGTAACGATTATGTCAGCAACAAAATGTGCAACGGATGATGTATCTGAATTGTTCCCAGCGGTAGCAACTCCGCCGTTTGAGGATCTTACATGTCTGGAGAATTACTGGGGAAGAAAATGGGGACAGAATTGTGAAACCGGAACCTTGCGTATGGTTATGCTGCATCGTCCGGATGTGGAGTTAAATACGATTGATCCAAGTAAGTACAATGAAGAATATGATGCGATCATAGGTGATAACAAGGAGTATTACTGGATCGGAAAAGAAAAGCCGGATATTGCGAAGGCAGCAGCCCAGCATGATGCATACGCGCAGATATTAAAGGACAATGGTGTGGAGATTGTTTATACAAACAAGAATAACAAGCCGAACCTGACAAAGACGATCAATTGCTGTGACGTGGGAATTACAGTTCCGGGTGGCATGATCGTATGTCGAAATGCTCCATATATGCGGAAGGGCGAGGCATGTGTTGCAACGAAGACACTGGGCGCGATTGGAATGCCAATTCTCCGTACAATGAATGGTACAGGGGTTGCGGAAGGCGGAAATTGCCTTTTCCTCGATGATAAGCATGTCTGCATTGGACTTTCCACACGGACCAATCTGGAGGGAATCCGACAGGTGAGGGAGATTCTGGACCCGATGGGAATTGAATTGATCGTAATTCCTTGTCCGGGATATATGCTTCATATCGATGGCATGTTTGCAATGATCGATCATCGGGAAGCTTTGGTCGATGTAGATATTACGCCATATTTTGTGTTGGAGAAGATGAAAGAGCTTGGAATCAATATTATCAAGAAAGATCCAAGAGACGACGTATTTGTAATCAACTGTGTACCGCTTGGCAATAAGAAGATTGTTATGCAGAAGACAGCACATTCGGAGTACACAAAGGAGATTCTTCGTAAGAAAGGATATACGCTGTTTGAGGTTGAATACGATGAGGCAGGAAAGGCAGGCGGTGGCTTACATTGTGCAACATTGCCATTGATCCGTGATTATGTTGATTTCTCGAATTTGTAAAAAAGAAGGGATGCCATATGCCGAAGATTGTTGTTTGCAATATGACCTATGAGGAAGCAGAATTTGAGAAGATATGCACACTGTTTCGCAAGATGCTGCCCGAATCTGAGATCCGGTATTATGTACCAGATGAAAACTATGCACAGGAACTTGCAGATGCAGAATATATTCTTACCTCGTATGTTCCGTTTGGAAAGAAATATTTTGCGTCTGCAAAAAAATTACAGGCAATCTCTGTGACCGGAACCGGGTATGCCAATATTGATTGCACAGCAGCGAAAAAATATAAGGTAGCCGTATACCATGTGCGTGATTATTGTACGCAGGAGGTGTCGATTCATGCGGTATCTATGATGCTGGCACTCATGCGGGGACTGAAAAAGCAGGATCATCATATCAATCGTTCCCTGAAATGGGACTATATGTATGCAAATGCAACCGTTCCATTTGGCAAGAATGTCGTAATCTATGGATTTGGAAAGATTGCGAAACAGACAGTTGCAACTCTGGCAGCTATGGGAATGCATGTATATGTTGTATCAAGACATGCAAGCAGCGAGGCAGTCAGACGGCATGGAGCAGAAAAAATAGAGCCAGAGGATGTGGCTGCGGTGGCAGAGGTTGTAATCAATCACCAGAGTGCAGATGGTTTGCCTATGCATTATTTTGATGAGGTCTGGTTTTATAGTCTGAAGAGGCGCCCATTGTTCATCAATGTAGGACGGGGAATCTCTGTGGACGAGGCAGCTCTTTGCAATGCACTGGATGCCGGCTTCATATCAGGCGCGGGAATAGATGTATTGGAGAGTGAGAATCCCGATCTGGAGAATTGTAAACTATTACATCGCGGCAATGTAATTCTGACCCCACACAGTGCATTTTATTCAGAACGCTCCATGAACGAATTGCGGACACAGGCATGCATGAATCTGGTAAATCATATGCGTGGAGAACCAGATTATACAGGGAATCGTGTTGTGTGAATACAGGTTACCACGGAATAGGGGATGATGAAATATGTTATTGCTACAACAGATGCTGGTACTTTTCTTATATATGGGAATCGGCTTTGTCTGCGGAAAAAAGAATATTATAACTGATGATGCCGCAAAGACATTTTCATGGATTGTTGTAAATATTGCGAACACGGCGCTGATTTTGTCGGCGGGTGTTTCCGATACAAAAACGGTGACAGGAAAGGCTTTGGCAGCTACGTTTGTTGTGGCAATTGGTGTCTTTTTCTTTCTGATTCTGTTAGGGTATCTGCTCGTGCCATTATTACGGGTTCCGGCTGCGGACAAAGGTGTGTTCCGTGTCATGACAATATTTTCGAATATTGGGTTTATGGGTTTCCCGGTTATATCTGCGGTATATGGAGAAGAAGCACTGCTTTACGCATCCATATTTTTATTCCCCTATAATATTTTGATTTATACATACGGCATCTGTGCGATGAAAAAAGAAAATGACGGCGGCGGGAAAATACAGTGGAAGAAGATCTGTAATGCAGGTGTGATTGCAGGGATTATTTCACTTATCTGTTATCTGGCAGATGTGCAGGTGCCTGCCTTTGTACAGACAGCCGTCAGTGGATTAAGCGGTCTTACCGCGCCACTCAGCATGATCGTGATCGGACAGTCTATGGTTCACATGCGGATCAGGGAGTTGATTACAGATGTCCGGTTATTGATATTTTCAATCATAAAGTTAATTGTGATACCAGTCTGTGGCATATTGCTGCTTCGGATATGGATCAGGGATTCCATGCTGCTGGGGGTATGTCTGATCATGCTTGCAACTCCGGTTGGAAGTATGACAGCGATGCTCGCACAGCAATATGACGGAGATTATATGCTTGCGTCCAAGGGAGTTTCCCTGACAACGATTTTGTCGGTGCTGACAATCCCACTGGTATCAGCAATTGTAATGTAAAAAGAAAAAGGAGTGATGATCATGGCAACGTTACAGGAATACATGGATCAAAGTACGATTCCAAACATGTTTGAATCAGAGGTGTTTTCCGAAGTCTGGGGTACGGATTTTGGAGTAGATAACTCGGTTGGAAAAATCCGGAAGCTGTTAGTGCACAGACCGGGTGTTGAAATTGAACAGTTAAAGGATGGCGTTTTCGAGGAGGAAGCAGGTGCAAGAATCCTGCGGGGCGCAAATGGAAGAATCCGAAATTATTTTAAGGATACCGAGCTGCCCGATCTTGGGAAAATGCAGTATCAGCATGACGCGATGACACAGATCTTAAAAGAGGAAGGCATAGAGCTTGTCAATCTGGAGGATGAAAGTCATTATTGGACGAATCTGTTATTTGCACGGGATGTTGCACTGATGGTTCCCAAGGGGGCAATTCTGACACGGTTTGCAATGTATTTTCATGCGGGAGATCCATTTGTGACACAGAAGATGCTGGCAGAACAGAAGATTCCAATTCTTGGTGCGATTCAGGGAGCAGGAAGCATAGAGGGTGGATCATTTTCTATGCTTGATCCAAAGACTGCGATTATCGGACGTTCCGTCCGCATCAATGATGCTGGAATCGAGCAGCTTCGTGCTCTGCTTTCTTATCAGGGAATCGAATTGATCGTTGTTGATCTTCCTGCGTATTACATTCATCTGGATGAAGCGTTTCTTCCTGTGGATAAGGATAAGATTCTGGTCAGCACATTTATATTGCCACACTGGTTCCTGAAGATGTTGAAAGAGCGGGGTTATACATTGATTGAGACAGATATGGATGATCCGAAGCTTACAAATAATTGTATCGCTTTGGAACCGGGTAAGGTATTGTTCTCAGAGACCGGTGTGCGGACACGTAAGAATCTGGAGAAAGCCGGTGTGGAAGTACTTACCGTAGATATCACAGAAATCAATAAAATGGGTGGCGGTATTCACTGCTCTACATTGCCACTGAAAAGAGACAGTCTTGTGTAATGCAGGATAGATGTTAAATACAAAGGAGGTACAAATCTATGATTGATCAGACACAGCGTGCATGGTGCCATGCAGTATCCCATATGTTTCCGTCGGAGGCAGAGCCTTGCTTTGAGACGCCGGAGCTTCTGGAGAAATATTGGGCAGGAAGAAAATGGGGCATGAATAGTGAGATGGGGCAGCTTCGTATGGTTATGCTACATCGTCCGGACGAGGAGATCAATACGATTGATGAAAGCAAGTATGATCCTTCATTGAATGCCATTATCGACGTAGAAAAAGGATATTATTATGGAGGAAAGACAAAGCCGGATCTTGCAAAAATGCAGGCAGAACATGATGCATATGCAGATGTGCTTCGGAAGAATGGGGTAGAAGTTATCTATAATAACAAATATACAAATCCCGGTCTGGTAAACTGTATCAATACAAGAGATATTGGTACAGCGATTCCGGGCGGTATTATCATCGGCAGAGGTTCGAATCATATGCGCCGGGGCGAGGAGCTTGCAGCTACGCGGACGCTGGCAGAGATTGGCATGCCAATCTTAAAGACGATTCATGGAACAGGAACCTTTGAGGGCGGAAACTTCATGTTCTTAGATCCAAAACATGCGATGTGTGGATATTCGACAAGAACAAATCTGGAAGGCTTACGGCAGTTAAGGGAAACGCTTGCGGATATCGGAATTGAATTATTTATTGTACAGGTACCGGGACATGACCTGCATATTGATGGCATGATCACGATGATTGACTATGATTTGGCACTTGTGGATCTGCGTACAGTTCCGTTTGCGTTGCTGGAGAAGCTGAAGGAACTTGGAATCCGTTATATTGAAAAGGCACCGGATGAGCGTACAACCGCCATCAATCTGGTTCCAATCTGTGCGAAGAAGGTAGTTATGATCAAGGGATTTGAGAAGACCGCAGACATTTTGTACAAGAATGGAATTGACGTGATTGAGGTGGAATATGAAGAGTGTATGAAGAAGGGCGGTGGACTGCACTGCGGTACACAGGCGTTGATTCGTGATTTTGTATAAGACTGAGCAGCAGGGCTGTCATGGAATTTCCATGGCAGCCTTTCTTAAAAAGGAGTTTTCATGAGACAGATAAAAATAGGTATTATCGGGTATGGATATATGGGTAAATTACACACCATGTGTTATGAAAATCTGAAATATTATTATGACATGGAGGGGGAGGTGATTGTCTATGCGATTGCAACCTCTAAAAAGAAAGAGGAATTGTCACTGCAAAATGTTGTTGTGTATGAAAATTATCAGGATCTGATTGAGGATCCACAGGTAGATGTGGTAGATATCTGTGCACCTAACTTTATGCATAAAGAGATTCTGATTGCAGCAATCAAAAGACATAAATATATCTACTGCGAGAAGCCGCTTGCGCTGGATAAAGAAGCCGCAGATGCGGTGGTGGACGCATATCGCACATATTCATATGAACGGACAAATCGAGTGGCATTTGAATATCGTTTTGTGCCAGCCATTTTGAGGGCAAAGGAGTTGATTGATCAGGGGAAAATTGGAAAACTGATTCAGTTTAACTGTAAATATTATGGCTCAGAATTCTTAGATCCCAATAGATCAATCAGCTGGCAGTCAACGAAGAAATTAGCAGGCGGAGGGGTGTTGTATGCCCTTGGAACACATGCGATAGATAGTATTCGTTTTTTAGTCGGAGATATAGAAAAGGTGTACGCACAGAAATTTACATACTTTAAAAAAAGACCAATGAAGGAGAATCCGGAAATTATGAAAGAGGTAGAGCTGGAGGATATTATCAATGCCCAGATGCTTTGTGAGAATGGTGTGACCGGATCACTGCTGCTTTCACAGGTGGCAGCGGGTTCCGGTGTCGATTTTTCGATTGAGATATATGGGGAACATGGCACTTTGAAGTTTGATCAGGCAAATCCTAATTATCTGCTGTATTACAATGACTTCGATGAGAAGTCTCCTCATGGAGGGCTGAGTGGTTATAAAGCGATAGATTGTGCACAGAAATACGATGGAGCAGCGATATTTCCACCGGCACGTGTG
Organism: bacterium; assembly: GCA_963631525.1. Taxonomy (GTDB): domain Bacteria; phylum Bacillota; class Clostridia; order Lachnospirales; family Lachnospiraceae; genus Coprococcus_C. Next base: position 33,178 of record CAVGQQ010000002.1, read on the forward strand.
AATATATCATGGACACGGTATCATATTGCGAGTATTTATGATTTCGTGCATGGGGTATTTTCTGGTGAGAAGGTTACCCCGGATATCATGGATGGGTACCGGGTGCAACAGGTAACGGATGCAATCTATAGATCCTGCGAAGAAGGAAAGGAGATGAAGGTATGAGACATATCAGAATGCAAAAGGGTGCACAACGATTGGTAAAAATCAATGCAGGCATGGATTCTGGTGAAAAAGCGCTAATTGTATGTGATACGAGTACGATTGATTTAGGGGTAGCCATGGCATATGCAGTTGCCTCAATCGGGGCAGAATATACGCTTACTGTGATGGAACCGCGAAGTACTCACGGAGAAGAGCCGACAGATGCAATCCGCGAAGCAATGAAACAGGTAGATGTTGTGTTTGCCCCTACAAAGTACTCACTTTCCCATTCTAAAGCAAGAGAAGAAGCCAATGCATTGGGAGTGAGATTCATCAGTATGCCGGATTATACCGAGACAATGCTTGTGGGTGGTGCTATTTGTGCGGACTTTTTAGAAATCCATGAGACAGTTAAAAAGATGCAGAAAATGCTTACGGATGCGAAACGGATACATATTACGACAAAACTGGGAACGGATATATATTTGGATACAACTGGTCGTGTTGGAAATGAGGTTTCCGGTGTTTGCAGGGAGCCGGGGACATGGGGGTCGCCACCCAATATTGAGGTTAATGTATCGCCAATTGAGACAAAATCGAATGGTGTGGTTTATGTCGATGGAAGTATTCCATGTGATGGAATCGGATTGTTGTCGGAAATTGTGAAACTGACGGTTATAGATGGTAAAATCTGTGATTTTGGTAATACAAAAAGTGGAAACAAACTGGCAAAGGTATTAAATGGGGAAAAAGAACCTTATAATCTTGTACTTGCAGAATTTGGAATTGGATTAAATGATAAGGCAACATTGAAAGGATCCATGCTGGAAGACGAGGGAGCTTATGGAACTGTACATTTTGGAATTGGGCATAATGCGGATCAAGGTGGAGAGAATGTAGCAACGCGGCATATAGACTGTGTTTTTCGTGATGCCACGGTCGAGATGGACGGTGTGATTGTCATACGTGATGGGGAAATTATAGTTTAAGGAAGGGAGAAGATAACATGGATACAAGAAAAAATATACAGCTGATGTGTGGACCGACGACACTTCCGGAAGCTTCTATTCATGCGATGAATCGGCAGATATTGTTTCATCGTTCCAGAGAATTTGAGGAGATAACGGAGCAGTTGAATGAAAATCTGAAAAAAGTATTTCAGACAAAACAGGACGTGTTGACTCTGACAGGCTCTGGAACAGCTGCAATGGAAGCGGCGGTTTGTAATTGTTTTTCGGAAGGGGATGAGGTTGTAGTTTGTGTGCTTGGTGTATTTAGTGACAGAATGGCAAAAATCTGTGAAGCATATGGATTAAAAGTTACCCGTGTAACCGCAAAGTTAGGAGAAGTGTTGTGTGTGGATGAAGTTATGCCATATGTGACAGAGCATACGAAAGGTGTATTTTTAATCCATAATGAAAGCGCAACGGGAGTTACAAGTGATGTGAAGTCATTTGGTGAGGCACTTGCGGATACAAACACACTTTTAATTGTTGATTCTGTCAGTGGTCTTGGTTCGCTGCCGATGTATATGGATGCCTGGCATGTTGATGTATTGTTTACGGGATCACAGAAAGCATTGATGGGACCTCCGGGACTTTCTTTGATTGCGCTTAGTGAAAAAGCGTGGAATGCGGTGAATCATGCAAAGCTGCCAAGATTTTATCTTGATTTAAAAGTGGCGCGGGAATATGCCAGAAGAAACCAACATCCGTGGACGCCGGCAGTTTATTCCATAATTGGATTAAATGAATCTTTGAAGATACTGACAAGTGACGGAATGGAAGCAGTCTATGCACATACAAAAATGTTATCTGATATGGTTGTGAATGGTTTGAAGGAACTGGGAATCTCTTTGTTTCCAAATCCGGCATGTGCATCAAAATCCGTCAATACCTTTGCGTATGGGAAGAGCCGCGCATTTGTGATGGCATTAAAAGATAAATTTGGGATTTCCATCTATGGAGGACAGGATACCCTTGCCGATTCGACCTTTCGAGTAGGAACGATGGGATATGTATCAGAAACCGATGTGCAGGCATTTTTATATGCAGCAAAGAAGGTGACAGCATGCTTATAGGAGGAATGTTTGATATCGATGTCACACATGCACTTACGGAACCAGGAAATAATCAATTTGAATTTCCTTGTGATACTAAAGGAGAATATGTGGATAAGGTATATACCAATAATGGGCGTACCGCTACGGTGTATGCATTAAAAAGTATGTCAATACAAGGTAAAGTATTAGTCCCGGAATATACTTGCGTATCGGTGCTTAATGCATTGCAGGCTGCCGGTACGGAATTTGAAATGTATCGGATAAAAGAAAATTTTGCAATTGATCTGGAAGATTTGAAGAACAAAATGCAAAGATCCGTGCAGGCAATCTATGTGATTCATTACTTTGGTATTCCACAACCGCAATCAGTAATGGAAGGAATAAAGAATCTTGCAGAGCAATACCACCTGATTGTTATAGAGGATCTGACACAGAGCTTGTTGAGTGATATTCCTAAACGTATAGGGATTGGGGATATGTTGGTTGCAAGTACACGAAAATGGTTTCCGATGGCGGATGGAGGGGTTGTGGCATTTCGTAAGGGAGTGGACCGAAAAGCAATTCCACTTGCATCTGCATATGATGAGGCTGTTTATACGCAGATGTTTCTTGCAGTTGCAAGAAACTATTATGGAGAAGCGGAAGCTTATGAAAAATATCCGGAAATTGAACGCTATGCAAATGCAAAACGTTATCTGGATTTTACACCACGCGCTATGACAGATATATCCAGACGCATATTTTTTCAAAGCAATATCAAAGCCTTAATGGAAAAACGTCGTTTGAATTTTAATTATTTGTATGATTGTCTTTCACATATCAGTCAGATTCAGATTTATGGCGGGCGGATTGAAAAAGAAGACGGAATCATTCCGTTTGGATTTCAGATGGTTGTTCCTGAACGAGAGGAGCTAAAAAAATATTTAATTGCGCATGGTGTGATTCCGGAAATTCAGTGGGTGCTTCCAGATACCTATTATGAACCATCCGGATATGCGCAGTATATGTCAGAACATAGCTTAATGCTACAATGTGATCAGAGATATGGAGAAAAGGAAATGGCAGTGACATGTCATTGGATCCAAAAGTTTTACAGGGAAGAAAGGAGCAGGAAAAATGTATAAGGTTGTGTTATTAAAACCGCTCCACCCATCAGGGGTGGAGCTTTTGCGTAAGCATGGATGTGCGGTGTTTGTCAGCCGTGGAGTCACAGAAGCTGATTTTATAAAAGATATTCAGGATGCAGATGCAATATTTGTCCGGAATGAACAAATAACGCCACATATGATGGATTCCGCCCCCAAGCTGAAGGTAATTGCCAAGCATGGTGCCGGATATGATAACATAGATGTGGACTATGCAACGAAAAGGCAGATTCGGGTGGTGTATGTTCCAGGTGGGAATACGGTATCTGTGGCAGAACATGTTTGCATGATGATGCTTGCCTGTGCGAGACGAATCAATTATGTGCAGAATCAATTTAGAAGTGGAAATTATGCAGTTCGTTTTACTCTTTCCGATACACATGATCTTGCAGGAGCAACGCTTGGGATTATTGGTTGTGGACATATTGGCAGGATGGTGGCCAAGAAGGCACGGCAGGGATTTGATATGAAAGTGATAGGATATTCCCGCCATCATAATGAAACAGATTTAGAGGAGGATGGTATTTTATATAGGAACACGATGGAAGAAGTACTGCATGAAGCGGATTATGTATCAATACACCTTTCATCAACCCCGGAGACTGTTGGAATCATAGGGGAAAAAGAGTTGGGAATGATGAAGAAAAGCGCATACCTGATCAATACTGCGCGAGGTAATATTGTGGATGAAAAGTCGCTGATCGCGGCACTAATGAATGGAAAAATCATGGGAGCAGGTCTGGATGTATTTGCAGATGAACCAGTAAAGCCAGATAATCCGTTGTTATCTATGGAGCAGGTAATCGTCACACCGCATGTAGCAGGCATGACGATTGAAACTTCTGAGCGGTTAAGTCGTATTGGGGCAATGGGAATCCTTGAAGTTTTAACTGGTAATCCGGTTGTGACGTATCCGGTAAATTAACCGCAGCGTAAGATATATAACAGAGCCGATCCATGCAAATGGTTCGGCGGCAAAGATACCAACCGGTCCGACCAGATAGGTAATGATAAATGCAGAAGAAATGCGGAATATAAACTGCATCAAGCCTGAAAATATTGGAGTCATGACATCTCCCATCCCCTGTAAGATGCTTCGTAAGGCATGATGAAGATATAAGATATACAAAGGGCACCCAAGAAAGAATATAAACTGTGTGGCATAGTGAAGAATCTCCGCATAAGTTCCAGGTTCCGCGGAGATAAATAAAGAGAGCATTTGCTTGTGGAATAACACAATAAGCAGGGTTATAAAGCCAGAAACAACGGCTGATACCCGCAGCCCCGCAGAGATTCCCTGTTTGATGCGCTTGTCATTTCCTGCACCATAGTTCTGTCCGGTATATGTAAGGAGTGCAGAGGCAATTGCGATGGCTCCCATCTCTACCATGCCATAGTATTTATTAGCGGCTGTGTATCCGGCAATAAATGTAGAGCCTTGCCGATTTGTCAAATATTGGATAAACAAACCGCTGGTTGCAACGAGACAAAACTGAAATGCCATTGGGAGGGAATAACGAAGAATGGATGTTATGACAGCTCCCTTTGGTACAAGATGGTTCTTTGTAAAATGTAGATTTTCATTTTTCAAAAGCCGGATCAGACAAATGACAGTAGAGACGCCTTGTGCCAACACCGTCGCAATGGCTGCGCTCGTAACACCCCATCCAAACACCAGAACAAAAACAGAATCCAGCAACACATTGGTAATAGAAGAAACGACCATCGCAATAAAAGGTGTTTTGCTGTCTCCATCTGCACGTAACAGCGCAGAGAGCGTGTTGTAAAAAAGATTCAATGGGATACCAAGATAGATGACCCGTAAATAATGGTATGCATCTGTAATAATATCAGAAGGTGTATCTAATATCCTCAATGCAGGCATTGCAACTGCCTGTCCAACCGCGAATAACAGTATGGACAAAAGAATTGATAGAAAAATGCACATGGCGGATACAGAAAATAGTCCCTCTTTACTCTGTTTGCCCTTTTCCTGTGCGGCTCTGGTACAATATCCCATTGTGATTCCGTTGATGATCGAAGTCATAAACCATGCAAGCCAGTCGGCAGAGCCGAGCGCGGCAAGGGCTTTGTAACCAAGCACCTTGCCGACGATCATAGCATCTGCCAGCGTGTAAAATTGCTGCATGATATTTCCAAAGATCAGCGGTATTGCAAAACGTGTAATATTTTTCCAGGGAGTTCCTTTTGTCATATCCATAAAATCACCTGCCAATCTGAAATAAATTTATATATTAAGGAAGCAGTTTGTCCAAAACACTGATACAGAAATCAATCTGCTCCTTTGTCACAATGCAAGGGGCGATAAAACGAAGGACGTTGGAGTACGTTCCACATTTCAGGAGAATCAAGCCTTCGTCAACGGCTTTGTGCATGGTCTCGGCACAGAGGGCAGTATCAGGCGCATTTCCTTCCTTTACAAGCTCGATGGCAAGCATCAGACCGATACCACGCACATCTCCGATACAGGAATGCTTTTTCTGCAATGCAAGTAATTGCTCCTTAAAGTAAATACCCATAGAAGCAGCATTGTCGAGAGCACCATGTTCCAGAACCCCGATGCTTGCAAGTCCGGCTGCACAGGAGACCGGATTACCGCCGAAGGTACCTCCATGAGCACCGGAAGGCCACTGTTCCATGATTTCTTTTTTGGCAATGACTGCGGAAAGAGGGAAACCAGCGCCTAATGCCTTTGCAGTAGACATGATATCCGGCTTTACACCGAAATGTTCATAGGCAAACATTTTACCGGTACGTCCAAATCCAGTTTGTACCTCATCAAAGATGAGCATGATTCCATGTGTGTCACAGACATTTCTTACATATTGAACAAATTCCACAGGGGGAACGATATACCCGCCTTCGCCCTGAATTGGTTCCATAATGATTGCTGCAACCATAGATGGATCTACTAACTGTGAAAACAGGGAATCAAACTGATCAAAATACTGCTTTGGACAATGCACCCCATCGTTTGTGTATGGAGAACGGAACAGATTCGGATATTCCAGAAAATAGGTGCTTGGAACCATCGGTTCATAATTTTTGCGGTAGGCAGAATTTGATCCGGTGATGGCTGCGGTTCCCATAGTACGTCCGTGGAAAGAACCCTTGAACGAAATGACAGCCGGACGCTTCGTCACATATTTTGCAAGCTTTAAAGCACCTTCGTTTGCTTCAGCGCCAGAATTTGAGAAATACACCATAGTATCTCCACCGGTCAGTGCAACAAGCTTTTCTGCCAGTTCCACATAGGATTCGTAGTAGACCACATTATGTCCTGCATGAATCAGCTTATCAATCTGTTCTTTTGCAGCTTTGACTACAGCCGGATGATTGTGCCCCAGATTACATACGGCAACACCACTGGCGAAGTCGAGATATTTTTTCCCGTCCTCTCCATATAAATAAGAACCTTCTCCTTTGACAACGCCAAGTGTCGTGTAACGACCGGCAACCGGCGGCATAACTTTACAACAGCGTTCATACATGGTTTCGTTTGTTTCCATATAAATACACCTCCTAATGGTAAATTGTTTATGGCTTGTATTATAACACGATATACTGTATACAGTACACTAGGAAAAAGACGAGTTTTAAAGAAGATAATTAAGTCAAAAAGTGCATTTAAAAAATAAAAGTAAGAAATCACAAAATCAGTTGACAATGTGACGGTTGACCTTTATATTAGCGCCTAAGGAACGGACAAACAGAAGAAAATAAAGTTCGAATCCTTAAGAACTCTACTGTATACAGTATTTCAAATACAGAAATACGTAAAACCAAGGAAGAAAGGATGATGTTTATGAGAAAGAAGATGACAGCATTGGTGATGTCTCTTGCAATGATGGCTACACTTTGTGCCGGATGTGGAGATAAGAAAGAGGAGACCACCACCACAGAGGCAACGACAACTGAAGCAAGCACAGAAGCGACAACGACAGAAGCTGCAACCGTCGCAGATGCAACTGCTTCCGATTCAGATTCCGAAGAGTATCTGACTGGAAATGAGGGGATTTATGAAGGAGAACATTTTATCGTAGGTATGTCGGTTGGCTATACAAACTTTGAAGAGTATGATGCAACAACAGGCGAGCCGGTCGGTTTGGATATTGATATTCTGAATTATATGGCAAAAGATCTTGGATTTACATATGAGATCTCTGATATGAAGCTTCCACAGATTGTAGCCGGTTTACAGGCGGAACAGTTGGATCTTTCTATTTCAGGTATGTATGAGACAGAAGAGCGTACCAAGGTTATAGACATGTCAGAAAGTTACCTGACAGCGAAGTCAGCCATGCTGATTCGTGCGGAGGATGCGGATACAATTAAGTCAACGGCAGATCTGAATGGAAAGACCGTATGTTGTGATGTTGGAGAGGCTTATTATGAATCTGTCCTTCCAACAATCGAAGGCGCAACCGTTGTAGAATTTGATGACAATGCATCTTGTATCATGGCTGTACTTGGTGGACAGGCAGATGCCAGAATCATTGATGGTGGTGGCGCAAAGAACATCTGTGAGGAGTACAATGGACAGCTTACCTACTTCATGCTGGATGAATCCATGATTCCAGGTATTGATGGAAACCATTATTCAATGGGCTTTGTAAAGGGATCTCCGATGAAGGCAGTCTTCGATGCAGAGATTGAGAAGATGAAGAAAAACGGAGAACTGAAGAAGATTATTGATCAGTGGTTAGGTGAAGGTATGTACGACTTCGACTAATCTTTAAGAAGAAACATAACTACGCTGCTAATGAAGGGAGATTTGCTATGAAATTAAAATTAGATTTTTCCAGTTTGTGGGCGTATCGGATGAGCTGGGTAAAAGGTCTTGAGAGCACATTACTGGTTACCTTGATTGCATTAGCGGTAGCAGTTGTAATCGCACTTGTTCTGGCTGCATTCCGCTTATCAAAGATTAAACCATTGAACTGGATTGCATCCATTTACCTGTCGATATTCCGAGGTGTACCGCAGATTGTACAGATCATGTTCATCTATTTTGGTATCCCACAGTTAACCGGACATAAGTTTGCACCGTTTGTAGCGGGCTGGCTTGCACTCGGCTTAAATGCCGGTGCATTCATGTCCGAACTGTTAAGAGGTGGTATTCAAAGTGTTGATTATGGACAAAAAGAAGCGGCTGTTGCAATGGGAATGTCGGGGGCAAGGATACAGTTTGGTATTGTGATTCCACAGGCAATCAAATCTATTTTGCCAGGACTGATCAATGAAGTAATTGCGCTGCTCAAGGGTTCTTCTTTGATCTATGCGATCGGTGCAGCAGAGCTGATGCGAAATACCCAGCTTGTTATATCGTCAACATTCCGAAGCTTTGAATGTTACATTATCATAGGTGTTATTTACTGGATATTGGTTACAATTTTGACAACCATCGGCAGAAGAGTAGAAAGGTGGGTGAACAGAAGTGGTCAACGTTAAGGATGTGTATAAAAGATTTGGGGATTTAGAGGTCCTGAAAGGTATATCACTTGAAGTAAAACAGGGAGAGGTCGTATCCGTGATCGGCTCTTCCGGTTCTGGAAAATCCACGTTACTCCGCTGTATCAATCGACTGGAGGAAGTAACTTCCGGAGAGATATATTTTGAGGATCAGGAAATCACGGGAGATAAAAAGAATGTGAGGGAATTGCGCAGTAAAATAGGAATGGTATTCCAGAACTTCAATCTGTTCAAGCATATGACGATTATGAAGAATATGATTTATGCCCAGATGCATGTGAAGAAGGTTCCGAAGGAGGAGGCTGTCGAGAAAGCAAAGGTGTTGCTGGATCGTGTAGGTCTGTTGGATAAGGCGGATGTGTATCCGGTTACGTTATCCGGTGGTCAGCAACAGCGTGTAGCAATTGCACGGACGCTGGCAATGAATCCGGATGTAATCTTATTTGATGAGCCGACTTCTGCACTAGATCCGGAGATGGTCGGAGAAGTTCTGGATGTAATAAAGGATTTGACGAAGACGGGTATCACGATGATCATCGTCAGTCATGAGATGGCATTTGTCCGTGAGGTTTCAGACCGGGTTGTGTTTTTGGAGCAGGGAGTATTGATTGAAGATGCTCCGGCAAAAGAGTTTTTTGATCATCCAAAGACAGAGCGGGCAAAAGCATTTTTGGAAAAGATGTTATAAGTTATTTTGGGAAGAATGGAGATGAATGACTATGGCAATGGTTGCTAGACCGTATGAAGGATTGAATTCAGTCAGCCGATTATTTTCGGCAGAGATAGAGCCATCGTTTTTTGATGCTGCAAAAATGGAAGCGTACTGGGGCGCACATTGGGGCGTGAACAGTGAGTATGGAAAGCTGAAAGCGGTCTATATGCATCGACCGGGAGAAGAGCTCACAACGATGACAACGAAGGATTATGATCCCGAAAGAGATGCATTGATCGGAGAAAATTACAGTTACTACTGGCGCGGACATGAGGCACCAAATATTGAAAAAGCACAGGCACAGCATGACTATTTTGCAGATGTGATTCGTTCATACGGAGCCGAGGTTGTCTATACAAAGGATAACCCCATTTATCTTCGAAAGACAGTCAATACACGTGATGTAGCAGCGGCTGTTCCGGGTGGAGTGATCATCATGCGTCTGGCACCACATATGCGGCGCGGGGAAGAGCTGGTTGCCACGAGAACGCTTGGTGGACGCGGTGTCCCGATTCTGCACACGATAACAGGCACAGGCATCATGGAAGGTGGCGGTGTACTGGTTATGGATTCCCATCACGTGGCGGTTGCACATTCGCACCGTTGTACGCAGGAGGGCATTGCTCAGTTGAAGATGGTTCTGAATCCGATGGATATTGAGGTGATTCCGGTGCCGGTTGGCGGTTACGCAATCCATATTGACAGTCTGGTATCGTTCATTGGACCAAAGATGGCACTGATCAACACGGAAAAACTGCCGTATTTCTTCATTGAGCGTCTGCAGAAAATGGGATATAAGCTGATTGAGGTAGAGCCAGATGAAGGCTGGGCGATTAACTGTTTTGTGCTGGAGCCGGGCGTGCTCTGCATGATCGAGGGATATCCGAAGACAAAGGCAAAGCTGGAAGCAGAGGGCATCAAGGTTATTCCGATTCCGTGGGATGAGAACATCCGTAGCGGTGGCGGCCTGCACTGTGGTACCTGTCCGCTTATGCGGGAATATGTGTAGCGATTAGATATTCTGGGAGGAGGTGTCCTATGAAAAATAATTATGTAGTCACGATTACAAGACAGTTTGGCAGTCTTGGACGACCGATTGCACATCAGTTGTCGGAGAAGCTTGGAATCGAATATTATGACCGAGATATTGTAGAGACAACGGCAAAGCGCATGAATCAGCGCGTGTCTGTCATCAGTGATGCAGAAGAAGCAGCAAAGTCTTCCTTCTTCAAGATGCGGTTCCCACTTGGAACAGAGGAAAGCCGGATACAGGATGAAATCTTTGATGTGCAGCAGAAGATCATAACAGAGCTTGCGGATAAAGAATCCTGTATTATTGTTGGGCGATGCTCAGATTATGTATTGCGTAATTACAAAAATGTCATTCATATTTATATTTATGCGCCATATGAGGCGCGCATCAATAATTGCGTGGACTATCTGCATATGACAAGAGAGGATGCCATAAAGGAAATGACAACGGTTGACAAGGCACGTTGTGCATATCATGAGAAATATGCAGGCTATGCACCGGATGATTTCAACCACAAAAATTATATGGTGGACAGCAGTGTGCTCGGTGTGGATGGAACCGCAGAGATATTAGCGGATATCGTGCGCAAGAAATTCTGCATATAAAACAGCTTCACAAAAAAACTTATATTATAAAAGAACAGGCAGCTTAGCGGCTGTCTGTTTTTCCAAATTTCGTGAGACCGTATGGTTGAAAATACATCTGATATTCAGTATAATGTATACAATAAAGACAGGGGGAGTGCATTATGCCAAAATTACCATCTATATCGAAAGATACGCTATCGGATAAAGCCTATCATATTATCAAAGAAGCAATTATATCAAACCAGTATAAGCCGGGGGATCTGCTTGTTGAAGAATCGTTGGCAGAGCAGTTATCAATCAGTCGTACACCAATTCGTGATGCATTGAAGCGGCTGCAGTTCGAACATATCATCAAGCCGAACAGCAATGGCAAACTAGTGGTATCTTCTGTTTCACTGGAGGATATACAGAATGTGACAGTTGTGCGGTGTAATCTGGAGAGTCTTGCAATCTCTTTGTTGGATGGCAAAATGGATGCTGAAAAGAAGAAAAAACTGAAAAAGCTGGCGGATAAGTGTGCGGCAATTATGAAAAATGGAATAGAAGGAAAAGCGTTGGAATATCTGGAGGCAGACTATGAGTTTCATATGTATATCGCGGAATGTTCCGAAAATTCATTTTTATATGATATGATTGACCGTGTGAATTTTGTTACAAAACGGTTCCATATTTTATCGGGAACATTGGATCTTTATATTCAGACGGCATTAGAGGAACATCAGGCAGTTGTGGATGCAATTATGGAAGACCGATATCAGGATGCAGCAGTTGCAATGGTGCGCCACCTGAATCAAGTTGGATTAAGAATGCCTATAAAATAGAAAAATAATTATAAAATCGAAAGTTTTCAGGTGAAAAAGTTTCAGGAATTCAAAGAACTGTGTCAAGCTTGACACGGTTCTTTTTTAACAATATACTGTATACAGTATTTAATATACGAAAGCAATAAAGGAGGGATCATATGGATATATATAGTGAAGTGGAAAAGATAACAAAAGAAATGGTTGCCATTCCAAGTGTGAATGGAACTTCTGGCGAAAAGGATATTGGTGTTTATATTGAGAATTATCTGCGCAGTATTCCATATTTTGCAGAACATCCGGATCAAGTCATTGTAAAACCGTTAAAGGAGGATGCGCTTGGGAGAAGAAATGTATTTGCACTTTTAAAAGGCACGAAAGGTACCTCGAATCGGACGATTATTTTACATGGACATACAGATACGGTGGGCGTCGAGGATTTTGGTATTTTAAAAGAATATGCATTTGATCCAGACCGGTTATTACAGGAACTCCCGAAGGTACCGCTTCCAGAGGATGTCCGCAAAGATTTAGAAAGTGGAGATTATATGTTTGGACGGGGCTGTTGTGATATGCAGAGTGGCGACGCTGTATATATGGCGGTTGCCCGTGATCTGAGTACCCATTTGGAGGATCTGGATGGCAATTTGCTGTTATCTTTTAATCCGGTTGAGGAAAATATGCATACAGGCATGATCGAAGCGGTTGATTTTCTGATTGAACAGCGGGAAAAAAATGGGCTGAACTATTTGATGGCAATTAACAACGATTATACCTGTCCTTTATATGTGGGAGATACGCACCAGTATATATACACTGGAACAGTAGGAAAATTACTGCCATGTTTTTATATTCTTGGAAAGAATTCCCATGTTGGACAGTGCTTTGAGGGATTTGATGCATCTATGGTTGCGGCTGAGCTTGTAAAGCAGATCAATCTCAATACATTATTCTGTGATGCTTATGATAATGAATATTCCCTTCCGCCATCTGTTTTAAAGATGAGAGATTTAAAGGATTTTTACAATGTGCAGACGGCACAGGAAGCATTTGTATATTTTAACTATTTTGTCCACAATGCCAGTGTGGAGGAAATCGTTGATAAATTAACAACAAGTGCAAAAACTGCACTGATTAAAGTTGAAGAGATCATTGAGACAGAATCGAAAAATTATTATGCACTTGCAGGGATGCATTACGAACGATTATCTTATCAGCCAATGGTTTATACATATGCACAGGTGTATGAGCTGGCAAAGGCGAATTACGAGGGAGATATCGATGCGATGCTGGATGCATATACAGAGTCTTTGCAGAAATCCGGGACAGACAGCCGGGATATTGCAATGCTTGTGACAAAGAAGGTTACTTCATATGCAAAGGTAAAATCTCCTGCGATTGTGCTATTTTTCGCACCGCCATATTGTCCACATAATACGTTAAAATATGAGTGCCCGGAAGAAAAAGCATGTCTTAGTGAGTTGACAGAGCTTATTACAGAGTTTGGAGAAGAAGAGCAATTGGATTATAAAATTCTGCATTTCTTCCCAAGCCTGAGTGACAGCAGTTACCTGAAAGTAGACGATCCACCAGCATCCAGAAAATTGCTGATGGAGAATTTTGTAAAGAAGGATCGTTTGTATCCAGTGGACTTTGATAAAATAGCAGATTTGAATGTATTTGCAATCAACTTCGGTACCTATGGAAAAGATGCACATCAGTGGACCGAACGAGTATATAAACCATACACTTTTGGAACCTTGCCGAAGTTGGTCGAGAAAGCGATTTATCGTTTTCTTGGATAATCCCCCTCTTCTCACGTGTAGGACTGCGCGACTTTACCCGTGCAGTCCTTTTTAAGTGACAAAACTGTCACTTAGTTTGTCACGCCCCCGTAATGTATGTTCGATATAATGTATGTGTAAGCACAGGAAGTCTGTACTTACACATATTTTTTTGATTAACTACGGGGGAGCGATATGGAAAACTACACCAAACTTTCAATCAAATATCTAAAGTTTCAGAAAAAGCGAACCATCCTGACGATCTTGGGTGTTGCCTTAGCGGCGGGAATTCTGTTCGTGATATTAACCTTGTATTTTAGTAATTTCATCAATACGCGCGATGCGCTTCGCAAGCAGGCGGATTACGAGATCGTGCTTCTGCCGGAGCAAAATCAGGATGTCTCGGCATTGCTCAAACAGGATTTTGTGAAGAGTGCATATCGTGGCAAATACTACGATTATTATTCGAATGCCTATATTGAAAATGCAATCTACATCAACGTGAAAAATCCTTACCGGCTGGATGCAAATAAGGAAACCATCGAGCAGACGTATGGTGTGAAAGCACAACTCAATCAACAGCTTGCGGCGTATTATCTGCAGGGTGATACTGGAAATGATACATATATTATTCTCCTGATGTTTCTGTTTTTGTCGTTCGTGATCGCGGTCATCGGTGTCGGAATCATCCGGACGACGATCCAGTTGAATACGATGGAGCAGATCAAGGATTACGGAATCCTGCGCTGCATCGGAGCAACACAAGGTCAGCTAAGAAGCATTATATTCCGGATGGGATGCATACAGGAGTTGCTTGGAATCCTTGGCGGAGTCGTGATCGGCTTCCCGATTGCATATCTCGTTGGGTTATCGATGAGTATCAAGGTTCGCCCACATGTGCTTCCATTTCTGTATGTGCTGATTGTCTTTATCGGAGATCTGTTCTTCGTCATGGATGAGAATGGAAAACTCGTAAAGAAGATTACGCCGATTGAGGCGGTGCGTGGACAAATGAGTGGAACACGGAAGGTTAAAGGACGCAAGCAAAGCATTTTCGGAAAGCTCTTCGGCGTGCAGGGGGATTATGCATACAAGAATCTGATGAGCAACAAGCGTCGGTTCCTGAAGACGATTGCGACATTTGCCTTATCAATCGCGGCATTTATCACGATCGCGACAATCTTCACTTCGTTTGTGCAGATGCAGAAGCAGATTGCACCATCCTATGGCGAGTATCAGGTGTATTTCTTCAATCAGGCAAATGATGAACAAACTGTGGATGCAGTGAAATCGGAACTTCCAAACGAGGAGACGCTTACGGAAATTGCACAGAACAAAGAGGTGACGGATGTGAAGGCAGTGTACGCAGCGTCTATGGAGGCTGTAGATTATGATGAGTTCCGGTCACATTTCACAGAAGATTTCCAGAAGGAAACGATGCAGGGAGAGGTCATTGCGCGAATAAAAGAGAGTGAAAAATATAAGGATAAGGCAGCACCGTCTGACCGTGCGAGCGTGATTGGATACGGAGAGGAAGAGTATCGGGAATATGAGTCTTATCTCGTCGAAGGAACGCTGGATGTCGATGAGAACGGAATCGTATTTGTACAGAATATCGAAGCAACACTTCAGGAAGAGGTGGAGGATGATTCTTATGATGCGATTGATCTGATTACATCAACTGTGGAATATCCGGCGACGGATTATAAGCTTGGCGACACGATCGAGCTGAAATGGGGAAATGAGAAGAAAACATATGAGATTCAGGGCATTGTCCGGATTGATAAGGATAAATTACAGACGCAGGGATTTGTAAAGTGCATCGTTCCACTGACGAACTATTTGCAGATGACTGGTCTTGGAAAATCAGATTCTACGGGCGTGAAATACAAGCTCCGTTCGGATAACATTTCCGCTTCGATGACATCGAAGCTGGTGAGCGTGCTGGATAACTCAATGGGGGATTACTCATATCCAGATGCGATCTATTCCGGAGCATTGTTTAGTACATCGATCAGCGCAATCAAATATATTCTGGCGTTTGTCATTGTAATCCTGAGTGTGAGCTCTTTGAATATCGTCAATACGACGGCGAGCAACCTCTACCTGCGGCGGCAGGAATTCGCACAGCTTCGGGCAATCGGCGTGTCGGTGCGGGAGCTTCGGAAGATGGTAATGCTCGAAGGTGTGATCTCTGTTATCTGTGCGAATATCGTCGGTGATGTGCTTGGATTTGCAGTTATGATGCCGCTTGCCAGAGCTGCACTGGTGCTGTTCATGGTAAAGCTGACATTCCCGGTTATCGGCGCGGTGATTGGACTTGTGCTTTCGGTACTTGTCATGTGTGGATCGATTTATATACCAATGAAGCGGATGACGAACCGGATTGCAGATGATTTGAATGCAGCCGGAGATTGATTGGAGCTTGGTTGAGGCTGGATTGGAGCAGGATTTGAGCTGGATTGGGGAGAAAAGCTGAAATAGAGGAAAATTCCCCAATGCGGAGAAGAAAGAAGCAAGCTGAATTGGGGCAAAATGTTGAAATAGAGGAAAATCCCCCAATGCAGGGTAGAGAGAAGCGAGTTGAATTGGGGTAAAAAGCAGAAATAGAAGAAAATCCCCCAATGCAGAGGAAAGAAAAGCAAGCTAAATTGGGTGAAAAGCTGAAATAGAGAAAAATCCCCCAATGCAGAGAAGAAAGACGCAAGATGAATTGGGTAAGAAGTTGAAAAATAGAGAAATTGCTCCAATAAAGGGAGTAACACAATAAAAATCAGGAGGGAAAACAACATGGATATTGTAAAGATGGAACATGTCACGAAGATATATGGAAGCGGAGACACACGGGTTTGGGCGCTCGATGATGTGAATCTGACCGTGCAAAAAGGAGAAAGTCTGGCAGTGGTCGGAGCGTCTGGCTCCGGCAAGTCCACACTGCTGCATGTCATGGGAGGTGTCGACACGGTTACGAGTGGAAAGGTAATCGTGGACGACCGGGATATCACGACATTGAAGGATGAGGAAATGTCAGTGTTCCGTCGGAGAAAGATTGGATTTGTATTTCAGTCGTATCATCTGATTCCGGTTCTTACCGTGGAAGAGAATATTCAGATGCCGATTCTGTTAGACCACAAGAAGCCGGATCGGGAATACATCGACCATATTATTGAGATGCTCGGCTTGAAGGATCGACGGAAGCATCTGCCGAACCAGTTGTCCGGTGGACAGCAGCAGCGTGCGGCAATCGCGCGAGCGCTTGCAAACCGTCCATCTCTGATTCTTGCCGATGAACCGACCGGAGCGCTTGATTCCACAAATGGAAATGAAGTTATGGCGTTACTGCAGGACTCAGTCAAGAAACTGAATCAGACACTTGTGCTGATCACACATAACATCGATCTTGCCAGAGAGGCGGATCGCATCGTGCGAATCACGGATGGCAAGTTGACAGAGGAGTAAAAGACAAGCTGAAAAGATGTGTAGCAACTTGATAAAGTTGCGTGGCAATATAGAAAAAGGGAGAAAATGATGATGACAAAAAGCAGGATAAAAAAACACAGGTCTTGGACGGCAATCGCTGTAGCTTTGTTGATGATCGTAAGCATAGTCGCAAACGTATGTCCGTATTCCGCACAGGCGGCGACACCGAAGGTGCTGGTTTCCAATTACAAAGTATCGGCAACGACGATTTATTCCGGAGATAGCTTTGATCTGACTTTGGAGATTCAGAACACTTCCAAGAACAAAGTCAGAAACATGAAGGTCACAGTCGCTTCGGAGGGTGGCGAGATTATTCCGGTTTCTGGAACCGGAAGCGCATATGTGGCAGAGATTGCCGGAAATGAGACGAGCGAGCAGACATTTTCCATGCAGGCGGCAGCAGGACTTGCAGAGAAGACATACAAGCTTTCGGTGAAGATGGAGTATGAGAATATTTCCGGCGAGGCATTTGAGATGGAGGATACGTTGTATCTGCCCGTGTATCTGAAGCAGCGTGTATCTGTGACAGATGTCATGACAGATGATGCGAAGGTCGGCGACGATGTGGAGATCACCGCGCAGGTCAACAACCTTGGCGAGGGTATGCTCTACAATGTAAATGCCCGCGTGGAAGGAAAACACGTGGAAAAGCAGGAGACATACATCGGCAATATCGACACCGGAAAAAGCGGCAACGTAGACCTTCTGGCAAAGGCAGTCATGGTGACTGATTTTGAAGAAATGGCGAAGGCAGAGGATTGGATCATCGTGACCTACGAAGACCGGAATGGTAACAAGCACGAAGAAAAGGTGGATGTATCTTTCTACATTGAGACAGTCGATTACGAAGATCTGGAAGTACTGAAGGAAGCACCGGAGAAGACCGGCCCTGCCACATGGCAGATCATTCTGATCTGCGTCTGCGTACTTGCAGTCGGTGTATTCGCGGGTGTAACTATCAATAAAAAGCGTTCAAGATAAGGTGAAATGGAGGAATCCATGAAATTTATCATGCATTTAACAATTCAAAATATCAAGCGCAGAAGAGCGCGAACTATCCTGACTCTCCTTGGCGTGATGATCGGTGTGGTAGCGGTTGTCTCTCTGCTGTCGCTCGGAATGGGCGTGAAACGGGAACTCCTGCAAGGCTATGGTGATGATGCTTCGATTCGGCAGATCACCGCGCAGATGCAGGAGAACAACCAGAACAAAAAAATGCTCCTGACCGACCATACCATAGAGAAACTTGCAAAGCTTGACAAAGTCGCGAATGTCTATCCGCGCTATGAAGTATTTGCGAATATTCAGGTCGGACAATATACAGCCTATACGAATCTGGTCGGTATCCCTTCGGAGCAGTTATCTGCAATCGCGCTGACCGATGCATCCAGTCTGTCGGAGCATGCCCGGAAACCAGAGATGGTGATCGGAAATGCGATGGGATATATGTTCTTCCATGACAACACTATGACCAGCTATCAGGATGGCGATGGGGACTTGAATAAGTGGATTGGGGAGAAAGCAAAGGTCTCACTTGGACTTGGCGAAAATGAGATCACAGATCGTCTGACGATTGCAGGTGTGATGCAGGGGGATGTGGATGCTTTCAGCGAGCAGTCCCAGACGGTGTATTGTGACTTGGATGTGCTACGCTCCTATTTGAAGAAGCATGCGGCGCAGGGAAGCGTCGTGCTTGGACAGCCGGTCGATAAGAACGGAAATGCGTATACCTCGTGGGTGTACTCAAGCGTAGTTGTCGAAGTTGGCAAGATGGAAGACGTTGAGTTTGTTGTCAAGAAATTACAGGATATGGGGTATCAGACAACAAATATGAAGGAATACCGTGATACCGCGATGCGTACCGTGCGGATGTTAGAGCTGCTGTTAGGAGGCATCGGACTCATTTCCTTCCTCGTTGCGGCAATTGGTATCAGCAACACAATGACAACTGCCGTTTATGACCGGGTTGCCGAGATTGGAACTTTGAAGGTGCTCGGCTGTGAGAAGCGCGAATTGATGGCGATGATCTTATTGGAAGCAGGGATTTATGGACTTGTCGGAGGCGCGTGTGGCGTGCTGTTATCGCTGCTTTTTGGAAAGATTATCAACCGGATCGCGGTATCGGCATTGCTTTTAGAAGCAGGCACGAAGATTGCTGTGATCACGCCAAAGCTTGCATTATCGGCAGTCGGAATGGCGATGTTACTTGGAACAATTGCAGGTTATTTCCCATCACGATGGGCGGCAAAGTTATCACCGCTTACGGCGATGCGGAGAGATTGATAAATAAGAAATGTGACGTATCATCTGAAATGGTGGTGCGTCTTTTTCATATTGATGATATAATAACCAATATGGTTGGTAAATTATGAAGTAATATAGAAGGAATCGGGGATTATGGCACATAAGATATTGATGGTGGAGGACGATTTCGCCCTCGCAATGGGAACGGAATATGCGCTTACTTCGGAGGGCTATGCGGTGGCAACCGCGGGGAATCTGGCACAGGCACGTGAGAAATTCGACGATAGCATCGACCTTGTGCTGTTGGATGTGATGCTGCCGGATGGAACGGGATTTGAGTTTTGCAAGGAACTTCGTGAGAAGAAAAGCGATGTACCGATTATATTTCTGACGGCGGTTGCAGAGGAAGCAAATATTGTCCAAGGACTGGAACTGGGGGCGGACGATTATGTGACGAAACCGTATCGCGTGAAGGAATTGCTGGCGCGGGTAGCAGTGAATATCCGGCGTTATGCGCAGGCACGGCAGACGAGCCAAGAAAATAGCAATCGTGTTGTGACATTTGGAAATACGACCTTCGACGGTGAAGCATTTGTTCTGACACAGCATGGTGAGAAGCTTGATTGTACGACGAGCGAGCTGCGTTTGTTACGGTTTTTATTGCAGCACCGTGGACAGGTAATCAGCCGGAGTGCAATCATGGAACAGCTCTATGATATTGATGGAGAATTCTTTGAGGACAATACACTTTCGGTTTATATCAAACGGCTTCGACAGAAGCTGGGCGAGGATGGTACATACATTGAGACAGTGCGTGGAATGGGATACCGCTTCCGCAAGTGATTGTGAGTATACATGTGGGTGATAGAGTTCGAAGGTAAACTGTAAAAATATAGATATGCAGGCAAAAAGTTACGAATTACAACAATTTCATAAACGATTTTTCATGTACGGTGGGATTGCGTACATTGTCTATGCAGCTTTTGCTGCATTAGTTCTGTGGTTGCGTGGCTGGCAGTTATGGGTGACACTGTTGCTTGGCTGTCTGCTGCTTGGAAGTGCCTATGTGGCAGGGCGTCGTTCGATCGGCACCATGAGCCGGGAGCTGCGGGCAATCGTCGATATCATGAATCAGATTCTCGAAGCACCAGAACAGGTTCCGGCAGAACCATATAAGCAGGGCGAGCTTGGAGAACTATATACGAATCTGTACAAGCTGGTGCAGGCATTAAAGGAGAGTAACCGCAAGGAGCAGGAGGAAAAAATCTTTTTGCGGGATATTATGTCGGATATTTCCCATCAGTTGAAAACACCGCTTGCGTCGCTCACGGTATTTCTGGATCTTTTATATGACGGGCGTGTGCCAGATGTAGATAAGCAGAAGCAGATGCTCTTAGAATCGAAGAATCAGGTCAGCCGGATGGAGTGGATGGTACTGTCCATGTTGAAGCTTGCGCGTATCGAGGCAGGCGCTATCCAGTTTGAGAAGCGTCCGTGCAGCCTGTATGCGCTTGTGGCACAGGCGAAGGAGAGTGTTGCATATCTGACGGAGAAACGCGGGCAGCAGATTGACGTACAGATCGACGAGAAACAGATGCTTGTCTGCGACGGAGATTGGCTGACCGAAGCAATCATTAATTTGCTGAAAAATGCATCGGACTATTCCGGCGAGCAGACAACCATTCATATCTGGACTGAAGACAATCCGATGTACACGCGTATTTATGTGAAGGATGAGGGTTGCGGCATCGCGGAGTCCGAACTTAAAAATATATTCAAACGCTTCTATCGTATCAACAAAGAGGTCAATCCGAACAGTGTCGGAATCGGTCTTTCCCTGACGAAATCCATTGTTGAGGGCATGGGCGGTAAGATCTCAGTACGAAGCGAGCTTGGCAGCTATACGCAGTTTATTCTGACGTTTGTGCATACATAAATATATTCGAGGGTATGTAGTTATTTTCTTCACAAAAACTCTTGCCATTTTCCCTATGCTATGTTACTTTAAATAAAAGCATTAGATTTCAAATTCTATTTTATGGGAAACCATATCTAATATTCTTAGAATCCAAGAACTTCGATGCTTTGAATTCACATTACAACATAAGCAGAGAGGAAATGGACTTTTGGGAATAAAGCATAGTTGTTTTCTCCTGCGCAGCGAGCAATAAGCTCAGAAAAGGAGGAACAGCATGGGTAGAAAAAGAGCAAAACATGCGATGAAAAGGGTGGCAAAGAGAGGAAATGCGGTAGAGGTATTGACTGCAAATCGGGAGTATAAGGATACGGTGTTTCGAATGTTATTTTCGGATAAGAAGGAATTGCTATCCTTATATAATGCACTGAATGGTACGAATTATGAATCACCAGAAGATCTGGAGATTACAACTCTGAAAAATGCGATATACATGACGGCGAAAAATGACATTTCGTGTGTAATTGATATGCGACTCAATCTGTATGAGCATCAGTCAACGGTAAATCCGAATATCCCGCTCAGAGATCTGGATTATGTGGCACGGACATTTTCTCTGCTCTATAGAGATGCTGACATTTATTCACCACGTATTATTCGGTTACCGAATCCAAAGTTCATCGTGTTTTATAATGGATTGGAGAAACAGCCGGCAAGACGCGAATATCGACTTTCCGATGCATATGCAAATGTAGAGGAACATCCTAGTTTGGAGTTGATCGTCGTTCAGTTGAATATCAATCCGGGATATAACGATGAACTTCTTATAAGTTGTCCTACGTTGTGGGGCTATATGAAATTTGTGGAGAAAATTCGAGAAAATCAGAAAACAATGCCTCTTACAGATGCAGTGACATGTGCGGTGAATGCATGCATTCAAGAGGGCATATTGGCAGATTTCTTGAAGAAACATAAATCAGAGGTGATTGCTATGAGTTTATATGAATATGATGAGAAAAAGCATGAACGAACTATGATGGACATTGGACGGGAACAGGGAGAAACACGTAAATTAGTCAATCAGATTATAAAGAAAGTGCAAAAACAGAAGACTCTGGAACAGATTGCGGATGAGTTGGAGGAAGATACGGAAACGATTTTACCTCTGTATGATGCGGTTATTCAATCGGCACCAGATTATAATATAGAAGCGATTACGGATGCAGTAGCAGGCATGCGGATTTAGCAGAAAACATTTGAGTTATTCCAATCAAAGTGTTACACTCATAGAGAAGTATTGCGGCAAAGCAGGTAAATGAGGTGTAGAAATGGAACAGACAGACGGAAAGTGGATGTCTCTGATCGGGGCATACATGATCGTAAAAGGAATTGTCAATCTGATATTGGGATTTTCGGTTGGAAATATTGTGACGCTGCTGATCAGTGGTGTACTTGCATTTCTGATCATCAAGGGCGTACCTTATATGAATTATGTAACTGGTGCGTATCTGGCGCTGATGAGCGTGATACATATCATCCCGAATATTCAGGGACATCATTGGTTTTATCTGGCAGAGGGGATTATTGATCTGATTGCAGCGGTTGTGTTGTTTACAAGCGGAAGAACCAAGGAATCATAAAGCGAAAATAAAAACATGGAGGGAGTATAAATCCTGCCATGTTTTTCGTTTCTTTATAGTAATGCGTGGAAATTGTGCGTTTCTTGTATAATAGAACCGATCTCCTACATAGCATGAATTATTTAATCAATAAATAAAAAAATGGAGCGAGAAAATGAACGAACGATTAGACAAACAGATGGATTTTATTCGGGAAATTGACAAGGAGAAATTCATTACCCGGATGACGAAGTTAACGGATGGAAAGCGGCGAGAAAATGATGCAGAGCATGCATGGCACATGGCAATCATGACGATTCTGCTTTCCGAATATGCAAATGAGAAGATCGACGTGTTGCGGACGGTCACGATGCTTCTGATCCACGATCTGGTGGAGATCGATGCTGGAGATACTTACGCCTATGACGAGGAAGGCAAGAAGACGCAGGAAGCGCGGGAGAAGAAAGCGGCAGACCGCATCTACAATCTGCTACCAGAGGATCAGGCGAAGAAACTGTATGATATCTGGTTGGAGTTCGAGGCGAAGGAGACACCGGAAGCGAAGTTTGCACGGGCGATGGACAACCTGCAGCCGATGATGCTTACCGCAAGTACGGGCGGCTTTGACTGGAAAGACCGGGGCGTGCGCGCGGACCAGGTGATGAAGCGCAACGAGATTACGACGGAAGGTTCGAAAACGTTGTGGGATTATGCATACGAGAATTTCCTGAAGCCGAATATCGAGAACGGAAATCTGCAGTCGTGACAGCATGAGACTCAAAATGTGCATGACATATGACTATCAGAGAATATGGAATTAGAAAAGAAAAAATAGAATTGCTAGATATAATGGAGGCGAAACATCGTGTCCGGAGAGACAACAAAAAAGAAGAAAAAATATGAGATTGATATGTGCAACGGCGCCATCCTGCCGAAGCTGCTTGCATTTACGCTGCCACTGATGTGTTCGAGTGTATTGCAGCTTTTATTCAACGCAGCAGATATCATCGTTGTTGGAAACTTTGCAGGGGATACGGCGCTTGCAGCAGTCGGAAGCAACACAGCGCTCATCAATCTGCTGACGAACTTTTTTCTGGGACTGTCAATTGGTGCAAATGTACTGGTGGCGCGGTTCTATGGTGCGAAGGCAGAGGAAGATGTCAGCGATACCGTACATACGGCGATGCTTTTGAGTGTTTTCAGCGGAATCATTTTGACTGTGATCGGTTGTATCGGAGCGAGACAGATTCTGATCTGGATGCAGACACCAGAGGATGTACTTCCACTTGCGACAACGTATCTGCGCATTTATTTTATAGGTATGACATCCATGATGGTATATAACTTCGGTAGTGCCATCTTACGTGCGGTTGGAGATACGAAACGACCGTTGTATTACCTGTCAGCGGCAGGTGTTATCAATATTGGACTGAACCTGCTTTTTGTAATCGTGTTCCGTATGAGCGTGGCAGGTGTTGCACTGGCGACGGTTATCTCTGAGACGATCTCTGCCAGTCTGGTCATCCGTTGTATGATGAAGGAGAAGGGCAGTATCCGTCTGACACCATCCAAGCTTCGCATTCATCCGAAGCGGTTTGCAGAGATTCTGAGGATCGGACTTCCGGCGAGTCTGCAGGGCGTGATTTTTGCGATATCAAATGTCATTATCCAGTCATCCGTCAATTCTTTTGGTTCGACGGTCGTTGCCGGAAATTCTGCGGCAAGTAATATCGAGGGCTTCGTGTATGTGTCGATGAACTCCTTTTATCAGGGTACGATCAGCTTCACGAGCCAGAATGTCGGCGCGGGCAAATATGAGCGTGTGAATAAGATTTTATTTACGGCACAGGCATGTGTGATCGTGACTGGGCTGGTGCTTGGCAATCTGGCGGTATTTTTCGGAACGGATCTGCTTGGATTTTATACGAGGAGTGCGGCTGTAAAAGTGGCAGGCATGAATCGATTAAAGATTATATGTACAGTCTATGCGCTGTGTGGTATTATGGATGTCATGGTTGGCTCGCTGCGCGGGCTTGGATATTCCGTGATGCCGACGATTGTATCGCTGATCGGTGCCTGTGGACTCCGGCTGCTGTGGATATTTACATTTTTCCGTATGTACGAGCAGTTCCATACACCGCAGTCGCTGTATCTGACGTATCCAGTCAGCTGGATTATCACGATATGCGCACATGTGGTCTGCTTCATTATCGTGCGGCGTAAGATAAGCAGGCGATTGAAGACACAGAGCGCGGCACAGTAATGCACAAACATATTTGGCATGTGGTATTCGATGATGCAGATAATGCTGACGGTACATGCGTATGCAGAAAATATTTCTGGGAATAAATAAGATATAAATTTTAATATAAAGGAGACTTACGATGAAACAGGGTATCATATTTGACATGGATGGCACATTGTGGGATTCTGCGGATGGTGTCGCAAAGTCGTGGACACAGGTAATTCAAAATGAGTATAAGAAGGACATGAATATCACGGAAGCGGATGTGAAAGCTGTGATGGGAAAAACGATGGATGTGATCGCACAGATCGTATTTCCGGAACTTGATAAGGAAGCGCAGCAGGCACTTCTGGCAAAATGCTGTGACTGGGAGAATGAGTATCTCCGCAGAAATGGCGGCAAGCTGTTTCCAGAGCTGGAGGATACACTGAAGAAGCTCAAGGAGAACTATCATTTATATATCGTAAGCAACTGCCAGAGTGGCTATATCGAGGCATTTCTGGACTATTATAATTTTGGACAGTATTTTGAAGATATTGAATGTTATGGAAATAACGAGAAGAGCAAGGGGGATAATATCCGTCTTGTGATGAATCGAAATGGTCTGGAGCAGACAATCTATGTCGGAGATATTCAGGGCGATTACGATGCGACGATGCAGGCAGGTGCGACTTTCATCCATGCAAAGTATGGATTTGGAACGATCAATACAGAGGTTGCAGAAATCGAGAAGTTCAGTGATCTTCCAGAAGTTGCTGCTAAGGTATTTCAGGGTATGGAAGCATAACTGACCTATAACAGGATGACTGTTGTGTGTATGATGAGAGAAGAGGGAGACTGGTAGATTGGAACAGACGATGCAGGCAGAAAAAACAGAAGATACACGTACGGGGATTACAGGTAGTACGCTGAAGATTATTGCCATGATCACGATGCTGATTGATCACATCGGAGCGACAATCGTGTTGCAGCTTGTCCAGCGCAGTCCCAATAGCTTTGACGCGCTTGGAAATGTGCGTATGACAGGGATGGTGATCCTGTATTATATTCTGCGTGGAATCGGCAGACTTGCATTTCCAATCTTTATCTTTCTGTTGCTGGAGGGATTTCAGTATACACACAACCGGTTTCTCTATATTGGACGACTGCTGCTTTTTGCGGTTATTTCGGAGGTCCCGTTTGACCTGGCGGTGAATTTGTCTGCAAAATGGATCTTGCAGGGACATTTTCTCGAATTTACCAGTCAGAATGTATTCTTTACATTGGCAATCGGCATGATCGTGCTGACGGCGCTGGAGGGCTTGCGTGCCCAGCAGATGGATACGATCTTAAAAACGATTCTGATCGTTGGCGTGGTTGCACTTGGGGCGGCACTTGCGTATGCTCTGCATACCGATTATGGTGCAATCGGCGTGTTGGCAATCTGTACGGCGTATGGATTCCGGAATCAAAAAAAGGAACTGCGGATGGCAGCTCCCTGTGTTGTATTATCGGTATTAAATATGTCAGAATTATGCGCGCTTGTGGATGCAGGCATCGTGCATTTCTATAATGGAAAACGCGGCTTGAAACTAAAATGGGTATTTTACATATTCTATCCACTGCATTTACTGATTCTTGCCGGCATCTGTATAGTGCTTTTTAAATAGGAAATATTATGCATAATTATTATACATCAGACCACTGTAAACAGACTGCGTATACGTTGTGGTCTGTTTTTCTTTTGCGTTTGGATATGTCACGATCAGGCGGTCGATATAAGCGAGCGGATCTAAGGTCAGACGATTCACTGCTTTTCCGATATCTGCGCGCAGACTGGAATTATCTCCAAACAAAGTATTCAACGTGTCGTACGAAACGCCATTTGCCTGTTCCGCATCAAACTGCATGCGGTGATCCTCGCCAACGGTGATTCCGATGGAGGCAAGCTGTTCTTCGTGGCGTGTGACGATGCCGGAGATATCGTGGTAGAGATTCCGGCTGCCGATGGACGTTGGCCCGCTCTCCTCAGAGAGGGTAACCAACTGATTATAAGCATCAGTAAAGTTCGTCATCTGATCGACAAGCAGACTTTTGTCCGGCGTGAACTGCACATTTACCGGTGTATCGGTGACCTTGTGAAAATCAAATTCCGCAACCTGATTGATTGAGATATGGTTGGAGGTTGAGGAATGCACAAGATCGTTGATATAAAACCGTGCATTTTCCGGGTAGGTCTGTACCTGATCGAGTCCGAACGTATCGATCACATCTGTGCCTTGTTTTTTATTGAATGTAAAATATAAGGAAGAGACAGTTTCTGGCGTGCCTGTATCCGTAGATGCAAGCAAGAGTGCGCTTGTATTTCCTTCCTTTATAATAGAAGCGTGTATATCAATATGTCTGCGGTTGATCTGATCGGCAAGCTGTTCCTGCAGCGACAGGTTTGTATCGTCGCTGGAGACGGACAATGTAAATGGAAGATTTCCGTGCATCGTCTGCATGGAGAAGCTGTAGCTGCCCGGTGCGAGTGCTGTGCCATCGGAATCAAGATAAGTTCCCACATTGACCTGCTCGCTGGCAAGCTGGTCGATCTGCAGTGTCATATGATCCGGGAGTTCGCCGGATGCATGTGCGCGGAAAGAACCGGATACGGCATCCGAATTGTCCGTGAAGATCTGTTTCTTCGTGTAAAGCTCACTGTCCGGATTGGCAAGCTGGTCGGTGATGTCACGCAGGGTTAACGCCTGTTCCTTGATATCAATCATATGCTCCTGTCTTGATTCCGAGAGGGAAACCAGATAGAGTGGTGACGACTGATTGTATTTGGAAATGCTGTTATAAACAGCTTTGAGTTCGGAAGCCTTGTGCGTGCGCGTGCGACGCTTTGGTACGAGATCATGGTTTAAATAATTGTACACTTGTGATATATTCATATAAGAAGGCCTCCTTTCCCAATATAATTGCATTGTTATAATTAAATATATTATAAATATCGTAAAAATTCAACTTTTTCCTTGACTTTATATGCATGTTTTGTTATTCTAAAGCTTGCGATGGAAGAGGTCCTTTTTTTTTGCACGAAAAAATAGGATTCTAAGATGTCATCTGTGAAAAAATAAATATGGAGGTGGACAGTTGTGCGTGTAAAAATTACATTGGCATGTCAGGATTGTAAACAGCGTAATTACAATATGACAAAGGATAAGAAAACGCATCCAGACAGAATGGAAACAAAGAAGTATTGTAAGTTCTGTAAGAAGCACACGATGCACAAGGAAACAAAGTAATCGGAGGAGTAGTCTATGTCAAAAAAAGAAGAGACTTCTTCACCTTCCTTGAAGAGAAGCTGGTTTCAGGAGCTGAAAGCAGAGTTCGGCAAGGTCACCTGGCCGACAAAGGACAAGCTCGTGAGACAGTCTGCGGCTGTAATCGTGATTTCCGTAATACTCGGATTTATCATTGCAGGTGTGGATTACCTGTTACAGATCGGTTTAACTTATATTGTTGGTTAGGTAGGTGAATGTATGTCAGAACTATTCGAAAACGAAGCTGCAACATCTGGAACACCGGAAAGCGGAATTCCGACCGATGGTGAGGCAAGATGGTATGTAGCTCATACCTACTCAGGTTATGAGAACAAGGTGAAAAATGATATCGAGAAGACTGTTGAAAACAGAAAGCTTCAAGAGCAAATCCTTGAGGTAACCGTACCGGTTCAGGAGGTAATTGAGACAACAAAGACAGGCGCGAAAAAGACAGTTCAGAGAAAGTTGTTTCCGGGTTATGTTCTGGTTCATATGTATATGAACGATGTTACATGGTATGTAGTTCGTAACACACGGGGTGTTACAGGATTTGTAGGTCCGGAATCCAAGCCGGTTCCACTCACGGAACGCGAAATGCGTGCAATGGGTATCGTGACTGAGGCACCGGTGGTACACATTGATGTGGAGATTGGTGATCAGATCAAGGTGATTACCGGAGCTTGGGAAGGCAATGTTGCTGTTGTTAAGGCAATTAGCGAGAGCAAGAGAACCGTAACCATTGACGTTGACATTTTCGGACGTGCTACATCTGTTGAGATTGGATTTGGAGATATCCAGAAGATGTAAGAGGTTTAGGAGGTAGCTATAATGGCTAAGAAAGTAGAAGGATATATTAAATTACAGATTCCTGCAGGAAAGGCAACACCTGCACCACCTGTTGGTCCTGCACTTGGACAGCACGGTGTTAACATTGTACAGTTCACAAAGGAGTTTAACGCAAGAACTGCTGATCAGGGCGATATGATCATCCCTGTTGTAATCACAGTTTATGCAGATAAGAGTTTCAGCTTTGTAACTAAGACTCCACCGGCAGCAGTACTGCTTAAGAAGGCGTGCGGCCTTAAGTCAGCATCTGCAGCACCGAACAAGACAAAGGTTGCAAAGATTTCTAAGGTTAAGGTTCAGGAGATCGCTGAGCTGAAGATGCCAGACCTGAATGCAGCAAGCCTTGAGGCTGCTATGAGCATGATCGCTGGTACAGCTCGTTCTATGGGAATCGAAGTTGAGGACTAATAAGAAATAATCGTAGGAGGGTCGCTCCCGCAAAAACTACAGGAGGTTTATTTGAATGAAAACAGGTAAGAGATATTCAGAAGCTGCAAAGCTTATTGAAAAGACAAAAACATATGACTTAGAAGAGGCTGTTGCACTCGTTAAGAAAACAGCCAGCGCAAAGTTTGATGAGACAATCGAAGCTCACTTCCGTTTGGGCGTAGATGGTCGTCATGCAGACCAGCAGGTTCGTGGTGCAGTTGTTCTTCCTCACGGAACAGGTAAGACTGTAAAGGTTCTCGTATTTGCTAAGGGTAACAAGGTAGACGAGGCTCTTGCAGCAGGCGCTGATTACGCAGGTGGAGATGAGCTTGTACCAAAGATCCAGAACGAAGGCTGGTTGGATTTTGATGTTGTTGTTGCTACACCAGATATGATGGGTGTTGTTGGACGTCTTGGTCGTGTCCTTGGACCAAAGGGCTTGATGCCAAATCCAAAGGCTGGTACAGTTACTATGGACGTAACAAAGGCAATCAACGATATTAAGGCTGGTAAGATTGAGTACAGACTTGATAAGTCAAACATTATCCATGTGCCAATTGGAAAGGCTTCTTTCACAGAGGAGCAGTTAACAGACAACTTCCAGACTTTAATAGATGCAGTTGTTAAGGCTAAGCCGGCAGCAGCAAAGGGACAGTACATTAAGAGCTTGGTAGTAGCTTCTACAATGGGCCCTGGCGTAAAGCTGAACGTTACAAAGTACTAGGATTTAGCCACAACAGAGAAAAGAGTGTGAATGGATTCCGACACGGAGTGCATACGCACTCTTTTTTCTTGCTTTTCAGACGCAATAATAGTAAAATTAAAGTACTTGAGACATCGAGAAAGTAATTTATACCAAGGGGGTACAGACAATGGAAAAGGAACAGATTGTAACGAAACTTACGGAAGTGATTCATGATGTGTTGCCGGAATTGGATGAGGTAGATATGCATGCAAATATGGTAAACGAATATGGAGTAAATTCCGTATCTTTGATCCGCCTGCTTGTAGCAGCAGAAAGCAAGTTTGATATTTCATTTACCGATTACGAGCTTGCACTCAGCGATTACGATTCGTTCAGTGATATCGCAGCATTGATAGCAGAAAAATTAGCATAGATTGGGAGGAACAGTAAAATGGCAGATATGAAAAAATTACCAGTAACATATCCAATGATTACATCTTGGCAGTGGCATGCAACACTGTTTTCCATTCTCTCAGATGATGAGAATGCAAAGAAATGGATTTTCAGTAACTACATTCAACTTCGTTGCTACAACATTCAGGAGATCTTCACAGGCGACGATATGCTTCTCGCAGATATGATGCCAGGAAGCAGCGCATTGAAGCAGTGTCCTTATTTGATGTTCTCGCTTCTTACCAAAGAGCAGATTCAGAGCTATTGTGGAAACATCATTGACTTCATCATTAAGACAATCGATCTGAATGGATATGTATACGGCGTATTTGATGAGGCAAAGATTTTGTGTGATGCAGAGGTTGATTACAAGTTCCCTCATGAGTTGTTCATCTATGGCTATAACAGAGATGAAGAGATCTTCTATGTAGGAGATTTCACATTCCAGGATCATTATTCTTATAACACAGTCAGCTTCTCTGACCTGGAGCGTGGCTATGAGGTTATCACAGAGCAGGATGACCATGTATTTAAGGATGATCACAAGGGCGGCCGTGGATTGTATGTTGTTATGAAGAATACCGAGCATCCAATCTATGAAGTGGATATCGAGCTGATCAAGCAGACAATCAGTGAGTATCTGAATTCACAGGATACAAAGGATCATTTCCGTATGTTGCGTAACCGTTTTGATGATACAACATTTGGTATCAAGGTTTATGACAAGGTGCTTGCACAGATTGAGAAGCAGCTGCATGCAGAGGAGCCAGACTTCGATATCCGTGCATTGCATGTGATGTATGACCATAAGGTTTTGATGTTAGAGCGTATTAAGTATTTGATGAATCATGGATTCCTGAAATACAACGAGGATACGATCAACGAGTACCAGACAGTTGTCCGCAATATGCTGACCGCTCGTAACTTGCTTGTCCGTATCTCTATTACAGGCGAGATTGAGTCCTCAGTCAGATTCAAGACATATCTTGATGCAGCAAAGGAGAAGGAGATCAGTATCCTCTTCCGTATTCTTGCAGAACTGGAAGATAAATAATATGACAAAGATTCATGTATTGGTTGTAAAAGTAAATCGTGAATACATAGAACAACATTTTGATGAATTGGTCGAACGATTATACCCGGAACGAAAGTCCCGGGTATTGGCTTTTCGTAGGCGGGAACCGGCATATACATCGATTGTAGCAGGTTTATTGTTGCAGACGCTCGTAGAAGAGACGCTTGGCATTCCCCCACAGGCATTGATACTCGAAAAAAATGAGAATGGAAAGCCGACGGTACAGGGACATCCGGAGTTTTATTTTAATCTCTCCCATGCGGGCGATTATGTCGTGCTGGCGCACGGAGATGCGCCTTTGGGCGTCGATATCGAGCAAATACGCGCACAGAACCTGCATGTTGCAAAACGATGCTATACAGAGGCGGAATACGCGTATGTGACCGAGGGCGATGCGGATGAACGCTTTTTCTATTTGTGGACGATGAAAGAGTCATATCTGAAGCTTACGGGCGATGGCATTAGTGTACCACTAAATTCTTTTGAGATTGATCCTCTCCAGCAGGTAGTAAAAGGAACGCCTTACCGGTATTTTATGCGCCGTATGGATGATTATTGGCTTGCTGTATGTGCAGGTGAGGAATGTGAGATAACCTATGCCAATAGGATGTGACGTGAGATTGTAGAATCATGTAGGAGCTGATTCAGAAAAAATCGCGTAATTTGCAGAAATCACTTGACAATCACTGAAATCTACGATAGAATATCATCTGTTGTGAGAAACAACACAGATGCGGTCGTAGCTCAGCTGGATAGAGCACTTGGCTACGGACCAAGGTGTCGGGAGTTCGAATCTTCTCGGCCGCATATAAAAAGCTTTCCAATTTATTGGGGAGCTTTTTTTGATTATAAACAAGGCAGATAAGACGAGAGATTCGATCTTTGATTTTATATTTAATATGCGAGCCCTCAAAATGTAAATACGGATGACATATGCAACAAATTCTCGAGCAGACCATTGGAGCACATCAGCACTTAACGAGGAAAGTGACAATTCGTAGAATTGATACTTTGCGAGTTTAGTGTCTGCTATGTGCGGAAGTGAGCGGGAGCGTGTCTGCGGAGGATTCTGTTGCATATGTCATCCGTGTTAATTAGATTAGAGTTGGCTCGCATTCCAAACTAAAAATAAAAAGACGATCGAATCTCGATCGTCTTGCGAACTGGGCTACCAGGATTCGAACCTGGAAAATGCTGGAGTCAGAGTCCAGTGCCTTACCATTTGGCGATAGCCCATCATTATGAAGTTCGGAGACTCTTTTGTGTCTCACAAGATGGTATTATATTACATGTCTTTTAAAATTGCAAGCCTTTTTTGAAAAAAATTTACAAAAAGTTGAAACATACTACAATTCCGCCTACTTGTCAGGAATTGGATAAATAATTGTTTGACAAACGGAAACAAATACTATATGATTGCTTACGTTGAACGCTAGGAGAAAACAAAGATTTTTGTAAATCAATTGCGTAGTGAACAACCATTTGAAAGGAAGTAAGTATGAGCAGCGTAATATATGTGGTTCCGTGGGCCATTTGTGATACAGAAAGCATATATGTGAAGAAAGTCAAGGGTGACGATGTACAGGTGCCGGAGAAGGGCAGCGAGTTTAATTCCTGGTGCATCCGAAACGTGATTGCAAGTCCGGATCGCAGAACAAAGGATACGTATGCGATTGTGGATGTATTCAATGGCTATAAGGAAAAGATGAATGAGAAAGGTATGTCTGTGTTCTCGCTTACCAATTCGCAGGATGTATTGGAGAATCTGGGATTTGTGAAGGCAGATGAGACAGAGGCATCATTTATAAAGAATAAAGTATTGAAGTTGAATAAGGACAAGAAAAAATAGACCACGCATGTTTGTGGTCTATTTTTTAGAAAGTAGGAAAATATGATAGAAATTGGAAAATGGAATGATTTGAAAGTCATTCGTTCGAAAGATTTTGGCATATACCTCGGTGAAGAGGACAGTGCAACCGCAGATACGGTGCTGCTTCCGAGAAAACAGGTGCCAGAGGGCGTGAAAGCGGGTGCATCCCTGCGCGTGTTTATTTACCGCGATTCACAGGATCGGATCATCGCAACAACGAATACACCGTTGATTACCGTAGGTGAAGTGAAGAAGCTTCAGGTCAAGAGTGTGACAAGCTTGGGAGCGTTTATGGATTGTGGACTGGAGCGGGATGTGCTGCTCCCATTTAAGGAACAGACAGCGAAGGTGGAAGCTGGAAAGTCCTATCTGGTGCGGATGTATGTGGATAAATCTGGACGTTTGGCAGTATCAATGAAGATTGGAAAAGAATTGCAGCCGATCGAGGGCTACGAGGAAGGGCAGGATTTCGTTGGAACCGTGTATGAGTTCAAGAAGGACTTTGGTGCATTTGTTGCAATCGACGACAAATATCCGGGACTGATCTATACAAGCGAATTGTATGCGCCGGTACGTGTCGGTGATGAAGTGCACGGCAGGATTGTGAAGATTCGTCCCGATGGAAAGGCAGACCTTGCCTTACGGAAGCTCGCGTATGCGCAGATGGAAGAGGACAGCGAGATGGTATATGCCGTTATAAAAAGCTATAAGGGTGTTTTGCCATTTACAGATAAGGCAGATAAGGATATAATCAAGAAAGAGTTCGGACTCAGTAAGAACGCGTTTAAGCGCGCCTGTGGACGTCTTTTAAAAGAAGGAAAGATCCGCATTACAGAGAAGACCATCGAACTTGTTGATTAGATAATAGTTACAGGAGGTACTTATATTATGAAGACAGTGATTCAGACACCAAAGGCACCGGCAGCAATTGGACCATATTCGCAGGCAATTGCAGTTGGAGATATGATTTATACATCAGGCATGATTCCGATCATTCCAGAAACAGGTGAGCTTGAGACAGGCGATATCAAGGCACAGGCAAAGCAGGCAATTGGAAACCTGATCGCATTGTTGAACGAGGCAGGCAGTGATGCAGATCATGTGGTAAAGACAACCGTATTCATCAAGGATATGAATGATTTTGCTGCTGTAAATGAGGTATATGCTACATTTTTTGAAAAGGACTGCCCTGCACGTTCCTGCGTAGAGGTTGCAAGACTTCCGAAAGATGTGAAGATTGAAATCGAGGCAATTGCACTCAAAAAATAATAAAATAAACATTTTGAACAGTTAAAACAAGCAAAATCGCTCGATTATGCTATTTTCTGCTTGCATAATTACATATGCGTGGTAAAATAAAGGGCAGATAATACGCATGAGGGAAAGGAAGTAATAGATCATGAGCAAAAATATTGATTGGTCTTCACTTGGCTTTGGCTATGTGCAGACAGACAAGCGTTTCGTATCAAACTACAAGAATGGTGCATGGGATGACGGTGTGCTGACAGAGGATGCTACAATTAATCTGAGTGAGTGTGCCGGTGTACTTCAGTATGCACAGACATGTTTTGAAGGTTTGAAGGCATATACAACAGAGAAGGGACAGATCGTTATTTTCCGTCCTGACTTAAATGCATCCCGTATGGCAGATTCCTGCAAGCGTCTGGAGATGCCTGTATACCCAGAGGATAAGTGGGTAGATGCAATCGTAAAGACGGTTGAGGCTAATATTGACTGGGTACCACCATATGGTTCTGGAGCAACTCTTTATATCCGTCCATATATGTTTGGTAGCAACCCTGTTATCGGTGTAAAGCCAGCAGATGAGTATCAGTTCCGTGTATTCTGTACACCAGTTGGCCCTTACTTCAAGGGTGGTGCAAAGCCAATCGTAATCCGTGTCAGTGATTATGACCGTGCAGCACCTCATGGAACAGGACATATCAAGGCTGGATTGAATTACGCTATGAGTTTGTATCCAATCGTAGATGCACATAATCAGGGATTTGCTGAGAATATGTATCTTGATGCTGCAACACGTACAAAGGTAGAGGAGACAGGTGGAGCAAACTTCATCTTCGTCACAAAGGATGGCACTTTGGTAACACCGAAGTCAGACAGTATCCTTCCTTCTATCACACGTCGTTCTTTGATGGTAGTTGCAGAGAAGTACCTTGGCATGAAGGTAGAGCACAGAGAAGTTTACTTCGATGAGGTTAAGGACTTCGCAGAGTGTGGTCTGTGTGGTACAGCCGCAGTTATCTCTCCAGTTGGAAAGATTAACGATCACGGCAAGGAAATCTGCTTCCCAAGCGGTATGGAAGAGATGGGACCATATACAAAGAAGCTGTATGACGCTCTGACAGGTATCCAGATGGGACGTATCGAGGCACCAGAAGGCTGGATCAAGGTAATCAAATAATTTATGAATAAAAAAATATTAACCATCACAATTCCCTGCTACAATTCGCAGGACTATATGAAAAAGTGCGTCGATCACGCATTGCTTGGTGGCGAACTAGTAGAAATATTGATCGTAGATGATGGCTCTACAGATGACACTGCGAAGATTGCAGATGCCTATGCAGAGAAATATCCGACAATTATAAAGGCAATTCATAAAGAAAATGGTGGGCATGGCGATGCGGTGAATACCGGTATCGCTCATGCAACCGGAGTCTATTTCAAGGTCGTTGACAGTGATGACTGGCTTGACAAGGAAGCTTATAAGCAGGTGCTGAAGGTCTTGAAGAAGCTTGTGGAAGATGAGAAGGATTTAGATGTCCTGCTCTCCAACTATATCTATGACAAGGTAGAACGCCGGAAGAAGCGTGTCATGCGTTATCACGGTGCTTTGCCGGAAAAACGGATCATCAGTTGGGAAGACAGCCGGATTCGGTTCAACAAGTTCCAGTATGTACTGATGCATTCGGTGATTTACCGGACACAGTTGCTGAAGGACTGCGGACTGAAGCTTCCAAAGCATACATTTTATGTGGATAATCTCTATATCTTTGAACCGATGATCCATGTGAAGAAGCTGATGTATTTAAATGTCGACCTGTATCACTATTATATTGGCAGAGAAGGACAGTCGGTCAATGAGAAGACGATGATGAAGCGGATTGATCAGCAGATGCTGGTGAACCGGACGCTGATTCAGTTTTTCAGTGAGAACCGAAAAGACCTTCCACCACAGATGTACCGCTTCTTGTTCCAGTACTTGGATATGATGATGTGTGTTGCATCGAGTATCTGTATTGTATCGAAAGACAAGGAACTGTATAAGAAGAAAAAAGAGCTGTGGAAGTATCTGAAGGATACGGATGCAGAATTATACAAGGAGCTTCGAACAACATTGTTTGGTATTGTGTTCAATCTGCACGGACCAACCGGCAGATGGTTTGCAAGAACCGGATATCGTCTGTTCCAGAAGTTGTTCGGATTTAATTAAAACAAAAAATAAAAATTCCGAAGTTTGTTTATAACAGACTTCGGAATTTTTTGTTTATCACTGTTTCTTTCTGTCCCAAGGGATCACATAGACGATCGGATAGAGGATCGCTGCCATTGCAAATGCACCGATGACATCCCACACGGAATGTTGCTTCAAAAACATCGTAGATAAGATAATCAGGATACCAATGATTGTTGCAATCGCCTTGATCCATGTTTTATTCTTCATACCCTTACTTTTATATAGGGCGACGAGACAGCCGAGCGTGTTGAAGACATGTAAGCTTGGGAACACGTTTGTGCTTGTATCGGTCTTGTACAGCATCTGTACGAGCTTGGCGCACAGATTGTTGCGGTAGGAGATATCCTGTCGCAGATCTAAACCGTTATGCCAGAGCGTGCATATGATCAGGAAAATCGTCATGCCGCTGAACAGATACGCACAGCACTGGTAATATTCTTTCTTTGAGTAGAAAAACTCGTATCCGACAATCGCTGGAACGAACAAAAACCACATAAAATACGGAATAATAAAATATTCACAGAACGGAATCTTGTAATCAATTGGCATCGATACAAGATGAAAATCCGTTGTCACTGTTTTTTCCAGCCAGACAAACCAAGGCATGTAAAAAACGATGTAGAGAAGTGTCCATATGTGGTTGTACCTTTTGATAAATTCTCTTGCGTTCATGCGCTACATTATATCATGCTTCTTCGGAATGTGCAATCGCAGCGCCAACAAATCCTAAGAATAATGGATGTGCTTTGTTCGGACGGCTCTTGAATTCCGGATGTGCCTGTGTTCCGATGAACCAAGGGTGATCTGGGAGTTCAATCATCTCTACGATATGACCATCTGGAGATAAACCGGACAGAAGCATACCGTGATCAGTCAGTACCTTTCTGTAATCGTTATTTACCTCATAACGATGTCTGTGACGCTCGTTGATATGATCCGTACCATATAACTGGTATGCTTTGGAATTCTTATCAAGTACACAAGGATAAGAACCAAGTCTTAATGTTCCGCCTAAGTCTGTGACACCATTCTGATCAGGCATGATATGGATAACCTGATGGCTGGAGCTTGGGTTAAACTCGGAGCTGTTTGCATCTGGATAACCGACAACATTTCTCATGAACTCCACAATTGTAAGCTGCATACCAAGGCATAAGCCGAGGTAAGGAATCTTATTTTCACGCGCATAGGTGATTGCTTCGATCATGCCTTCGATACCACGGTCACCGAAACCGCCAGGTACCAAGATACCGGATACATCGCCTAAGATCTCTGCGACATTTTCTTTCGTTACAAGCTCAGAATCCACCCATTTGATCTCGACGTCTGCACGATGTGCCACGCCGGCATGCTTCAGGGATTCTACAACAGAGATGTAAGCGTCGTGCAGGCTGACATATTTTCCAACTAAAGCTATACGTACCTTCTTCTGTGGATGTTTCCAGTTGTCCACCATAGCAATCCAGTCATCAAGATCTGGATTTGGACATGGAATATGGAGACATTTGCAGGCTGCATCGGCAAGCTTTTCATGCTCCATAGCAAGTACCACTTCATATAATACATCTACGTCCAGATTCTGGATGACACATTCGCTAGGAACGTTACAGAAGCTGGCAATCTTATCTTTAATTGCTTTGTCTAACGGAAGGTCGGAACGGCAAACCAAGATATCCGGCTGGATACCAAGTGACTGGCAGGTCTTTACACTTGCCTGTGTCGGCTTTGTCTTCAGTTCACCGGATGATTTTAAGTAAGGAATCAGTGTGACGTGGATCATGATGCAATTCTCATGTCCAACATCCAACTGGAACTGACGGATGGCTTCCATGTACGGCTGGCTCTCAATATCGCCGACAGTACCGCCAACTTCGATGATCGCAATCTCATCGTCCTTTGCGTCTGGATTGCGATAGAAACGATCTTTGATTTCGTTTGTAATATGAGGGATGATCTGAACGGTATGACCGCCGAAGTCACCACGACGCTCCTTGTTCAGGATGCTCCAGTAAACCTTTCCTGTTGTCACGTTGGAACCCTTGTTCAGACTCTCGTCGATAAAACGCTCGTAGTGTCCAAGATCCAGATCGGTTTCTGCACCGTCATCTGTTACAAATACTTCACCATGCTGAATTGGGTTCATGGTTCCTGGGTCCATATTGACATATGGATCAAATTTCTGGCTGATTACTTTGTAGCCGCGCGCCTTCAACAGACGTCCCAATGATGCCGCGGTAATACCTTTACCGAGACCGGATACAACGCCGCCAGTGACAAAAATGTACTTTACTGCCATAGCTCATTCCTCTTTCCGTTTGATTTTTATATTTTCATTCTTTTTGCTTTAGAAAAATTCAAAAATCATTATAAACGAAAAGGAAAACGAAGTCAATTACAAATGGTTAGAATAAAACATAAGCTGAAAGATACGGTTGTCCTTTTTATCCTGTCGGAACAAATACTTACCGGATTTGCCCATTTTTCGATAGGACTTCACGTCCTGATACTTTGTAAGAATATGTAAGAATTTTTTTTTCTCCTCCGGCACATTGTAGATACGTTCAAATGCTTGTGCCTGTCTGGAAATATGACCGCCATTTGTACGGCTCTGCTTCAGACGGCGGAAGAATCTGGAACAGCCGGAAGGGGCTGCGCCGAGTGTATTCCCTGCGTGCTGGCGATACTTATAATGAGCGGTACTGTCATAGTATACTTCGCCGAAGCAGGATGCTACAAGATATAGCCACCAGTCGTGCATATAAACATCCTGAGGCATACTGATCCGGATATAAGACATAAGTGCCTGATTGAATACGATGCCGGCACCGCGGGCGATGTTTTCAAGCAATGCATTCCGGAAGTCCGGAATCAGTTCCTTCCCTACGGTCTGCATGGATTCCGGAAGTAGATTTAATGTGTCGTCGGTATTCCATGCATCACAACAGTAGAGGAGCGGTGTCGCAAAGACACGAAGCTGAGAGTCGTTTTTCTTTTTTTTCGGGGATTTTGCCTTTCGCATCTGTTCGAGCTTCCGGCAGGCGATAAAAAGTTTATCCTCATCCCACACATCATCCTGATCGGAGAGGGCGTAAAAATCCACATCCGGGTCGGATAATTCAAACAGGCGAAAAAAAGAAGCGATAACGCCATGATTTTCGCCACATACGTATTGAATGTTTTCGTGGAGTGCAGTATAGGCGCGCAGGATATCCACAGTGCCATCCGTAGAACCATCGTCACGGACGAACAGCTTCACGGCAACATTTTTCTGATTTAAGATACTATCTAATTGTTCTTTCAAATAAGCTTCACCGTTGTAAGTGGATAACAGAACCTGAACTGTATACATAACACACTCCTTTATAGATATAAAACTGCAGATCATTTATCGGTCAGATCTGCATAGATTGTTGTCATAAGCCTGTGTACAAGTGAAATATCAAAATATTTTCTGCAGTTTGTGTAGTTTTCCTGCCCAAGTGTCTGTGCAAGCTTCTCGTTATCAAGAATTTCATCTATCTTTGCAGCATAGGCATCCGCATCCTTTGTCGGAAGGAGATAATGTCTCCCCGCAGCATGTGGTTCTGATGCAAGCAGATCACGGTTCCCGCGGATATCCGATGCAATGATCGGGAGTCCGGCTGCCATCGCCTGCATAACCGCGACGGATAATCCTTCTTGAAAGCTTGTAAATAAAAACAGATCGGAGCAACGGTACAGATCCAGCACATCCGTATGATAGCCGGGGAAAAATACACGATTCCCAACCTGTAACTCCTGTGCAAGCTGTGTGAGTGATTCGGCGAGAATGCCTTTTCCACAGATGGCAAGAATCGCATCATCATGGTTGGATCTGGCAAATGCGCGGATTGCGGTCTCTACATTTTTCCGCGGAATCAGTTCCGCAACGGTCAGTATAATCTTCTTGTCGGAAGGCAGACCGAACCGCTGGCATA
Organism: bacterium; assembly: GCA_963631525.1. Taxonomy (GTDB): domain Bacteria; phylum Bacillota; class Clostridia; order Lachnospirales; family Lachnospiraceae; genus Coprococcus_C. The sequence goes on from CAVGQQ010000002.1 coordinate 74,520, forward strand.
CATCCGATTTGTTGACATGGATGGAGGCAATTGCATCTGTATCCACACCAACCCCCGGTACATAATGAACATTTGGGTGATGGAATCGCCGCTTGGCTGCCTGATAATCCTCCTGGTTCAAGGTAATCAGGCAATCTGTTATGTGCGATAGCCATTTTTCAACATTGTAATAGAGCACATAGCTTTTTAACCCTGCCCCATGGAAAAAATGGAATCCATGGACAAAATAGATGACTTTGGTGCCCTCTGATCTGCGGAATCCTTTTGCTGCCAGTCTGCCGACCACACCGCCGAAAGGTGTCTGCGTATGAACGATCCGGCAGGGATGGCTTTCCATATATTTTTTTAAAATCCGAATGGATTTGAAAGCCTTCCCAAGCTCGGTTACTTTCCGTGGAATTGGCAAATCAATGATGTCGATATTCTGTGCGGCAAGCTCACCCGCAAATGCCCGGATGCGTTCTGCGGTGCTGGAATTGCCTTCTTTAAAATTTGCTGCAACGGTAACCGTATATCCCATATCCCGAAGGATGACAAGGTTATCCTTATTAAAATGATCAATCATTGATGCGGAATTCGCAATCAATAACGCGCGCTTTTCCATACAATATCCTGCCTGTTCCTTATAGTGCTGACTCTATATGCCGGTACATGCATATTTATTTGGATTCTATGGAAAGATATTCTGGAAGAATCCATGCGTTGGTGTAAGAATCTATAATATTGTTTGCCTCATCTGCAGTTATTTCTTTCCGGGAGTCATTGCCTGAATATACCTGATACCATGTTTCTGTACCATCATCGGTTGTCACGCATGCAACAGATTGGATATTATTGATGCTTCCACCGAATACGGTATAGTAATCGTACTGGAATTCTGTTGCACTGTTAGACCCCATGGCGGAGATATAATAGACATTATCCTCTGCCTGATACCCAATATTCAGCAGACTTCGCTCGTGTGCGGTAATGAGCTTTGCCGCTGTGCTGCCATTGTAGGTCCAGACATCATAAACAGACTTGCCGGAGGTATCTTTCGGGTTACCAATGATCAGCTCGAGATATCCGTCGTTATCCATATCAATAAGCGCGGCACCGATATCCTCAAATGAAGCTGTGTCAGAGGTCTTGAATAAAGGACAGATATCCGCATCTAAGCATTTGGCATAATCCCAATTTTCTGAGATAGCTGTCCGATACTTATCAAGTATGGATTTGTATACATTCTGCATGTAATAAGAGCTGGTATCCCCCTCAACAGGTGTAATCTCTCCGGGATTGCCGGACTGCGTTGTTGCGGCAGCCTCCGTGTTGTCAACAGTCTGGCTTTCGGTTGCAGCCTGCGTTGTGCTTGTCGTACTGCTGTCAGTTTCTGTTGTAAGCTGCTGGGTTGTCTGCGTGCCAGTTGTCTGTCCGCCGGATGCGCCCTCGCCACATCCACTGAGAGCGCATGCATTTAATGCCAGAAGACATGTGATAATTGCGATTTTTTTCTTCATAAATATATAAGCTCCTTTCGAGATGATAATGAAGTATTCACTTCAAAAATTCTATCATTAAAAATAACATAATACTCAAAAAATAGCAATAGATCATCGGTCTGGGTGTCCGGAGATTTATTCCCAAATAGCAACGTTTTTAATTGTATTTTGCGGAATTCCGGATGACATCCGGATAAAAGAGTTTCTTTCTATGGAAATTTGAATTGATTTTTCAGGGTATCTGTGCTATCATGTCAAATGTTGGATTGATTTCCAATTTTATCGGTGCGTGGCTCAGCTTGGTAGAGCGCTGCGTTCGGGACGCAGAGGTCGTGGGTTCGAATCCCGTCGCACCGATTTTTTGTACTCTTTTTTAGGAGGAAAGGAGGAATTGGCATGAAATTATTACTTGCAGAAGATGAAGTGGATATGTCCGAGGCGCTGGTCGATATTCTTACCTATCACAAGTATACGGTGGATGCTGTATTTGATGGGGAAGAAGCACTCGATTATGCAACGATCGGCGAATATGATGGCATTATATTGGATATCATGATGCCGAAACTGAGTGGATTAGAAGTGTTGCAGAAGTTGCGAAGCCGAGGTGACCGGACACCGGTGTTGCTGCTTACGGCAAAGGCAGAGGTCGAAGACCGGATTGCTGGACTGGATATGGGGGCAGACGATTATCTTCCGAAACCATTTGCGATGGGCGAGCTTCTTGCGCGTATCCGAGCAATGCTCCGGCGCAAGGAAGAGTTTACCCCAGATATCGTGAAATGTGGCGATCTGTCACTCAATATGCACACCTATGAATTAAGTGGAAATGGACAGTCGTTTGTATTGCCGAAGCTGGAATATCAGTTGATGGAAGTTTTTATGCTCAATCAGGGTATTTATATGTCAACGGAAAGCTTGCTGGAAAAAGTATGGGGCTTTGACACGGACGCCGAGGTTGGCGTTGTCTGGGTGTATATTTCATATCTACGGAAACGGCTACAGGCGTTAAATGTACATGTGGAGATTCAGGCAAAACGAGGAATCGGATACCGGCTTATAGAGGTGGAGTAAATTGGTTAAGACGTTACAGAAGAAGTTCATAATCACAGCGATGATTGCAATTACGGTGCTGCTCGTTGTGACGCTAGGTGCGGTCAACGTATTCAATATCAGCCGGCTTCGAAACGAGATGAACAATACGCTTACCATGCTTGTCGAAAATGATGGAATGCGACCGGGGGATAACGCCGGCAATCCGCAGCTTGCAACGGTGACGGATGGAATGCAGGAGCCGCCAGCGGCAAATGGGACAGATCAGAATCAGATGGAAGTACCAGATGGCGTGATGATACCGGATGCTGGGTCGACAGATAATCAGCCAGAACCGCCGGAAGCAAAGGATGACAAACGTCCGAATCTCTTCAACCCGGAGATTAGCGAGGACATGGCGATGGCGGCACGATATTTCCTTGTGCGGTTCGATATGGATGGACAGATCGTCTATACAGATGTAAATAATATATCTTCCGTGGATGAGGAGACCGCCAATGCATATGCGAGTGAAGTCTATGCGTCTGGAAAGACCTCAGGCAAGAAAGAAGAGTTTCGTTACAGAGTGCAGGCATCGAAAGATGGACGCGGCACGAATATTGTATTTTTGAATGTTGGCAGTGACCGGCAATCCATGCTGGCGGTGCTGCTTATATCCAGTCTGATATTTGTCGTTGGCTGGGGCTTGATGTTACTTTTGGTGATTGCACTTTCCAAGCGTGCGATCCGACCGATCGCAGAGAATCTGGAGAAGCAGAAGCAATTTGTCACAGATGCAGGACATGAGATCAAGACGCCACTTGCGATTATTCTCGCGAACACAGAAGCGATGGAGCTACATAACGGTGAGAGCAAATGGAGCAAGAACATTCGCAAACAGACCGAGCGTCTGTCGGGACTGATGAAGAACCTGCTTACGCTGGCACGGATGGAAGAAGGAACGGCACCAGTCATGATGACCGATCTGGATATGAGCAAGCTTACAAAAGAAGTGGCGGATTCGTTCGTGGAATCTGTGAAACTGAAACAGATTGAGTTGCAGACGAAGATTGCTTCGGATATCAAATTGCATGCAAACCGCGAGGAGATGACACAGCTTCTTACGATCTTGCTGGACAATGCGATTAAATATTCCATCGAGCAGACAGACATTGTGTTTACGCTTGCCAAGCGAGGCAAGGAAGTAACGCTTAGCTGTGAAAATACATGCGAGAAGCTGCCAGATGTGGAAGCAGACCGGCTCTTCGATCGCTTTTACCGTTCGGATGTGGCACGTACGCAGAAGAGTGGTGGCTACGGCATCGGACTTTCCGTTGCCCGTGCCATCGTACAAAACCACAAAGGAAAAATTACTGCGGAGTACAAGGACGGCAATCGGATTGTGTTCAAAGTAGAAATATAAGAAGAAAGAGAGGATCTGGATTGATCCTCTCTTTTCACGTGTGTTTAAAGATATCTTTTTATGGATTATTGCTTTTGGGATAATAAAGCCTTTAAATGTGCAATTTCTTCCTTTGATTGCTGTAATTCAATTTCCGCCTGTTTTTGTTTGGCTTCCGCTTGTTTCCGTATCTCTTTTTCCTGAGCGACCTGATCCTGCAGTTCTTCAATCATGTATTTCACTGTATTTTTATCTGCAATTTTTAATGCCTCTGAAAACATGTGAACCACCTCCTCAGGTTTATTTACATATGAACTCATTTCATGGAATATTGTTTTACTCCATGAATAGCGTCTGATTACGCGTTCTACATCTGCCATTGTCTCTGCGGTCAGGATAGAGAGCCAGCCTCCCAAGTTATTCATGTCGCAATTAACAGTTTCCAAAGTATCTGAATTCTTATCATTAGTATATACGTTTTGGCAGAATACATCAAGTGCAATTAAAAAGTATTCCTGTAGCAGATCCATCTTAAGCCCAGTGTCAAAACGGGTTTTGCCGTGATGAATGTATGCGCCATGCAATAGTGGATCTTTAAAATTGGTACCTGTTTTTTCGTAAAGAACGATGGTGTAAACTTTCTTCATGTCAGAATACTTAAATCCCGTTTTCTTCTTCAATCGGGTGTATTCGCGGAGCAGCAGGTCAGAAGAGTAGCAGGATATGCGTTCTGCTGTGAACATGTATGGAAGTTTCTGAATTTCAACATTGGCAAGTGAGCCATCACTTAACCGGACAATGATATCCATAATCAGCAGGGAATCAACAGATATGGCAGTATTTTCTGATGGAAGAATTTGTTCCACTACAACGGATTCGCCAAGAATTGCGCTAAGCAGATGAGACAGCCAATCTGGATGTCTGTCTGGGTGAAACATACATTTGAAGAATGGATCGTAAGTGAGCGGCATTGTTTTCTTGCCGGTCATGTAATCATCGAAGCGTTTCTTCCATGTTTCGTCGAGCAAGATATAGTCTGCATACAGATTATTCTGTTTCATAGCTTCTTCAAGTTTGTTTACAGTTGGATAGAATGTGTTCAGTGGTTCCTTGGTTACTGTTTCATTAGTCATAAGCTTGTCCTCCTAAAAAAGCAAATTTCACATGTAAAAGTACAGTTGTTAATGAGTAATAATTAAAATTTGCGCGCAAAGGGTAATAATTGTATTCGAAGAATCGAATAGAAAAATCGAATAGAAAAATTTAAATCAATAGACTGTTACCGAACTACGCTATGAACGAGCGCTTCTCGACAACAAAGAAACCTTATCATGAATTAAGTATGGATGTAAAGAGCTTTTTCAAAATGCAACAAATTGTTGCATTTTTGTTTTCTAAGGTAAATTTAAGGTAGCCCCCGTATACTCATTATCAGAGCAGGAAATCCTGCAACGATACGAGACAAGATCTGGAGGTGAGACTATGAATTACAGACACGAACTAAAGCATGAGATAACTTATGGCGATATGCTTTGTCTGCGCGGACGCCTGAATGCGGTCGCACATGCAGACGCACACGGCGATCATGGAAAATATCACATTCGCAGCCTGTATTTTGACAATCTGTACGATAAAGCGTTTATGGAGAAGATTAACGGCGTGAACTGCAGGGAGAAATACCGCCTGCGCTATTACGATGGCGATACATCTGTGATCCATCTGGAGAAAAAATCGAAGATCAACGGACTATCCTGCAAACAGAGTGTGCAGGTGACTGCAGAGCAGGTGACACAGATTCTGCGTGGCGATGTCGCGTGGCTTCAGGAGTCAGAAGAACCACTGCTGCGGGAATTCTACACGAAGCTTGTGAATCAGGGTCTGCGACCGAAGACGATCGTCGATTATACGCGGGAAGCATTTACCTATGCGCCCGGAAATGTGCGGGTGACGATGGACTACGATATACGAACCGGCATGTATGGATTGGATTTCCTGAATGCAGAATGTGTCACGCTTCCGATTATCGAGAATCACCGGATTCTGGAAGTGAAATGGGACGCATACCTGCCGGATTGTATCCGTAGTGCAGTCCAGCTTGGAAATCAGGGCACGCAGAGCTTCTCGAAATATGCGGCGTGCCGGGCATATGAATATGCCGGTTAGGAACAACAGATAAAAAGAGAATGACAGGAAGAAAAAAGGAGGAACCCTATGGGATTTGGAGATATTTTTAAGTCAAGTTTTTTGGAGAATATAGCGAGCGTGAGTATTCTGGATATGGTGATTGCACTGGTGCTTGCATTTGGAATCGGTATGTTTATTTTCTTTGTCTATAAGAAGACGTACTCCGGTGTGATGTATGCGCCGGGATTTGGTGTGACGCTGGTCGCACTCACGATGATCACAACCGTTGTGATCTTAGCCGTAACCTCGAACGTCGTGTTGTCACTTGGTATGGTCGGTGCACTTTCAATCGTGCGTTTCCGTGCGGCAATCAAAGATCCGCTTGATATCGCATTTTTGTTCTGGTCGATTGCAGTCGGCATCGTGCTTGCGGCAGGTATGCTTCCACTTGCACTGATCGGAAGTATTTTCATTGGCGTGATGCTTCTCGTATTTGTCAACCGGAAATCACATGTACATCCATACATTCTGATCGTACAGTGTGACGGACACGACAGCGAGGTGAAGGTGCGCGAGTTCATGGAGAAGCAGGTGAAAAAATGCGTAGTCAAAAGCAAGGTCGCACAGCCGGGACATGTGGAGCTGAATCTGGAGGTGCGCATGAAGGATGACAATGCAGACTTTGTAAATATTTTGTCAGAAATGGATGGCGTGAGCAGTGCATCGCTTGTCAGCTTCAACGGAGAGTATTTGTAGGCAGCGCATGGAAGAAAGAACTTTAAGGAGGTGATGCGATGTCGACCAGCAAACATATTGACAAGATTTGCTGTATCATTTTGATATTTACCATTCTGATCACGGTCGTGTTCTGCAATGCGGAGAGTCTGGGCGTGAATAAGCTCCCGATTACGATGGGATATGAGAAGAAGCTGTTTGATACATCGAAGGTGCATACGATCGATATTGTGATGGACGATTGGGATTCTTTTATCGATGGCTGTGAGGACGAGGAATACGTGTCCTGTGCAGTTGTAATTGACAACGAAGCCTATAAAAATGTTGCGATCCGTGCAAAGGGCAATACATCCTTAAGCTCGGTTGCCGCTTATGGCAATGACCGGTACAGCTTCAAGATTGAGTTCGACCATTACGACAGCGGCAAAAGCTATCATGGTCTGGATAAATTATCACTCAACAATATCATTCAGGATAATACATACATGAAGGACTACCTGTGCTACCAGATGATGGGCTATATGGGCGTGGATGCGCCGCTTTGCAGCTATGTCTGGATCACAGTTAATGGGGAAGCGTGGGGGTTGTATCTCGCAGTTGAAGGCGTGGAGGACAGCTTCTTAGAGCGAAACTACGGCACTTCATATGGAGAACTGTATAAGCCGGATAGCCAGTCGATGGGCGGCGGTCGTGGAAATGGTGCGGATATCTCTGAGACGGAACTAGCTGAACAATTTCTGGGTGGTGACACAGCGAGTGACAGTGATGCAACTGTAGATGGACAGAAAATGCAACCACCAGATGGAGATTTCGCAGGTGGACAGGAAATGCAGCCACCGGATGGAGATTCCGCGGGTGGACAGGATATACAGAAACCAGATGGAGATTCTTCAGATGGACAGAAGATGGAACCACCGACAGGTACGGAGTCGGACGGTCAGAAAATGCAGAGACCAGATGGTGATATGGGCGATAAGCAAGGCGGACCGGGCGGCGGCATGGGAAGTGACGATGTGTCACTCATCTATTCGGATGATGAATATAGCAGCTACAGCAATATCTTCGATAACGCCAAGACGGATATTACCGATGAGGATAAAGACCGCCTGATCGCTTCGCTGAAGTCTCTGAATGAGAATTCAGATATCGAAGATGTGGTAAATGTAGACGAGGTAATACGGTATTTCGTCGTACATAATTTCGTCTGCAACTTCGATAGCTATACTGGTTCGATGATACATAATTACTATCTGTACGAAGAAGATGGACAGCTTTCGATGATTCCGTGGGATTACAATCTCGCCTTTGGCGGATTCTCAGCGGGCGGCGGAGGCAGTGATTCGGCAACACAGATGGTGAACTATCCGATCGATACACCGGTATCTGGTGGAACGGTAGATTCCCGCCCGATGCTTGCATGGATCTTTGCGGATGAGAACTACACAGAACTGTATCACACGTATTTTGATACATTTATCTCCGAATATTTTGAAAGCGGATATTTCGAGAATCTGATCACAGAGACGGAGAACCTGATTGCTTCTTATGTGGAGCAGGATCCGACGAAATTCTGTACCTACGAAGAGTTCGAGACAGGTGTGGATACGTTGAAATCGTTCTGCCTGCTTCGGGCAGAGAGCATTCGCGGACAGTTGGATGGCACGATTCCATCCACAAGTGATGGGCAGCAGGAAGATGATTCTACACTCGTCGATGTTTCATCCATTTCCCTTACGGATATGGGAAGCATGGGACATGGCGGCGGTACACCGGGCGATGGTGACCGACCAGATATGTCGGATGAGAACGGAGGACAGACGCCGGGCGATGGCGAGCGACCGGATATGCCGGACGAGAATGGAGGACAGATGCCGGACGATGGCAACAGACCGGATATGCCAGATGGCAATGGCGGAACACCGCCAGAACGACCGGATGGAGATAACGGACAGATGCCGGGAGGAACTCGAACGCAGCAAAATGAAAATGAAGATTAGCATAAATTAGTCTGTAATCCCAGTAAATTCAACACTGAAAACGATTTCACAAGATGGTAAATCTTTCGATTTGCCATCTTTTTTTATGCATGTAACGGAAATTAAATGACGAAAATTCCAAGGATTATAACATATGCGTGAAATGGTTTTCACATTCACAGATTTATTTTTGTGCCTGACGCGATTATGATAGCCCTAACAAAAAACAAAGAGAAAAGGAGTACAGGCGTATGGGAAAATTATTTACATCAGAATCAGTAACAGAAGGACATCCGGATAAGATTGCGGATCAGATCTCCGATGCAATTTTAGATGCATTACTCGAGCAGGACCCTTATTCCAGAGTGGCAGCAGAAACGACAGTTGCAACGGGTATTGCATTAGTCGTTGGTGAGATCACAACAAAGGCATATGTCGATATTGCGAAAATAGCAAGAGACACAATCCGGGAGATCGGCTACGTGAATAACGTGGATGGATACAACGCAAATTCGATTGCGGTGCTTACATCCATTGATGAGCAGTCAGCTGATATTGCACTTGGTGTGGATCAGGCGTTTGAGTCAAAACAGGATGGTGCAACTGAGGATTTTGGAACAGGAGCAGGAGATCAGGGAATTATCTTTGGATATGCAACCGATGAGACACCGGAATATCTTCCACCGGCAATTTCGTTTGCACACAGACTGACAAGACAGCTCACAAAAGTAAGAAAGGATGGCACGCTTCCATATCTCCGACCGGATGGAAAGTCACAGGTGACAGTGGAATTTGGCGAAGACGGACAGACAGTAAAGCGGATTCATACAATTGTTATTTCAACCCAGCATGCGGAGGAGATAAGTCTGGAGCAGATCCGGAAGGATGTGATTGAATATGTGATCAAGCCGGTGATACCTGCGGAGCTTCTGGATGAAGATACCATTTATTATGTGAATCCAACCGGGAGATTTGTAATCGGAGGACCTCAGGGCGATTCCGGACTGACCGGAAGAAAAATCATTGTGGATACCTATGGTGGAACCGGACGTCATGGTGGCGGTGCTTTCTCCGGAAAAGATCCAACAAAGGTCGATCGTTCTGCCGCTTATGCAGCCAGATGGGTAGCAAAGAATCTAGTCGCTGCAGGCGTGGCGAAGAAAATTGAGCTGGAGCTCGCGTATGCGATTGGTGTGGCGAAGCCGGTGTCGATAGCAGTGGAAACATTTGGAACGGGGGTAATCAGTGATGAAAAAATTGTGGAGATTATTGAAAATGTATTCGATCTTCGACCAGCAGCGATCATTGATGCGCTGGATCTTAGAAGACCAATCTATAAGCAGACTGCAGCGTATGGACATTTTGGGCGCAATGATATCGACTTACCTTGGGAACACCTGGATAAGGTAGCGGAGATAAAGGCATATGAAGAAAAAAATATTTGAGAAAATAGAACAGATTCTTCCGATCATCCTGCTTTTGCTCATCTGGTATCTGGTAACGGAACGGGAAGTCTATAACAGCCTTCTGTTCCCAAAGCTGTCGCAGGTGTGGGAGTCCGCATTTCAGAAGATAAAGGATGGAACGCTTCTGCTTGCGATTGGAATCAGTCTGCGGCGCGTGTTGCTTGGCTATATCGTTGCAGCACTTGTCGGAATTACACTGGGAATTGTGATTGGCTTGTCGAAGCATATGTACAGAATCACGGATCTGATCATTCAGATCCTGAAGCCGATTCCGCCGATCGCATGGATTCCACTTACGATTCTGTGGATGGGGATCGGGGAAAATTCAAAGGTCTTTCTGATATTTTTAGGTGGATTTTTCACGATATTGCTGAATACACTTGATGGAATCCGCTATACCGATGCGAAGCTTCTGGAGGTTGCACGGGTGATGGAGACACCGAAGCCAAAATATATTTTTCGGCTTGTGATACCTGCAGCGTTTCCGTCAATATTTACAGGGCTGCGCGTGGCGATGGGAACCTGTTGGACGTGTGTGGTTGCAGCGGAGCTGGTAGCTTCGAGCAGCGGCGTAGGATATATGATTTCCAATGCGCGGAATTTCGGACAGCTGGATGTCGTGATTGTAGGAATGATAGCGATTGGTATCGTAGGAAAAATCATGGACGTTATCTTAAAACTGGTCGAGAGGAGGGTGCTTAGTTGGAATTATTAGGGAAAAATTATGTGAATGTCGAAGGCATCAGCAAAAGCTTCGGAGACACATGCATTTTGTCGGATATTCAGTTTCATGTATCAAAAGGCGAATTTATATGTATCGTCGGGAGCAGCGGCTGTGGGAAAAGCACTCTTCTACGGAGTCTGTCCGGGTTAGATACGGATTATGAGGGACAGATTCTGGTAGATAAAAAAGAAGTGACAAAGCCGACGAAAAAAATCGGTTATATCTTTCAGGAGAACCGGTTGTTTCCGTGGATGACTGTGGAGGAAAATGTAGGCTTTTCTCTGGATAGCGGTAGCAGGGAAGAAAGAAGAAATAAGGTGCGCGAGGCAATCCGGATGGTTGGACTGGAACCGGCTGCAAAGCAATATCCGAAGACACTATCCGGAGGTATGGCGCAACGCGCCAACATAGCGCGGACACTTGTGAACAAGCCAGAGGTTTTGTTGTTGGACGAACCATTTGGCGCGCTCGATGCTTTTACGAAAATCAATCTTCAGGAGAAATTATGTGAGATCCGGAGTGTGGAAGGAACGACGATGATCATGGTGACACATGATATCGAAGAGGCGGTGTACCTTGCCGACCGGATCATCATTTTAGATAAAAATCCTGGTGTTATAAAGAAAATTGTGAACGTGGATCTGCCGAGACCAAGGGATCGGAATAGCAACTATTTTAATGATCTGCGCAAAGAGATTTATGGATACTTCTTCGAGACGAAAGAAATCGTGGAAGATTACAATATTTAGCAGGAGGAAATGCATATGAGAAAAATGAGAAAATTATTCGCATTGATGACGGGAGCGGTTTTGCTGGTAGGTATGATTTCCGGATGTGGCAAGGCTGAGAAAGCAGTGGATAAGGCGCAGACACAGACGTTAAATCTGGCGATTCAGCCAGCCGTCGGATTTCTGCCATTATATATTATGCGGGATGAGCAATTGATCGAGAAGGCGCTCGCAGATGCTGGCTATGATGTGAAAGTGACCTATACAGAATACGAATCTGGTCCACCGGAAAACGAAGCATTTGCGGCAGGGCTTGTAGATATCGGAATCATGGGAAATGTACCGGCGCTGTCAGGAATTGCATCCGGACAGGACAGAAAGCTGATTGGGATTGCATATAACGGAGAGGCGACGGAGGCGATTATCGTGCCAAAGGATTCAGATATAAAAACGGTTGCAGATTTGAAGGGGAAGAAGATTGGATTGGTAGTCGGCTCCATCGCGCAGAATCTGGTATCAGCAGTATTCGAGGAAAATAATCTGAAATTCAGTGACGTAGAATTTGTGAATCTGTCTGCCGGAGAGCAGCCGCAGGCACTTGCAAATGGACAGGTCGATGCGGTAGCGGTATGGGAGCCTACGATTTCCAAACTGACGGCAGATGGAAGTAATGTGGTACTGGCAGATGGAACCGGCGTATTTCTGGGTGAGAATCCGATTATCGCAAGGGGCGAATACATAGAGAAGAATCCGGAGATCGTTCAGATCTATATGGATACCTATAAGAAAGCAGCAGAGCTGCTGGCAGCGGACACGGAAAAATATGCGGAGCAATACAGTGATTATTTTGGATTGGATACATCCATTATACGTTCGGCTCTGGCAAATGCGAAGCAACCGATCGCAATTACAGATGCGGATGTGACAGATCTTCAGAAGACGGCAGATTTCCTCAAGAGTGAAAATCTGGCAACAAAGGAGATCAAGGTGGAAGACTATGTTGATTTCACATTTAGTGAAGGCTTGAAGTAAGGAGGCAGTCTATGGTAGAAGCAAGAGACAAAGAATGGCGGAAAAAAGAACCATCTTTAAGGGAAGTAACACAGAAATATCCGGACATGCCGGCAAGCTGGATCTTAAAAGCAGATATCCAGAGACGGGGACTCTGGTATGCACCGAATGCAGTTGCACAGATTGATCCGGCGGTGCACGCAGTCCATCAGGATGGAAAAGATCTGTTCCGTAACAGTGTGGATTTTGTACCGGAAGGATTGATCTGGAATGATGGAAGCTATCTGATTGCGAACTTTGATTTTGACCAGGAGCATCCGGCAAGAGATCCATATATTGTTGATTTTGTCGATGGAAAATATGTGATTATAGATGAAGGTGATATTCTCTCGGATTTTCAGGGATTTTGGGAGAAGCCGGATTTCTATAACAAAAAAGCATCCAACGGAGAACCGTTAAGCACTTATGTGCAGGCAAGACCGCAGCGTATAGAAGTCAGTGTAAATAAATACTGCCATTTCTGGGATTGCCCGAAGGAAGGCTGCAAATACTGCCCGCTTTCCCCATCCTTCAAAGCGAGTGGAGCAACGGAGGAACAAAGCGAGCTTCAATATATGCGGGAGGCTTTCGAGGAGGCATTTAAGCAGAAGGGCAGATTTACGCAGGTTCTGTTGACTGGTGGTTCGATTCTGTCCGGTGAGGAATTATTTGATGATGAACTGGAGAGCTATATCCGGGTGTTGAAGATGATAGGCGAGTTCTTCCCGGGAAGAAGGTTTCCATCGCAGTTGATCTCGTCTGCATTCAGTGAGCGACAATTAGAGCGGCTGTATAATGAAACGGGACTCACGATGTACACGACAGACATTGAGGTATTTGACAAGGAAAAATTCAACTGGATCTGCTCGGGAAAAGCGAATAAGCTTGGGTATGACGAGTGGAAACGCCGGTTAATTGCAGCGGTTGATATATTTGGACAGGGGAATGTAACATCTGGTGCCGTGCTTGGAACCGAGCTTGCGACACCGCATGGATTTATCTCGGAGGATGAAGCATATGAGCATGTTGTCGAGGAAGCAGAGAGCATCATATCGCACGGCATCGCGCTCGCTGCCAATATATGGCGACCGACGCCGAAATCAATCTTCCAGAATCAGGTTTCTCCGACGCTTGATTATTTTGTAAGGGTGTACAGGGAGTTTGACCGCTTACAGCGAAAATACATCACGAATCCATATAACGATGATTTCCGGCGATGCGGTGCACATGTAGGACTGGATCTGATGCGGACATATGAGGAGGTGCAGCGATGAGTGTGTTAAATAAAGAATTGACAGAGTGGATCAATGATCCGACGTCCTTGAAATCACTGGCAACCGTAAGTCGGGAAGGAGTTCCGCATGTGGCATATAAGGGAAGCCTGCATGTGGAGGATGATCATATCGTATTTTATGATCTGATCCAGAGTTCCCAGACCAATAAAAATCTGGTGCATGCAATCTGGTTTAACGGAACTGTCGCTGTCAATATTTTGACAGTGGATAAGCGGAGCTTCTTAATCCTTGGAAAACCGGTGAAATCTGTGACGGCAGGGAAAGGCTTTGAGAAAGTGTATGTAAAGATGCAGGAAGAAAAAGGAACCGATGTGGAACTGTCTGCAATCTGGTATATCGAGCCTTTGCAGATTCGGGAGGAAACCTATGCGGCAAGACGGGATGAGGAAGAACACAAATATCCATATATCCGCCATCTGGACAGAGTGTGAGAATGTGCTTGCAGATTTTACCAAAATCGTCTACAATAATACCATACTAAACAAGTAGGATAAATAGGAATACAAAAAGAAGGGATGTAGGATGTCTGTAATACAAATCGCGAAAATGGCTGGAACCTCGCCGGCGACGGTTTCGAGAATACTGAATAATCCGGAGTATCATTGTTCAGATCCTGCAGTCCGGGATAAGGTGTGGAAGGCTGCAATGGAGCTTAATTATGTGCCAAATGAAGCAGCCCGCAATCTGAAACGGGGAACGGAAATCGCGCAGGATAAAGTGCGCTATATACAGGTGCTAATGACACGGACTGAGCAAAGCAACACAGATCCTTTCTTTACAGAGGTGTTGCGTGTGGTGGAATCGGAGATCCACAGGAATTCCTGCATATTATCCCATGTCTGGTATATGTCTGTCTTTTCGAACGACAAACAGTGCCGGTTAAATAATCTGAATCATCTGGTGGAAGATCTGCATCAGGAAACCGAAGGAAAAAGTGATGGCCTGATCGTGATCGGACGATGCAACAAGGAGGCTTTGCGTTATCTGAAGCAGCGGTTTAAGAATCTGGTGTCGATCAACCGGAATTCCACGAACCGGGAGATCGATGAGGTAACCTGCGATGGCAGAAAAATAGCGACAACAGCGGTGGAGTATCTGGTTGAAAAGGGACACAACGATATTGGTTATGTCGGGGAATGTCACGGCGAGTCCCGTTATAAAGGATATGTGGATACCCTGATGCGGCATGAATTAGAACTTAATCCAGCTTATATATTTGAGACTAAACAGACGGAAAAAGCAGGGTTTGAGATCATGGAAAAGATACTAAAATCCGACGATATTCCAACTGCAATCTACTGTGCCAATGATATTACTGCGATCGGTATGCTCAAAGCATTGGAGAAAATCAAGAAGAAATATTTTAATATTTCTATCATTTCCAGTGATGATATTGAACAGGCGCAGTTTACAAAACCGATGCTTACGACGGTTGCCCTGCCAAAGGTGGAGATGGGGAGATTCGCGGTATATCTGCTCATAGACCGAATCAATGGAAACCATGCTTCTGTCACGACGATGGAGCTCGAAGGACGGCTGGTTATCCGTGAGAGCTGTGTCGACATTCAGGATAGCTGGTGGAATTATTCGATTTAAGATTCAAACTTATAATAGAAAAGTCCAGAATGTAAATCAAAGCAACAATTTAAGTGAATCAACCGGAAAAACTGTGAATGAAAAGACCAGTCGTTTCCGGTTGATTTTTTTAGGTTTCTATTGTATGTTTGACATAATTTGAAGGCAGGAATCTCATAATACAATAGAAAGAGAGTGAAGCAATGAATATATTTGATGTCGTAGGACCTGTGATGGTCGGACCGTCGAGCTCCCATACCGCAGGTGCTGTAAAAATAGGATATATCAGTCGGAAGCTGCTGGGCGAACAGCCGGTTTCCGCGCGGATTTTGTTATATGGAAGCTTTCTGACAACCGGAAAAGGACATGGTACACGGAAAGCACTTGTGGCTGGTTTGCTTGGAATGCAGCCGGACGATGCGCGGATTCCGCAGGCGTTGGAGCTTGCCGAAGAACAGGGCATACAGATCGAATTTGGAGAGGCGCAGTTAAAGGAAGCGCACCCAAACACGGCGCAGCTTTTTCTGCAGGGGCAGGATGGCAGAAGCCTGGAGATCATCGGGCAGTCACTGGGCGGCTCCCGGATTAATATTGCTGAGATCGATGGAATCGAGACGAATTTCTCCGGTGATTATCCGACACTTGTTGTACACAATCAGGATCAGCCGGGACACGTGGCAGAAGTAACGTCGATGCTTTCGCACAAAGGCGTGAACATTGCGTACATGCAGTTGTACCGTTCCAGCCGTGGCGGAGAGGCGGTTATGGTCGTGGAATGTGATCAGGAAATTCCGAAGGAGGGCATTGACTGGTTGAAGAAAGTCGAGGGTGTGAAGAAGGTGACATACCTTAGTATAGGAGGCGATGCGAAATGATAACGTATCATTCGATTCAGGATATATTGGAGCTGTGCGAGAAAGAACAGATGGAGTTCTGGCAGGTGATCGAACACGCGGATATGGAAGAACGTGCGGTAACAGAAGAGGCTTCCTATGCGAAGATGCAGAGCATGTATGAGGCGATGCGGCATGCGGATGCAACCTATGATGCAAAGCTTACATCAGCCTCCGGTCTGGTTGGCGGCGATGGCGAGAAGCTTCGCGCATACAACGAAGCGGGGAAGAATCTCTGCGGCGACTTCTTAGGTCTGGTGATGGAGAAGGCAATCAAGATGGCAGAAGGAAATGCATGCATGCGCCGGATCGTTGCGGCGCCGACGGCGGGTTCGTGCGGCGTGATTCCGGCAGTGTTCCTGACGGCAGAGGAGAAGCTTGCGTGTTCGGAAGAACAGATGGTGGCTGCGATGTACATTTCCGCAGGGGTAGGTGCCGTGATTGCGGAAAATGCTTCGATTGCCGGGGCGTCTGGCGGCTGTCAGGCAGAGATCGGTTCTGCATCTGCGATGGCAGCGGCAGGGCTATGCTTCCTGCAGGGAGGCACGAACGAGATGATTGCAAATGCGGCCGCGCTGGCGCTTAAAAATATGCTTGGCCTTGCCTGTGATCCGGTCTGCGGGTTAGTGGAAGTGCCATGTGTGAAACGGAATGTCGCCGGAGCTGTCAACGCGGTAAGTGCGGCACAGCTATCTTTGGCAGGAATCAAGAGCGCGATTCCTGTGGATGAAGTGATCGATGCAATGCGTAGAATCGGAAATGAAATGTCTCCGAACATAAAAGAAACGGGTCAGGGTGGACTTGCAACCACCCCGACCGCGATTCAAATAGGAAAGAGTTTATAATTGTGAAGAAATATTTATTGTTTAAGGCTGTGTGACAGCATAATCCGAAAAGCTTGTGGTCGATTCGGCGTCACTTGTATCAACGGAGGTACTGTAGCTGTCGACGGTGATCGTATAGCTGCTTGTACCCTGTACATAGACTGTGCCATCGGTACCGACAATCGTAACGGTCTTGCCGCTTGCATCGGTGATCGTTCCGGCACAGTAGAGATTTGTCAGTGTGCTGTCTCCAGTTACTGTCCAGGTGCTTCCTTTTTCGATATAGACATTGCAGTAGCCGTCGCCGCCATTTCCGGCATAGGTCTCATCGTCGGTAATGGCACCTGTGAGTGTGCTTTCACCGGTCATGTAGAAATCAAGCTGGCTGATGGAATCCCAGATCACGTCGCCTTCCATAGCCTGATCGATGGCAGTGAATTTACAATCGGCACCGTTGGAACCGGAAGTTCCCCAGCCACGCTGGTTGTTGTTGCCGGTACAACGAAGGAAGAAGTCGTTGTCATCCGCATAGGTGATGTCTACATCATTTAAGATAAATGTGGACTCGGTATTGGTCGTGTAGAACATACCGCCATTTTTCGCAGTCAGGCTGCCGCCGTCCATCTCAAATGTACTGTTACCAACTTCTGAATCACCAGACATGCTCTGGTATAAAATCACATTCCAAGTGCAGTCGTTCTGACTGTCGTCTGACATATTTCCGGTCAGATCGGTATCAAACAAACGAAGTGAATTTAATCCCTCGATACAGACCGCTTCGGAACCATTTGCGGTAAGCGTTGCATCGTTGATGGCGATATCAGCAGTGCTGTATACGGCAGGGGAACCCGTTCCGTTTGAGGTATAGGTTCCGCCATCGACAACCATCGTTCCGCCGCCACGATCGCTACGGATAGCGGCAGAGGAGTTACCGTCTGTCTCTACATTGAGATCCCATGCGTAGAGGGTTCCACCGCCAGCCGCGTGGATACCACCGGCTGTATTTCCGGTAGTCTTAATTGTGGAATCGGAGATGTAGACCGTACCGTCACCGTAGGCAAATGCGCCAGCAGCACCGTCGGCATCGGTTGTGATCGTACTGTTCGTAATCGTTGTCTGTCCGTCGGTTGTAAGGATTGCTGCACCGACACCATAGAAGCTGGAATTATCGCCGCCGCTGCTTTCTTCGGAAGATCTTGTGACGGTAATGTTATTCAGCTTTACATTTGCGCCATCGTACACATGGATGGCGTTTTCGTCGGTGCCTGTGGACTCAAATGTCTCGCCGTCCACGTCAGCATCGGTTGTATATTCCGAGACAGCATCGTAGCTTTCCACTCCACCGGAGTTTCCGCCGCCCGGCTGTCCCGGAGCACCTCCACCAGCATTTCCATTCGAAATCACAATGACGGTTACGGTTCCGCCATCATCGAAGGTTACCTGTATTGTGTCACCGACTTGGATATCTGTCAGGGATGCGTCGGTGGAAGTTGCCATGTCACCACCCGGAGCATTACCGGAAGGAGCTTCGCCGTCTGGCATTTCCGGAGGCGTGTTGCTGTCAGAATTGTTATCGGAATTGCTGTCACCAGACTGCCCACCGTTACCAGAAGGGGCTTCGCCATCTGGTTTCTCCGGAGGCGTGTTGCTGTCGGAACTGCTGTCATCAGACTGTCCGCCATTATCAGAAGGTGCTTCACCATCTGGTTTCTCCGGAGGCGTGTTGCTGTCGGAACTGCTGTCATCAGACTGTCCGCCATTATCAGAAGGTGCTTCACCATCTGGTTTCTCCGGAGGCGTGTTGCTGTCGGAACTGCTGTCATCAGACTGTCCGCCATTATCAGAAGGAGCTTCGCCATTCGGCATTTCCGGAGGTGTGTTGCTGTCTGAACTGTTATCACCAGACTGTCCGCCGTTATCGGAAGGAGCTTCACCATCCGGCATCTCCGGTGGAGTATTGGAACTGTCATCGCCAGACATTTCTGGTGGCTGTCCCATGCCCTCGCGGGTAATCTCTACATCATCATTTACGGTAAAGGAGATGTCATCCTCTTCGCCTTCCGGTGTCATGGAAATCGTATCACCATCAATCTCGGTTACCTCACCGGAGATTGTCTGTCCTGCATAGCTGTTTCCTTCCTTGACTGCCTCCGTCGGTGTTGCCTCACTGGTTGTTGTCGATTCTGTTTTATTTGCACATCCGCCAAGCAGGGCAGTTGCAAGCATCGTTACTGTTACAAGTGGTAAAATGGATTTTTTCTTCATAAAATCACGTCCTTTCAAATTCGTTTTGTTTTTGTTTACAATACGAAGTATAGGGGACGAACCTTAAATCAACCTTAGAAATAAAATGTCGATAATAATTTCTTGTCTTTTTCAATGAAAAAAAATATACTTTTACCATAGAGGGAAAATTCGACACCTTTATAGAATATGCGGATAGAGAATTGGAGGAATTGTATGAAAAGATCATTTTTTAGAATATTATTTGCGTGTTTTATAGTTTTGCTGCTTGTACCTGTTGTGCGGGCAAGGGCTATGAGCATTTATATAGATCTGGCGATTATTGGCGAAGCGGATCTGACTTTGGAGGTTGAGTCAGGTGACAGCATTGATAATGTGAAACAGAAAATTCGGGATGCTGGAATTTCTACAGATGGAAAGTGTCTTTATTTTGGAGATATATTACTCGCAGACGGTCGTACTCTTGCAGACTATAACATTCAAAAACAAAGTAAACTGCGATTGTCAGATGAATTTGTGGTATCGGATGCTTCCGAATTATCCAATGCGGTTGATTCGGCTGCGGCGAAAATAAAACTGATGTCAGATATAGAAATACCGACATGTATATTGATCAAAAGAACGGTTACGTTAGATCTCAATGGTTATGTTATGAAGGCGGACGGAAGTTGTAATGTAATCCAGATAGTGAGTGGGGGAAACCTGACGATTGTGGATGGAAATCCAACCTCAGAGCATACATTCCGTGAGAACAATGAAGGTTTATGGGTGATTGCTGCCGGTGGGAATAAGCTCGTTTATGGAGGTGTTATTACAGGAGGTAATTCCCCAGCCGGAGGCGGCGTGTATGTTGCAGAGGGAGGCACTTTCACCATGCAGGGTGGAAATATCGTTGGATGCAGCGCCAGAGAAGGCGGTGGTGTGTATGTAGAGGGAAGTTTTTCTATGTCAGGTGGAACGATTTCTGGGTGTCTTGCCAGAGCAGACAGGGACGATACAAGAGGTGGAGGTATTTGTAATTTTGGAAATACAACTTTGATTGCGACGGCGAAGATTCAAGGATGTCGTGCAATCGCAAGCGATGTGTATGGATTTGAAGGTGGAGGACTGTATAGTGTAAGAAACTTAATAATTTGTGATGAAGTGACGATTACCGGTTGTAAAGCGAATGAGTGGAATAGATCCATGCAGGTTGGAAGCGATGGAAAAAATCAGATTTCAGGCGGCATATTCGACGATGGAGTTGAAATAGATTCAGGTGGAAATTTATCTGTGACAGGCGGAATCTTCAATGGACCGGTAAGAAATAGAAATGTGATTTCAGATGGAATGTTTAATGATGTAGTAAATAATGATGGCACGATTTGCGGTGGTACATTCAATGGAACGGTTACGAATGTAAAGGGGAGAAGTCATGGCATTATTTCAGGCGGCGTTTTCAATGCGCCTGTGATAAATGAAACGTGTATTCCAGAACCAGAAAATACGCCGGGACAGATTTCGGGTGGAACGTTCAAAGGTGGGATTACCGGGGCGTATATTGTAACTTTTGACGCGGATGGAGGCACAGAATGTCCAGCGCAGGTGCTGGCAAATGTTCCAGCAAAAAAACCAGAAAATCCAACGAAAAATGGATATATTTTTGAAGGGTGGTACAGGAATGACGTGCCATATGATTTTACGATACCTGTAACAGAATCGGTGACCTTAAAGGCAAGGTGGAAGATCTGTAATCATGCAGGAAGTGAAGTACAGCCAGATTGTACATCGTCAGCAGTCTGTACAATCTGTGGAGAGAAGTTTGACACACGGGAACATAGGAATCTTAAGCATTTTCCGGCGCAAACGGCTACGGTCAATGCAGAGGGAAATATTGAATACTGGTATTGCAATGCATGTAATAGATATTATAGTGATGCGGCTGCAACGAAAGAAATTGGGAAAGCAGATACTATAATAAAGAAAACGGATGTAACAGAAAGAAATGTAACAGATGCGAACAATTCAGAGGGAAACAAAAGCCCGGATACTGGTGATTGCGATGTAATTGGGATGATGCTCTTGCTTCTTCTCAGCGGTTTGGGTGTGGTCAATATGGTAATCCAGCGGAAGAAGAATGAGAAATAGCAGCATTTTACTTCTCATCCTTCTTCCGTACTGCCAGTGCCGGAACCAGTCCGATCACGAAAGGTACGATCCATGTAAATAACCGGTAGACTACGAGGGCAGCAGCTACGGCATCGCCGTCCGGAATGACGCAGGCGAAGAACAACGCGAATACAAAGTCCAGTGTACCGACACCGGATGGTGCCAGCATAACACAGCCAACCATGTTGCAGACGGCAGTAAGCCCCAGACAGGTTGCAACTGTAACAGAATAACTTCCAGCAAAGAAGATTCCCGGAATTGCATACCAGCATGCGAATTTGAAGAAATCCAAGCCGACCACAGTCAGGAACAACCGCTTGTCTTTCCATACAAGACGTCCCTGATCCTGCAGATAGTCGATGGAAACCTGTGCCTTATCCAACAGCGGATACAGACGGTTCTTAGGTTTCACAAGCTTTCGTGCCAGTTTCATGATCAGGTCGGAGAATTTCTTTGAGACTGTTAATATAAATAAGAACAAGCAGATCAACGAAATCACAACTGCTCCGGCAAACATATACCATGCGTATTTGCGGATGCCGCTGTGACCGCTCAGAATCAGAAGGATAAATGACACAACACCAAAGATTCCGATTGCGATTTTCTGGAATGTGTACTGTGCGATGGACATACCAGTTCCTGTGCTCACACGGATGCCATGCAGATTATAATAATAAAGCTGTGCGACACCGGTTCCGCTTCCAAGTGTTGCAATCCGGTAAAATGTACACAGATATGCGCAGGTGATTCCCTGCCATACAGATAAGCGATGGTCGCAGGTGTTCGTCATTGCACTGATGATGCAGCCCTCGGCGATGAAATACAGATTTCCAAGCAGCAGACACACGATCAGCTTCCATACAGGCGTTATCTGGATTTCTTCCATGGCTTCCTGCATCAGATCCTGATTTTTATAGCATACAAAAGCAATCAGCGCAAAAATTACCAACCATTTTGCGATGCTTTTCAATATTGTTTTCTGACTTTTATCTGCCTGCTTTGTAACTTCCATCTGTTTTCCCCCATCATATGGAAATAATAGATAATAGCGTTATTTTATTATGTTTGTCCGATCTTTGCAAGATATATTCCTGTTTTCACATTTTTCTCACAAATACATACAATGAAGTATACAAAGAGAATGTTTGAGGTAACCATTTTGGATTCTTATAGAAATTATGGTTGCGGCAGAGGTCGCAACATGAATCCGCGCGGCACAAATGGCGGCTATCCGTATTCTGGTTCCAGTCGCTGCGTTATGCCGGGCGATGCAATGTGCCGGAAACCAGTCATGCCGGATTGCGGCTGTGGTGACAAAAACGAACATATGCGTCATATGCCGGTTGGCATAGGCTATGTTCCAATGCAAAAATGGGAGGAAATGTACGATCCTGCGACGGCACTGTGTCAGGGCACCGCGTTTCCTTCTCTGAATCTGATTTTCTGTGGGAAGAGGGGGTAACGGATCATGAAACCTATGTGCAAAGCAGAGCTTCGACAGTTTATCGATCAGGTTTCATTTATGATCGATGATATTACCTTATTCTTAGATACGCACCCGGACTGCAGGGAAGCAGTCGACGCATACAATCATTTCAAGATGATGCGGTGCGAAGCAGTATCTGACTATGTAAAGCAGTACGGTCCGCTCAATCGTTACGATGTGGACACGTGTGAAGATTGGAATGCATGGATCGATGGTCCATGGCCTTGGGAAGGAGCGTGTGGTTGTTAAATGTGGATTTATGAAAAGAGACTTCAATGTCCTGTGAATATCAAGGAGACAAATGCGAAGCTGGCGCAGGCGATAATTTCACAATACGGCGGTCTGTAGACGTTTGCTAATGGGTATGTTTTTTATCCGCATTTTTAGCGGAATCAAATTTCACCCATATGCGAATATGTATCGACCGCCATAGACAATTACTAATGGGAACTTATTTATTCTTGTTATGGGATAAAGAAGAACTCCATTGTATCAGCTTCTTTGTCGTAAACAATGTGATCCACGATTGAATTGATCGCTGCCGCTTTCTCTGCATCGGTTTTGGCATTAACAATTGCATCATGCACTGTATTGACGACATCCGGCGTGACAGTTGTATGTTGTTTGGCATGTTTAGCTTCTGAAACCGATAATTCCTTTAAGTGCGTGATTTCAGCTTCTAATTTTTCTTTATTTGCTTTATATTCCTCCAACGTATCGATACCATTTACGTAAGCTTCTTTTACACGACCAAGCTTCGCCTTGACGCTTGCGATCTGTTTTGCAATCGTTGCTTCATCTTGGCTAAACGGTATGATTGGTGCTATTGTTTTAATGCTTTTATTTTCTATCACATTTAATAATCCGTCAACAACATATTGTTCTGCCTTGCTTACTAAAATGCTGTTTCTTGTTGTACACATACCCTTGACATAACGATAGCAGACGAAACTAGGATATGTTCGACCTGATTTTGATGCAGGACCTCTTTGATATGCAAGGGAACCTCCGCACATAGGACATTTCAAAAGACCGGAGAGCCAATGCCGGTGAATATCAGTTCTTTTTTTATGAGTATATGCATACTTGGATGTTATTTCGGCGTATCTATTTTGTGCTGCATTCCACAAATCTTGAGATATAAGTGGGGGATGCTTGCCGTCGCGAATGATTTCTTCTCCGACATGAGGGGTAGTGCGTCGGCTGGTCGAGCTGTTCCAACGAATTTTTCCAATATAAAACGGATTTTGAATCATATCCGTAATATTTCGGCTTTCCCACCGGTTACCATGCCGTGTACGATATCCAAGCGAATTGATTGTTGATGCAATGTTTGTTATAGAAGCATGCTCTATAGCGAACATGTAAAAGCAGCGTTGAACCATGACCGCATAATAGTCGTCGATTTGAGGGATTGTATCGGGACCCCGTTCCTTTATATATCCAATTGGAACATTTGAATTATATCCACCCTGGAGGGCTTTCTGAGCCATACCACGTCGGACTTCTTCAGATAGCCGAATAGAATAGTATTCGTCCATCCATTCAAATATTCGTTCAATCAGTTTGCCAACGGGTCCATCCGGAAGTGGCTCGGAAACGGATATAACATCTACATGGTTCTTTTTCAGTAAGGACTTATAGACGATTGATTCTTCTTGATTTCTTGCGAACCGGGAAAACTTCCACACCAAAATGGCATCGTAGGGATGTTCCTTGGATTTTGCCATAGCAATCATTTCTTTGAAATGTGGACGTATTTTCACAAATTTTCCGGATGTTCCGAGATCTTGATAGATATCGACAACGATCATGTCGTGAGCTGCAGCATACTCTTTGAGAAGTCGGATCTGGGCTTCCGGCGAGTATTCTTCTTGTGAATCCGTAGAAACTCTGATATACAAGCATACAGTTTTCATAAAATATCACTCCTTATACAATTTTGAAATTGTACAATCGAGAGCCTTATGATATAATATGCTTGCTTAGGGCATTATATCAAAGGCTTAGGCTCTAGATGTACTGCTGAATCCCTCGTGTTCCCGCACGGGGGATTTTATTTTTAATCGTGTTTAATCAATTTTTTATTTTGAGAATATTTGTTCTAAAAACATTCTAAATTTTGTTTTCTTACGAATTGGTTTCTCGATGGTAACCGGCGTTAATAACAATCGGATATTCGTTTTTTCTGAATCACCTTCTTGAAATGAAATTATATCAATATTGTTATCCAACAGCTCACGCATCATGTTATTTCCTTTGGCACTTTTTGGAAGTAATTCCAAACTGCTAACCACAATAGCATCATAAGGATGGCTTTTAGAGACTGCAGATTTGTACATTTGTTCAAACGCAGGGCGTCCAATTTTTTTTGAACTAGTGACTTCTGTGACATCTGCAATAATTTCAATTCCTCGTGAGTCTGCGAGATCTTTAATCATACGACGCTGCTCTTCCAAAGAAGTTTTGTTTGGTGACACGTCTGAAATCTTGTAGTAGGCACATGCGCTTTTAGTTTTCATAATAATTCTCCTTACACATAAAAGGCTGATTTGGATACTGTTTTTTTATTTTTTTCCTCCAACGGCAACCTAAAGACGAGGACGTCTACGGACATGCAAAGGAGGGTAGTACATATGAACATATTGATTTCAAGGACTGATAAAGGTAAGTTTTTCGATCGAATCTCGTTTTACTTTTCATGTACGTGTAAATTTGCAATTTTTACATGTAAAAATTTGCACAAATAAAAACAAGTACGTACAATACCCCCATTAGGGGAGAAAGGAAACGGGGATTCAAATGATAAAGATTAATTTACCGTATCATGACGATGAAGTATATGCTATTTGCTATCGCAAAGACAAAATACTGTATCGTAATAGCAATTTCGATGATTCTAATAAAGCAAAGATCATCGTCTTAGTTTGCGACGACTCACAATTGTCAAAATAAGTCGAAGTTGTTATACTCAAGGAGTTGTCGCGCCCAATCTGGCAACAGGGAGGGGGTGCTTTCGTGGATATACTTACTTCATTTCTTGTTTCCGTCGTAGCAAGTATAGTTAGCTACTATATTTGCAAGTGGCTAGACGGTAACGATAATAGCGACAATTAGCCTAAACGGATGCTCAACCGGTAAAACGAGAAGAAACCCCAGTAGTGGCTGCTACTGGGGTTTCGATTTGTGCTTGTGGCACTTACTTCATTTCTTAGCTGATGCCATTATAACATATGCACCAAGCTAAATCAAGTATTCCCCAGATCTACAAATATTAAATTATTTTCACAGTTCTATTCTTATGTTTGATCCAGCATTACCATTTGCAGACGAAGAAACTTGCTGTTCCATTGACATGGATATTTTATTTATTCTTTCGTAGGTTCGGATTCGATGCAATTGCAGAAGGAGAGGTGGTATATCTTTTATCGCATGTTCGAAGTCCGTCAATGTGCTCAAATAAATCCGGCTTAATTGGAGCACCTAAGGGATCTAAAATAAAATCAATACCTTCTCGTCTTGCTAATTTTGCAGCTGATACAAAATCACTATCACCAGAAATTAAAACAATTTGATCTACTTGCTTTTTATATGACATAGAAGCTATGTCGAGACCAATTTTCATGTCTACGCCCTTCTGGTCTACGGACAAGCAAAAATTATCTTCTGATAAATCTGCGAAATTTATAGAACCGTTGCATAATTTTTTTACAATATCCGGACGAATCGTATAGTGTGCTTGCTCATCTGCGAGTTTTCCTAATCGAATTGCAAATTTTCTTTTTTTCTTTAATTCATTTAAGAATTGAATTGTCCATTCGTATAAATCTGTTTTACCTAAGTCAATTTGCTTGTGGAGAAAAGGATGATATATACGTTTGCTGGAAGGAGCACAATCATAATAAAACACTCTGTACAGATCACTATTTTCGCCATGTGTATTTAGGTGCTTTTTGCAATAATTCGAAAGTTCAATTGCACGATCTTGAGCTGTTTTGTCACCGAGACATGCTTGCGCTCTTCTTCTATAAAATCCCCCATCCACCATAATTGCAGTCTTCATATGTATACCTCCAAATAAAAAAGCTCTAGGGTTCGGTCCTTCCCATATATTGAGAGACGTACAACCTAGAGCATTATTAACGTGTAACCTTAGCTACACATATATATTATATGCTTTTTGGCTGATTGTCAATACTGATTATTTCTCATTTGTCCCATTTTTTTGCTTAATGATAGGTTGATTCAAATAGAGAGCTTCGAGTTCCTCTGGTGTTTTAGGCACCGCATCATACTTGGAGGCAATTTCGGATTTCATGTTATCGCTGGATTCGTCCGTATTTGTTTGTTCTTTCGTACTATTAACACTGCTATATTTATCTATCATACGCTGTAGAGCAACCCAATCCTGCATGTCAAATTTGGCAAATGCTTTGAATAAACTTTTTGCCGTTTCGTTTTCACCATCCATTATTTTGTCGATCATAGCAATGTAATCTTCTTCAGTAGCTGTGCTTTTTAGCATTTCACCAGTACCATTTAAGAGCCAATCTTCATTAACATTGAATTTTTCACATATCAATTTTAAGAGCGGTAATTTCTGTTCGGGTTTTGCCAAAGCGTTTAATTCAATATTATTTATAACGGATCGGCTAACACCAAGCTTTTCTCCAAAAGCGGTTTGGGATAATTTCAAATGTTTTTTTCTTAGCTCCTTTACGCGTTCAAATGTTTCCATTGAGAGATCTCCTTTCATATCGGTATGAATTAACTATACAGCCAAGAAATGATTTAGTCAAGGCAAAATAAAACAAAATGCGTAAAAAATGGCTTGACAAAGGCAATATATAGTTATAAAATGACTTTATCAAAGCAAAGAAAAACAAAAAGTGCCTTGGGAAATCAAAAAGGAGGTAGTTGCAATGGTAACTGAGGAAAAGATGACTGAGGAAAAATTCGATTTAATTGTGCAAGTTATTCAAGGTTTTCGAAAAATGAGCGATGGAGACAAAATGTTCATTTTAGGCTATATGCAAGGAGTACAGGCACAGAATGAAAGAGAAACGAGACCTATTAAAAAAACACAGACAGTGTAGACGGGATTCAGCAGATAGCCCTAAGCAAGCACATGTTTAAGTCCCAATGAATATCATATAACAGAAATAATGGAGGTAGCGATATGCAGTACATATATAATGTCGAGGTCAACGGAGAATGGGTCGATCTAAAGAGCTTATCAGAAGAGCAGCAGGCAGCCATCCGGAAACGCCTAACAAATAAAGTTGCGGATGCAATTGCAGAGGAATACGCAAAATGTTCGTAAAGAGGGAGGCTACGCAAGATGGATTTTAATGTTATTGAGATTCTGGGCGTTGTAGATTCGGCTGCATTCGATCAGAAAGATGGTACAGTTGCATTTAATCTGTCCTATCGTGGAGGAGTAAAGCCAATGCATTATATCATCGCAACGAATCTAAGATACTTAATTGATAAAACAATTCAACCTTACATCATTCCGGAAAATATCGGGAAAAGGGTGATAATCGTTGGAAGCATCATCGATGTAAACATAATCACACCACAGAGAATTTACTTCGTTGATTCTTTTTTATCTGCAAATCAAGCAGCAGCTAAAAAGAATCAAGAGGTCGATTTTTCAGACGACTAACCAGGAAAGGAGGAAGAACCGTGATTAATCCGGAGCATGTAAACAGTAATGCAATAGATCTGATCGATATAAATTATATTAAGTCTTGCATCATGAATCGAAAGATGCTGATCAGCATATACCAGAATACCAGAAAAAATATAGTAGAGCAAATCGAAGCCTTGTCGGAAGAAGAAGCAGCACTGGTTCTTCCCGGTGGAGAAAATCAAGATAATTTAGGGATTCGATCGTCAGGAATTGTGGATGCAGCATATAGCCAACACGCAAAGCTCGCAAAAGCAAATATTTTCAAGCGCCAGAAGAGCCTTATGCGGCACTTGGATGAAGTTGAAGATAGAATCAACTCATTACATCGAATCATTCAGATCTTTAATCTATGTTCAATATTGTATCCGATGCACTATGCAATCTGCGAAGCATACCTGTATCGCCGGGATGAAGAGACAGAAAAAAACAGCGCATACAAGGAAGAGAGTGGCTATCGGAAACTTGAAATAAAATTTGGAAGTTCGCATAAGACATTGCGCGTTATGTTAAATAACCTATGTGAAATGGTTCGCGAGCTGACAATAGCGGATCTTGCCGGAGAGAACATTATTGCGCTATCTCCGGATGAGATAAAGGACAAGCTGAGCAAGGAACTTGTCGAAGCACTAGATAAAAATGAGTTTAATCAAAGAGGAAGAAAGTGAGGGTGTTTTATGATTATTGGAATTGATGCAGGATATGGATATGTAAAAACGAAGAATATAAGCTTTCCATCGGGCGTAGCACACTTGTCAGACCGTCCACCGATGATGCATCGCGTAGTAGAGTTTGAGAATCGATTCTATCAGGTAGGTGTAGCAAATGACGGAATCACAGAGGACAAAACGGTAAATGAAGATTACTATCTCTTGTCACTTGCTGCAATTGCAGAGGAGATGAAACTTGTCGGTATATATGATGCAGAGATCGTGCTTGCGTTAGGTGTACCACTGATGCGGTACGGCGCTGAAAAGGACAAGCTGATTTCATACATGAAACAGTATGACAAGGTGAATTTTCGATATGAGGATAAAGAATATAAATGCACTATCAGCCCGCGAGTATACGTATTTCCACAGGGGTATGCAGCCATCGCGCACCGGCTAAATGATATCAAAGGACCATGTTATCTCGTAGACATGGGAACCGGAACTACTGAGATCTTGCCAATCAACGCAGATAAATCAGTCGATCTTGGAAAGGCAAAAACACTACAGTTTGGAATCAACAACTGTATTGCGTCAGTCAATGCCAGAATTTCAAATAAATACAATTCAACACTACCAGAGGATTCTATCATTCAGGTGATCATGGGAAGGTCACAGAATGCCGGTTTGCCGGATGCCGTGATCACAGTATGTGAAGATGCAATTCGCAACTGGTCAGAAGAAGCAATCAAGCTGCTCCGGCAGAACAAAGTAAACTTTGAACTTATCCAGACCTTTTTTGTTGGTGGTGGAGCAGGAGTAATTAAGCGGTTTGGAAAGGCTATGCTTGGAGAACACAATATCACATTCATCGAGGATATCTGCGTGAACGCAAAGGGATATGAGCTTTTGGCAAAATCAATAGATGCAGAATATAAGAATGTATAGATGTAGGGGGGACGGTTGGATATGCAGAATTACAAAACAATAACATTCCGCCTGGACACAAACAACCCATTGGAGCATAAGCTGTATGACGTATTAGCCATGCAGCAGACAACATCAGCCAGAAACAAGTTGATCAAGGACGTTCTTGCACGTTCTCTGATTGACGGATCAGTTGTAGCGTCTATGGAGGTTGATGGAGACATCAAAGACATGCTTGTTTCCCTTTGCAGCCGGATTGAGACATTGGAACGAAAGGCAATGTCCAATACAACAGTGGAACAAAGAGATATGACTCCTGTGACACAACCAGAAGAAAATCAGGATGTTTTAATGAGTTCGATGACACCTGAAGATCGAGAGGAAACACAAGCAGAACCTAAGGATGAGGAAGCACCAGTAAAAGTATCCCAAGAAGCACTTGCATTCTTGGCGCAAGGAGGATTTGTATAATGAAATTGGAAGACTTATTGGCAAAATTTATTAAGTTAAAGTGGGATATTAAATCAGTTATTTCAGAATCATCATTTGGCGCGTATGAAGATTTGTCCGGAATTGAAGATTGGGATGCATCCACGGATGATCCGGACAAGCTTCAATTATTGAAGGAGTCTGTCTCAATACTCAACAAACTAAGTGATGTATATTGCACGATCGAGTATCTTAGTCTGCCAATCAAAGATACTGGGTATCTGAAGCAAAAATCAAACGGAAGATATGAACTGAATGGTCACGAATTCACTTCTGGTTGTGGCATTGAGTATTATTGCACGGATGATGAACAATATTATGATTACGATGATGACCGTTGCTTGCCTTACTGGGCTGCGTCGAGAATCGAGCATAATGGCAGCAATTATTATATCGTTGGATGCAAAAAGGATATAACAGAGGTTCAGGTACGTTACCGGAGCAGATCAGGGGGAAAGCATGGTTATAGATAGTAAAACATCAGGAATAATAGTAACGGTTGTGCTTGTAATAATGGCGTGTAGGGTGATTTACTTGAATGTAAAATTAGCAAAATTGGAGTCTTACGACTTGCATGTTCGGCTTATGGGCGCTTGCTGTGCTGCAAATATGGAGCTTTTTGTAACAATTTATTATTTTGGAAACCAGCTATTCAAAAAAGCATGGGACTTAACAACGGCAAGCGGCATAATCTTTTTAGTTTTATTTCTATTTCCGATTGTAATAACGATTGATGAAATAGTAAAAGATGTTAGAAAGAGGTAAATATGGAGCAAATAATACATACTTTGTCAGCGCTGGAACGGAATAAAACAAATGATTGGAGGTATTGGAGTGCTGATGGTGGCAATGACCGTAAAGGCTATTCTTGCTAACGAGGACTTTATAGGTGGCGCAGCAGAGGTGGTTCCCCCTGCGGTTGTTAAGGTTGTTTATATTCTCTTTTTAATAGGGGTAGTTATTAGTGGGTGTTACCTGTTTGCGGGGATGATAAAAGTATTCTTTGATGGTGTGTCGCTATCAAATACATATTACATTCCGGTATTAAAAAACGGACACAAGGTGAAAACAAAGAGGTTAAAAATTAAGTATCCAGGAACTGATAAGATGATGGAACAACTCGAGAAGAAGGTCTTAAAACCGATTCAGAAAGCTTGGATGTTCACACAGAATAAGGAAGCGACGTATTATCAAGAGTATGTTTCGACCTATCAGGGGGTGACACTATATCTAGAAGAGATTGTGGAGTCGGTAAATTCTTGGACGGAAATATTTAATAAAGCTCTTGAGGATAACGACACAGAAGAAATAGCACGGTTGAAAGGCGTTCTTGATGATCAACTCAAAGGAAGCCTTGGGGTGGCAATAGACTATATTTCCAATCAAATGCAGAGCATACGGAAGAAAGAATTGCAATACGAGGAAGACATTAAAGAAGCAGAAAATACTCTTTCTAAAGAATCCCCAGTTCATCAATCTGAGGATACTCCATTTGAAACATTGGACGTTTTGATGGCTGCGGAAAGAGAGCAGTCTGATCTCTTAAAAAAATATGAAGAAAAACAGCCAAAGAAGAAAAAAACGAAAAAAAAGAAGAATCAGGGATGTTAATTTGGAGGTAATGTAGGTGGAAGCTTTGGAAAAGAAATTGACAAGAGGATTAAGAGTAGTTGCAGTTGGAGCTATTTTAATAATGATTGCTACAATATACGCCGTTGGCGTTGGATTTACGAACCACATACGCAACATTATTTTGTTCGCTGAAATTATGGGATTGTTCATTGTGTTATATGGCATCTGGACATTAAAAGCTGCAGATATAGAGAAACGTAGATGGGATGATGTACGTAGATTGGTTGACTTAGCAAAAATAAAGATTGGACAAGTTGTATACTGGAGAATGGACATCTCAACCATCGTGCTTGTGAGAATTCATACGGTTTCAGTATCTCCGGACAACACAATTGAGTATAGCGCATCCTCTCTTTATGGAGACGAAATAAGCTTTACGGACGAACAAGTTGGAAAAGAGATTTTCGTTGATCTGCAGGAAGTTCCTGAACAGGATCTGTTCGAGTGTCGCAAAAAAGGGGAGAAGTTATTGTGGATTGAGATTCAGAACAAGGATGATACGCTTGGAATATTTTAGATGATAAAGGGAGGCGATTAGGTATGGGATTTTGCGAAATTTTGACTATTGTTTTTGTTGTATTTAAGTTACTTGGGAAGATTGAGTGGAGTTGGTTCTATGTATTACTACCAGAAATTATTGCAGTGGCAGGATATGGCATTTTTTTAATAATAATAGCGTTACATTCCGTTATCGAAGAACACAAGGAATAGAGAGGAATAGGGCAGAAAATGATACGATATATTATAGTTATTGGACTATGCATTTTGAGCATGCTCATGTATTGTGCCAATGATGGCTTCGATATTGCAGAAGACATTATCGACGCCATAAGGGATCATATAAATGAACAGCATATATACATATATATCTATGATGGGAAAAGATATAAGAAAAGAACGGTACGGATAGAAAATGGGAAAATAGTGTATGCGTTGCGACATACATTACAGGAGCCATTATGGAGAATAAAAGATGAAGCAAAGGATAGAAAACTACCATATCATGCTGAACTTGAACGCTTGTTAATGTCTTTTTATCCCAATTTGGAGCTGTTATATACGGATTTGAAAGCCTGGGCAGACAGATACAACCACGCGAACGAGAATGAACAGGAAGTATTAGAGCAATCTTTGAACTCAGAACTGGGAGCAATCACTTTACTTGTCAAGCGGCTGCAACAGGAACGGACGGATATAAAGAACAGACATGATAAGTATGAAGAGGATCGCAGCAAGGCTGAAAGAGATCTCACACGAAAGGAAATTTCAGCAAATAATTGGTTTGGAAACTTATCTACGATAAACCAGACAGCAGATAGCGCGGAGATTGATAAACTATGCAAAAAATACAAATAGTGACATAGAAAAGTATTGGATGGTCCGGATGCATGAAGCATTCGATTAAATATATCACAGAAATATAAGCCATTACATATTTTAGGAAAGGAGGGAACAAACATGGAGAAGATTACGATCGATATTGAGCAGAAAAAAAGTAACAACAATGTTTTGGAAGCGTATGCTGTGAAGTTTGCTGAAATGAAGCGGCAGGAAAAGAACGG
>CAVGQQ010000002.1:108690-121874 GCA_963631525.1 bacterium
AGCTGCAACTCATCCGTTCTTTGGTGATACCGAATCTGCAAATACGATATCAAATCAGTAAATAAAATTGTCTATAAATAGATTGCCTTTATCTATTACCTATAAATAAAATAACAGACTATATAGATAAAATCAAGTATAAAACAAAAATTTATACATTTGGTTGATCAGTAGTCCTGGGCAGTTTGTTTATAGAATATTTGCTCAGGACTTTTTTATTGCTTTGCTATGTTTGCCGGAAGATTACTTAGATCTGCAGGCATGTTACATAGATAACTGAAAAATAGAAAACAGGCGGGCGCAGCTTCAAAAAATGAAAAATGCGCGTGGCTTAGTTAAGGTCAGCCTTTTTTCTTAGATGCTCATATCTTAAATGGGAGGGCACAGCCGGATCGAGACGAATATCCAGATTACCATGCCGGCGTGCCACAGGAACAAAAGCCCTGTATAATCTAGCTGGTATGGTACAGCCTAAATAATAAGTGTACCCGGCTCAGTGTAGACCAAGAATATCCTATACTGATAACGTCAGGGGTTGGATGCAGAAGAATGACCTCAATAAGCCTAACCTGTCCGGACGGGCAGTACATTGGTTAAAACTATCCTGCGGAAGGTAGAAGGTAATCCGTTGGGGGAGATGGTAATACACCCCAGGGGGCGCACAGATCAATCGAAAGATGAAGCAAGTGGAATACTAGGCGGTGGAGCTTGTAGAAAGTGTGTCGGAAGCATGATTATCATGTTTATCATGTGGATGAAGTCAGATATTCAGGAGGTATGGTTGACGCTCTTGCGATTTTCGCAGGGGGAGTCTGCCCGGAGGTAGCGATTAAAGAAAAAGGCAGGAGTGACTCCGGATACTTTTTTGGTAGAATGAAGCAAAGCTGCTTGAACTTATACAAAAATTTGTGTATAATTTTACTATATTAAAGGAGGTGTAGAGTTATGCCAGCAATCAAATCAAGTGCGGATTTAAGGAACAATTACAATGAGATTTCTACTTTTTGCCACAAGTTTTCTGAGCCTGTGTTCATTACGAAGAATGGAAAAGGCGACCTTGCTGTTATGAGTATCGAAACTTATGAGGAGATGGCTAGCCGTTTTGAACTATATAGCCAGATTAAAGAAGGAATGGATGATATTGCATCAGGTGACATCCGTTTATTTTCTGAAGCTATGACTGATATTAGGAGTCGTAGCCGATGATGTACCAAATTTATATCACTTCTACAGCAGAATCCGACATTGTAAGAGCTGTGGATTATATTGACTTTATTCTCAAAAATCCTGATGCAGCGGACACTTTGCTTAATGTCGCAAACGAGCAGATAGCATCATTAGCAGAACTACCGCAAAGGTTTCACCTTATAGATGATCCAATATTAGCAAGCTGGGGAATTCGTTTTATAATTATCAATAATTACCTAGCCTTTTATACGATCGATGAGAAAAAAAGGATGGTAATAGTCGTTCGTTTTCTTTATCAAAAAAGTAATTGGATTTCTATTCTTCGGCAGAGTTTGGATACTGGAGACGGTAGATAGTCTTATTGGAATCGCCGAACCACAAAAACCACAAAAAACACGCTGAACCACAAAAACCACAAAAAAGTGTATTTACACCTATTTTAGGGTATGTTAAATTATAATTACCAGAGGTGTAAGAGGCGACACCCTCACCTCGCGCAAGATTGGTATTCCTCTTTTTTCCCAATGTTGCAACCTCTGGCAATGTATTATTCTTCCCCTTTCAT
This sequence comes from bacterium, assembly GCA_963631525.1. Lineage (GTDB taxonomy): Bacteria > Bacillota > Clostridia > Lachnospirales > Lachnospiraceae > Coprococcus_C. Next base: position 110,444 of record CAVGQQ010000002.1, read on the forward strand.
AGGACAACAATGAAACCACGACCAACTTGGATCGTGGTTTTTTGTTGCCCTAATTTGCTGGAAGAATAGATAATTTAATAATGGGAGATTAAGCAAATGGCATTTGTAGTAAATCATTATGAGCTGCTGCAGCTTCCGATCAGTGCAACGACGGAGCAAATCAAAGCTGCTTATGATGAAAAAATGGAGCATGCTACGCCGGTGATGGCGGAGCAATATAAAACTGCATATTATATCCTGACAGATCAGGTTCGTAGACAAAAGTATGATTTAGAGCTTGGAATTCACAAATATAGGAACGTGCCGGCGATATATCGAGTAGGTAAGGCAATAGCAAGGGTGATTCTCACCGTGTTGGATGCCTTATTTTCATTTTACTGGTGCTTCCTGTTTGTAATCATTGTAGCGACGATAGGTTTTTGGATATACAAATGGAAAACTGCGGGAGCACTGCCGGACATTGTGGCGTTTTGTTCAAAATATCGATACGAAATTGAAATCCTAGCAGGATTTGCTGCGGTAGATCTGCTTGGACATTTTTACATTCGCAGAGCAAACCGCTTTTTGAAACATTATACTTGGGAATACATTATCAAGGAGGAACGAAAAAATGGAAGAAAATTACGAAGATGAGCTTATGGACCCGGAAGATGATTTATATGATGATGAAGATGCTGAAGATCTCGAACAGGAGGTATTAGAACACGTCCAACAGCCAGAAGCACAGCAAGAGATCCATGATGTAGCACAGACAACTCAACAGAATAAAACCGAGCAAAAACAGGAGAAAACAGAAGAAGTATTAACAGAGAGTGCTTTGGACAAGCTTTCGTATAAGAGTTTTATATCCTACTTATATGATAAATTTTGCGAAGTAAACAAGGGGATCAATCACATTGACGAGGAGTGGGCAAAAGTACGATCGCAGATCAATTCAGCGTTACAATTACAGATCCCGCGAAAGTTTATGGAAGAAATGATATCTCTTGAATACAGCTACGAACAGCGCGAAGTAATTAAGTTTATGCGTTTTTCAGGATGCCCGGAAGAGTTTGTTGGGCAAATGAAGCCGGAACTTACATATAAGGAAATGATTGCCAGATACGATGCATCAAAAGTCGAAAGCACAGTAAGCAATATGCTGGATACCCCATTGAATACGATGTCACGGCTTGTGAACGACTACAAAGAGGATTTGGCGAAGTTTCGTACAGAAACCGAAAACAAGATATCTGAATATGAGCAGCAACTAAAAGAAAAGGATGCAGAGCTGGAAGAAACAAAGCAGGAACTACAATCTCTGAAAAAGCGAACTGCAGCCGAGGCAGAGAAGAAGAGCAAGGAGCAAATCATTCAGGCAGAAGCAGAAAAACTTGCACAAGAGATGTTCCTTATGAAGAAGGAGGAATTCGATGCAGAGAACCGGCGTAATCAGGAAGTGGAGGAATTATATCGACGGATAGATATGCTGGAGCATGGACAACAGGGAAGCACAAGACAGAAAAAACATCGGCTTTTTGGGAGAAGAGAGAAGAAGGAGTCAATCCCGCAATCTCCAGTTACATTTAATAGAAATTTGCCACTTCCAAAAAATTTTGACATCAGTTCATATATGATGCAGAGCAATTTATCGTCCTCACAACTAGATGTGATCGCGCTGGCAGCAAAATGCGGACTATCTGATCAGGTTCTGAAAGATATGATAGACAGTGGGAAGGATGCCCGACAGCTAAAACAAATTGTGGAGGTTTTTCTAGCCAAAAGAGAGCAGGAAAAAGCGGTAGCCGCAGCGAATTCAGATCCGGTGAAGCAGGAGGAGATAATCTATGATTAGTAGTGCGGAAGTGATGCAGCAGATCCGTATGGATTGTAGAGAGACAGAAAAAATATCCAAAAATCTGATCCGATTATCCACGCTTTGTCAAAAATATGCAATAGTGTCTCAAAGCAGTGATTGTCTCAGAATCGCTGAGTTGGAAAATGAGCTTGAGAAAGTGAATGATCAGATCTCACAATGCGTTGTAGGAATTTACATGAGAAGAAATGCCTTGAAAGATGGAATAGTGCGGGATATTGCAAAGGAAGTGTAAAGATGAGTAAAAACATATACATATTGGATGGAAAAGAATTTACATCTATTCGAAGCCTGTCACAGCACTCCAAGGTCAATGAAAAGACAATTACCGCTCGTTTAAGACGAGGATGGTCTGTTGAGGAAGCATGTAGACCAGGAGACAGAAGAAGCAGTTGGGACGTTACATTAAATCAGGTATGCAGGGATCAGAAGAAAAATAGTGATCTTGTCAGAAACCGTTTAAGTCGGGGATATAATCTGCATGATGCATTGAACAAACCTAAAAGCATCACAAAACAGGGGAAAAGTGTCGTTGTGGATGGTGTCTTGTATAATTCAATCATGGATGCAATCCGTGCATATGGAATGGAAAAACATGAAAACGCAATCCGTGCAAAGATGGCACGCGGGGTTCCTATATTAAAAGCACTTGAGTCGTATGGAGGAAAGCGGAGATAGAAAAGTATATTGCAAGAAAATAATCTTAAAATACTGTTGACAGACCACACAATGAGTGGTATAATATAATTGGAAGAAATATAAGGAGGGGTAAGATATGGAGAAAAAGAAAATTATAATTCCAGTAGTTGTAGCGGTCGTACTTCTGATTGGTGGGGGAGCATTTGCTATCAGGGGCAGATCAGTACATAAAGACACAAATATTGCAACCGGTACGGATGCAAAGGAAGTGCAGAGCATGGCAGAGAATACCGACGAAGAAGCCACAGCGGAATCATCTAAGCCGGAGACAACCAAGGACACAGAGAACACGGATAAGAAGGACACGCAGACAGTAGCACAGGATAAACCAAAGAAAGATGACACGAAGCCGCAGACAACACAGGCAGCGACAACAGAAGCCAATACGAAGCCACAGCAGGCGGCAAGTGCGAACACAAAGCCAAAGACGACTGAGACAACAGAAGCCAATACGAAGCCGCAGACAACACAGGCAGCGACAACAGAAGCCAATACAAAGCCGCAGCAGACGACCACAGAGGCGCAGCCACAAAAGGAAAAGGTATGGGTGGTAGATCAGGCAGCGTATGACGAAGAACGCCCAATTTATGAGACTAGGGAAAGAATGAAATGCGTAAATTGCGGTGGGTATATGTACAATCAGGAAGAGGTATATAACCATCCGTGTGTGTCAAGTTATTATAGTGATTTTTACGATGTGCAGGTAGGTACGGAAACAATCCATCATGATGAAGTTGGGCACTGGGAGTACAGATAAAATATTAGGAGTAAGATATGGAGAAAAAAAACAAGAAGATTATACTTCTAATAGTTGTTGTGGTTATAGCATTACTTTTGATTTGTGTGGGAGCATTTGCTATCAGGGGCAGATCAGTACATAAAGACACAAATATTGCAACCGGTACGGATGCAAAGGAAGTGCAGAGCATGGCAGAGAATACCGACGAAGAAGCCACAGCGGAATCATCTAAGCCGGAGACAACCAAGGACACAGAGAACACGGATAAGAAGGACACGCAGACAGTAGCACAGGATAAACCAAAGAAAGATGACACGAAGCCGCAGCAGACAACTGAAGCCAATACGAAGCCACAGCAGGCGGCAAGTGCGAACACAAAGCCAAAGACGACTGAGACAACAGAAGCCAATACGAAGCCGCAGACAACACAGGCAGCGACAACAGAAGCCAATACAAAGCCGCAGACAACGCAGCAGACGACTACAGAGGCGCAGCCACAAAAGGAAAAGGTATGGGTGGTAGATCAGGCAGCATATGACGAAGAACGCCCAACTTACGAGACGAAAGAACGATGGATATGTACAGGTTGTGGAGGATATATGTATAACCAGACGGATGTAGATAATCATTTATGTAATGCAAGCTGGTATAATGATTACTACGATGTACAAGTAGGCGTGGAAACAATTCACCACGATGAAGTTGGTCACTGGGAGTACAGATAACACAGTATGAGTAACGAAGGACGAAGGGACAATCAAATGGTTGTTCCTTTTTTTATGTTCTTTTTTAGTGGCTAATAGATAGGAATATGAAAATATCAGTCGGAAGGCTGTTTATATAGATTAAAAATCGTTTCAGGAAAGGAGAAACTATGATGAACAGGAAACGAATACTATCGGTGGCGATGGCAGTTGTATTATTTATTACAACTGCCTTTTATTATGCCCCAAAAACTTTTGCACAATCACCGGTGGCATCCGAGACGGATGCAGAGAAGGAAACACATGCCTCAGAAACAGAGATCGCGTTTGATCGCTGTTATAATGATGCAGCACAGGCACAGATTGAAGATGAGGGTTTGGATTTTTCAACCTGTGAACTATTCGTAAAAGCAAATGCAGAAACATTTACACCGACCACAACTGTACAAGAGATTTCAGATAGAACGTATATATTAAAGTTCGTGTCTGAAGAAGAGACCAGAAGCGCCTATACGTATTATTACGATAAAGCACAAAGTATAGAAGCAAACGAAGATTGCTTTGCGATATCTCTGTCTCCGGAAGAAAGAACATTATCAATTCTTATTGCGGATCATGATAAGAGAGTGTCTGATGTGTATGTTGCGATTATGGATGCCATTCAGGGTGATGTAGAGAACATTTATGTGGAGGGAGTAGCCGGACAGTCAAAGTTCATTGATGCTGCACTTGCCTGCGCACAGGATGCAGGAATAACGGTTACGTCTCAGAATTCTGATCAGTCGGAATTGGAAAATGAAGATGAAGAACTGGAAAGTCCGGATCTGGATACGGAAGAGACAACGCAAGAGCAGACGACAGAGGCTGTTCCAGAAGAGACAGAAATCATAATAGGAACACCTGCAGATGCATCTGCAACTGCAACAGATTTAGATGGAGAACCAAATATAAAGGGTAAATGGAAGGTTCAGACATTTGTAGAAAATTTAGTTTCCGTATATGCTATTGGAGAGCGCCAAGAGTATGAACTTGGTGGCTTAAAGGTTTATTGTGAGCATGAAGAAAATGCGGCAATTGGAAGGACTACGGCAATCAATGGAAATAACGTGTACATGTATTGTGGTAGCCACAGAGATGCTTCTCCATTTTCATATGAAACCGGGTATGTAAGTGGATATTATGTATTTGATGCAAACCTGGATCAGTTTACTGCGGGGGCAGAAGGAAGAAATATTCGCTGCGCATTTTGGGACAAGTTCCGTGGTGGAAATCCAAATAACAAGCTATCCAATGACGATGCACAGGATTTTTCTATCAATTATTTAACAACACGATCAAAGTATACAAATTTTCATCTTCCGGATTCAAACAATTTTAAGATTTGCCGGCTTGATGGAACAACAGTTTTATCAAATGCTGATGGATGTGTACAGCAGACAACCATCAAAGTCAACCGGGTAGGAGATGTTTATCGGACGGAGGAGTTTAAGGTTTTTACCGAAACTAGCGACTATAATGATTGCATTCAGGCTCGTATTCAGTTTAGCGGAGCAAAAATCTATTATAAAAACAGAACATCTTCAGATTTCAAAGAAGGTCAGACTGGCGGAGATATGAGAGTTAATGACGGCGAGACGATTTATTTTGAATTTGAAGCCGGACAGATACCACAGATAACATTTTCATCCGTGCGCGCCGGCACAAACGAGGCTGGCTACTACATTGGTCCAGCATACAGACTCCGTCCAACTTCAAAGATCACGGGAAACTCCGGCACGAGAGATCTTCAGCCGCTGCTGTGTGTAACAGAGACGTCGGTGTCACTGAATATGACTCTGCAGGCAGCTACTACGGAATTAAGTATAGTTAAGAGTTCTGCAATGCCTGAAATTACAGACGGCAATGACTGCTACAGTCTGGAGGGTGCAGTATATAGCGTATATGAGGGAGGCACGACGTCAGGGACAGTTGTAGCTGAGCTTACGACAGACAGCAATGGAACTGCAACCGCGACAAATTTGGCAGCTGGAGATTATACAATCAAAGAAAAATTCGCACCGAAAGGCTTTGCTTTAGATTCAAAAGAATATCGCGTGACTACTGGAGCGATTCCGGTTACCCTGCGTGTAACAGATCGACCCAAGATGGACCCAACTCGTATCTTGGTAACAAAGAAGAATACGACTGGTACACCGGTCGCCAATGCTCAATATACAGTCAAATTTTATAAGAGTGTTAAGATGGATACAGATCCTGCACTTTCGGGGATTCCCATTGATCGGACATGGACGTTTAAGACAGACGATACCGGAAAAATTCAATTTGGTAATGATTCAAGATGGTTTGTAAATGGAGATACTTTTTACTTTTCATCAGGTGGGTTTATAGCCATGCCGGAAGGAACTATAACAATTCAGGAAACTTCTGCACCGGTAGGATATGTATTGGATCCGACAGTATATGTACGTCAGATTACACCAGGTGAAGATGCGAGTGTATCAACCTTTAACGAGGTTACAGTCACGGAAGAGACCATTCGTGGAGATATGTCTTTCATGAAGATGAATGATGATGGAGAAGCACTTGCGAACGTGAAGTTTTTGCTTACCAATGTTGACACAGGCGAAAGTCACATCATCTGGACGGACGAGAATGGATATTATTCAACATCAAGCGATTACATCAAGCACAGCAAAGACACCAACAACGACGAAGCCGGATCCGGCATCTGGTTTGGTGATGAGCCAGTAGACGATACAGTTGGTGCACTTCCATATGGTACATATAGTTTGAAGGAACTTCGATGTGAAGCAAATAAGGATAAATATAAAGACATTGAAGCAGTTACCTTTTCGGTGACTGAAAATAAAAAAATATATGACTTAGGAAGCATCATAAATGAGAAGTTCCCGACGCTTAAGACAACCGTACGTGATTCGGAAACCGGGACAAATGTAGCAAGTCTCTCTGACACCTTTAATGGTATCGATGCCGTAAACTTGAAGAGGCTTGAAGCAGGGCACAATTATAAGCTCTCCATGAAAGCTTATTCTAAAGTGCTTGGAACATATCTGAGTGAATACACAAAAGAATTTGAAGCAACGGATCCGGAGATGGATGTGGAAGTAGATGTGAAGTTTGATGTGACGGATGAGTTGCTTGGCTCAGATGTCGTAATCTTCGAATATCTGACGGACAGTGCTTATCCGGACGAGCAGATCGCTATCGAAGAAGATTTGAATAACGAGTCACAGACAATCCACTTTCCAAGCATGGGAACTACTTTTCTTGATGATGTGACGGGAACGCATGTTGCGCTTGCGGGGGTAAAAGCTAAGCACACAGACAAAATTGACTATGTAAATCTTGTTCCTGGAATTCCATGCGTCGCGAAATCTATGCTGCGTTATGATGATACAGAAGAAGTAGTTAAAGATGCAGAAGGAAATGAACTTACAAAGGAAATCACGTTTACTCCGGAAACTTCATCTGGATCGATATATATAACTTTCGAATTCGATGCTTCATTGTTGGTTGGAAAAACGATTACAGCGTATGAAGAGCTTTATGTGAATGATAGACTGATTGTATGTGAGAGTGATCTTACGAATCAAAAGATCTGGTACCCAGAGATTCACACAGAAGCGAAGGACGCTGTCAGTTTAACGCACAATGGGAAAAGAAGCTCTGAATCGGAGCTAATTGACACTGTTGCAATAGGCAACCTTTATAATGGAAAAGAGATGTCTTATAGAGCAGATGGAGTAATTATGTCTTATGATACGAAAGACACGTTCAAGGCAGAGGATGGCAGCGATGTGACAGCATCGAAATGCTTTTCAACAGACACTTCGGAGCTGAAGGTTGATCTCCAGTTCCCAAAGATCAATACATTGTCGCTCCTTGGACAATCTCTTGTCTGCTATGAACGGCTTTATCTGATTGTCGATGACAAAGAGTTTCTCGTAGCTGTTCATGAAGACATAGAGGATAAAGGACAGACGGTTACTTACGATAACCGAGAAGGGTATATTGATATGCATTTTAATCTCGCAAATGGCGGCGGGGGTGTCAAAGTGATTACAAAGCCGGCTACAGGGGATTCTACAAGACTGTTCCTGCTTTTAGGAGCGGCACTTATATCTGGATGCAGTATAGGATATATGATTTATAGAAAGAAGAGGGAGGATCATTGGCATGATGAAAATTAAAAAGAGAATGGCAACTTTTGTGATCGCCGGATGCATGTTTGCATCCGGTGTTCCTGTTTATGCTGCTGCGACCGTGACGGATGCAGAGGGGAAGATTTATGCTTATATGATTGAAGATGAGCAGACAGGAGAATCGGATGCCATAGATGATTATTCATTTTCTTTCTTGGATGAGGTTGAAGATAGTGGAAAGACATATGTTTTGAATCATGTAGAGTATGATGTAACAAATGCGTATCAGGAGCAATATGGAGATACCGAAATCCCGGAAACAATAGTAAAACGGGAGGAACATATCAAAGATAAGGATGATTATAAACCATCCAACAATGTACTTACGCAGAACGGCTTTCAGTATGAATATACAGATACAGCATTTCAAGAAAGCGAGGATTCTGTCGAAAAACCGATTGATCTTCAGAAATATATGGATTCGGATTATACAACCGGAGATTTAGAGAGTATTGATAAACCGAGTACGCTGCCATATGAGTACAAAGGTAAAACGTATACATTAACTTATGATCATGCTGAAAAAATCTATGACGGATGGAGATCTGGATATACTGTGACAGGCACGATTTATGATTATGATGCGGCTACAATCCGGATCGGAAACATAGAAGTTGAACCGGCGCAGTTTACAGATTTGTCAATAGATGATCTTCAGGCTTATGCTACTGCGCAGGGATATAGCTCAGATATGTACCGGTTAAGCAAGGCTTGCTTCACAGGAGAGCCATATACAGCAGGTGGAGTTATGTGCAGAGATTATATTTTATCTGCAGATGTTTATGTCAGACAGTATCGGATGTATTACAGCCTGCATGACACGGAGAAAGAACAACAATACATTGCAGAGAATACGTATGAATTAAGTCACGATGACACAGAAACTCTGGAAGCATTGAAAAACACTTTTACTGTGCATGCAACAGCTTATTATGATCAGGTAGAACAGAAGAGAGGTTTCCTGTCAACGCCAGCAAAGGTTGCAATTGCATTTGGTGTTGTAATTGTACTTGCGCTGATTGCAGCATTGATTATATATATGATGAAAGGGGGAAGAAAGAGCACAGATTATCGATCAAGAAGAGACTCCAAGAGAGATTATAAGAACTTGTAAAGTAAAACAGATAAAGGAAGAGTATGTCCAATAAGCATTTGGGCATGCTCTTTTTTTATGCCTAAAACCAGAAAAGGAGAGTAGAACGTATGAGAAATTTATTCGAGAAGGTGAAGAGAACGGGATGGAGGGTTGTTGTAGCAGTAGTCGTTTTTGTTACAGCGTATACACCGGCAGTATATGCAGCGGAGACCGCGGATGATGTAGCAAATCAGGTAACAAGCCCTTTGGATAGTTTAGTAAGCGTATTAACATCAATTATGGCAGCCGTAGGCGCACTTATGCTTATTAAAAGTGTCACAGAACTTGTAAATGCGATTCAGCAACAGGATAACAGCGGTATTTTCCATGCCGGGCGTGGAATTGCAGCAGCTCTGTTGATGATCAGTATCAAAGTTTTGATCAAATTGTTTGGCGTATAGGAGGGGCATAGATGGGGATATTTGATTCGATATCCGCTGTGACTAATTTTTTCGCAAATATTGGCGCAAGTTGTGTGGATATTACGAATGGTGCGCTGGAAGTGTTCTCGAAGATTGTTTTTTCTTCGGCGGACGTCTTGACAAAAGATATACATGAAGATGAATTTTCGGATTTTTGGACGGTTGTTGACAGCGTGGGTAGTGTGTTAGGGATCATAGCATCAACACTGATGGTGTTACTTTTTTTAATTAACATGTGTACGGACACATGGGACTCAAGGCATGATTTAGAGTTGTTTGGAGTAATTAAAAAATGTGCCAAGATGATCGCGGCGATAGTACTGGTCAATAATTCAGTTTCGATTGTAACAACTATATTCCAGCTCGGAGCAAAGTTGGCAAAGATTGTTATGTTTGGTACGGATTCGCAGGGAGTTGTTTATAACAAATTGAAACTTGCAACGGATCAGTCGGCATATATCGAATATGGAGTTAGTGGATTCAAAGGTTTTCTGATGTTCCTTGTGTTTTTAATCAGTGCGATCGCAATCATAGCGTCAGGAGTAATGATCGCGGTGGAGATATATACACGTATTTTTAAGATTTTTATCTTGATTCCATTCTCGACAGTATCATTCACGACGTTTGTGATGGGGGATGGTAACCGCGGAAATGAAGTGTTTCATGGCTATTTGAAATCGATTCTTTCCACAGCCATCGAAGCGCTGATCATTATGGTTTGCTTGAATTTTACATATTCACTTTTGACCGGAGATACGATGCAGAAACTGATACCTGCAACCAAGACTGAAGCGTCGGAGTCTATGACGGTGAATGGGGCGGAGCTAGCCTATCTGCTTGTATCCATATCAGGAGATACTTCGACCGCAAACAGTATATTAAAAGAGCAGAAAGATAACATAAGCCAATCAGTTAAAGATCTTTGCAATGGCAAGGGGCGCGACAAGGCGGTTACTAAATATGGCTGCGTAGTAACATCCGATGGCGATGTGCTGGAAGCGTCTGACGATTTATTTTCCTTGTTTACTGATTTAGCCAAAACTATTAGCTCAGACGATTTGAAAGAACAAACTGTATCTATAAAACTATATCCGGCATTCACATGGTCCGGCGTGTTCTTTACGATATTACAATTCTTGTTCCCAATCTTCCTGTGTACAGGGGGAGTTAAAAAGGTAGAACAGTTTTCAGCCTACATATTAGGCAGATAGGAGGATGTTATGGAATTACCAATCAATACAGATCCTACAGATCTGAATAAAAGCGCGTTTGGTGGACATAAATGGTGGCAGTATTTATGCATTGCAATTTCGTTTGTAATTGCAATTGTATTTACGATTGTATTTCGAGAAAAACTTAATTCTTCGGTGAACGGCATTGTCTGCGCTTTGCTTGTTGTAATACCTGGGTACATTGGACTTTTTAAGAAAAATGGTTTGGATTTCTTTGAATATTATAAGGAGAAGAGAAAGAACCAGCAAAGTAAAAATGTATTTTATTACGTTTCGGATCATGAGCATATGGATTGATGTATGAGGAGGATGTAATTGATGGAACTGATGAGCGCAGAAGAACTGTATGAGATAAGTTGTATCTCACAAAAAAAGAAGAATCTATAGCGGACACATTATTGAGAGCCGCAAGAAACGGATCT
>CAVGQQ010000003.1:0-116047 GCA_963631525.1 bacterium
CGGAACCGTACGCACGGTGGTGTGAGAGGTCGGGGAAATTTATTTAATTTTCCCTCCTACTCGATTATATCAAAATGATGATTATAGTGAACTGAGATAAGAAAGAGAGGAATCATATGCGAAAAAGAGAGGGAATGAAAAAACGAAGATCAAGGCTGCTGGCATGGCTGCTGGCGTGTTTTATGGTGCTGTCTGTCATACAGGGGACAGGCTGGGGAAGTCTCACTGTGCAGGCAGAGGAAGAGGTTAAAAACGCGGCGGAACCGGATGCATATGAAGCGAACGCTGAAACGTTGTCTGACGATGGAAATGAAGTCAGTACAGTAAAACTGATAGTTACAGATAGCGATGGAAATGATACAGAAGAAGTATGTCAGGATTTGTATACATATTTACATGACACTAATTCCGGAAAGTACCAGAATGCGAAGCAGACGGTGATTCAGCTGCAGGCAAATGATTCCAGTCTGACAAATGATGATGAATACAGATTAGATGATTATTTTGGCAAAAATGTAATACTGGATTTGAATGGACATAGTATTGTAACAAATTCCGAATTGAAGATGGATAAAGGCATATTGACCATTCGGTCGTCCCAAAATCCCGGAACCATTCAATTCGGCGGAAATAGTGTTTTTGGACTAACAATAAATCCGGGTGCAAAGGGTATTATTGAAGATGGCGTGACGCTGGAGGAAACAGAAGATTATAATACGAAGATTGTTGTGGATGGAGATGCAGAAGTCAAAGGAGGAACCATTCGTGTAAAGTATATAGTGCAAGCTGATGACACAGATATCAAAATTAGCGGCGGAACCTTCGAGAAGGGAATTGAAGCAGACAATAGAACATTGGCTGAGCTTATGGCAGAGGACTATACCCTCGTAAAAAGTTCGGATGGTACAGAGGTAGATTTATCTCAGACATCTGTCACAGAGAGTGTAAAGGCGAAGAAATTCTCTATTGAAATTACGAGTCAGCCATCAATCCCGGAAGGAGAAGGCACGGTGGCGGATGGATATGCGGAGGCTCCTGTGCTTACGGTCGAGGCGAAATATGGTACAAAATCTGGGGATAATCTGACTTATCAGTGGTATCGTCAGATTACCGGAACCGATGCGGAAGGAAATGCAACCGTCACAGATGTGGAAGTGGAAGGGGAAACTAAAAATACGTTCCAGATTCCAACTGGACAGGAAAGTGGTTCTTATACCTATTTCTGTCGCGTGGCTTATGGCGAAGATACTATGGATTCAGATACTGTGACATTCGCTGTGGTCTCCGGCGAGTTTCAGATTGACATCAATGGATCTCCAGCTAGTTATGTTTCGTGGGATTCTGCTATGTTAGCTTTGCAGAAGGCATCCCAAGAGGGAAAACTGAAAGATGCCAAGGTGGATATTCATATGTTAAGAAAAGCGCTTGACAATGGAGGAGTCACTCCAACCAAAGGCTATACAATTGATTTTGATGGAGCAGAGGTTTGCTTTTGGGATATAATGATGATTAATGGACAATCCAGTGAACCCCTTATAACAATACAAAATGCCAAGAATGTAATTTTAAAGACATTCACGTATTTTTATAATGAAGCAGGTCCGGTATTTTGCTTAAATAATTCTACTTTGACTGCAGAAGATGATAGTGATTTGTTATCGAAAACAGAAGCGCCGTTAATCTTAGAGAACAATGTGATTTTACGCATATCTGGTGCAAACCTTACGAATTATCAAAGTGGTCAAAAAGTTATTGACATAACCGGAACGGGGAATGTAATAGTTGTAGAGCATCTTGAAGCATCTTCTGGAATATACATGGCAGAAAATGCGGAAGCGGATATTTACTATAAACAAGATACATATTGGTTCTTTAGTTTAGATGGAATAACAAGTGCAGCAACAGAATGGTTCCAATTTACATTACCGGACGGGATGAAACAAGAAGAGGCATTGCCAGTCGAGCCCAATAAAGATAGTATAACTATGTTTGAAGGGAATCTTTATGGGAAATCAGGGAAAAACATTGTTGTCGGAAAAAATATTTGCTCGTACGTTGAGAGTTGGGGGGACACAAAAGTTCAAATAGTAGATTACCAATTTACAATGAAAACACAATATGCGTATCCAATCACACTTTTAGCCCATACTCCCGACGCGTATGGTGTGTGCGCAAACTGTGGTAAGACAGATCTTGCGACAGCTTATGCGAATGGACACCTGCATATTGAAGGTCTGGAAGGACGTACCTATGACAGTTATCCGCAGATTCTGTCGAAAGTGACATTGGATTTGCCAGATGGTACGACGAAAGAACTGACGAAACCAGTATATAGCATGGCAATAGGGGTTGGCGGAGATGCACCAACAAATGCAGATGCAGAATATACTACCACTTATACGAACAACACAGAAGTGTACACTTTGACAGAGGGACAGACAGGTTTTGATCAATCAAAAGCACCACAGGTAACGATCAAAGGTAGTGGTGATTATACTGGAGAAATTACGGTGTGCTTTATGATTGGAAAAGGCACAGCACGTATGGGAGATCTAAAAGCGTGTGGTGCAAATGGAACAGATATTATTTACGATGGAAAAAAGCATAAAGCATGGAACTATAATCCTTTGATATTTGATGCTGATCCCTATGATAAATATCAGTTTACGCAGCTTGAGGATGAGGCGGGTATAGCTGCATATATCCCATTATATGCGGAGTTATGGTATGACAGAGAAGAGAGTTGTACATATCAGATTGAATACAGTACAGATGAACAACAGACATGGATTGTTGAAAAGGCCTTTGGGCGTGAAGGTGATATGGAAAATCCATATATGATCACCGATGCCGGAAGTTATCCATTTTACATCCGGATAACCAGTCAGAATGACAGTTTTGATACCATTGTATCTGAAAAGTATGTTGCTAAGATAACGCCGAGGTCATTATCTGCAGATTATATCAGTTTGGATGTATCTGAGGATTTAACAGCTTATTATACTGGCAAACCAGTTGTTCCGGATGTTTCGGCGTATAAGATTACGGATAGTGCTCTTGGTCAGGTGTTAATCAAAGATACGGACTTTACCGTATCCGGCAGTAACAATACAGATATAACAGATGATGCTGCTTTGATTTTTACTGGTAAGGGAAATTATACCGGAGAAGTTCAGGCATCCAATAAATTTGCGATTCAATATGCTTTTTCACCTGCACAGACCACTGCATCCACAGATCATTGGTATAATGGAAATGTGGCTGTGAATATCAGTGATTCAGATGATAGCTCTGATACAGACAAGGTTGTGTTCACAGGTAGCACAGGAGCAGCTTTAAGTGATAATCTGACCGTATATACTTCGCTGGAAGATGCAATCAATGGTTCTGATTCTGGATATATTTTTACAGAAGAAGGCAGGAATACACAGACACTTTACATAAAAGATGAAGACAATGGATATATTAGTGCACCTGTGGAAGTCGAGGTAATGATTGATAAGACCGCTCCGAACTGGGGCAGCGAGAGTGAGCAAATGGCTGGTACTTATGGAATTATTATCAAAGATAATAAATGGTATAACTTATTGGATAAGGTAAGTTTCAGCAATCTTTATAATGATACAACATTGGATGTACGAATTATTGCACAGGATACGAAAGATGGTGTGGATAAAACCAGCGGTGTTGATAAGTATTACTATTATGTGCAGGAAGTTTTGGATGCGGATGCTTCCGGTGCGTATACGACACTGACGGCGGAGCAGTTAGACAAGCTTTCAAGAGACGGAAGTGATGCAACGCAGGGCTTTGTGGAACGTAGAGTTGCGAGTGGTGAAAACATAACTTTACAGGTCACAGGCGAGCAGAAAAACTATGTGATTTATGCGTATGCCGTTGACAAAGCGGGCAATGTAAGTACGTATGTGTGTAGTGAGGGAATTGTGCAGGATAACAAGAATCCATCCATATCTGTGAAAACGACAGATGCATGGGAGAATGATAGCATCAAGGATACAGAGGCAACGATGCCGGTTGAACTTGATGAGGATGCAGAACTGCTTTATTTCTACGCAGATGAAGGCGAATTTGAGACCACAGATGCGTATACAGAATTTGTTCAGAATGTAGAGTCTTATATTAATAACGACGGAAACTCAGAAGGACAGAAACTTCCGTTCGCTGTGAAGGAGGATGGAATGTGGAAGCCGGCGTTTGCCGATGGAACGGAAACGCAGGTTACTGCGTCTGGTGCGACAAGAGTGATGCATCGTGTATCCGCAAAAACAGGAAATAATAATCTTGAAATTACAGGGTTACAGCCTAGAAAGAAATGTACCGTATGGATAGCGGCAATTGACCGGGCAGGTAATATCTCATATTTAAGAGGAATAGAGTTTACTACAGCGAAAGCTATGCCAAAGGTGACAGCAGAACCAGTATTGACCGGAGTTTATGGTGATACTGCTCAGAGTTTGAAGGTAACAGCAGATGGCAAGGCAATGTATGATAATCAGGTCGTTGCAGGTACATGGACATTCACAGATGCAGATAACTCTATGTTAGAGATGGGCTCTGAGAAGAAATATGAGGTTACATTTACTCCAGATGATACAGAGCAGTATGAACTTGTGGTTGTTAAGGTAATTCCGATCATCCAGAAACGTCCGATTACGATTTATGTACAGGACATGCGTGTGGTTTATGGTGAGGAACTGCCGAAAGTATCAACTGATACTATGGAAATCGCCGCAGATGGAAATGGAAAATCTCTGCTTGTAGGAGAAGATGATGCATCCATGATTGCGGATACATTGACAGTGAAAACACAGGCAAAAAAAGGATCGGCTGTGGGAAATTATACTTTTACTGTCGTATCGGATAGTGAGAAGTATGATGTGACTGCGAAGTATTGTGAGGACTTAGCAGATAAGGCAGATTTGAAATCAGAGGGAACGCTTACAATACAGAAAGCACCAAAGGCTCCAAACATGCCAGAGGCATCTATGGATGTAGACTATACGCAGACTACAGTTGGCACAGTGACACTTCCGACAGGCTGGAAGTTCGAAGATGCAGATATTGAGAAGAAGTTAGAGATAGATGTACCGGTCACAGTTACAGCAAACTATGTTGGCGAAGATGCAGGCAACTACGAGGTAGAAAGTGTAGAGATCACACTGACACGAAAGGCTTGTACACATCCAACGACCAAGTGGATCGTCGATAAGGAAGCAACCGTCGAGGCAGAAGGAAGCAGACACAAGGAATGTACGGTTTGCAAGACAGTTCTTGCAACAGAAACGATTGCAAAACTTGAAGCACCAACACCGGATGTCACAATCCGTTACACAACGCATGTACAGACATACGGCTGGCAAGGTGACGAGAATAACGCAAGCAAGTGGTTTGTAAATGGCAAGATGGCAGGAACTTCCGGTAAGGCAAAGCGACTGGAAGGCATCAAAATAAGAGTTTATGGAAACGACAACCTTGGCATTCAGTACACAACGCACTGTCAGAGCTATGGCTGGTTACCTTGGTCCGCTAACGGCGAGATGAACGGAACCGAAGGCGAGGCAAAGAGATTAGAGGCAATTAAGATTCAGCTCACAGGTGCAGATAAGGATAAGTATGACGTGTACTACCGTGTGCATGCACAGTCTTACGGCTGGCTTGGCTGGGCGAAGAATGGTGCACCTGCCGGAACGGCTGGTTATGCGAAGCGTCTGGAAGGAATCCAGATCGTGGTAGTGAAGAAGGGTTCTCCTGCACCGGGCGTAAACTTCGAAGGAGTGAATGTTACAGGAAAACAGCAGGCAAGCTATATTGCAAAGAACGGTTCATCCCCAGTGGTTGGCGGACAGGCAACGTCTAACACAAACCCAAGTGTCGCAGGCGAGGCAAATGTCAATGTTGCGTACCGGACACATGTACAGACATACGGCTGGCAGGGCTGGAAGTACAACGGACAGATGAGTGGAACTTCTGGACAGGCAAAGCGGCTCGAAGGAATCAATATCAAATTAACAAACAAGCCATACAGCGGAAGCATTGTCTATACAACGCATGTACAGACCTATGGCTGGCAGGGCAATGAGAACAATCCAAACACATGGTTCCGTGATGGAGCGATGGCAGGCACAAGCGCACAGGCGAAGCGGCTTGAAGCAATCCGTATCGCACTGACCGGCGAGATGGCAGAGCATTACGATGTATACTACCGTGTGCATGCACAGTCTTACGGCTGGCTTGGCTGGACGAAGAATGGCGAAGCTGCCGGAACTGCGGGGCTTGCAAAGCGACTGGAAGGAATCCAGATCGTGCTTGTACCGAAGGGCGGTGCTGCACCAGCGAATAACTATGGCGGTGTCGTGACGACGAATAAGCAGGCGTATATCAAGAAATAACTTTTTTACACCCGATAAGGTATAATTCAGAAGAAAAATGCGCAGAATATACCTTATCGGGTGTATTTTTTATATAAAACATTGCATTTATACCCGATAAGGTGTAAAATGTACAAAAATGACAGGCGGTGATCGTATGAATCAGATTGCAGAATTTATAAAAAAGAATCGTAAAGCAGCGGGACTGACGCAGGAGCAATTTGCCATGCGGGCAGGTCTTGGCTTGCGTTTTGTACGTGAACTGGAGCAGGGAAAAGAAACGGTGCGCATGGACAAGGTAAACATCGCACTTGGAATGTTCGGGATGGAGGCAGTTCCGGGAAGGCAGGTTGATTAGGTATGGATACGATTTTTCGAACAGCGTATGTATATGTGCGGAATGTATTTGCGGGAACATTGTTAGAAACAGATGAAGGATATTCATTTTCCTACGATCAGACATATTTGAAAGATGCGCAAGCAAGTGCTGTATCGTTGACATTGCCTTTGACGGACAAGGTGTATGAGTCGAAAACGATGTTTTCTTTTTTTGATGGATTGATTCCAGAGGGCTGGCTGCTGGGCGTTGTAAGCAGAAATTGGAAGATTGATGTTAAAGACCGGTTTGGACTTTTGCTGGTTGCCTGTAAGGATGCAATCGGAAATGTCAGCATAAGGGAGGAACGTGTATGAATTGTCTATGCTGTGGAAAACCATTGAAGAAAGAAACGGAATCGGGTTGGCATGCATCCTGTATAAAGCATTTTTTTGGCACGGATATGATACCGGAAATTGATATCAAAGAACAGACGTTGACGACGATCGCAGTGGAATCAATTCAAAAAGGGTTTACGGTTCCGGGGGTACAAAAGAAATTATCGCTACATTTGCTGTCAGAAAAAAATAAGCCGCGTCTCACACTTGTGAATTATCCGACGGGGTATATTCTGAAACCACAGGTGGAGCAGTTCGAAGCATTGCCAGAGGCAGAACAACTGGTTATGACAATGGCAGATACAATCGGGATTGCAACGGTTCCGCATGCCCTGATGAAGGGAGATGGAAATCTGGCATATATAACGCGACGCGTTGACCGGGTGCCGGATGGTGAATATATGAAGATGCTTGCGATGGAAGATTTCTGTCAGCTTGATCTGCGTCTGACACAGGACAAATACAAAGGTTCTTATGAGCGGTGTGCGAAAATAATAGAGCGGTATTCCTGTCGGAAAGGCTTGGATATGGCGGAATTATTTATGAGACTGGTGTTTTGCTTTGTGGTTGGAAATTCAGATATGCATTTGAAGAATTTCTCGTTGCTTGAAACTGGAGAGGGCACTGGCACATACAGTTTGTCACCTGCGTATGATCTGCTTCCGGTCAATGTTATCATGCCGGAGGATAAGGAACAGTTTGCACTTGCGATGAATGGAAAGAAACGGAATCTTCATAGAAAGGACTTTTTGGTTTATGCAGATGCATGTGGAATATCCAGAGTGTCCGCAGAGAAGATGCTGGATGCGGTGATAGGGCAACGTGAGAAGTTTGTTGCAATGTGCGAAGCGTCGTTGCTTCCGGAACATCTGAAAGAGCGGTTTGAGAAGCTTATACAGGAACGATGCGATGCAATCATGAAAAGAACGCAGAGGGAGGAGTAAATTGCTCCAACCTCTGCATTTTTTATGCGATGAGCTATAACATATATTTCCGCATCCAGTAGTCGACCTGAAGCAGGTAGGCGATCATCTGCGGTCCAGCCATGAGCTGACCGAACCAAGGCTTTCCGTATTCCTTTGGCTCGTCGAGGAACTTCAACACCGCAGGAATGTTCAGATAGCTCCGGAGTGGCGATGCAGTGTCGGTGACGACTTCGCGCAGGCGGTTCGCAAGCACGCGTTCGTATTCCGGGTGATAGGTCTTTGGGTAAGGGCTTTTTGGACGGTTCATGATCGTGTCTGGCAGATATTTGGCGGCGCAGGCACGGAGCAGACTCTTCGGGACACCGTCCTTGGCTTTGATCGACCAAGGAACATTGAATACATAGTCGACGACACGGTAATCGGCGAATGGTACTCTGGCTTCGAGTCCGTGCTGCATAGACGTGCGATCCATGCGGTCGAGGAGCGTCTGCATGAACCAGCGGATATTCAGATAGGCAATCTGCCGTTTCTTTGTATCAAGTGGCGATTCCTCCGGCAGGATATCGACCTCGGAGAGCGTCGTGCGGTATGCCTTGGCGATATATTTTTCCATCTGCATGCTGGCGGCAAATTCCGGGTGGAGCAGAGATTTGCGGAAAGAGATATCCATCGTCCACGGGAAGGTGTTCGATTGCAGCATGGCGTCACGGTGAAACCACGGATAGCCGCCGAAGATCTCGTCGGCGCATTCACCGGTCAATGTGACCTTGTGGTGTTTCGCAACCTCCCCACAGAAATACAACAGCGATGAATCGACATCTGCCATCGTTGGCAGGCACCGGCTGTCGACGGATGCTTCGAGCAGATCAGCAAGCTTTGTGTAAGAACACGTCAGATAGATGTGATCGGAGTGCAGATGATCCTTCATGATATCGACGTAAGGGCGGTCTTCACTTGGCTGGAAGCTGTTCGCCTGAAAATAAACGGCATTGTCGGTGTAGTCAAAAGAGTATGTGGTAAGCGGCGTATCCTCCGGAAGGAAATGACTGCAGACGGCGGATACATACGAGGAGTCCACGCCGCCAGAGAGCAGGGTGGAGATCGGAACATCGGATACCATCTGCATACGGATACTGTCTTCGAGCAGATATGAGGTTTTCTCTACCGTTTCCTCGTAGCTGTCGGTGTGTGGATGGCTTTCAATCCGGTAGTATAGCCGGGAAGTCATATACTGCGGCGAGTAGGTCAGATATTCGCCGGGCTTGATCTCTTTGATCCCGGAGAATACTCCTTTGCCATACGTTTTCGCTGGTCCGAGGGAGAAGATTTCGTTGAAGCTGTTCATATCAATGCAGGGCCGCACGCGCGGGTATTCAAACAGTGTATCGATCCTTGATGCGAACACGAGCGTATCGCCGGTCTTCGTATAATAAAGCGGTTTCACACCGAAGCGGTCACGGTAGAGGTAGAGTGTATTTCGCATGCTGTCGTAGATGGCGATTGCGAAGATACCGTTTAATTCTTTGACAAAGCCCGGTCCGTAATGACAGAACGCGGCGATGATGACTTCGGTATCGGAGTTGGTTTCAAAGGTATAGTTTTTCTGGAGCAATGTTTTCTTTACTTCTTTGTAGTTGTAAATCTCGCCATTGTACACAATATAGTAGGTGTTTCCGTCCTTCGTATAAGACATGGGCTGTCTGCCATTTTCGAGATCAATGATAGACAGGCGTGTGTGCGCAAGGCAGCACGAATTTATGATGGTATGACCGTAGGTGTCCGGCCCGCGGTGGTTCATCGTATTGATCATACGGGAAAGCGTATGAAAGTTTTGCTTGGGATTTTCCGCATAGTTCTGGTTTGGGTTAAAGTAGCCCGCAATGCCACACATACAGATGCTCCTTCACACTTTTTCTTATTATATTCATTTTCTGCAAGGTTGTTTCGTATAATGTACAAATTGAAAGTGGACGGAACTTGGGAAAAGGAGTGGAAATGAAGAAAATTATATTAGCAGTTATAATGCTGGCACTGGTGCTTGGAAGCTTCGTGACAGTGCGGGCAGATGCACCGGTTGCTGTGGCGACGGATGGAGATGCGGAGGCGGCTGTGGAAACAACCGCACCGGCAGGGGAAAATGAAGCCCTTGCAATCCAGTCAAAATCGGTGCTTTTGATGGAGTTAGAGAGCGGAACGGTGCTTTACGAGAAGAATGCGGATGAGATGCTGCGTCCGGCATCGGTGACGAAGGTCATGACACTGCTTTTGATCTTCGAGGCGTTGGAACGTGGTGATATCGCGCTGGACGATACAGTTGTTGTGACTGAACATGCGGCGTCAATGGGTGGCTCGCAGTGCTTCTTCGAGGCGGGCGAGGAACAGACGGTGCAGGATATGATAAAATGTATCGAGGTTGCTTCCGGCAACGACGCGGCAGTGGCGATGGCGGAGCATCTGGCAGGCTCTGAGGCGGCATTTGTCCAGAAGATGAATGAGCGGGCAAAGGAGCTTGGCATGGAGCATACGCATTTTGATAACGCATGTGGGCTGGAGGTGGAGACACATCTGACTTCGGCGCGGGATATCGCGATCATGTCCCGACAGCTTTTGTTATATCATCCGGATATCCTTACATATTCGACGATCTGGATGGACTCGATCACACATAAGACCAGACGGGGCGAGTCTCGGTTTGACCTGGCGAATACAAACAAATTCTTAAATCTCTACACTGGGGCGAATGGATTGAAAACCGGGTATACGTCGCAGGCAAAATACTGTATGTCGGCGACTGCAACGCGGGACGGTGTGACGTTGATTGCAGTTGTGATGGGGGCGGAGACAAAAGAGATAAGGAACAGTGAGGCAATGAAGCTGCTTGATTATGGTTTTGCACAGTGCCGTCCATATGTGGATACCGAGGTCGTGCCGGAGAATCTGCAGATTCCGGTGCAAAAAGGCACCTGTAAATCGGTGACGGTAAAGCCGGTGGAACAGCATACGATCACACTGGTGGCAACAAACCAGGATCAGATTGAAAAACAGGTGATTGCCTATGAGAATCTGAAAGCTCCGATCCATGAAGGGGATGCAGTTGGCGTCGTACAGTATTCCTGCAATGGTACGTGTATCAGCGAGGTGATCCTGTATGCAGAGCAGTCAGTACCGAAGCTTGATATGAAATACAGCTTATCGGAGATTGCAGGAAGAATATTTATGGCGCAATAATCAAATATAGGGTATAATGATGCCATGAGTATGAATTTTCAGGTAGTCAGATATAATTTCATCAATCAGAAGGTAAGGAAGCCGCTGCGGATCGTGATGATCGCTGACCTGCACAATCAGGTATATGGCATGGAAAATGCAGATCTGCTTACCACAATTGACGCGGAACAGCCGGATCTGATTCTGCTTCCCGGCGATATGATCGTCTGCCGGAAGAGCGAACAGAAGAACAACCGGGTGACGGCGGATACGATTCGGAAGATGACCGAAATTGCACCGGTCTATTATTCCTATGGAAATCATGAGCGCGGACTGCTCGAATGTGTGCGGGAGACCGATGGTATCTGGGAGGAATACAGCCAGCAACTCGAAGGCGTACATCATCTGCATATGCTGGTAAATGCACATGAATTCTTAGAGCCTTGGAATGTCTGTCTGTATGGCCTGGATCTGCCGCGTGCGTATTACAAAAGGCTCATCAAGAAACCGCTCCGGGAAGAGGTGCTTACCAGCATGCTTGGGACGATGCAGCCGGAGCACTGCAATGTGCTGCTTGCGCACAATCCAGATTATTTCCGGGCGTATTGCACACTGCATCCAGACTTGATTGTGTCTGGGCATAATCATGGCGGTATGATACGGATACCGGGGCTTGGCGGAGTGATTTCCCCACGGTTGCATCCATTTCCGAAGTATGATTATGGCGTGTATGACAGCGGGGATTCTTATACGAAGATGGTTGTGACAGCGGGCTGCGGCATGCATTCCATCCATATCCGTATCAACAATCCGCCGGAGATGGTCGTGATTGATGTAAATAAGATGTAAAATTTCCACATTTAGTTGCAATCACGCGGTCTATGGGATATGATACGAACGTATCAACGATACAGAAACCAATCTGTATACTAAATAAAAAGGACGTAACTATGAGCAGGGGAAAAAAGGACAGAGAAGAAATAACGAATACGGAAGAAGTCAAAGAGACGGAAGTATCAGACGAGATGGAGAAAACGGAGGATTCGGAGAAACCAGAGGACGACAAGAAGCTGGAAGAAACGGACGGCAAGCCCGTGAGTCTCTATGAGCAGGAGCCGTTTATTGATCCTTCGGTATATCGGCAGCGCAGAAAGAAACGGATTATCCGTACTGTGACGATTGCGGTTGTTGCAACGCTGTTGGCGGTCTATATCGGTGGCGTAATCTTCCATATGCACCGTTTTGGGGCAAATACGACGATCAACGGCAGGAATGTAGCTGGAAAATCCGTACAGTCAGTGGAGAATATGCTGCTTTCAGATGCACGGAAATACACGCTGGATATCAAATTCAAGGACAGTGATTTTATGTTTGCACTTGGGGATGCGGATTCGGATGCTGCACTCACGGAGTCTGTGGATGTGCTGTTAAAGAAGCATTCACCATTTCTGTGGTTCATAAACAGCTTTTATAGCTATGATTATAAGATTGATTATACGGTAAACTGTGACAAGGAAAAGCTGGAAAGCTGTCTGCAGACATCCCCGGCACTGGATCGGGCGTCTATGACAGAGTCGAAGGATGCGAAGGTTGTTTTGGAGGATGGCGAGGCAAAGGTGATTTCAGAGGAGACCGGAACGAAGCTTGACACGGCAAAGCTATATGACAAGGTGTTAAATGCATTGAAAAATTACGATACAACGTTGGATGTGGAAGCGGAAGAGTGCTATATTCCGGCACACATCTTATCGGATTCGGAGTCTATTCTTAAAACAAAGGAAGAAGCAGATGCATTTGTCAATATTGAAGCCGTGTATGATTTTGGTTCGTATACATATACCATTCCAAGGGAAGAGCTTACGAAGATGGCATATGTCAGCTCAGATGGAAGTATCCAGATCAGCAGAAGCAATGTGGAAGCGTATGTCGAGAAATTTAAGGAGAAATTCACGACTGCGGATACTGACCGTGAATTTACGACGCATGATAAGAAGACGATTCTCGTGCATGGTGGGTATTATGGCTGGGTGATCGACGCAGAGACAGAGGCGGAGGAGTTGTACGATCTTCTGTCAAAGAAGAAAAGCTTCACGAAGGAACCGGCATGCAAGCGCCGTGGCTATGCACTGTGTGCGCAGAATGATATCGGTTCGACCTATGTGGAGGTTGACCTGACAAACCAGCATGTATATTATTATCAAAATGGCAGATTGAAATGGGACAGTGACTGTGTATCCGGGCAGACACCGGGACATAAGACACCGGGCGGTCTATATGGTCTTACCTATAAGAAGATGCATGCGACGCTGATCGGGGAGGACTACGAGACACCGGTCACATACTGGATGCCGTTTAACGGCGGTATCGGTCTGCACGATGCAAACTGGCGTGGGAAATTTGGTGGAGAAATCTACACCTACAGCGGTTCGCATGGCTGTGTGAATCTGCCGCCATCAAAAGCAGGCGAGTTATATGAGTATGTCGAAGCAGGCATG
The DNA here is from genome assembly GCA_963631525.1 of bacterium. Classification (GTDB taxonomy): domain Bacteria; phylum Bacillota; class Clostridia; order Lachnospirales; family Lachnospiraceae; genus Coprococcus_C. Next base: position 13,732 of record CAVGQQ010000003.1, read on the forward strand.
CCGATCGTGTGCTATTGGAGAGATGAAGTCACTTTTGTAAATAAATAGTTCAATTTGCAGGAGGATACAGAATGAAAAAAGAGATAACTTATGAGAAGCTGCAGGCGGCTGCCGCTTATGTGCAGGCGCGTCTGCCGTATACGCCGAAGGTAGCGCTGGTGCTTGGCTCCGGACTGGGTAACTTTGCAGATCGACTGACGGTCGATGCGAAGATTCCATACGGCGAGATCCCACATTTCCCGGTATCGACGGTGGCAGGGCATGATGGATGCTTCCTGCTTGGAAAAGTGGAGAATTGCCCGGTGCTGATCATGAAAGGGCGTGTACATTATTATGAGGGCTATTCGATGCACGAGGTTGTGATGCCGGTGCGGGTGATGCGGATGCTTGGTGCGGAAATTCTGATCCTGACGAATGCGGCAGGCGGCATGAATCCGTCGTACAAGCCGGGGACGCTGGCGCGGATCACGGATCAGATCACATCGTTTGTGCCATCCCCGTTGATTGGAGCAAATATTGAAGCGTTTGGTACGCGGTTCCCGGATATGAGTCATGTGTATGACACCGAGCTTGGGGAACGGTTGGATGCAGTGGCGAAGACGCAGGGAATTATCTTGGAAGAAGGTATTTATCTGCAGACGACTGGACCGAACTATGAGACACCGGCGGAGATCCGCATGTACCGGACATTTGGCGCAGATCTGGTCGGTATGAGTACTGCGTGTGAGGCGATGGCAGCACGGCATGCCGGTATGAAGATCGTCGGCGTATCGTGTGTTACGAATATGGCGGCAGGTATGAGCAACGGAGAATTAAACCACAAGGAAATGCAGGAAACTGCGAATAAGATTGCAGAAGATTTCCAGACACTGATATACAAATTTATTGCAGAAATAGGATAAGACAAGATTATGGATAGAAAGATTTTTCACAGATTATTTGAAGAGCGAATTGTTATGTTAGATGGTGCGACCGGAAGCAACCTGATGCAGGCAGGTATGCCGGTTGGTGTATGTCCGGAGAAATGGATTCTGGAGCATCCACAGCACCTGATCAAGTTACAGCGTGCGTATATTCAGGCAGGTACGAATATCCTGCTTGCACCGACCTTTACGGCGAACCGGATCAAGCTGGCAGAGTATCATCTGGAGGACAAGATCCATGAGATGAATATGCAGTTGGTTGATCTGACACGGACGGCAATCGCACAGGAGAACCACCGCGGATTTATCGCGGGTGATATGACGATGACTGGCAGACAGCTTCAGCCAGTCGGTGATCTGGCATTTGAAGAGTTAGTGGATGTGTATAAGGAACAGGCGCAGATTCTCGTGGAAGCAGGCGTCGATCTGTTCTTTGTTGAGACGATGATGAGTCTTGCGGAGGCACGTGCATGCGTGATCGCGATCAAGGAGGTCTGTGATCTTCCAATCATGGTCAGCATGACCTTCAACAGCGATGGAAAGACATTGTTTGGTTCCACACCGGAGGCGTCTGTGATCGTGCTGCAGTCGCTCGGTGTCGATGCAGTTGGTATCAACTGTTCGACCGGACCGAAGGAGATGGAAGCACTCGTCAAGCGTATGGTGCGATATGCGACAATTCCGGTATTTGCGAAGCCGAACAACGGTATGCCGGAGCTGATCGATGGCGAGACAAAATATACAATGACACCGGAGACATTTGCCGGATATGGACGGGCACTGGTGGAAGCCGGAGCGAGAGCAGTCGGCGGCTGCTGTGGTTCGACACCGAAGCATATCGAGATGTTAAAGAAGGCGGTTCGTTCTGTGGACCCAGAGGCAACAAAGCCAGTCTGTACCCGCGTGTTATCCAGTGAAAGTGCAGTACAGGAAATCCATCTCGATGGCAATTTCTTAGTGGTCGGTGAGCGTATCAATCCGACCGGTAAGAAGAAGCTGCAGGAGATGCTTCGTGCAGGCAACATGGATCTGGTTGTACAGATGGCAGAGGAACAGACAGAACGCGGCGCAAAGATTCTGGATATCAATATGGGTATGAACGGTATTGATGAGCTGGAGATGATGAAGCGTGCAATCTACGAAGTCATTTCTGTGACGAATCTTCCGCTCTGTATTGATTCGAGCCATGTGGAGATTATCGAGGCAGCACTCCGTATCTATCCGGGACGTGCCCTGATTAACTCAATCTCATTGGAAGAGAAGAAATGTCGTCCGCTTATGCGGATTGCGAAGAAATATGGTGCGATGGCAATTTTACTTCCACTTTCGGACAAGGGACTGCCGGAGAATCTCGATGAGAAGAAAGAGATTATCCACCGGTTGTTAGAGATCGCGGACGAGGAAGGGCTGTCGCGGGATTCCTTGATTATCGACGGTCTCGTTGCGACAGTTGGTGCAAACCGGATGGCGGCACTTGAAACGCTCGATACGATCGCATATTGTAAGAATGATCTGCAGATCCCGACGATCTGTGGTCTGTCAAATATTTCCTTCGGATTGCCGGAGCGAATCAATGTGAATACCGCATTTTTGACGATGGCGATCGCAAATGGTCTGACAATGGCGATCTGTAATCCGGGACAGGCAATGCTTGTCAATGCGAGCCTTGCAGCAGATCTGCTGCTTGCCAAGGAAGATTCAGACAATATCTATGTAGAAAATGTAGTCGCATTATCCCAGACCGAACAGACGGCGGCGAAGAATGTGGCGGGCGTATCCGAGGAAGGAAGCCGTGTCTATCATGATGTTGTAAAGGGCAACAAGGGAAGTATCGTCGAGAATGTCAAGCAGGAATTGGAGTCAGGCAAAGATCCGCAGGCAATCATCGACGAGGATCTGATTCCGGCAGTTAACAAGGTCGGTGAACTGTTTGAGCAGAAGAAATATTTCCTGCCACAGCTCATCGCAGGTGCGACAGCAATGGATCTTGCCATCGAATATATCACACCGCTGCTGCATATCGAAGAGAACGCAAAGCCGAAGGGTACGGTCATCATGGCGACGGTGGAGGGCGATATCCACGATATCGGCAAAAACCTTGTCGTTTTGATGTTAAAAAACTATGGTTATAAAGTTGTAGATTTAGGAAAAGATGTGCCGCTTGATAAGATCATTGCGGCAGCGAAGGAAGAGCATGCTGATATCATCGGGTTATCCGCACTGATGACAACAACGATGATGCGGATGAAGGACGCGGTTGAATATGTGCGTGCAAATAACCTTCCATATAAGGTCATTATCGGCGGCGCTGTTGTATCGCAGAATTTTGCGGATGAGATCGGAGCAGACGGGTACTCCAAGGATGCGAACGAGGCGGTAAAGCTTGTCGACAAACTATTGACAGACAAGTGACAAAGGGTTAAAATAGCAGATAATGATTTTTGATGAAATAATAGGAGAAAGGTGGAACATTTTATGAAAAAAATGGTCTTATCCCTTTTGGTAGATAATACATCCGGTGTACTGAGCCGTGTGTCCGGAATGTTTAGCCGTAGAGGATATAATATTGACAGCTTATCAGTTGGTGTGACAGAAAATCCAAGATATTCCCGCATGACGGTAGCCGTGAGCGGCGATGATCGTATCTTAAGCCAGATCAAGAAGCAGCTTCTGAAGCTGGAGGATGTCTGCGAGATCACAGAACTGAAGGATGGAGAGTCTGTATGCCGTGAACTTCTGCTTGTCAAGATTAAGGCAAGTCTGGAAGAGAGACAGCAGATTATTTCCCTGACGGATGTATTCCGTGCAAAGGTCGTTGATGTATCAACGGATTCCGTTATGATAGAGATCACAGGAAATGTCAACAAGATCGAAGCGTTTATCTCGCTTCTGGATGGATTTGAGATTTCCGAGATGGTACGTACAGGCTTGACAGGTCTTACAAGAGGCGCTGTAAGCGGAAACTAAGGTCATTACTTACGATTAAGTAATAACGATAAATATTTTTTTACAAAATCAGGAGGATATGATAATGTCAGCAAAGATTTTTTATCAGGAAGATTGTAATCTGTCACTGTTGGATGGCAAGACAATTGCAATCATCGGCTATGGTAGCCAGGGACATGCACATGCTTTGAACTTAAAGGACAGCGGATGCCACGTCATCATCGGTCTTTACGAGGGAAGTAAGTCATGGGCTAAGGCTGAGGCACAGGGATTTGAAGTATATACATCTGCAGAAGCAGCTAAGCGTGCAGATATCATCATGATTCTGATCAACGATGAGTTACAGGCAGCTCTTTACAAGAACGATATCGAGCCAAACCTTGAGCCAGGCAACATGCTTATGTTCGCACATGGTTTCAACATTCACTTCAACCAGATCATCCCACCTAAGGATGTTGATGTAACAATGATCGCACCTAAGGCACCTGGACACACAGTACGTAGTGAGTATCAGGCTGGTAAGGGTACACCTTGTCTGATCGCTGTATATCAGGATGCAACAGGTAAGGCTCAGGATCTTGCACTTGCTTACGGTCTTGGAATCGGTGGCGCAAGAGCTGGTATCCTTGAGACAACATTCAGAACAGAGACAGAGACAGACCTCTTCGGTGAGCAGGCAGTTCTTTGTGGTGGTGTATGTGCACTTATGCAGGCTGGTTTCGAGACACTTTGCGAAGCTGGTTACGACCCAAGAAATGCATACTTCGAGTGTATCCATGAGATGAAGCTGATCGTAGATCTGATCTACCAGTCAGGTTTCGCAGGCATGAGATACTCAATCTCTAACACAGCTGAGTACGGTGATTACATCACAGGTCCTAAGATCATCACAGAGGATACAAAGAAGGCTATGAAGAAGGTACTGAAGGATATCCAGGATGGTACATTCGCAAAAGACTTCCTGCTTGATATGTCTTCTGCAGGTGGACAGGCTCACTTCAAGGCTCTTAGAAAGCTTGCTTCTGAGCATCCATCAGAGAAGGTTGGCGAGGAAATTCGTAAGTTGTATAGCTGGAATGGTGAAGGAAAGCTGATCGATAACTAAGATACACATTTTGAAGAACCTAGATCCGTTTCGATCTAGGTTCTTTGTTTTTTGACAGGTGGTGTAAGTTATGACATGTTTGGAAGCACAATCAAATATTATGGCATTCATAGAGAAGAAACTTCCGGACGATGTGATCCCGGATTTTGTAAAACATATGCGGTACTGCAAGAATTGCAGGGAAGAACTGGAGATTTATTATACGTTGATCGTCGGGACTCATCAGGTCGATAACAATCAGGAACTGTCACAGAATTTCGCGAAGGATCTGGAAAATGAACTGAACCGTCTGGAACACCGTGTAAAGCAGGCAAAGCGTTTCAAGTTTTCTACATTTGGACTTGTGTTTGGCGCTGCAGTTGTATTTCTGTTTTTTGTATATAATCAGTGTCTGGACAAGGTATATAACATCGAACAGCGGATGAAACTGGAAGCACAGGGGGATACTTATTTTTACGATACATTTGGTTCGGAGATGTCCGTTTGCTTAAATGATATTGTACAGGAAGTGCAGCTCGCACAGAAACCGAAGGAATCAACCTTTTATGAGAAACTACGTGAATATCAATTAACCCACCCGGAAAGTGAGGAGACGGAGAGCGATGAATAAATTATTACTGATTGACGGAAACAGCATCATGAATCGTGCGTTTTATGGAATCCCGGATATGACAACGAACGATGGGAGACATACCAATGCGATTTATGGTTTTTTAAATATAATTTTGAAGGTAATCGAGGAAGAACAGGCAACACATATTTGTGTTGCTTTTGATTTAAAGAAGAAAACATTTCGCCATGAGATGTATGAGGCGTACAAGGGAACAAGAAAGGGTATGCCGGAGGAGCTGCACGAGCAGATGCCGAGAATCAAAGAGATTCTGCGGGCAATGCATATTCGCATCGTAGAACAGGAAGGCTTTGAGGCGGATGATCTGATCGGTACGCTCTCGAAGAAGGGCGAGCGCGAAGGATTTGCTGTTACGATTCTGTCAGGCGATCGTGACTTGTTGCAGCTTGCGACAGATACCGTGCTGGTGCGTATCCCGAAGACAAAACATGGCAAGACAGAGGTCGAGGATTATTATGCAAAAAATGTGGTGGAAACCTATGGAGTAACGCCACTGATTTTCATAGATATGAAAGGCCTGATGGGTGATACATCGGATAATATTCCGGGTGTGCCGGGAATCGGCGAGAAGACGGCGGCCAAGCTTTTGAAGGAGTATGGAGATCTGGATGGTGTTTATGCTGCGGTAGATAGCATGAAGGCAAGTAAGATGAAGGATAATCTGATTGAAAATAAAGATCTGGCATATCTGTCCAAGACGCTTGCGACAATCAAGCTGGATTGTCCGATTCCGTTTGAATTTTCCGAAGCGACCTATCACGATCCGTTTAATGCAGAGGCGTATACATTATTTGAGGATCTGGAGTTAAAGAGCTTTTATAAGCGGTTTTCTGTGGAGAAGAAGGAAGAACTGACCTTTGAGACGGAATTGATCGACGAGATTGACGGCTACAATGCTTTGCTTGCGAAGCTGCAGAAGGCAAAAGAGGTTTCCTTTGCGTGGATCATGCAGGACGAGGAAGCACTTGGCGTTGCAGTCTGCATGGATCTGGAACATGTGTATCTGATCCGGTTTATGATGTTTATCACAGAGGCGATGGTCGCAGATAATCTCCTTGCATTGAGCCGGGATTATCAGGTGCAGTTAGCATGCATGCATGTGAAGAAGCTGCTTCCGTTTCTGGATTTCCATGAGGAGGATGCGGTTTTTGATGCCGGACTTGCGGCATATCTGTTGCAGCCAAACCAGTCTGAATATGAATACGATACACTTGCAAAGGTGTATCTGGATGTGACGCTGCCGGCAGAGAAGGAAGTGCTTGGCAAGGAGAAGCTTGGATATTTCTCGTTTGAAGATGAAAAGCTGCAAAAATGGATGGGATATCAGGCAATCGTGCCATATAAGATAAAGGCAGTTTTGCGAGAAAAATTAAAACAGACAGGAATGGAAGCACTCTATGATGAGATGGAGCTTCCGTGTCTGTATGCGTTATATGAGATGGAGAAAAATGGTATCCGTGTCGATGGTGAGGCGCTGCATCAGTATGGAGAAAAGCTCCGCACACGGATTGAGGAGCTTACCGCAGAGATTCATACGATGGCGGGAGAAGAATTCAACATCAATTCTCCGAAGAAGCTTGGCGAGATTTTGTTCGAGAAGCTTGGATTAAAGAACGGAAAGAAAACAAAGACCGGGTATTCGACAAGCGCGGAAGTGTTAGAGAAGCTTACGAATGCACATCCGATCATACCGAAGATCTTAGAATACCGTCAGCTCACGAAACTGAACTCCACCTATGCAGAGGGCTTGGCTGGTTATATCCGGGCAGATGGAAGGATTCATGGCAAGTTCCATCAGACAGTGACCGTGACGGGACGTATCAGTTCGGCAGATCCGAATCTGCAGAATATCCCGACACGTATGCCGCTTGGCAGGGAAATCCGGAAGGTATTTATCCCGGAGGAAGGATCGGTGTTTGTCGATGCCGATTACTCCCAGATCGAGCTGCGTGTGCTCGCGCATATGTCCGGGGATGCGGCTTTGATTGCGGCATATCAGGCGGATGAGGATATCCATGCGATTACGGCATCACAGGTGTTTGATGTGCCACTCGATCAGGTGGACAGCACCCTTCGCCGGAAGGCAAAGGCAGTAAATTTCGGAATTGTTTACGGCATCAGCTCGTTTGGATTGGGACAGGATCTCGATATCTCCAGAAAGGAAGCGGAAGGGTATATCGAGAAATATTTTGCGACCTACGGAAAGGTCAAGGAATTCTTAGACCGCACGGTGGAGGATGCGAAGAAAAACGGCTATACTGTCACGATGTTTGGACGGAGACGTCCGATTCCAGAGCTTGCTTCCTCCAACTTTATGACACGGAGTTTTGGCGAGCGTGCGGCGATGAATGCGCCGGTACAGGGAACCGCGGCGGATATCATCAAGATCGCGATGGTACGCGTCAATCGCCGGCTCAAAGAAGAACAGTTACAGTCAAAGCTTGTACTTCAGATCCACGATGAGCTGATCATTGAGACCAAAAAGGAAGAGTTAGAGACGGTACAGAAGCTTCTTGTGGAAGAAATGATGCATGCGGCAGAGCTTTCCGTGCCGCTTCTCGTAGATGCAAATGTCGGAAACAGCTGGTATGATGCGAAGTAATGGGAGATTCAGAATGCTGATATTGGGAATTACCGGAGGCGTTGGTTCCGGAAAAAGTAAAATATTATATGATCTGTCCAGTCTGTATGGCGCGTATATTGTGGAGACCGATAAGCTTGCACATACGCTGATGGAGCCGGGACAGACGGTATATCAGGCGGTTGTGGAAGCGTTTGGCACGGAGATTCTGCAGCCGGAGGCACCATATGCGATTGACCGGGCGAAGTTTGCACAGATCGTATTTGCGGACAAAGAGAAGCTTGCTCAGTTGAATGCGCTTACCCATCCGGCAGTGAAAACCTGGATTCGGAATGACATCGAGGAGAAGCGGAAGCAGAGTGTGAAACTCTATGTGATCGAGGCGGCACTTCTGATCCAGGATGGATATAAGGAAATCTGCGATGAAATCTGGTATATCTATGTCGATGAGGAGACACGAATCAAACGGCTGATGAAACAGCGCGGCTATACCGAGGAACGTTGCCGCGCCATGTTCCGCAGTCAGGAACCGGAATCGTATTATAGAAAATATGCAGATTTCACTATAAATAATCAATTAGACTATGAAAATTCATCAAAACAACTAAAAGATAGGTTGAATATCTTACTTGGAGATGCTATAATTTTAACTAATCATGGGAAAACAGACTAATTTCAGGAGGAAACAGGCGTGGCAACAGTGAAATATCCGGAACCTTTAATATTTGGACTGGACATCGGTACGCGAAGTATCGTCGGTACAGTCGGATACAGAGAACAGGAGCGGTTTCATGTAGTTGCGATGGCCGTCAAATACCATGATACCCGTTCGATGATCGACGGACAAATCCATGATATTGCGAAGGTCAGTCAGGATATTGTCGAGGTAAAACAACAGTTAGAGAAACAGTTAGGCGGACGCAAGCTGCATGATGTCTGTATTGCGGCGGCTGGTCGTGTCTTAAAAACTGCGATCGGACACGGGGAATACGAGTTTTCCGAGAATACAGTTATTACACAGGAATATATCCATTCGATCGATCTGATTGGTGTGGAGCAGGCGCACAATGAGATCCTGCAGGAATTAAATGAGAGTCATGAGACAACGAAATATTTCTGCGTCGGCTATACCGTTGTGAAATATTTCCTGAATAATTACGAGATCACGAATCTGGAAGGACACAAGGGAACGAAGATTGCGGCAGATGTGCTTGCAACATTTCTCCCGGAAGAGGTTGTGGACAGCCTGTATGCGGCAGTGGAGCAGGCTGGACTGTATGTGACGAACCTTACTCTGGAGCCAATCGCGGCGATGACGGTGGCGATTCCGGAGCAGTACCGCCTTTTGAATATTGCGCTCATTGATATTGGAGCTGGTACATCAGATATCTGTATCACAAAGGATGGCAGTGTGATCGCGTATGGTATGATCCCGGCAGCCGGAGACGAGCTGACCGAGGCACTGGTAAAGAAATATCTGATTGATTTCCAGACCGCAGAGAAGTTAAAGACAGTCAGCGCGCGCCGGAAATCAATTACATACAAAGATATCATGGGAATCTCCCACAAGATCACTCCAGAGGAAATCTATCAGACGACCGAGGAGGTAAAAGAGGGAATCTCGAAGAAGATCGCGGATAAGATCATCGAATTGAACGGAGGAACAAGTGTCAGTGCGGTGTTTGTAGTCGGCGGTGGCGGCAAGCTGCCGGGATTTACGGATACACTGGCGGAAGATCTGGGCCTTCCGTCGGAGCGTGTGGCACTGCGCGGCGAAGAAGTGATGAATACGATTGATTTTCAGGTGGAAGGTATCAAGAAAGATCCGCTTTATGTGACGCCAATCGGTATCTGCCTGAACTTCTTTGACCAGAAGAACAACTTCATCTTCGTCAATGTGAATGGCGAGCGTGTGAAGTTATATAACAACGACAAGCTGACGATCTTTGATGCGGCAGTCCAATATGGCATTCCAAACGAGGATATCTTCCCGAAACGGGGCGAAGATATTACGTTTAAGATAAATGAAAAAACACGGATTGTGCGTGGGTACAGTGGGGAAGCTGCGGTGATTACCCAGAATGGAAAACCTGCTGGCATGAATGCTGAGATCGAAGCAAATGATAACATCCGGATTCAGCCGTCCACAAAGGGAAAATCTGCGGAGATTGAGTTATCAACACTTCCGGAATATGCAGGTATGTTGACTTTCAAGGTGAATGGAAACGAGGTATCCTGTCCGAAATTTGCAACGGTAAATGGTGAATCTACGTCGTCCATGTACCAGATTCAGGACGGCGACGATGTCTGTATGCGCAATTATTATACCGTGGGACAGTTGCGTACATTTATGGATCTGACGACGGATTTTTATGCGTATGTGAACCATCAGATCGCCGATGAAGATGAGAAGATCTATGAGAATTTTGAAGTAGAATTTGTTACACGGAAGGAAGAGACACCAATCATTCCGGACGATGAGATTGTGGAAGCTGCAGAGGAAGCAGCTGTCACAGAACCTGTGACGGAAGAAACCGGAAAAACAGTGGTGGAACAGAATGTGACATTGCAGCCACAGCCAGCACCAGTGGCAAGCCGGGCAATCACGGTTGTGGTCAATAAAACACCTGTGACTCTGACAGGAAAACAGAGCTATACATTTGTGGATATTCTGGATGTATATCCGTTTGATCTTTCTACGATGCGTGGAAAGCGCCTTGTCACAAATGTAAATGGTATACATGCAGAATTTATACAGCCGATCGATGAAGGGGCTGTGATTGATATTTATTGGGAGAACTAGACATGCAGGATATTACGGAAAAGCTCATTAAAAATTACACAGTATATCATAAGATCTTTTATATTTTTATGGTTTTGCTTACCGTGTTGTCATGCGTCATGAAGTTTACCGATAACACGCCGGTCTGCGTGACATTTGCGGCGGTCGTGTTTGTATTTGCACTGCTTGACAGTGTGTTTTACCACATGGGCGTGTTCAAAAACATGAAGTTTTTGACGACCTTCCGGTTGATTGAGATCAGTACATACAGTATTTTTGTGTCATTCGTTCCATATGAGGGCGTATTGCTTGTCGGCATGTTTATGATCCTGTTTCTGCTTGTACTGGAATTTATTATTCTTGGCTCGCATTATGATAAGGGAACGATTTTAGTCCGCAAGATGATGCTGCTTATACCGATGTTTATCAATCTGTGTCTGTCATTACAGTTCCGGAAAGAGACATTCTGGTTCTGTTATGTGCTGGTGCTTGCCATCTTTGTTGTGACATTGTTGTTCGTGACAGAGCTTCTGGAGTATTCGAACGATGCATATGAGGCGTATTATACCCAGCTTGTATTGGAACGAAATGATATACAGGATAAGAATGCAAAGCTCGAAGAGTATCAGGAAAAAGTAAAGACTGTAAATGAACGTGTGAATTACCAGAAGATTGAGCTGGCGCGCGTGGTAAATGATCTGGAACAGGCAAACCGGGAGATCGAATCCCAGACGGAAATCATGCGGTATATGGCTTCTTCGTTTGATATCAACAAAAATATCAATGTGATTGTCGATGCAATCATGGATGTAAAGAATCCGAAGCTTTGCGCAGTGTACATGGATGGTGCGTTCAATTCGGATAACCGCGGAATCTGTATTATCCGGACGGACTATGCTTCGATGGAACGTCGTCTGCGCAAGGATTTTGAGAAAATTTATACAGATTTTGCAGAAAGCCGGAAGACAACAGAACTGCTCGTCGGCGATGAATTAAAGGAGCTGCGCTTTGTTGGTGAGACAAGCATCAAGAGTCTGGTAAAGCTTGCAATGATTGATGATAACAAGCAGTATGGTATGATGCTGATCGCATCTGATGAGGAGAATTTCTTCGAGAAAGGAATCTCGTACTATGAAACCTGCTTAGTAGAATATAATGTATCAGTCAAAAGTACAAAACTGTATCTGCAGACACAGGATATGGCGCGCAAGGATGGTCTGACACAGATTTACAACCGTGCCTACTTCGGACAGTTGTTTGCAGCGGCGGCAGAGGAAGCGACGAAGAAACAACAGCCATTATCTGTGGCATTGTTTGATATTGATAAGTTCAAGAATATCAATGATACATATGGACATCTTGCAGGAGATAAGGTTATCAAGATGGTGGCATCCATTGACGATAAATTTGCAAGGGTATATGGGGGATTTGCCTGCCGGTATGGCGGCGAGGAATTCCTGCTTGTATTACCGGGTTACGACGAGACGCAGGCATTGCCGATCTTAGAGGAAATGCATAAGGAGATCCAGACGACGATCGTGCAGTATGATGACAAGGAAATCACGGTTAATGTATGTATTGGTTTATCTGCATATCCGACGATCTGTAAGGATACAAATATCCTTGTAAACCGTGCGGATAAGTCTATGTACTATGGCAAAAAGCATGGCCGTGGCAGACTGGTGGTAGACAATCCGGCAGTGGATGATATGCAATCTTGAGATTCTGAAACAAAGGGTGAAATTGTATTGGAAAAAAGACATTTATTTACAGATTTTTGGTTGTATACAAACCTCGATTTGTTTATAATGTAGAAAGATGTGAGTTGAAACTATAAAAGCAGAGGAGAAGAACAGTGGCATTTATTGATTCAATTAAAAAAAGAGCAAAACAAAACAAGAAGACAATTGTATTACCGGAAACTGCGGATATGCGTACATTAGAGGCTGCACATAAGATCTTGCAGGAAGAAATTGCCAATATCATCTTAGTTGGTGATAAACAGACGATTATAAAGAAAGCGGATGGACTGGATCTGACAGATGCGAAATTCGTCGATCCGTATGACTGCGATAAGTTAAACGATTATGTAGCGATTCTGGTGGAACTTCGTAAGAAGAAAGGTATGACACCGGAAGAAGCGAAGGAACTGCTTTTGACGAACGTATTGTATTTTGGCTGTATTATGGTAAAAGCTGGTGATGCAGACGGTATGGTTGCAGGAGCTGTGAATTCTTCTGCAAATGTATTGCGTGCAGCATTGCAGATCTTGAAGACTGCACCAGATACAAAGCTGGTATCTGCGTTCTTCTTAGTAGTCGTACCAAACTGCGAGATGGGTGAGCATGGAACATTTATTTTCTCAGATGCAGGATTAAATCAGTTCCCGGATGCAAGAGAGCTTGCAGCGATCGCAGAGAGCTCTGCAAAGTCATTCGAGCTTTTGGTAGAGGCAGAGCCGATTGTAGCGATGTTGTCACATTCGACGAAGGGCAGTGCGCACCATCCAGAGATTGATAAGGTGATCGAGGCATGTAAGATCGTCAATGAGGAATGCCCGGATTTGAAGTGTGATGGCGAACTGCAGAGTGATGCAGCGATCGTACCGGAAGTAGCTGCTTCCAAGGCACCGGGCAGCGATGTAGCTGGAAAAGCAAACGTATTGATCTTTCCGGATCTGGATGCCGGAAATATCGGATACAAACTTGTACAGCGCCTCGCAAAGGCAGATGCATATGGCCCAATCACACAGGGTATCGCAAAGCCGGTCAACGATCTGTCCAGAGGATGCTCGGCAGATGATATCGTTGGTGTCGTTGCGATTACAGCCGTTCAGGCACAGGCACTTGATAAATAACAGGTAGAAAGATAGAGAAAGTGTGGATATATGAAGGTATTAGTTATAAATTGCGGAAGCTCATCACTCAAGTATCAGCTGATTGATTCTGAGTCTGAGCAGGTATTAGCAAAAGGTATTTGCGAGAGAATCAAACTGGATGGTTCCCTGACACATCAGGCAACCGGAAAAGAGAAGATACAGATCGAGGCACCGATGCCGGATCACAGCGCAGCTGTAAAGCTTGTGCTGCAGTATCTGTTAGATGAAAATCTTGGTGCGATCAAAAATCTGGATGAGATTGCAGCCGTTGGTCATCGTGTTGTACATGGCGGCGAGAAGTTTTCTTCTGCGGTTCTGATCAATGACGAAGTGCTTGCAGCGATTGAGGAGTGCTGTGATTTAGCTCCACTTCACAACCCAGCGAATCTGATCGGTATCCGTGCATGTCAGGAATTGATGCCGGGTGTTCCACAGGTTGCAGTCTTTGATACGGCATTTCATCAGACTATGCCGGATTATGCATATACATATGGTATTCCATATGAGTATTATGAGAAATACAAGGTTCGCCGTTATGGTTTCCACGGAACGAGCCACAGCTTTGTATCCAAGCGTACAGCCGAGTTGCTTGGCAAAGATATCAAAGATACGAAGATCATCGTATGTCATCTTGGCGGTGGCGCGAGCATCTGTGCAGTCGAGGGAGGAAAGTCGATTGATACAACAATGGGACTTACGCCACTCGAAGGTATCACGATGGGAACAAGAAGTGGAAACATTGATCCGGCGATCATCGAATATATTGCGAACAAAGAAGGAAAGACCCTCGCAGAGATCATCAGCATGCTCAACAAGGAGTCTGGTGTCTATGGCATCTCTGGAAAGTCCAGTGATTTCCGTGACTTAAACAAGGGAATCGCCGAGGGTGATAAGCGCTGTGAGATCGCAATGAATGTATTTACTTATCAGGCAGCGAAGTTTATTGGCGGCTATGTGGCAGCGATGAATGGTGTGGATGCAATCGTATTTACAGCCGGTGTCGGTGAGAACGATCCAAAGGTAAGAAAGGATACATGCAGCCATCTTGGATACTTAGGTGTGGAGATTGATGACGAAGCAAATATGCTCCGCGGAGAAGAGGTAAAGATCTCAACAGAGAATTCCAAGGTACCAGTGTATGTCGTACCGACAAACGAAGAGCTTGCGATTGCAAGAGAGACGGTGGCTCTTACAAAATAAATATTTTATCAAAAAATGAAAAATACCGTTGACATCAGATAGATTTGTTTGTATAATGAGCAAAGTGTGATTTTAAGTGTATTCTTGAAGGAGGTGTAAGGATGTCCATTTGTCCTAAGAATAAAAGTTCAAAAGCAAGACGTGACAAGCGTAGAGCAAACTGGAAGATGACAGTTCCTGGCTTGGTAAAGTGTAGCAAGTGTGGAGCGCTTATGATGCCACACAGAGTATGCAAGGCTTGCGGTTCCTATAATAAGAAAGAAATCATCTCTGCTGAGTAATTCACTGAAATGAAAGAAAAAGACTTTTCATCGAGAGGTTCTCGTTGAAAAGTCTTTTTTTGTGCCTTGATTTCTTGACGAAAGAAAAGGATACAACTATAATATATAGGATTATGTGGTCTATCATGTTGTATAACAAGGAAGGGTTCAGATAAAGAATGGAAAATATTGTAATAGCGATTGATACAATGGGTACGGATAACGGAAGCGCATATTTTATACAGGGCATTGCGGAGGCGATGGATCAGTATGATGACCTTTCCTTTATCGTAACTGGAAAAGAAGATGAATTAAAAACGTATATTGATCAGTATGGATGCGATAAGACACGGATCGAGATCATCAATGCAACCGAGGAGATTACCTGTCACGATGCACCGGTGGATGCAATCCGCCGTAAGAAGAATTCTTCGATGGTATTGGCATTGAATGCTGTGAAGGAAGGAAAAGCGGCTGCCTGTATTTCCGGTGGTAATTCCGGTGCACTGCTTGCCGGTGGTCAGTTCCTTGTTGGCAGAGCCAAGGGCGTAAAGCGGACACCATTAGCACCGCTGATTCCACACCGGTACGGTTCTTCGCTGCTGATCGACTGTGGCGCAAATGTTGATGCAAAACCAGAGAATCTGGTGCAGTTTGCAAAGATGGGTTCCATCTATATGAAGAACATTGAAGGTATCGAGAATCCGCGAGTTGGTATTATCAATATCGGTGCAGAGGATGAAAAAGGAAATGAGCTTGTGAAATCCACGATTCCGTTGCTGCGTGAATGTAAGGATATCAACTTTATCGGCAGTGTGGAATCCCGGGATATCCCGAACGGACCAGCGGATGTGTTAGTCTGTGAGGCATTTGTCGGAAATGTCCTGCTCAAATTCTTTGAGGGACTAGGCAAAATGTTTATGGCAGAGATCAAAGATACATTAAAGAGTAGTGTCAAGACGAAGATCGGTGGTGCACTGATCTACAAGCCGATCAAGAAAACATTTAAGCGGTATATGGCGGATGACAAGGGCGGTGCACCGTTGCTCGGCTTAAAAGGTTTGGTTGTAAAAATACATGGTAACAGCAAGGATACAGAGGTGCGTTCTGCCATCGAACAGTGTCGTAACTTTGTGAAGAAGGATGTTACCAATCAGATCATTCGTACATTTGTAGAGGAAGAAAACAAAGGGGAGAACTAAAATGGAGAATGAAGGATCACTCAGTGAGCTGGAAGCACTGATCGGATATACCTTTCAGGATATCAAACATTTGGAGACAGCAATCACACACAAGTCCTTCGTCAACGAGAAAATGGTTGGACGTTATATGTCGTATGAACGGTACGAGTTTCTCGGCGACGCGATTCTGGAGTTTATCGTGAGCAAGTATCTGTTTGAAAATTATCAGACGATGCCGGAGGGCGATCTGTCGAAGCTTCGTTCAAGTCTTGTCTGTGAGTTCACGTTGTCCAAGATTTCGCGTGATTTGCGGTTTGGCGAGTTTGCCCGGTTCAGTAAGGGAGAGAGACAGACGGGCGGTGCCAACCGGGATTCTATCTTGTGTGATATGTTTGAGTCCGTGCTTGGTGCAATCTATCTGGATGGCGGCATGGAGAGTGCAACGGCGTATGTGGAGCGTTTCCTGCTACAGGATATTGAGCATAAGCAGCGTTTTCATGATGCAAAGTCCAAGCTGCAGGAGTATGTGCAGAAGCACAAGATCAACCTCAAATATGAACTGCTGGCAGAGGAAGGTCCTGACCATAACAAGCAGTTTACCGTGCGCGTTGTGCTAGATGGCAAGGAGATGGCACGGAAGGTGGCACATTCAAAGAAAACAGCGGAGCAGTATGCAGCGTTTGAGACGTTAGAGCTGCTGCATCAGCCGACTGGAAAAAGGTAAGGTAACGTATGTATTTAAAAAGCATTGAAATATATGGATTTAAGTCCTTTGCGAATAAAATTATTTTCAAATTCAACAATGGTATCACCGGTATCGTTGGACCGAACGGCTCTGGAAAGAGTAATGTCGGCGATGCCGTGCGCTGGGTACTTGGTGAACAGAGTGCAAAGCAGCTGCGTGGTTCGAAGATGGAGGATGTTATTTTCTCCGGTACAGAGCTTCGGAAACCGCAGGGCTCGGCGTATGTGGCAATCACACTCGATAACAGCGATCACAGTCTGCCGATTGATTACAACGAGGTAACGGTTGCAAGACGTGTCTATCGTTCCGGCGAGAGTGAGTATCTGATCAACGGCGTGGTCAGCCGTCTGAAAGATGTCAATGCATTGTTCTTCGATACCGGTATCGGTAAAGAGGGGTATTCGATCATTGGACAGGGACAGATCGAGCGGATTCTGTCTGGAAAGCCGGAGGAACGCCGGGAGCTGTTCGATGAGGCGGCAGGAATTGTAAAGTACAAGAAGAATAAGGCGGCAACGGAGAAGTCTCTGGAAACTGAGCGGGCAAATCTCTCCCGTGTAAAGGATATTCTCGGTGAGCTGGAAAAACAGGTCGGTCCTTTGAAGGAGCAGTCAGAGACAGCACGGAAGTATCTGATTTTCAAGGATGAGCTGAAGAAGCTGGATATCAATGCATTTCTTTTGGATGTCGACGATACACAGGTAAAGCTGGAATCCTATGAGGAGAAGCTTTCTATCGTCGAGACGGATGCATCCCGTTTAAAGGATGAGTTCGATGCGGCGAAGGAAGAGTATGAGCGCATCGAGCAGCAGCTGGAATCTTATAATGAGAAGATTGATTCGTCGAAAAATGAGATTCATGAGAAGAAACTGCAGAACCAGCGGCTGGAAGGCGAGATGAACGTAATCAACCAGCAGATTCTCTCGTATCAGCAGAGTGATGCGGGACTGCTCGAACAGATTGAGAAAGAGACGAAGAATCTGGAGAAGCACAAAACGGATCTCACCGGATTGTATGAGGAGAAATCCCAGCTCGATGAGAAACTGGATCAGGCAGACGATGTGCTCGATGAGGCGAAAAAACAGTATCAGGATCTGGAACAGGATATCGCTGCAAAGGAAAAAGCAATCGAGGATGCCAAAGCAGATATTATCGAATATTTGAATGAAGGTGGTACGTTAAAGGCAAAGGTCGGCAGATACGATACGATGCTGGAAAACATCAACCTTCGTAAGACAGAGCTTAAGAAACGGCTGCTGGAATATACGAGCGAAGAGGAAAAGGCGAAGAAGGAGGAAGCGCAGCTTACCTCTGGAATCAAAGAGTTAGAAAGTGAATTGCAGGAAAAAAATGGACAGTTTACGGAGGTTCAGAACCTGATCACGGATCACAGCCAGAAGCTCGAAGAAAACCGGCGCGGTGTCACAGAGACGAGTAACCAGATCGTCAGTCTGAAATCCAAGAAAGAGGCATTGCGTAATCTGACGGAACGTTACGAGGGATATGGGAACAGTATCCGCCGTGTCATGGAACAGAAGGCGAGGAATCCGAAGATCGTCGGCGTTGTGGCAGATATCATACAGGTAGATAAGCGCTACGAGACAGCAATCGAGACAGCGCTTGGTGGAAGTATCCAGAACATTGTCACAGAGGATGATGCGACAGCCAAGAGTATGATTGCGTATTTGAAGCAGAACCGGTTTGGACGTGCGACGTTCCTTCCGATTCAGTCGATTGTCGATCGTTCCGGTGTCAGTAACGATGTGAAGCGTGAGCCGGGCGTCGTTGGTACCGCTTCGGAATTAGTTGGATATGACAAGAAATTCCAGTCGATTATCGGACATCTGCTTGGCAGGATCGTAGTCGTCGATCATATCGACCATGCGATGGCACTCGCAAAGAAATATAAGCAGAGCCTGCGTATCGTCACGCTGGAGGGTGAGCTGATCAATCCGGGTGGTGCGCTGACCGGTGGTGCATTTAAAAATACATCCAATCTGCTTGGACGGAAGCGCGAGCTGGAAGAAATCGACGAACAGATCGCAAAGCTTTCTGTGCAGTTGGAAGAACATAAAAAGCAGATTACATTCCTGACGGAGGACCGTGAGAAGCAAAAGGGAATCCGAGATGAATTAAATACGGTGATTCAGAACATGAATATCCGTATGAATACATATACTCTGAATCTCGAACAGGTACAGGCAAAGCTGTCTGAGGTGGAGCGTGGATTTGCAAGCATTAACCGCGAGAATGGTGAGCTTGCAACACAGATCGATGAAATCAATGCAAACAAGCAGGAGTTAAAGGATAACAACCAGAAACAGGAAGAAGCCATCCACGAGCTGGAAGCAGAGATTGCGAAGCTCGAACAGGCAGTGACTGAGGAGAAGGGCAAGCTGCAGGGGGCGTCCGATTCGATCAATCAGTTGAATCTGGAGTTCAATACAGTACAGCAGCAATATGAGTTCCTGATGCAGAATATCCACCGTATCAAAACGGAGGAACAGGCGGCAAAGGAGAACCTGCAGACGCTGAATCTGAAGCGGAACAACGGCAACGAAGAGGTGACGACGCTCACGAAGCGGACGGACAGCCTGAAACAGCAGTTTGACGAGAACATCCGTATGATCGTAATCAAGGAGAAGAAGCTGGAAGAACTGATTTCCGGCAAAGACGCCTTAAATGAAAGCCACAAGGAATTCTTCCACAAGCGGGAGGAGTTATCCGAGCAGATCAACGGACTGGACAAGTCGGCATTCAAGATCAATGCATCGATCGAGAAGCTGTCCGAGCAGGCAGAGAGCCTGAATAATTACATGTGGGAAGAATATGAGCTGACCTACAATCTGGCACTGGATTATAAGGATGCCGGATTCGATGATATCACATCACTTAAGCGGGAGATTTCCGCTGTGAAGAATAAGATCAAACAGCTCGGTGATGTCAATGTCAATGCCATCGAAGATTACAAGCAGGTATCCGAACGGTATGAGTTCTTAAAGGGACAGCATGATGATATCTGCAAGGCAGAGGCAAATCTTGTAAATATCATTGCAGAGCTTGACCGTGCGATGCGGGAACAGTTTGCGGAGAAATTCAAGGAGATCCGCGTCATGTTCTCGAAGGTATTTAAGGAGTTGTTCGGCGGAGGTAAGGCGGACCTCGAGCTTGTCGATGAGGAAGATTTGCTGGAAACAGGAATCAAAATCATCGCACAGCCTCCAGGAAAGAAACTGCAGAACATGATGCAGCTTTCCGGTGGAGAGAAGAGTTTGACGGCGATTTCCCTGCTCTTTGCAATTCAGAGCTTAAAACCGTCCCCATTCTGTCTGCTTGATGAGATTGAGGCGGCACTTGATGATTCGAACGTCAAGCGGTTTGCAAAATATCTGTCCAAGCTGACAAAGGACACACAGTTTATCGTCATTACACACCGTAAAGGTACGATGGAAGCCGCGGATATCCTGTATGGTATCACGATGCAGGAAAAGGGCGTTTCGACACTCGTATCGGTGAACATGATAGAGAATGAATTGGATGATTAAGGAGGTGTAAGATATGGGTTGGTTTACCAAGAAGAAAAAAGGGGAAACTACAGAAGAGGAACTGCAGACACAGGAAACTGCTGCAGAGGCAGAAGAAATGCAGATACAGGAAGAAACTGAGACTCCTGCGGAAACAGCAGATACCGAGAATATGGCAGAGATACCAGCAGATGAACCAGAAGAAGCACTGGCTCCACAGAAAAAAGGTTTCTTCGCAAGATTAAAGGAAGGACTTACAAAGACGCGTAACAGCATCTCGGACAGCTTCAACAACCTGTTTAAGGCAAGTGAGTTAAATGATGATTTTTATGATGAACTCGAAGAGACACTCGTCATGTCGGATATGGGTTATGAGACGACCGAGCGGATCGCGGAAGACCTGAAGGTACGTGTCAAGGAAGAACATATCAAGGAAGCACAGGCATGCCGGGATCTGGTGATCAACATTATACGGGATCAGATGCAGGTCGATGAGACGGCGTATGATTTCGAGAATAAGAAAACAGTTGTGTTAGTGATCGGCGTCAACGGCGTAGGAAAGACAACGTCCATCGGAAAGCTGGCAGCTCAGTACAAGGCACGTGGCAAGAAGGTGCTGATGGCGGCGGCAGATACATTCCGTGCAGCGGCAATCGACCAGTTAAAGACATGGGCGAACCGTGCCGGCGTGGATATCATCGCGCAGAATGAAGGTGCCGATCCATCGGCAGTTGTTTTCGATGCAGTTGCAGCAGCGAAAAGCCGGAATACAGATATCCTGCTGATTGATACCGCTGGACGTCTGCACAACAAGAAGAACCTGATGGATGAGCTTGCGAAGATGCGTCGCATTATCACAAGAGAGTATCCGGAAGCAAATGTGGAGTCCCTGATCGTGTTAGATGGCACGACGGGACAGAATGCATTAGAGCAGGCAAGACAGTTCAGCTCCGTGACCGAGATCAACGGTATTATCATTACGAAGCTGGATGGAACAGCGAAGGGCGGTATTGCGATTGCAATCCAGTCGGAACTCAATGTTCCGGTCAAATACATCGGAATCGGCGAGCAGATTGACGATCTGCAGAAGTTTGATCCAAACAGCTATGTAAATGCATTGTTCGCGGATTTTGATATGCGTTCGGATGTGGAGATTCTCGTTGATGAGAATATCGAGAACATCCCGAAGGACGATGATTTGTTCGATATGAAATAAACAGAAAATTGCTTAAAGAAACTTACAGGAAAGAAGGATAAAAAGAATGGCAGAAAAGACCCAGACAGAACAGAAGCTGACGCTTGAGAAATTTGAGCAGGCGTATGAGATCGTAAAGAAAGTGACAAAACCAACCGGACTCATTGAGAGTGAGTTTTTCTCACAGTCCTGCGGTAATAAAGTTTATTTGAAACCGGAGAATATGCAGGTAACAGGTGCTTACAAGATTCGTGGAGCCTATTATAAGATCAGTACGTTGTCCGATGCAGACCGCAAGAAGGGGCTGATCACGGCATCTGCTGGAAACCATGCACAGGGCGTCGCTTATGCAGCAAAAGCATATGGTGTGAAGGCAACGATCGTTATGCCGACGTCCACACCCCTGATCAAGGTAAACCGTACAAAGGCGTATGGTGCCGAGGTTGTATTGTACGGTGATGTCTATGATGATGCCTGCCAGTATGCATTGAAGCTTGCAGAGGAAAAGGGATATACATTTATCCATCCATTTGATGATTTGGATGTTGCAACCGGACAGAGTACCGTTGCAATGGAGATCTTAAAGGATCTTCCATTTGTTGATATTATCTTAGTGCCAGTTGGCGGTGGCGGACTCGCCACAGGTGTATCGACACTTGCCAAGATGCTGAATCCAAACATCAAGGTAATCGGCGTGGAGCCAGCAGGAGCAGCCTGCCTCAAGGCATCCCTTGCCAATGACAAGGTAACAACATTGCCAAAGGTTGATACGATCGCAGATGGTACTGCCGTTAAGACACCGGGAACAAAGATCTTCCCATATCTGAAGGAGAATCTGGATGATATCATCACAGTTGAGGACAGTGAATTGATCGTATCCTTCTTAGATATGTTAGAGAATCATAAGATGCTTGTCGAAAACAGTGGTCTGCTTACCGTTGCAGCGCTGAAGCATCTGGAGCCAAAGGGACAGAAGGTTGTCAGCATTTTAAGTGGCGGTAATATGGATGTGATTACATTCTCTTCTGTTGTACAGCATGGTCTGATTGCAAGAAGCCGTATCTTCACGGTATCGGTACTGCTTCCAGATAAGCCGGGTGAACTGCAGCGTGTTGCAGGTGTGATTGCCGGAGAAAACGGAAATATCATCAAGCTTGAGCACAACCAGTTCGTAACGATCAACCGTAATTCTGCTGTGGAACTTGTAATTACGATTGAGGCATTTGGACCGGAGCATAAGGAGCAGATCCTGCGTGTACTTTCTGAGCAGGGATATCGCCCAATCGAGAAGAAACCGAAGGCGATCTTCTAATATGCGACACATATATATGGCGGTAGACCTTGGTTCTACCATGATTGACAGCTGCCTGATCGATGCGGAGGAAAAAGACGTGCTTGCACAGCGGAGTACGAAGAATCCCCAGCGTCTGTATGGCAGCGACGTGATAAATCGGATTTTGACCGTGAAGCGGGATGTGAGCTTTCTTGTGAAAATGCGCGATCAGGCAGTGTCGGCGATCGTGGAACTGCTGCAGGAAATGCTTGCAGATACAAAAAAGCAGGTGGAGCATACCGAGCGGGAACATGAGCTTGTGAAGCTGGATGCTGTTGCGATCACGGGAAATACGACGATGATCTCTATTCTGCTTGGGTACGATATTTCAGATATGGGTGAGGCTCCGTTTCCGACAACACTGCATGGCAGCGTGATCGTGCTGGGACAGGAGATATTTACGAAAGAACAGATGGCGGTTGTCGAGGAAGAATATCCGGAGATTATAGAAGAGGACTGCAATGTGTTCTTATCTGGATGCAGCAGTGCGTTTCTTGGCGGCGATGTCATTGCGGGCGTGATGCATATCGAAAAAAGCCGGAAAGAGGAAGTACCGGAACGATATATGTTCTTAGATCTTGGTACAAATGGCGAGATGGTCTTGAAGGATGGCGAGCGGTATTTCGCGACGAGTACCGCCTGCGGACCAGCATTTGAGGGATGTGCAAGAAAACAGCATGCGTATGGCAACAGTCTGCTCGAAGCGATTGCGCTCGGCAGAAGACTGGAAAAGATTCATGCAAACGGTACACTGGCAGAGGAGTTTTTGGATGGTGGTATTGTGATTCACGGAATCAGCATCAATTCGGAAATCCTGCAGTCGATCATGCTTGCGAAGGCGGCTGTGTATGCCGGAATCAAATGTCTGCTTAAAACAGCAGGTCTGCATGCAAGAGATATCGACAAGGTATATATTGCCGGTGGTTTTGGCTTTTATTTGAATGCGCGGGATGCCATTGATCTTGGTATGTTGCCGCAGGATTTCATGGATAAGCTGGAAGTGGTTGGAAATACATCACTTGCCGGTGCCACAGATCTTCTGATTCACGGACCGCTGAGCCGGGATTTTGAAGTGTATCGGGAGAAGCTTCAGGTGATTGACCTGACGCAGACGGAAGGCTTTCAGGATAGTCTGATCGACGCCTGCAGCTTTGTAAGACTTACATAACTAAAATGGGGGATTGCCGATGGAACAACACAGTTTGAAATTAAAATTACTGGATTCCTTTTATGATATGGTAACGACGAAAAAGTCGAATCTGCCGATTTATCATGGGAATGACAGCAAGGAATTTGTGCCTGCTTATACCGCAGGAAATAAAAAAGTCTGCAATCCACTTATGGTAAATATCAATCTGCCGAACGTCCATGATTTTATCCATTCACTGTCTGAGGATAAAAAGGTAGGGCTTGCCGGAATCGCAATCTTAAAGGACGGAAAACTGGTGGCAGAGCATTATGTGCCACCATATAGCGCGGAATACAGACATGTATCTTTCTCCATGTGTAAATCCGTCACGTCTATGGCAGTCGGATTGGCGATGGAAGAGGGGCTGTTATCGCTGGATGAAAAGCTGGTTGATATCTTCCCGGAGTACACCGGTCTTTTTACAAAGAAAGTGATGAAAGAAGTGACGGTGCAGCATCTGCTTACGATGACAGCCGGTGTGAAATTCGACGAGGTAAGCTCGTATTTCGCAGAGGACTGGCGCAAAGCATTTATCGGCAGTGATGTAAGCTTTGCACCGGGGACGGATTTCACGTATAACAGTTTAAATACCTATATGCTTGCGGCAATCGTGACGAAACGGGCAGGTTGTTCGCTGCTTGCCTATTTGAAATCCCGTCTGTTCCGCCCGCTTGGCATCCATAATATCACATGGGACTGCTGCCCGAAGGGCATTGAACGGGGCGGCTGGGGTATGAAACTTTCCTTGCAGGATATGGTGAAGCTTGGTGAGCTTTACTTAAATGATGGTGCAATCATCCGTGATGGAAAACGTATCCAGCTTTTAAGCCGGGCGTGGATCCGGGAGTCGACACAGACGCACGTGGAGTTTGAAGATACAACACTTACAAAGGGGTATGGATATCAGATCTGGTGCTTAAAAGATGGCGCATGGCTGTTCAATGGTGTATTTGGACAAAATGTATATATCAATCAGAAAAAGAATCTGGTGATTGCCTGCACTGCAGGTGGCTATGAAGTATTCCCGGAGGGACATCTGGTTGCAAGAATCTGTAAGTTTGTGGCGGACGAGGAGAATTTCATCCGTAAGCCACTTGCCGCAATCGGTGATACGGTTCAGAATTACTTTGCCAAAAAACGGTATCAAAAGAATGCAAAGCAGCTTGATCCAATGTTTGCAGCTTATATGGAACGTGTCATAAAGCCGTATGCAGGAAGAACCTATGATGTGACGGATTATGCTTCGAGTATCCTGCCAAATGCAAATCAGATGTTTTATTCGTTGTATATGACAGGTATTGAGCAGCTAGGCATTTCATACAAAAAGGAATACCTTATATTGCATGTGCGGGATGGAAAACGGGTATATCATATCAGGCTTGGATATCTGTCGGCACAGCCATATATCTACCAGATCTTAGATATTGGTGGAAAGAAGCTTCCGGTTGCAGCCGGATGTGCGCTTACAGGGAGCACAGAGCCTGGTTTGGGCCTGAAGATCCGGCTTTATTATCTGGAAGAGGTTGCCAACAAGGTAATTGATTTGAAGTTTGAAGGAAACAAGGTGAAGATCCGGGCAGTTGGCACGCCGAACCTTGTGAAATTCATGGAGAAGCTTTTTGGTGAGGCAATGATGCAGCGCACAAAGAAGCTGGGACGATGGAAAGATTCCACATTTTTAAAAGAAAAAATGAAGAAAGTGTTATTCCCGGAGAGTGAGGGAATCGCGAGATAAACTATGAAGATGATGACGATTGCCAGCGGAAGCAGTGGAAACTGTACTTACGTTGGCAGTGAAAATACAGGGATATTAGTCGATGTCGGAGTCAGCAAGAAAAAAATACAGGATGCGTTACAGGACGTAGATCGGACATTTGCAGACATTAACGGCATCGTAATCACGCACGAACATATTGACCATATACGCGGTCTCGGTGTAATATCAAGAGCGTATGGAATTCCAATCTATGCGACGGAAGCAACGTTTGAGGAAATCAAATACACGACGAGCCTTGGGACACTTGACTATGGGCTGTTCCATAGCATCAAGCCGGACGAGTCGTTTATGGTAGGCAATATCGAAGTCCGGGCACACAGTACATGGCACGATGCAGCCGATCCGGTTTGTTACAGCCTGCTGTGCGGGGAGAAGAAGATTGCCGTCGCGACCGATATGGGTGGTTATGATGGATATATGATACAGGCGCTCAAGGACGCGGATGCGCTTTTGGTTGAAGCAAATCATGATATCCGTATGCTGCAGGTAGGACCATACCCGTATTCAACCAAGCAGCGAATTTTAAGCAGTTATGGACATTTGTGCAACGAGGCGGGCGGAAAGCTGATCCGCGAGGTGCTCAATGATCATATAAAAACTATTTTTCTTGGGCATTTGTCAAAGGAAAATAACTTGCCGGAGCTTGCCTATGCGGCGGTAGCGGCGGAGTTAGAAGGAAATCCGTTCACAGAGGATGTGCGGGATTTTCATTTGCAGGTGGCAAACAGAGATACACACAGTGCGCTGCTTGATATTTAAGTATATTTTAAATACACGGAGGAAGAGTAAGATGAAGAAAACAATTATCACAGTGGTAGGAAAAGACAGAGTCGGTATTATTGCAAAAGTGTGTGTATACCTTGCCGAGAACAATATCAACATCCTTGATATTGCCCAGACAATCGTAGATGGCTATTTCAACATGATGATGGTTGTCAATGCAGAAGCTGCATCCAAGGATCATGATCGTATTGCTGAGGAGCTTGCAGCAATCGGAGAAGAGCTTGGCGTACAGATCAAGGCGCAGCATGAAGAAATCTTTGATATGATGCACAGACTGTAATTGGATGGAGGAAAGCAAATGATTAGCATAAATGAAGTAATCGAAACCAATGCAATGATTTCCCAGATGAATCTGGATGTTCGTACAATCACAATGGGTATCAGCCTGCTTGACTGTGTGGGCGGTACACTCAAGGAAACCTGTGATAATATCTATAACAAGATCACAACGAAGGCAAAGGATCTGGTCTATACAGGAGAGGAAATCTCTAAGAAATATGGTATTCCAATCGTAAATAAGCGTATTTCTGTCACACCGATCGCACTTGTCGGTGGCAGTGTCTGCAAGACAAGTGATGATTTCGTGGAAATTGCAAAGACACTTGACCGTGCAGCCGATACAGTCGGTGTTAACTTTATCGGTGGATATTCTGCACTTGTCTGCAAGAGCATGACAAAGGCGGATGAGCTTTTGATCCGTTCGATTCCAAAGGCATTGGCAGTGACTGGAAAGGTATGTTCTTCTGTGAATACCGGATCCACCAAGACTGGTATCAATATGGATGCAGTGAAACTGATTGGTGAGATCGTGTTAGAGACCGCAGAGCTTACGAAGGATGAGGATTCCATCGGTTGTGCAAAATTCGTTGTATTCTGTAATGCACCAGATGACAATCCATTTATGGCGGGGGCATTCCATGGTGTGACAGAGGCAGATTGTGTCATCAACGTCGGCGTCAGTGGACCGGGTGTTGTAAAGGCAGCACTGGAGTCGGTTCGTGGCGAGAATTTTGAGGTGCTTTGCGAGACGATCAAGAAGACTGCATTTAAGGTCACAAGAGTCGGTCAGCTTGTAGCGAAGGAAGCGTCTGCAAGACTCGGTGTACCATTTGGAATTATCGATCTTTCGCTTGCTCCAACACCTGCCGTTGGCGACAGTGTCGGTGAGATCTTAGAGGAAATTGGTCTGGAGTTTTCTGGCGCGCCTGGTACAACAGCGGCACTTGCGATGCTGAATGACCAGGTGAAAAAGGGCGGCGTTATGGCATCTTCTTATGTTGGTGGACTTTCTGGTGCATTTATTCCAGTCAGCGAGGATCAGCGTATGATCGATGCGGTAGAGGCAGGTGCCCTTACGATCGAGAAGCTTGAGGCAATGACATGTGTCTGCTCTGTAGGGCTGGATATGCTTGCAATCCCTGGTGATACAAAGGCAACTACAATCTCCGGTATTATTGCAGATGAGATGGCACTTGGTATGGTAAACCAGAAGACAACGGCTGTCCGTATTATTCCGGTAATCGGAAAGACAGTTGGCGATAAGGCAGAGTTTGGTGGATTGCTCGGTTATGCGCCGATCATGCCGGTGAACCAGTATTCCTGCGATGCATTTATCAATCGTGGAGGAAGAATTCCAGCGCCAATCCACAGCTTCAAGAACTAATATATAAATAAAGGTTAAATTGAATGGAACAGAAATTAGCACTTCCGGAACGGGTTTTGATGCAGATTGAAAAGCCAGCCCGTTATATCGGAAATGAAGTAAATATGGTTCGTAAGAACCTGAATGATGTAGACGTCCGGATCGCCATGTGCTTTCCGGATGTTTATGAAATTGGCATGTCTTATCTGGGAATCCAGATCTTGTATGACATGTTTAACCGCAGAGAGGACGTGTACTGCGAGCGTGTGTATAGCCCGTGGCCGGACTTGGATGCGATCATGCGGAAGGAACACATTCCGCTTTTTTCATTGGAGACACAGACGAATATCTCGGAATTTGACTGGCTTGCAATTACGATCCAGTATGAGATGTGTTACACCAATATATTACAGGTCATTGATTTAGCGGGCATCCCATTGCTTGCGAAGGATCGTACGAAGGAGCATCCGATCGTGATCGGTGGTGGACCTTGTACGGTAAATCCGGAGCCGATGGCGGATTTCTTCGATATTTTCTATATCGGAGAGGGTGAGACAAGCTATGATGCATTGCTTGACCTGTACAAACAATACAAGCATTCGGACATGAGCCGGGGGGATTTCTTGAGGAAGGCGACCGCAATTCCAGGCATCTATGTGCCATCGATGTATGAGGTTTCGTATCAGGAAGATGGAACGATTGAGAAGGTCGTTCCAAAATATGAAGACGTACCGGCGAAGGTAAAACGTCAGGTTGTCGTTGATTTTGAGAATGTATCGTATCCGATGAAGCCGGTTGTGCCGTATATCCGCGCAACGCAGGATCGTGTCTGTCTCGAAATCATGCGTGGCTGTATCCGTGGCTGCCGGTTCTGTCAGGCGGGAATGATCTATCGTCCGACAAGACAGAAGAATGTAGAAATGCTCAAAAAATACGCCCGGACAATGCTGGATAATACCGGCTACGAGGAGATTTCGTTAAGCTCGTTAAGCTCCAGTGATTATGAGAGTCTGGATGTGCTGCTTAATTATCTCATCACATTGCGGGATACTGACCATGTGAATGTGTCATTGCCATCGCTGCGTATCGATGCCTTTTCCCTTGATGTCATGAGCAAGGTGCAGGATATCAAGAAGTCCTCTCTGACATTTGCATCGGAGGCGGGTACCCAGCGTCTGCGTGATGTCATTAACAAAGGAATTACAGACGAGAATCTGTTAGAGGGAAGCAGACAGGCGTTTCTTGGCGGCTGGGATAAGGTCAAGCTTTATTTCATGCTCGGACTTCCAACCGAGACCGATGAGGATCTGTATGGAATTGCAGATCTGGCGGAGCGTATCTCTGAGGTGTATTTTGATACCGTACCGAAGGAGAAACGAAATGGACGTGTCATGATTAACGCATCAGCGTCGTATTTTGTGCCGAAGCCGTTTACACCGTTCCAGTGGGCACCGATGATCCTGCCGGATGAATTTACACGCCGGGCAAGATATGTGAAGGATTCCTTCCGCGCACAGCGAAACCAGAAGAGTCTGAAATTTTCCTATCACGATGCAGGAATCTCGATTTTGGAGGGTGTGCTTGCCAGAGGCGACCGGAGACTTGGTGCGGCAATCTTAGATGTGTACGAACAGGGTGGCATCTTCGATGCGTGGACAGAGTTTTTTGAGATGCAGCGCTATGAGAATGCATTTGCAAACCATCATGTCGATATTGAATTTTATACAGCAAGAAAAAGACCGGACGATGAAGTGTTCCCGTGGGAGCATTTGGACGTCGGTGTGAGCCGCCGGTTCCTGTTACAGGAGTGGCATAAGGCACAGGAAGGAAAAACGACCGGAAACTGCCGGATGCAGTGTTCGGGCTGTGGTTCTGCCACATATGGAGGAGGTGTCTGCTTTGAAGCTAAGAATTAAATACACCAAGCTTGGATGCCTTCGCTTCATCGGACATCTGGATATCATGCGGTTTTTCCAGAAGGCAATCCGGCGGGCAAAGCTGGATGTCTCGTATTCCAAGGGATTTTCTCCACATCAGATGATCTCCTTTGCAGCGCCGATGCCGCTTGGTATGACGTCGGAGGGCGAGTATTTTGACGGAGAGTTTGAGAGTGTGACAACGACCGAGGATATGATGGCACGTCTGAATGCGACGATGCCACCGGAGATCCAGGTATTAGATATCATCGAGCTTCCAGAGAATGCGAAGCCGTCGATGGCAATCGTGACCGCGTCCGACTATTATATCTACAAAAACGAAGAATGCGAAAATGATACCATGCCAGCGCTTTTACGGGCATTGCCTGCATTTGCGGCAAAAGAGAAGGTTGAGATCGTCAAGAAGACAAAATCCAAAGAGGAACTGACGGATATCCGTTCGCTCATCTATGGAGTCAGGGAATATAAGGATGGCATCTATATGTTGCTTGCGTCCGGAAGTAAGGATAACTTAAAGCCGGAGCTTGTTGTAGAGGCAATGTGTAATGAAGCGAGCGAGCCATTTAATCGGTATGATTACCGGATTCACCGGCTGGAAACGTATATGGGCGAGAAAGAGGAGTTACAGCCGCTTTCTGCAAGTGGAACGAGATTTTGATGGATGTGCTGCAGGATGTTAGATGCAGATAAGAGAGAGTATGAAACAGTTTGTATTTACAGAATGGAATAAGAAGAAGCTTGGCATTCTGTTCGAGGATGGAAAAGCGATGGAGATCCGGTGTTACGAGGATGGCAGTATCCTTGGAAATGTCTACCGGGCAAGAGTGTCGAATCTGTCACCGAACATCAATGCAGCGTTCGTGGATATCCAGAAGGGCGAGAGCTGCTATCTGTCGATGGACGATTACCATGGAGAAAAATTAAAGGTTGGTGATCTGGTGACGGTGCAGGTCGTGCGCGATAAGATCAAGACGAAACGCTATGCGGTGACAACGGATATCTCGTTGCAGGGGGATTATGCGGTGACTACCCTCTTTGCGCCGGTTGGCGTTTCTTCCAAGATTGCGGATAATGCCAGAAAAAAGGGATTAAAGTCCTTGATGCAGAAGCTGCTTGCCGCAGAGGAAGATGCACAGCTCTATCGGGCAGAAGGAAATGCGGCAGAGACCGAACGGATAAAAAAGCTTGATATCGGCGGCATTATCCGGACGCAGGCAGAGCATGCGGACGATGCAGCGATTGAACGTGAGATCGAAGGACAGGCGAGATTGCTTTATTTGATCATGAAGAAGTCCGAATATGCAACCCAATATACCTGCCTGTATCATACGGAAGTAGAATATATCAAGGATATCCGTCGTCTGCATGCATTGCAGGATGTGGAGATTGTGACCGATATTCCGAAAGTGACAGAAGCAATCCCGGAGATTCCACTTTATACGGATGAATATGCACTGACGCATCGGTATTTGATTACAAGCCTGCTTGAGAAGACGCTTTCGAAGCGGGCATATTTAAAGTCCGGGGCATATCTGGTGATCGAGCCGACGGAAGCGATGACAGTGATTGATGTCAACAGCGGAAAGTCAATCAAAGGGAAAAATGCGGAAGAGCAGTTTTTGAAGATCAATCTTGAAGCGGCGAAGGAGATTGCACGGCAGCTTCGCCTGCGTAACATTTCCGGCATCGTGATGATCGATTTCATCAACATGAAGGAAGAAGTACACAATCAGGAGCTTATGAAGCGGCTGGCAGAATATGTGCGCACCGATCCAGTCCGCACAACTGTGGTGGATATGACACGGCTTGGACTTGTCGAACTGACAAGACAAAAAGGAAAACGTGCATTGCACGAGGTATTTTCAGAAATCAAATAGGTTAACATAAAAAATTACAAAATATTATATTTTTGGTGTTGACAAGCATACAATCAGATGCTAATATATACGAGTGTGCCGCACAGTGGGGTACAAGTCTGCAATCATGCAGCACCGAAACTGGCGAGTAATGATAATAGGAGGAAACCATATGTACGCAATTATAGCAACAGGCGGAAAGCAGTACAAGGTAGCTGAAGGAGATATCATTAAGGTAGAGAAGCTTAATGCTGAGGAAGGCTCAGAGGTATCATTCGACGTAGTTGCAGTGAATACTGACAAAGATGTACTTTGTGGAGATGCTTGCAAGAGCGCTTCTGTAAAGGCAACTGTTCTTGGCGAAGGTAAGGGCAAGAAGGTTGTTGTTTACAAGTACAAGAGAAAGACTGGCTATCATAAGAAGCAGGGTCACAGACAGCCGTTTACTCAGGTTAAGATTGAAGCAATCAACGCTTAATTGAAACTATGATACAGGCAGTGTTTTATATGTATCCGGACAAGACTTACCGGGGATTTTCGGTAAGCGGGCATGCAGGCTATGAGAACGCGGGCAAAGATATTATCTGTGCTTCGGTATCAGCGCTTGTCATCAATACAGTGAATGCGGTGGATGCGCTCACAGAGAATGTGTGTGTATGCGAGCAGGATTCTTCCGGAAGCATAAAATTCAAGTTTTCATCGGACAGCGATGAACAAGGACAATTATTGATCCGTGCCTTGGATATGGGACTTTCCAATATCGAAAAGGAATACGGAAAGAAGTATTTGCAAGTACACTACAAGGAGGTGTAACGACTATGTTAAGAATGGATTTACAGTTCTTTGCTCATAAGAAGGGTGTTGGTTCTACTAAGAACGGTAGAGATTCAGAGTCTAAGAGACTTGGCGCCAAGAGAGCAGACGGACAGTTTGTAAAGGCTGGTAATATTTTATTCAGACAGCGTGGAACTAAGATTCATCCTGGTGTAAACGTTGGTATCGGCGGAGACGACACATTATTTGCACTTGTAGATGGTGTTTTACGTTTCGAGAGAAAGGGTAGAGATAAGAAGCAGGCTTCTGTATACCCTGTTGAGTCAGCTGAGTAAGAAAGCACTAGAAGAGCCGGGAGTTATATCCCGGCTTTTTCTGGATTTAAGAGTGAATTTGGTAATCGTATTTATGAGGGAGGGCGTCCCATGTTTGCAGATAGAGCGAAAATATTTATAAGATCAGGAAAAGGCGGCGACGGACATGTGTCATTTCGTCGTGAATTATATGTACCGGATGGCGGTCCGGACGGCGGCGATGGCGGCAATGGCGGCGATGTTATCTTCGTGGTAGATCCCGGATTAAATACGCTTACGGATTTCCGCCATGTGCGTAAATATGTGGCACAGGATGGAGAAGAAGGCGGAAAGCGAAACTGCCACGGTGCCAACGGAAAGGACATTATATTGAAGGTTCCGGCAGGTACCGTTGTAAAGGATGCAGAGACTGGAAAAGTTATACTGGATATGTCGAACAAGACAGAGCCTGTGACGCTGCTTAAAGGCGGCAGAGGCGGTAAAGGAAACCGTCAGTATGTGACATCAGTCATGCAGGCACCGAAGTATGCACAGCCAGGAAAACCAGCGAAGGAGCTCTGGGTAACCTTGGAGCTTAAGATGATCGCAGATGTCGGACTGGTTGGATTCCCGAATGTCGGTAAATCCACATTCCTGTCCCGTGTAACGAATGCAAAACCGAAGATCGCAAACTATCATTTCACGACACTCAATCCGAACCTTGGTGTGGTCGATCTCGGAGAGAAGCAGGGCTTTGTAATTGCGGATATTCCGGGTATTATCGAGGGGGCATCGGAAGGTGTTGGCCTTGGAATCGAATTCTTACGCCACATCGAGCGTACAAAGGTGCTGATCCACATTGTCGATGCAGCATCCACTGAGGGCAGAGATCCGATCGTGGATATCGAGGCAATCAACAAGGAATTGCGCCAGTACAATGAAGAACTGGCAAGCCGTCCGATGGTGATCGCAGCGAATAAGTGCGATGCACTGTATGGTGAGGATTACGAGATGGTGATCCAGTTATTGAAGGACGAATATGAACCAAAGGGAATCAAAGTATTCCCGATATCAGCAGTATCCGGCAAGGGTGTCGAAGAACTGCTGTGGTATGTAAATAAATTAGTGAAGGAAGCACCAGATGAGGTAATCGAGTTTGCACCAGAGATGGATGTTGAGTTCATGGATGATCCGGAGCTGCCATTCGAGGTGACAAAGTCCGAGGAAGAAGAGCATGTATTCCTTGTGGAAGGCCCTCGGATCGAGAAGATGCTTGGCTATACAAATCTGGAGTCTGAGAAGGGCTTTGCGTTCTTCCAGCGTTTCTTGAAGGACAATGGAATCTTACAGATGCTCGAAGATCTTGGCATCGAAGAGGGCGACACCGTAAGATTGTATGGTCTGGAGTTTGATTATTATCGTTAAATCGTTAAAAGGAAAGAGGAAAGAATATGACAAGTAAGCAGAGAGCTTATCTGAAAAGTCTGGCAATGAATGCTGATACGATCATGAATATTGGAAAATCCAGTCTGACACCAGAGGTCTGCACAGCAGTCAGCGAGGCGTTAGAGAAGCGCGAGCTGGTGAAGATCGGTGTGTTGAAGAACTGTCTCGATGATCCAAAGGAAATCGCGGCTGTGATGGCAGAGCGTACACACAGTCAGGTCGTACAGGTCATCGGCAAGAAGATCGTGTTGTATAAGAAGAGAAAGAAAGATCCGAAAATCGTTCTCCCAGAATAAGATGGCAGATGTGAGATTCGAACAATTTCATACGATCGCGATTCTCGGAGGAACATTTAATCCGGTGCATGTTGGTCATGTGGCGATTGCACAGGCGGTTTTAAAAGCACGGCCGGAGGCAGAGCAGCTTGTCTGTATGCCGAACCATATTCCGGCGTATAAAGAGGAAGCTGCAATTGTGGATGGAAGCATGCGGCTGGATATGCTGCGGCTGGCGATGGCACAGATCCCGAAGGTGTCGGTCAGCGACTTTGAATTAAAACGGGATGGATACACATACACGGTGGATACATTTACACGGTTAAAGCAGTTGTATCCAAAGCTTACAATCGAATTTGTAATCGGTGATGATTCTCTGTTTCAACTGCACAAATGGTATGCATTTGAGCGGCTGGCGGATCTCTGTGAGATACTGGTTGTCGCAAGAGGGGAACAGCGGGAGACGATTGAGGCATATATCCGTGAGTTTTGTACGAAGTATCCGGCATTCTGGATCTCCTATGTGGAGATGCCGCAGGTTCTGGTTTCATCAAGTGAGATACGGGCACATATTGCAAAGGGCGAATCCATACAGGGATTGGTACCAGACAGGGTATTACAGTATATAGAAGCACATGCACTTTATAAGCAGGAGGCTGGGAGAAGAGAGCTATGATGACAAGAGATAAAATGATAACAAGATTGAAGGGCAAGATCAGTGCGACCAGATTGACACATTCTTTTGGCGTCGAGTACACAGCCGCCTGTCTGGCGATGGTGCATGGAGAAGATGTGGAAAAGGCACGCGTGGCAGGACTGCTGCATGACTGTGCGAAGGGACTGCCGACAAAGACGAAGCTTGAGAAGGCGAGAAAGCATGGGCTTTCGGTCAGCAAATACGAGGAGAAAAATCCAGATATGCTGCATGCGAAGCTTGGCGCATATTATGCAAGATACAAATACGATGTGGTCGATCAGGTGATTTTAGATGCCATCACGTATCACACAACCGGCCGCCCGAACATGACACTGATGGACAAGATTATCTTTGTCGCTGATTATATTGAGCCGAACCGGAAGATGCTCCCGGAGATGGAGGAAATCCGCAAGGAGGCATTTACGGATCTGGATGCCTGCGTGATCCATATATTGAAGAACACGCTGGATTATCTGAACAAGACGACGGCAGAGATGGACTATATGACGCAGAAAACCTATGATTTTTATGTCGTGCATAACATGGAACTGTAAGGAGACAAGGTATGATTGAAAATAAATATCTTCAGACAATTGTAAAGGCACTGGATGATAAAAAGGGAAATGATATCCGTGTTATCCGGATATCTGAGATCTCTTCCATGTGCGATTATCTGGTGATTGCAGACGGCTCGAACCGCAATCAGGTGCAGGCGATGTGCAACAATGTGGAGCATGCAATGCGGGAAGCTGGAGCCGAAATGAAAAATCGGGAAGGATATGCAAATGGAGGATGGATTTTGCTGGATTATTATGATATAATTATTCATGTATTTTCAGAAAAAGAGAGATCCTTCTATGATTTAGATAATATCTGGAGGGATGGAGAGTTTTTACGACCGGGGGAATATTAATTTGAATAATAAGGAAAAGCTGATCCAGGATAATTACAGTAAAGTTAATCAGATTTCTGCCAG
The DNA here is from genome assembly GCA_963631525.1 of bacterium. Taxonomy (GTDB): domain Bacteria; phylum Bacillota; class Clostridia; order Lachnospirales; family Lachnospiraceae; genus Coprococcus_C. The sequence continues at coordinate 50,661 of CAVGQQ010000003.1, forward strand.
ATGCATGCGTGTGATCGTGGCGATTCTTGCGCTTGCATTTGTTTATTGTTATTTTGGTACGGATATGGATGAATCTGTACTGATCGTATTCTTTGCGTCTGCAATTTTTATTGCGTTGATTCCAACGCTGATTATCAATATATTAAAATTTGATCATGCACCTGTGACGAAGCATATCGTCATTATCTGTGTCTGTCTGATTGCAACGCTCATGCTGACACTTTTATCGACGTATGCGTATCCGATCATGTTATTCCCGATCCTTCTGGCATCGCTTTATTATAACCAGACGCTGGTGCTGTTTGCATCGCTTCTGATGTCGTGCGGGATTGTTAGTTCCAATTATTTTGCATTCCGGTTTTCCGATGTATTTATCGGATTTCCATGTGAGTCATTTGAAGAGGTTATGATGGCTTATGTAGTGCCACAGATCGTGGTTGTATTTGGACTTTCAGTTGCGGCATATTTCATCGTACAGCGAAATTCCATGATGATCAACTCGGCGATCAATATGGCGGTCACGATGCAGGATAACCAGACAGGACTTATCTTCTCGTTCGCAGAGATCAGTGAGAGTAAATCGAAGTTTACAGGAGAGCACATCAAGCGAGTTGCTGCCTATATGCGGGTATTGGCGAAAGCATCTGGATTTGATGATGAATATGTGGAGATGGTATCGACGGCATCGATGATGCATGATATCGGAAAACTGATGATCAGTGAGGAAATTCTGGACAAGCCAGATAAGCTGACGGATGAGGAATACCAGATCATGAAAAACCATGTATTGTATGGTGAGGCGCTTCTGGAGAAATGTCCGGGTGAGCTGATGCATCTGGCGTGTATTCTGGCAAAGGAGCATCATGAGCGCTGGGATGGTACCGGATATCTTGGTATGAAGGGTGAGGAGATCGCCTATATCAGCCGTTTGATGGCGGTGTGTGATGTATTCGATGCGCTGACCTCTGACCGTTATTATAAGAAGGGCTGGTCGCTGGAAGATACGTTTGATGAGATTATACGATTATCTGGAAAGAGCTTTGATCCAAAGGTCGTCAAATTATTTATCCAGCATTTTGATGAGTTCAAAGAGATACATAACCGTATACCGGATAAGCAAAAATACTAGAGAGAAATGGAGTACCTGCTATGTATAAGATTATGAATGCATACATGAGCAAGGTTCAGCTACAATCAGGACCGGAACTGCAGCAAAGACTTTGTGATATTGTGAATAGTATAAAAGAGATTAAGAGTTTTTCGGTCACAGAACATTTCAAACAGTTTGCAATTGACATGAAATTAGAGTCGTTTTCCGTGGATCGTGCGGCGGCAGTTTTTCATGAATTACAGGGCAAGATCGCAAGCCCATATTCGTCCTTTTATGTACGTTTTAACGAGGGAAGATGTGTACGGTACCGGTTTATTACGTGCAAGGAAGATAAGCGCGGGATCTATTGCGATTTTATATTCAGTTAGCAGATTATATGAAAACAGACACATAAAAACAGATTCCATATTCATGGAATCTGTTTTTTATGTAGTGAGACTGATATTGACTTTATACAGGCAACCGTCCCTAGAATGTACGGAACAGACCAATAACTTTTCCGAGAATCTGAAGTTCTCCGTCCTGTACAATAATCGGGTCCATTGTATCATTTTCCGGCTGTAACCGGTAGTAACCAGCTTCCTTGTAGTAGGTCTTTACGGTTGCGGAATCATTGATCAGAGCAACGACCATCTCGGCATTTCTTGCTGTCTGTGCTTCTTCACACATCACTAAGTCGCCATCGAAGATACCTGCATTGATCATACTGTCACCCTTGACCTTCAGCATGAACGTATTTTTTCCGTTTGCATGCAGATACTCTGGTGGGATCGGGAAGTACCCCTGAATATTCTGTTCAGCAAGGATTGGTTCCCCACAGGTAACGGTACCAACGATCGGCACATTGACAACCTCTCTGCGGGCGAGGTTAAACTCGTCATCTAAGATCTCAATCGCACGTGGCTTGGTTGGGTCCTTGCGGATATAGCCTTTTTCCTCCAGTGATTCCAGATGCGCATGAACGGAAGAGGTAGATTTTAAATGAACTGCCTCGCAGATCTCGCGTACGGCAGGTGGATACCCTTTTTGTAAAATACATTCTTTCAGATAATCGAGAATTTCTTTCTGTTTATCTGTCAGTTTTCGATTTGCCATAACATATCCCCTTTCTTTTGATTTAAAAACTATATTTATGATAGCATAGAATACAGAAAAATGCAAACAAATGTTCTATTTTTCTTATCGGATGAAAAAACATTGGAAAAACTTTGAATTTTCGATAGAAATGCAGTATAATATCCTAGACTTTGTATGTCGTTAGAAATGAGATATAAAAGGAGAGCTGGTTTTGAACGAAAAGTTATTACATACACCCGAAGGCGTCCGGGATATTTATGATGCCGAGTGTAAGAAGAAAAAGAAAGTGATTTCACAGATTCATCATGTGTTAGAGCTTTACAGTTATCAGGATATTGATACACCAAGCTTTGAATATTTTGATATTTTCAATATGGATAAGGGGTCTGCGGCTTCGAACGAAATGTATAAATTCTTTGACCGCAACAATAACACTTTGGTGTTACGCCCGGATATCACACCGAGTATTGCCCGGAGCGTGGCAAAGTATTATCCGGAAGAACAGCTTCCGATCCGCCTGTGTTATGCAGGAAATACATTTTTAAATACACACCAGCATCAGGGAAAGCTTTCTGAGTTTACACAGATTGGTGGAGAATTGATTAACGATGACAGTTCTGCTGCCGATGCGGAGATTATTGCCTGTGTGATTCATTGTCTGCTTGCAGCGGGCTTAAAGGAGTTCCAGATTGAGATCGGTGAAGTGGAGTTCTTCAAGGGCATGATTGAAGAGGCTGGTCTGGATGATGAGACAGAACAGCGCATCAAGGAATACATTCATTCAAAGAATTTCTTTGGACTCACAGAGTTTGTGAATACACTGGAAATTCCAGAAGAACGCAAGACGGCACTGAAGAGCTTCGAGAGTCTGTTTGGCGGGCTGGATATGCTTTACCATGCAGAAAAGCTTGTGACAAATGCAGCTTCATTAGAAGCGATTGCCCGTATGCGGAAGGTATATACCGCACTTACAAGCTATGGATATGAAAAATATGTGAGCTTTGATCTGTCCATGATCAACCGCTTTAATTATTATACCGGAATCGTGTTCCGCGGTTATACATACGGAACCGGTGATGCAATTGTCAAGGGTGGACGATACAACAACCTGATGGAGAAGTTCGGCAAGAAGGCTCCGTCCGTTGGATTCGCGATTTATGTCGATGATCTGATGAGTGCGATCGCCAGAAATAAGATTGACGTTGCACTTGATTATTCCAATGTACTTGTCCTGTACAAGGAGGAAGACCAGAAGGAAGCAATCGCGTATGCATGTAAGCTGCGTGCGGAAGATCAGAAGGTAGAGCTTGTCCGGATGTCCAGACGACATAATCTGCAGGAATATATTGATTATGCACATAAGATGCATTTTGCAAAATTGTGTTACTTTGAGGCTGCGGACAAGATTACAGAATATTAAGGAGAGACTATGCGTTATTTAACATTTGCACTGGCAAAGGGACGTCTTGCCAAGAAGACACTCGCGATGTTTGAACAGATGGGCATCACCTGTGAAGAGGCAAAGGACCCGGATACAAGAAAATTGATTTTTACAAATGAGGAGCACAAAATCCGTTTTTTCTTAGCAAAGGCATCGGATGTACCAACCTATGTGGAGTATGGTGCTGCGGATATCGGCGTGGTTGGAAAGGATACGATCATGGAGGAAGGCCGGAACCTGTATGAGGTTATGGATCTTGGCTTTGGCAAGTGTCGGATGTGCGTTTGCGGACCGGCATCTGCACGGGAACTGCTTTCCAAAAATGAAATTATCCGTGTAGCGAGTAAATATCCGAATATTGCAAAGAATTATTTTAGTGAGAAGAAAAATCAGACCGTTGAGATTATCAAGCTGAACGGTTCGGTGGAGCTTGCACCGCTTGTGGATCTGTCTGAGGTGATCGTCGATATCGTGGAGACCGGTTCGACATTGCGTGAAAATGGACTGGAGGTTTTGGAAGAGATCTGTCCGCTTTCTGCACGTGTGGTTGTCAATCAGGTGAGTCTCAAGATGGAGCATGAGAGAATCCGGAAGCTGTTAAATGATTTAAATGAGATTATTCACTAGAAATAGTGCAGTAAGTATATGTAGTACATAAGGAGGCTTTTAAGATGCGTATTGTAAAGTTGACAGAAGATACCAAGAAGGACATTTTGACCAATCTCTTAAAGCGTAGCCCGGATAATTACGGAAGCTACGAGGAGACCGTAAAGAATATTGTTTCTGATATTCATGACAGAAGAGATGCGGCGTTATTTGAGTATACCGAGAAATTCGATCATGCGAAGATCAATGCGGACAATGTGCGTGTGACAGAGGCAGAGATTGAAGAGGCATATACACAGGTAGATGCGAAGCTTCTGGAGACGATCCGGAAGGCAATCGTGAACATCCGTACTTATCATGAGAAACAGAAGCAGTATAGCTGGTTTGATTCTGAAAACAACGGTACTCTGCTTGGCCAGAAGGTAACACCACTTGCAAAGGTTGGTGTATATGTACCGGGTGGTAAGGCAGCATATCCTTCTTCTGTACTTATGAATGTAATCCCGGCAAAGGTTGCTGGTGTTGGCAAGATCGTAATGACAACGCCTTGTAACGCTGAGGGAAAGGTATATCCGACAACACTGGTTGCAGCAAAGGAAGCCGGTGTGGATGAGGTTTATAAGGCTGGTGGTGCACAGGCGATCGCTGCACTTGCGTATGGAACTGAATCGATTCCGAAGGTAGACAAGATCGTAGGACCTGGAAATATCTTTGTAGCACTCGCAAAACGGTGTGTATTTGGACATGTCAGCATCGATTCGGTTGCAGGTCCAAGTGAGATTATGGTGCTTGCCGATGAGACAGCCAATGCAAGATATGTAGCCGCAGATCTGCTTTCCCAGGCAGAGCATGATGAGATGGCATCTGCCATTCTTGTTACGACTTCAGAAGAACTGGCAAAGAAGGTCAGCGAGGAAGTCGATGGTTTTGTTAAGGAATTATCCAGAAAGGATATCATTCAGAAATCATTGGATAATTATGGATATATTCTGGTTGCGGATACGATGCAGGATGCGATCGACACGGTCAATGAGATCGCAAGTGAGCATCTGGAAGTTGTCACAGCAAATCCGTTTGATACGATGACACGGATTCAGAATGCAGGTGCGATCTTCCTTGGAAGCTATTCTTCCGAGCCACTTGGCGATTATTTCGCCGGACCAAACCATGTACTTCCAACAAACGGAACTGCAAAGTTCTTCTCCCCGCTTTCTGTGGATGACTTCATTAAGAAGTCCAGCATTATTTACTACTCCAGAGAAGCGTTAGAGGAAGTTCATCAGGATATCATTGATTTTGCAGAGGCAGAATATCTGACTGCACATGCAAATTCAATCAAGGTACGATTTGAGAAATAACAGGGGGTATCGCATATGGCAAATCGCGTAGGCGTTGTATCAAGAAAAACAAATGAGACGGATATTCAGATGGAATTAAATCTGGATGGAAGCGGTTATGCAAAGGTAGATACGGGAATTGGATTTTTTGATCATATGCTGATCAGCTTTGCAAAACACGGATTTTTCGATCTGAATTGCAAGGTGACCGGGGATTTATTTGTGGACAGCCACCATACGATCGAGGATACCGGAATCGTGCTTGGACAGGCGATTGCAAAAGCGGTCGGCGATAAGCAGGGAATCAAACGGTTTGGTTCGTTCATGCTTCCGATGGATGAGACACTGGTGCTTTCTGCACTGGATTTGTCAGGACGTCCATATCTGGTGTATGATCTGGATCTTTCCACACCACAGGTTGGATATTTTGATACGCAGATGGTGAAGGAATTCTTCTATGCCGTTTCCTATTCCGCAATGATGAACCTGCATATCAAACAGCTTGCCGGTTCCAATGACCATCATATCATTGAGGCTGCGTTTAAAGCATTTGCAAAGGCATTGGATGAGGCAACGCAGTATGACAGCCGCCTTTCTGGTCAGGTGCTTTCAACCAAGGGAAGCTTATAGGAATACGCAGGAGGATACAGAAGAATGGATGACAAGAAGATTGGTTACAAGCCGCTTACAGCCGCGATTCCTTTTTCGGAGTTTAAGTTAAATGAAGCGGGACTGATTCCGGCAATCGTGCAGGATGATGCGACGGGAGATGTACTGATGCTTGCATATATGAATGAAGCATCTTATAATAAAACGTTAGAGACCGGACTTATGACATATTTTAGCCGGAGCAGACAGAGTCTGTGGTTAAAAGGTGAGACAAGTGGACATTATCAATATGTGAAGAGTCTGTATCTCGACTGTGATAATGATACGATTCTTGCACGTGTGGAGCAGATTGGAGCTGCCTGTCATACAGGAAGCCGGAGCTGCTTTTTCAAAAATATGTTGAAGGATGACTAAGTGGAGGGTAAACTATGATACATGTATGGAGTGAGTTACTGGTTTATGTGATTAAGTTCCTGTCAATGCTTGTGTGTGCAGGCCTTGGAATTATGGTAGGAAAGAAAATCCGTAAGAATAAAGATGCGAAAAATCAGGAGGAAATTTGACGTGAAAAATTACGGCGTGAATGAATTGCGTAAGATGTTTTTGGAGTTTTTTGAAAGCAAGGGTCATTTGAAGATGAACAGCTTTTCGCTGATCCCACATAATGACAACAGCCTTCTTTTGATCAACTCTGGTATGGCACCGTTAAAGCCTTATTTTACAGGACAGGAGATTCCACCACGCAGAAGGGTGACAACCTGTCAGAAATGTATTCGTACTGGCGATATCGAGAATGTAGGTAAGACAGCCAGACATGGTACATTCTTTGAGATGCTTGGTAACTTCTCATTTGGTGATTACTTCAAGCACGATGCAATTCATTGGACATGGGAGTTTTTGACAGAAGTTGTCGGACTCGATAAGAACCGTCTGTATCCATCCGTTTATCTTGAGGATGATGAGGCGTTTGATATCTGGAACAAGGAGATCGGGGTAGACAAAGACCGTATCTTCCGTTTCGGCAAAGAAGATAACTTCTGGGAGCATGGCGCAGGTCCTTGTGGTCCATGTTCTGAGGTTTATTATGACCGTGGAGAAAAGTACGGCTGCGGCAAGCCGGGCTGTACAGTTGGTTGTGACTGCGACCGTTATATGGAAGTATGGAACAACGTATTTACCCAGTTCGATAATGATGGACACAACAACTATACAGAGCTTGAGCAGAAGAACATTGATACCGGTATGGGTCTGGAGCGTCTGGCAGTGGTTGTACAGGATGTAGACTCTATCTTCGATGTAGACACGATCAAGGCACTCCGTGACAAGGTCTGCGAGATGGCAGGTGTTACATACGAGGAAGACGCAAATACAGACGTCAGCATCCGTGTTATCACAGACCATATCCGTTCGGTTACATTTATGACATCCGATGGTATCCTTCCATCCAACGAAGGTCGTGGCTATGTGCTTCGCCGTCTGCTTCGCCGTGCAGCAAGACATGGCAGACTGCTTGGAATCAAGGGTGCTTTCTTGGCAGAGCTTTCCAAGACCGTGATTGAAGTATCCAAGGATGCATATCCAGAGCTTGCTGAAAAACAGGAGCATATTTTTGCAACGTTAAATACAGAGGAAGAAAACTTCAACAAGACGATCGATCAGGGACTTTCTATTCTGAACGGTTACATCGAAGATATGAAGGCAAAGGGAGAGAAAACTCTCTCCGGTGAGCATGCATTTAAGCTGTACGATACTTATGGATTCCCACTTGATCTGACTGTCGAGATTCTGGAAGAGTCTGGATTTGCAGCAGATGAGGAAGGATTTAAGGCTTGTATGCAGGAACAGCGTGAGCGTGCAAGAAAAGCAAGAAAGACAACGAACTATATGGGTGCCGATGCGACCGTCTATGAGCAGATCGATGTTGCAATCACAACCGAGTTCGTTGGTTATGACAGACTGACACATGAATCTGAGATTGTGGCAATCGCAGGCGAAGATGCAGTGGTAGACAGCCTTTCTGAAGGTGAAAATGGTTCCATTCTTGTCAAAGAGACACCATTTTATGCGACTATGGGTGGTCAGTGTGGCGATGCCGGTGTGATCGAGACAGCAACCGGTAAGTTCATTGTCAAAGACACGATCAAGGTTGTCGGCGGCAAGATCGCACATATTGGTTATGTAGAAAATGGCGAGATCAAGCTGCATGATACTGCAAAGCTTTCTGTTGATGCAGATAAGCGTCTGCATACATGTATGAACCATTCTGCAACACATTTGCTGCAGAAGGCATTAAAGATGGTTCTCGGTGGACATGTGGAGCAGGCAGGTTCCTATGTTGATCAGGATCGTCTCCGGTTTGACTTTACACATAATCAGGCACTCTCGAAAGAAGAAATCGAGCAGGTAGAGGCAATCGTCAATGAGAAGATCGCCGAGGATCTTCCGGTTGTAACAAAGGTTATGGGACTGGAGGAAGCAAAGAAGACAGGCGCGATGGCACTCTTTGGTGAGAAGTATGGTGAGACAGTACGAGTTGTCAATATGGGCGATTTCTCCATCGAGCTTTGTGGTGGTACACATGTAGAAAAGACAGGTGTAATCGCAACTTTCAAGATCGTATCAGAGGCCGGTGTTGCTGCAGGTGTCCGTCGTATTGAGGCACTTACTTCCCGCGGTGCATTTGCATATTATCATAACTTAGAGAATACATTGAAACAGGCAAGTGCTGCTGCAAAGGCAGAGCCGGCAAATCTTGTAGAGAAGATCGAGGGTATGCTTGCAGAGATCAAGCAGTTACAGTCTGAGAACCAGAAGCTCAAGGATAAGATGGCAAAGGCGGCTGTCGGCGATGTATTATCTGATGTCGTTTCTGTCGGAGATTACAAGGTACTTCCAGTATCTGTAAATGGGGTTGATATGAATGCACTCCGTAATCTCGGTGATGAGATGAAGACAAAGATTGCATCAGGTGTAGTCATCTTAGCTTCTGATATGGGAGATAAGGTAAACCTGATCGTAATGGCAACAGATGACGCAGTAAAGGCTGGCGCACATGCTGGAAATATTATCAAGAAGATTGCACCGATGGTCGGTGGCGGTGGTGGTGGCCGTCCAAACATGGCACAGGCAGGTGGTAAGAATCCGGCAGGCATCAAGGATGCACTTGCAGAAGGAATCAAGGAAGCAGAAGCACAGCTTTCATAGATTTTTAACATAAATAGAAAGTGAGGAACATAATATGGCATTAGTACCTACCGTCGTAGAGCAGACGAGCCGAGGCGAGCGCGCTTACGATATTTATTCAAGATTGTTAAAGGAGAGAATTATCTTTCTGGCAGATGAAGTAAACGATACAACTGCAAGTCTGGTTATCGCACAGCTTCTGTTTCTGGAGTCTGAAGATCCTTCCAAGGATATCAGCCTCTATATCAACAGTCCGGGTGGATCTGTATCAGCCGGATTTGGTATCTATGATACAATGAATTATATCAAGTGTGATGTATCAACGATCTGCGTTGGTATGGCAGCCAGCATGGGAGCATTCCTTCTTGCTGGTGGTACAAAGGGCAAGAGAATTGCACTTCCGAATTCCGAGATTATGATTCATCAGCCATTGGGTGGTCTTCCGGGACACAATCAGGCAACGGATATGAAGATTGCAACAGATAATATCCTTCGTACAAAGGAACGCTTAAATCGTATTTTAAGTGCCAATACAGGTAAGTCTATGGAAGAAATCGAGCGGGATACCGATCGTAACAATTGGATGACAGCCGATCAGGCGCTCGAATATGGCTTGATTGATCACATTTTCTCAAGCAGAGATGAAGTGAAATAAGAAAAATGTAAATTCGTGACAATAAATTTCAATTTTTGGTTGACGAATTTGATTTATGTGTTATAATCTAACTTGTGCAATTTGGTAAATACCCAAACAGTTGTTTATGAAACGCACAAACACGAGATATTTTACAACTGGAGGGAGGGTGAGAGAAGTATGTCAAACGTAATCGTAAAAGAGAATGAGACTTTAGATAGCGCTCTTCGTAGATTCAAGAGAAACTGTGCGAAAGCCGGTATTCAGCAGGAGATTCGTAAGAGAGAGCATTACGAGAAGCCAAGCGTAAAGCGTAAGAAGAAGTCTGAGGCAGCTAGAAAGCGCAAGTTTAAATAATACAGACATTAAGGTGTTACTATTTTAGTAGCACCTTTTTTATTGCGTAAATTTTTGGATACATCATAATGAAAGAGCCACAAGCATATATTGGGAATAAAAGCTGTTCGGAGATGGAATATGACGCAGGTGCATTTTTACGATCAGACATGTGTACATGTGGATGGGTACAGACAGATTGTCAGCTTTGATACGACGCAAGTGTTGCTTCGATGTAAGAAAAATATGCTCGTCATTGAAGGAAATGCACTTCGGATTGCATCGTTCGATGGAGCAGAGATCACGGTTCGTGGTGATATTGCGGCTGTGCGATGGAAGGTGGAGGAGGCAGAGAAGCATGCGTAAATGGTCGGATATCTGTGCATACCGCTGTGTCATTCATATAACCGGTTGGGAAGTGGAACGCTTTTTGAACATCTGTAAGCATAATGATATTTTGTTTACGGATGTGATCATGGATAAGACCGGGGTATTTGCAACAATCTCATATAAAGCGTGGAAGACTATCCAGAAACTGCAGGAGAAATGTCAGGTAAGCTGCAGCATTGTAACAGAGACAGGCTTGTATCCGTTTCTGCGAAAGTATAGGAAACGGGTGGCGTTTGTTGTCAGTCTGCTTGTGTGTGCCGGGATCATTTTTTATTCGTCTCTTTTTATCTGGCATATTGATGTGGAGGGAACATCCATCTATACAGAGGAGGAAATCGTGACGTATATCAGTGAATCGCTTGTGCCGATTGGGACAAAACGGGCGGCAATTTCGATTGCAGAACTGGAAAAAACACTCCGGATGCAGTATGACCAGATTGCATGGATTACGTGTGATGTAGATGGAACCCGGTTGGTTGTCCGGTTTGTGGAAACAGTGGAAAAAGAAAAGGTAAAGACGTTTGATACACCGTGTAACATTGTGGCAGTCAAGGACGGCGTTGTGCTTGATCTGCTCGCCAAAAGTGGAACAAAGCTGGTCAATCCCGGCGATGAGGTGAAAAAAGGGGATGTGTTAATTACTGGCGTTGTAAACATCTATAATGAATATGAAGAACTGATTGAGACGAATTATGTGGCGGCAGATGGAATCGTCTACGCACAAACGAAATATCAGTATCAACAGGCGTTTCCGCTTGATTATACAGAGAAAAAACAGGGAAAAAAGAAAAAGACAGGAATATCGATCCAGCTTGGAACCACCGTCAAAACGCTGCATCAGCCGAAGTCCGTGGATGGCTATGAACAGGTGGCAACCACACATACCTTTCATATCGGAAAGGCATATTATCTGCCTTTTTCTGTAACTGTCACAAAGTATTATCAGCCGGTCTATGAGACAAAGACATACACAGAGGAGGAAGCGCGCAAAAAGCAGGAACAACTGTTACAGATTTATATTGCAGGCCTCAAGAAAAAAGGGGTGGAAATACTGGAAAATAATGTTACAATAGAGTGTAAAGATGGAGAATGCCTTGCATCCGGAACGCTGGTTGTAAGGGAAATCATTGGTGCGCCGGAGACGTTGGTGATTCCGGACGAGACGATTCAGGAAAATGAGGAATAGGAACAGTTATGAGTGCATATTATGAGACAATTACAGTGCCTGCGGATCATATTCAACTGGTGTTCGGACAGTTCGACCGCAATATCAAGAATCTGGAAAAGGCATATCATGTAGCAGTGGTTTTACGGGATGATAAGCTTCGTATCACAGGCTCAGAAGGCAGTGTCAAGCGTGCGGTTTCGGTGATCGAACAGCTCGTTGCTCTGGCAGATAAGGGCGAAGAGATTACCGACCAGAATGTGAATTATGCGATATCGTTGTCTAAGACAGGGGAAGAGGAAGCTGTATCAGCACTTGCGGCGGATGATTCGAATATTATCTGTCATACGACAAATGGAAAGCCAGTCAAGGCGAAAACATTGGGACAGAAAAAATATGTGGAAGCCATCGACAAGGATATGATCGTGTTTGGTGTTGGTCCGGCAGGAACCGGAAAAACATATCTGGCAATGGCGAAGGCAATCACGGCATTTAAAAACAATGAAGTGAACCGGATTATTCTGACAAGACCGGCGATTGAAGCCGGTGAGAAGCTTGGATTTTTGCCGGGGGATCTGCAGAGTAAGGTTGATCCATATCTGCGTCCGCTTTATGATGCATTGTATGAGATCATGGGCGCGGAAGCATTTCTGAAAAATATGGAAAAAGGGCTGATCGAAGTAGCTCCGCTTGCCTATATGCGTGGACGAACCTTGGATAACGCTTATATCGTGCTGGATGAAGCACAGAATACGACACCGGCACAGATGAAGATGTTTCTGACGCGTATCGGATTTGGTTCCAAAGCGATCATCACCGGAGATCTGTCGCAGAAGGATCTGCCAAAGGATGCGCAGTCCGGTCTGGAGGTGGCACTTCGTGTCCTGCATAATATTGATGAGATCTCTGTGATACGGTTTACAAGTGAGGATGTCGTGCGTCACCCGCTTGTCCAGCGGATCGTCAATGCCTATGAGGAATATGAAAACAGACATAGCCGGGACAAAAAACAACCGCAGAATAAACATTAAATTGTACAAGATAAAACTTGATTATCTGATACATTTGGGATAAAATGTAACAGGCAATAAAGGAGAGATACATTGAGCGTATTTTTTGAGAATGAATTGGATACAGAAATTCCTGCGCATTATCAGGACATTGTAGAGGATATCATAGAGGCGTCTCTGGATTTTCTGAAATGTCCATATGAATGTGAGGTGAATGTAATCTTTACAGATCATGCAGGGATTCAGGCAATCAATAAAGAATACCGGGATATCGATGCACCGACGGATGTCTTATCGTTTCCAATGATAGAGTATGAAGTGCCAGGTGAATTTGATTTCTGTGAGAACAGTCCACTGGATTATTTCAATCAGGACACCGGAGAGCTGATGCTGGGTGATATCATTTTAAATGTAGACCGGATTGCTGAGCAGGCGGAGGAATATGGACATACCAGACGACGGGAAGTTGCGTTTTTAACGGCACACAGCATGCTGCATCTGGCAGGATATGATCATATTGATGATTCAGAACGTCTGCATATGGAAAAACTACAAGAGGAAATATTAACAAAGAAAGGATATACGAGAGACAATGAAGAAGAATAAGTTAAAGAAGTTGTCTATCTTTGCACTGACAACTGCACTTACCGTATCTTGTCTGGCAGGATGTGGAAAAAAGAAAGAGGAGGATACCGAGCAGGCAACGATCACAACGGAAGCGGCTGCAACGATGTCAGATGCAGATATTGAGTTTGCACCTACAAAGGAAGGCTATGTAATCAATGAGTTTTCTGGCGAATGGATCGATGAGAGTCTTGCGAACCAGAGACCACTTTGTATCATGATCAACAATATTGTAGATGCGATGCCACAGTCAGGCATTTCACAGGCAGATATCACATTTGAGATGCTTGTTGAGGGTGGTATTACCCGTTATATGTGTGTATTTAAGGATTATTCCAATCTGGAGAAGCTGGGACCAGTTCGTAGTGCCAGACATTATTATGTACAGATGTCAAATATGTTAGATGGAATCTATGCTCATGTTGGCTGGTCAACATTTGCAGAAGATCAGATCAAGGCAAGCGGAACAAATAACCTGAATGGATTGTATGATTCCACAACTTTTTATCGTGATGAGTCAAGAGTTGCACCACACAACTGCTATACAAACAGCGAGAAGTTGAAGGAAGGTATTGCTGCTGCGGGATATCGTACAGAGTATAATGCGGATAGAACTTCGGCAAAGAATATGTTTGCATTTAATACAGAAGATACGAAGATTGGAAATGGACAGACAGCAGATAAGGTAACAACTGCATACAATGACAGCAGTACAAGATGGTATGAGTACAATGCCGATGAGAAACTGTATTATCGTTTCCAGTATGGAACAGAGCAGATTGATGATCAGACAAATGAGCAGCTTCGTTACAAGAACCTGATCGTTATGTTTGTAGAGTACACAGATATCGGCGATGGATTGCAAAGCATTAACTGGGAGAAATCTGGAACAGGTTATTATATATCCGATGGTGAATATGAGGCGATTACATGGAGACCAGACAATGGTGTGCTTAAATATTACACCGCGGATGGCAAGCAGCTGAAGATGAATCCGGGAAAGACATTTGTAACAGTATTTGATGAGACAAAGCAGGACAAGATTATCTTTGAATAATTAAATACGAATATGGAAATAATTTCTTCAAGGAGTTGGTGCCATGAAGAAATTATTTTTATATGTACTATTATTTGTTGGAATTTTTTCATTATGTTTTTTGCTTGCTAATGAATATTTTAAACAACGTATGCAGGAAAAAGAGGGACAGAAGCAGGAACTTGCAGCGGATTCCATTTCTATTGATACAGAATGGAAAGAAAATGGATTTTTGGTAGGGATTCAGAATGGTCGTGTAATCGTGTATGAGGCAGACACACAGCAGGTGTATGAATATACCGATATTGATGCTGCAGTTTTGCAGAAATTGCATCCAAGTGTATATCAGGATCTCTTAAAAAACGTGCATTTTGATTCGAAAAAGGAACTGTATCGGTATCTGGAATCGTTATCAACCTAGAAAATAACTTACAGTGAGGAAAACAATGAGAACACAGTATGATGTATGCGTAGTTGGCGGTGGTGCAGCCGGAATGGCTGCAGCAATCGCGGCTGCGGAAGGCGGAAACACCGTCTGTATCATTGATAAAAATAAAAAACTCGGTAAAAAATTATATGCCACAGGAAATGGACGATGCAATCTGGCAAATGCAGATATGAAGGATAGTCATTATCATTCAGCCTCGGAGGGATATCAGGCATTTCTACATACATGTATGGGTGATCAGCCGGTGCGGGAATTGTCCGATTTTTTGCATTTGATCGGTATATATACACGATGTGTGGATGGGTATTATTATCCGGTCTCTATGCAGGCATCGGCAGTTGTTTGGGCGTTATCCGACCGGATAAAGGCATTGCAGGTGACCACGTATCTGTCAGAAACGGTGACAGATATACAGGCAAAAAAGGATGGATATCATGTTCTGTGCAAGGATGAGATTATTGCCAGGAAAGTGATACTGGCATGCGGTGGACGATCATATCCATCGCTTGGCGGCTGTGCGGATGGCACAAAGCTTGCAACGAAGCTGGGCGTAAAACAGGAGCCGCAAAGACCGGCGCTGTGTGCTGTTTTGACAGAAGAAAATACCGAGGCGGTAAAAGGCGTACGTGTGGCATGTTCGGCATGGGTTGAAGAAGGTGACACGGTATGGAAGCAGTCCGGTGAATTGCAGATTACGGAATATGGTTTATCTGGTATTATGATATTTAATTTATCTTCGGAGCTTGGCAGGATATTATCAGAAGAATCAAGTGTTAAGCTGTATGTGGATTTTTTACCGGAGATAGAAGAGAATGTGTTTGTGCAGGGAAGCAGAAATGTGAACCGGAGTCTGTATGGATATCTGAATGCATTTTTGCCAGACAAGCTCGCGATGTATATATTAGAGACAGCATGTGAACAGCCAAAGCAGGCACTTGATGAATTGTCAGACACACAGATACAGGCAATCTACCGTCTGTGCAAACGATTCCCATTTCATATCCGGGCATTAAAAGATTATGAACAGGCACAGGTAACCGCAGGTGGAATCCGGCTGACGGAGATCCAGCCAGAGACGATGGAATGTGTGTCATATCCGGGATTGTATGCAACAGGAGAAATGCTGGATATCGACGGAGATTGCGGCGGATACAATCTGACGTTTGCATTACTTACAGGATTACGGGCAGGGAGAGCATGTCATGATAAGAATTAACCAGATTAAGATTCCGGTACAGAAGGATGAAACAACGGCATTGAGAAAGAAAATACAGAAGCTGCTCAAGACGAATCAGCCGTATACATATCAGATTATCCGGAAATCATTAGATGCCAGAGATAAGGCAAATTTATTGCATATTTATACGGTGGATGTGGAAATGGAAGATCTATCCAAAATTCCACCTAAAATAATCGACAATAAAAATATTATGTTAACCAATAAAAAGAAATATGTATTTCCTTGTCAATGCAGAGGAGATCTGGATAGGAACGAGGATGTAGCCATATATCGTCCGATCATCATTGGAGCCGGTCCGGCGGGGTATTTTGCTGCGCTGCAATTAGCACGTGCCGGATACAGACCGGTCGTTTATGAACGCGGAAAGTGTGTCGAAGAACGGACGAAGGATGTCGAGGGCTTCTGGCAGGGAGAGTCATCAATCTGTGCAAATTCGAATGTATCTTTCGGCGAGGGCGGTGCAGGAACCTTCTCGGATGGGAAGTTAAACACTGGTATCAAGGATAAATATGGACGGATTCAGGCAGTTATTCATGATTTTATACGGTTTGGAGCGTCAGAGGAGATTGGCTATCTGAACAAACCGCATATCGGAACAGATGTGTTAAAGCATGTGATGCGAAAAATGCGGGAGGAAATCAGTTCCCTAGGCGGGGAGATCCATTTCTCCCATCAGCTTACCGCAATTTCCCATAAATCAGATACGCGCCTTGCGCTTACGATCGAGAATCTGCAGAACAATCAGACAATCGAGGTAGAGACGCGTGCCTGTATTCTTGCAATCGGACACAGCGCAAGAGATACGTTTGCGATGTTACAGGCGGCAGGTGTTACGATGGAAGCAAAATCCTTTGCGATGGGGCTCCGGATTGAGCATTCCCAGGCGATGGTCAATGCGAGCCAGTATGGGACGAGTGAGCAGGCAAAACTGCTTCCGGCGGCAGATTATAAGATGACATACCGATCAAATAAGGGGCGCAGCGTATATAGCTTCTGCATGTGTCCAGGTGGATTTGTCGTGAATGCATCATCCGGAGAAGGACAGAGCGTGGTAAATGGTATGAGTAACCACGGACGAGACGAGGAAAACGCGAATTCAGCCATCGTTGTGAATGTGACGCCGGAGGATTTTGCAACGGATGGATTCGCCGAATATGGCGTGCTTGCCGGCGTGGAATTTCAGAAGAAATACGAACGCCTTGCCTATGAAGAAGGAAAGGGGAAAATTCCAGTACAGCGGTTTGCAGATTATCAGGCAAATCGCATCTCAACTGAATTTGAAAGTGTGAAGCCGAACATCCGTGGCGGCTATCAGTTTGCAAACCTCAATAATTGTTTGCCAGCCTATATAAATGATGCTATAATTGAAGGGATTTTGGACTATGACCGCAAATTAAAGGGCTTTTCATCCGGGGACGCGGTGTTATCCGGTATAGAATCCCGGACATCGTCACCGGTGCGTATCGTGCGTGATGAAGCCTATCGAAGCGACTATGCAGGTCTGTTTCCGTGCGGAGAGGGCGCAGGATATGCAGGCGGTATCACATCCGCGGCGGTGGATGGAATTAAAGTGGCAGAGGCGGTTGCGGAATACATTAACAACGTAGAATAAAGAGGGAAAAGACGTGGACGAGAAACGAATCAGAGAAGCATTGAAGGATAAACAGCGAATCGTATTAAAGATCGGTTCGTCTTCCATCATACATGAAGAAACCGGTGGGGCAGATTATCGGAAGTTAGAGACATTGGTGCGCATTATCTGTGATTTGAAGAATCAGGGAAAGGACGTAATATTGGTATCATCCGGTGCAATTGGTGTCGGATTTGAGATGCTGGGGCTGCGTCATAAGCCGAAGACTGTATCCCTGAAGCAGGCGTGTGCTGCGATTGGACAGGGACAGCTTATGATGATCTACCAGAAGCTTTTCATGGAGTACAACCATATGGCTGCACAGGTTCTTCTGACCTTTGATGCAATTACAGATGCAGAGCGCCGCAGAAACGCTGAGAATACATTAAATGAGCTGTTACAACAGGGTGTCATTCCGGTTGTCAATGAGAATGATACGGTGGCGACAGAGGAAATCGAGTTTGGCGACAATGATACGATGTCCGCAATCGTGGCGCATCTGATCAAGGCAGATCTTCTGATCCTGCTTACGGATATTGATGGATTCTATACGGATGATCCACATAAAAATCCAGATGCGAAGAAGCTGACACTGGTAGAGACGATCGATGATACAATGAAGAATATGGCGAAGGATGCCGTGACAAACTATGGTACAGGCGGCATGTCCACGAAGATTGCGGCTGCGCGGATTGCGACGGATTCCGGTGCAGATATGGCAATCATGGACGCTGGAAAACTGACACAGATCTACGATCTGATGGAAGGAAAATCAGTGGGTACCCTGTTCTTAGCGCATGAGAATGACGACTTTGATACGGTTGATTTTATCGTGCATAAAGGATACCAGAAATAAGAATAGAATGGAGAATATCGCATGAACGAAGCAGATATCCAGAGAATCAACGAATTAGCAAGAAAAAGTAAGACGGTGGAAGGCTTGACAGAAGCAGAGCTTGCAGAGCAGGCAGCCCTCCGCAAGGCATATATCGCAAGTGTGAAGCGCAACCTGAAAGCACAGCTTGACAATATTGATATCAAGGAAGCAGATGGAAGTATCACACATGTGAAGGATATACCGAAGAATAAGCGGAGTGAGTATATTCAGATCCGCTTAAAGTAGATAAAGGAATGGTTTACATGACAATTTCAGAATCAAAGAAAGCACTTCGGAAGGAGATTCTTGCAAAGCGCAGGAATCTTTCCGAGGCATACCAAAAGCAGGCGGCACAGGAGATCTATGAGAAGCTTCGTGTGCTTGCTGTGTATAAAGAAGCATCGGTACTGTGTCTCTATGTACCGATTCAGAAGGAAGTCGATTTATTTCAATATATCCCGGAATTCCGTGCGGATGGAAAGCAGATCTATCTGCCGCGTGTCAATGGGAACACCATGAATTTTTATGCATATAATGAACAGACTGCGCTTGCTGAGGGCGCGTATCATATATTAGAGCCGGACAGTCTGGTACAGTTAGAGCCGGAGCAGCTTGAAGGTACTTGTCTGATCGTGATGCCGGGGGCGGTCTTCACGAAAAGCTGTGACCGGATTGGTTATGGCGGTGGGTATTATGACCGGTATCTGGCGGCACATCCGGATTGTCATACTGCAGCGGTTGGCTATGCAGTTCAGATCGTGGATTCGATTATGACCGAGGAAACCGATATCAGACCGGAGCTTGTATTATATAATAGTGAACAGTAATTATATTATGTAAACTAAAGCAAACACAATTCGAAAAATGGGTTGGAAAAGGTAGTAATGGAGGACGTGTATATGGGTGAAGAAAAAGGAATCGGACTGGTGCTTGCCGGTGGTGGCGGCAAGGGGGCGTATCAGGTTGGTGTATTAAAGGTGTTGCAGGAACAGGGACTGTTAGAAGATGTGACAGCGATATCCGGTGCGTCGATCGGCGCTGTCAATGCGATGTTATATTCGATGAACGATATGGAACGGATGTATCAGGCGTGGAACGAGATCGATATGGATACAGTCTTTGATATCGATCTGAACATGCTTGCTGAAAAACGCATGTATTTCTCACGGAACGAAATGCTCTCGATGTTCGAGAAATATATAGATATGGAGAAGATCAAAGAAGATTCCCGTGATATCTATGTATCGATCAGCCGCTTAAATGAGACACAGCAGCCAGAGCAGGTGGAATACCGCAGACTCGAAGACTATGACACGGATACTATCCGGAAGATCCTGCTTGCATCCACAGCGCTTCCGGTTATGTATGAGGCAGTGGAAATCGATGGGAAGAAATACCGGGATGGGGGATTGTTGGACAATGAGCCGATCCAACCGCTCTATGATCTTGGAATCCGCCAGTTTATTGTGATCGGCATGCGTGCAGGAAAGGTTCTGAATACAGAGAAATGGCAGGATGCACAGTTTATTACGATCTATCCAAGCCATGATTTGGGAAATCTGATTGACGGAACACTGAATTTCACAGGGCGTGCGAAGGAGTTCCGGCAGATGCTTGGCGAGAAGGATGCACTTCGGGCATTGAAGACGAAATTCCACCCGGATGATCTGTATATCCGCATGGAGCCGGTGCTGGCACAGAATGACTATAATGATATCGTCATGCAGATGCGTGTCAACCATACATATAAGACGATGGAAAGCCGCGTGAATTCCAATATAGAAAAGTTCAACAATATAGCTAAAAAGTACGAAAATCTGTAAAATATTTTGACAAATTGCACAAAAAAATGTATAATCAGTATAAGTCGAAAAAGACTTATACAAGGTGTGTAAAGGGGGCTTATCTATGGCAAAGACAATTATCACGATTGGTAGACAGTTTGGTAGTAATGGTCGTAACATTGGTAGAAAGCTTGCTGAAAAGATTTCCGCGAACTTCTATGACAAGGAACTGATCAATGAGACGGCCAAGGAAAGTGGATTGAGCGAGGAATTCCTGAAATCGCTGGATGAAAAACCAACGAGAAGTTTCCTGTATTCACTTGTTTCTGATCCATATAGTTATGGATTCACAAGTGCAGGCTATCAGACAAATCTGAACCAACAGGCATTTCAGGCAACGTATGATACGATTAAGAAGCTTGCAGATAAAGGACCATCTGTATTTGTAGGTCGGTGTGCAGATTACGCATTGCGTCACAACACGAATCTGGTTCGTATCTTTATACATGCGCCATTGGAGGAGCGTATTAAGACCGTTTCTGAGCGTTTTAATCTGACTCCGGATAAAGCAAAGGCACAGATTGTAAAGGAAGACAAGGCACGTGCATCGTATTATAACTATTACACTTCCAAAAAATGGGGTGCACTGGAAAGCTATGATATATTCATCAACAGTAGTCTGATGAGCGAGGACGACACCGTCGATTTCATCATTGACTACATAGATAAGATAAAGTAAAAAAACACTTGAATACCATCAGCTAGGTAAAAGTTGATGGTATTTTTTATATAGTTATTTTTTTGATTTGTTGTCTGGAGTTTTGCTATGTTCCCGGAGTTGCACGGTATTTCTGGCGCGGCGTTTGCGGTAATCATCCATGTCCGCATAGTGCTTTCTGGTTGTATTTACATCGGAATGCCCTAAGACATCGGCAACGAGGTAAATATCAGAGGTTTCCTGATATAATGCAGTGCCATAGGTACTACGAAGCTTGTGTGGCGTAATATGCTTCAGAGGAACTGCAATCTGCGAATACTTCTTGACCATGTTCTGAATCGTCCGAACATTGATTCGACTGTGGTGGGAGGAGAGGAAGAGTGCATTTTCTGAGCCTTTGGCAGGTGTGAGTTTCTTGCGTTCCTCTATATATTCCTGCAATGGTTCGACTGCCTCGTCGCTGAAATAGACGATTGCCTCCTTGCCACCTTTCCGGGTGACGCGGATACATGTGTTCTTGAAATCCACGTCGTTCAAGTCCAGACCAACACATTCGGAGATACGGATGCCTGTGGATAACATGAGCGTCATGATTGCTAAGTCGCGTACTTTGGATTTCTCGTGGAATTTGAGCTGGCGGTCAGTCAGATTGGTTCCATATTCAACGGTATCAAGGAAATTTGCAGTTTCGTCCGCATCCATACGTGTAATTGCCTTTTCTGGCAGTTTTGGACGATCCACCTTATCAAATATATTTTCCTGCAGCATATCGTGCTTATATAAGTAATTAAAGAGGACACTCAGGGCGCAGAGCTTACGTTTGAGCGCAGATTTGCCGTTTGTGTAGATACGACCGTTCTTTTCGTATTTCTGGAGGTAATCCAGATAGTCCTCAATGAAAAATGTATCTATGGACGACAGGACGTCAAGAGAGACATTCTTCGGCGTATCACAAGGATGTTCGGTATAGACCTCACATATATATTCGAAGAATATTTTGATGTCACGTACATAGCCTAATCTGGTTCGCGGTGACGTTGTCTGTTGGACACCACGGACGAACCGCTTGACGTAGTCTGGAAGATCGTTGCACACATTCCGGATCAAATCCAGATTGTGTTGTTCTTCCTGTTCATGATAAGTAATATCAGCCATACGATAAAAACCTCCAAATGCCTGTAAAGCGTTGATTTCTCTATATTTCTAGGATACCACTACTTTGATAATAAATCAATAGATAATTTCGTAAAACCTGGGTTTTGCGAATAAATTCATAAGCGGACATATGGAAGGACTTCTGCTGTTCTGACCATATACACAATCATTTATGTGTAAAATGCCTGTATCGATCAAATGTAAAAAACAATTTCATTTATCTGCAAATAACCACAAAACTATGATATTCTTTTCCGAAAAATGTATGTTAAGATACTTGTGTTTAATAAGAACAACAAAGAAATTATATACAAATAAAACAAAGGAGAATCAAACATGGGAAAAACATTTGAGAAGAAATTACCGTACAAAAAAGCAATCTGTTATTCCGGTTACCGGGAAGGTCAATGTCCAACCGGAGAAATGCCATCGAAGGAACAGATCTCCGAAGATCTGCATCTGCTTGTGGCAGACGGCTATGGCTATATCCGTATGTATGAGCCAAATGCACATGCCGTTACTGCTCTGCAGGTGATCCGAGAGGAGAAACTTCCGCTTCAGTGTATGATCGGAATTGATTCATTGGCGGAAATTAATTCTACAGAATGTATCACAGGTCCACAGACATTCAGTGATGCAGAACTGAATGCACATGCAGCAAGCAATGATGCACAGCTCGATCGATTGATCGCACTTGCAAATGAATATACAGACGAAATCGTGGCTGTCTCTGTTGGAAACGAAAACTGCTTTCCATTTGTAGGACATCTGGTATCCGAGGAACGCCTTGTGGCACATGCGAAGAAGCTGCATGCAGCCGTAAAACAGCCGGTTGCATTCTGTGAGGTTGATATTGACTGGAAGAATCTGGATGCAATCGCCAATGCGGTCGACATCATCGGTATTCATACCTACCCATACCATATGGATGTTGCAATCGAGGATGCATTTGCGAAAACAAAGGAAAGCTTCGAGTCTGCGTGCGCAATCTATCCGGATAAGCAGATCTGCATTACGGAGCTTGGCTGGGCAACAAGAACGGCGCATGATGATCACGCCGATTATGCGTCTGTTGCAAATCAGAAGCGCTACTTGGAGGAAGTTGCCGATTATCTGAAATCCGAAGAAATCGTTGGCTTCGTATTTGAAGCATTCGATGAGTTCTGGAAAGATCCGTCCTCTCCGGCCGCCTCTGAGTGTAACTGGGGTATCTACGATATCAATCGGAAGAAAAAGTGGTAAATTCGCAGGTATTCCTCTTCCACTTCCGCAAATGGTCTTACCGTGTAATCTGGTTGTATATGGATCTGTGGCTCCAGAGAAGCTTGCTTCTCGTGAAGTAAAATGGTCAGATCATACCACAACATGGCATTATCGATTTCCTTCAGAAGCTTCTGCTCTGCATCGTCAAGCGGACTTCCAAGAAAATGCGTATAAATCATATCAAGCAGCCTATCTTCCAGCCGGTTATATTCCGGCAAGGTCTGCTTGAATGGACGTGGAACATCGGACATGTAACATTCACTTGCATCATGAAGTAGACACGCAAGAACCATACGTGCTGACAGCCCGCGAGCCTGCGCTTCTTTGGCGCAGGCAATGCAATGCTGTCCGACCGAGAAAAAGGTCTGTACGTGCCCATTTCCGCGGCACAAAAGCGACAATGCATGTGCGATATCTTCGATACAAAGAAGGGATGCATCCGGATTGACCGGATCAAAATGTTTTCCGGTGTAAGTAGTTATGTATGACATAGTGTGTCCTTTCAGTTTCTGTAATGTCCTGAATTCACGGATTAATCAATTCCAAAACTCCGTTCATCTTCTAACACATCCAATTTCTTGACATCCATCCCTGTGATCTGGACAAAGCGACGTCCGGCGAGGAAAGCGATCAGCTCATCAATGGCTGTTTCCGATCCCTGCACTTCCATCTCGACATCCCCGTTATACAGATTCTTTACCCAGCCGGTAAGACGGAGCTGATTGGCTTTGTGTTCGGAATAATATCGGAAGCCGACACCCTGCACGCTTCCGTGAAATATGATATGTTTTCTGACGATATCTGCCATGTTGTTCTCCATTTCTTTCAATAAACGATGATAAAATTATTATAATTCATTTCATATACGCTTGCAATGAAATGAATATAAGAGATCTTATTTATCGAAATGATTCTGTAGAAAAATCTTCAAATAATCAATCTAAACAATTATATCTCATACAAAAAAGAGATAATCATTCCTATAGAAATAATTATCTCTTTCCGCGTGTATCGCTATTTACATTACAGACACTCCTTCACATCATCTACGATCTGCTCCACAGTCAGATGATTGTCCTTTAATACGTCATTTATATTGTAACGGTCGAGGAATTCCTTCTTGATACCAAAGTTCAATACCTTCATATCAGAAGCTCCGTAGAACCGTGCAATCTTCTCGCCGAAACCACCGTCCAAGATGCCATCTTCGAGGGTGATAACGACATCGTGGTTTGCCTTCAGGTCTTCAAGCATTGTCTCATCGATACCGGTAATATAAAACGGATTGATAATCGTTGCTTCGATGCCGGTTGCTTCTTTCAGTGCTTCGGCTGCGTCTATACCGAGTCCGTAGAACGAACCAAGCCCGATGATAGCGACCTTGCTGCCCTGCTTTTTGATCTCGTATTTATTCAGCTTTGAGAAGTCCTTTGTGACAGCCTTACCGTCGGAGATAAATGCGCCGCCTGGTACGCGGATTGCAACCGGATGCTCTGTCTGGGCGATACTCCAGTCTAGCATGGCAAGGTATTCTTCCTTTGTCGTTGGTGCGAGGTAGACAAGTTCCGGGATATTCGCCATCATAGGGATGTCATAGATGCCGAGGTGTGTGATATCGTTCATACCATAGACAGACGCAGCAAATGTCAGGATTGTTGCCGGGTTGCCGTTTACACACAGATCCTGTGACAACTGGTCGTAGGTTCTCTGGATAAATGTGCTGTATACGCCGTAAATTGGCTTGCCGCCGTTCTTCGCAATACCAGAAGCGAGTGCTATGGCTGTTTCCTCGGCGATTCCGACGTCCACGAACTGTCTGCCTGCTTCCTTTCGCTTATCTTCCATGAAGCCCATCACGGTCGGTGTGGCAGAGGTGATTGTCACAACGCTTGGATCTTCCTTCATTTTCTTCATCAGATAGTCACAGGTAACACTGGAATAATCTTCATCGCCGAAATCAGCGATCACCTCGCCGGTCTCGATATCGAACGGCAGATGCCAGTGCCACTCTTCCTTGTGTGTTTCGGCGAGTTTGTAGCCTTTTCCTTTCAAGGTACGGATGTGTACCACAACTGGTTTGGTGCTGTCCTTGACGCTCTCAAACGCCTTGATTAGCGCCTGAATATCATTTCCCTCATGAACATACACATAGTCAAGTCCCATCGCCTTAAAAAGGTTACATTCCGCCTGTCCGTTTGTCTCGCGCAGGAGCTTTAAGTTCTGGTAGAGACCACCGTGATTTTCGGCGATTGACATATCGTTATCGTTCACAACGATGATCAGGTTGCTCTGCAGCTCGGATGCAAAATCAAGTCCCTCTAACGCTTCACCACCGCTCAAGGAACCATCCCCGATGATTGCAATCACATTTCCGCTCTCGCCTCGCACGTCACGTCCCTTTGCCAGACCACATGCTAAGCTGATGGATGTTGAGGTATGACCGATTATGAAATGGTCATGGTCACTTTCCTCCGGGTTGCTGTAGCCGGATACATCGTCGTAATGATCCTCGTAGAGATACGCGTCCTTTCTGCCTGTGAGCATCTTGTGTGGGTAGGTCTGATGAGATACATCAAACACGAATTTATCCTTCGGAGATTCAAATACATAGTGTAACGCAATCGTTGCTTCTACCATACCGAAGTTTGGACCGAAATGTCCGCCGTGGATACTGGCACGCTTCAAGAGTGCCTGACGCATCTCAGCAGCTAAGCTTGTGAGTTCGTCGTTTGAAAGCTTTTTCACATCCTCTGGACCGTTGATTTTCTCAATGTACATAACGTTTGTTCCTCCTGAAAATTTCTTTTTATTTCTCATGCAAAAAAAGGATGAATACTATCTTTATTCATCCTTTCTGTGTCTACTATACAACCTAAACTTAACTTTAGGTCAAGTAAAATTTTATATAAATTTATAACTTAAACCGGTTCATTCGGTCAGCCAGATTCTTCGCTTCTTCTTCCAGATTTTTCGCATTTCCTGCGACTGTCTCGCTGTTGGTGCTGAACTGTTCGGTACAGCTCGCCATCTCCCGTGCGGATTCTGCAATCTGCTCGGTCGCATCTAACTGTGTCGCTGCAATCTGTTTCATCTGCTCGGATACCTGATCGACCTCCTGCATCAATTCTACAACATGCTGGATTGAACGGCTGGTACCCATGATCTTCTCATAGACATCTGCGAAGATATCCTTTGTATCTCCGATTGCAATGGCATTCTCATTGACCTCATAGACACTCTTCTGCATCTGCATCGAAGCATCTTCCATTGTCTCCTGGATCGTATCGGTCAGTGCGGAGATCTCTTCAGCCGCATTCTTGCTGTTTTCAGCCAGATTACTGATCTGCTCGGCAACGACCGCAAATCCTCGTCCGGCTTCTCCGGCTCTGGCAGCTTCGATGCTTGCATTTAAGGAAAGCAGGTTTGTCTCGTCTGCAATATCTGTGATCAGGCGAACCATATCGCTGATTTTATTCGTGACATTGACTGCGTTCGTGATCTGTGTCTCTAAGCTTGACATGGAGCTTTCAATCGTATGCATACCGGTGCTGACACGCGTCATGGAGTCTTTTCCATTCTTGGTCGCTTCTACCGTGTCTGACATAATCTCGCCGGCGGATTCTCCCTCAGAAGCTGCTGAGGAAATAAGCTCTGCGAGCTGCTCCATCTGTGCGGATACTTCTTCAGCTGCGGCAGTTAATTCAGATACGACGTTATCGAGTGCCTCAACTGCAGCATTCTGTTGTGTGGAGGAAGCACTTAAATTCTCGGATACCTGCTCGTTGTCGATGGACTGCTGGCTCAGCCAGTCTGCGGTTTTGGACAGATCGGAAATCGTTGAACGCATGCTTCCGACGAATGCCCGCATATGCTCACTCATGCTTGCAATCTCCCCAGTACCGGATACAGTAATATCTTGGGAAAAATCGCCCTCTGCGACATTCTGCAGTGCATTTGTAACCTGAACAACCGGCTTTACAATGCGGTTCATCTGACGGAACAGCAGGAATACGAGCAAAATCGTTGCGACGACGGTCAGAACCATCATAGCATTTTCTGTGTTATAGAGACGGTGCAGAACATGCTGTTTCTGCATACAGGTTACGAGAAGCCAGTCGGTATTCTCGATGGATGCAACCGTTACATAGTATTTTCCGTCATCTCCGGTAAGCTCCATCTGTGTCTGATCTGTTGAGAGCAATTTGGAATCAATATTGGCATAGAGGCTGTCTAAGCCGCTATCGGACAATGCAGAGTCAATCATCGACGCATCCGGATGTCCGAGAATCGTATCGGTATCCTTCGAGATAAAGAATGCCAGATCAGTGCCTTGTTCTGTAATCTTTGTTGCAAGATCGGACAGATAGTTGATATAGACATCAACCGCAAGCACGCGGTTTGCCTTTTCGTAGTTTAATTTTACGGAAGCGCTTACACAGACATCACCGGACTTTGAATCATAATATGGTTTACCGAAAGCCATCGTATCATGTGTCAGACCTTCCTTGTACCAGTCGCGTTTGGTCAGTACCCAGTCATCATCCGGAACCCAGCCGGAACCATCGAGATACACGCCGGAATCATCACCCAGATACAGACCAGCCGGATATGCGTCCTTTACGTCGCAGGTTGTCTCCAGATATTCTAAGATCTCTGCGTCAGACTGGAATACACCATCATCAATGGCGTTCTGGTAGGTCGTAAGCTCACTTAAAATCTGTGTTGTCCAGATGCCCATATCCTTGGCGTACATCTGTGTTTCCTGTTCCAGTTTTTCTTTGGTTAATGTGGATACATTCTTCGTGATCAGTACGAAAAATGCGATGATCAGTGCGAGTACAACCGGGACGACAGACAAGATGACCTTGCCGCGAAGTCCCATTGATTTTTTCCCTTTGCTACCCTTCATAAATACCCCTCCTTATGTTTCTTCAAGTGTAAAATAAGTCCGTCTATCGTAGTCTCTTTAAAATCCCCTGAAAATAGTCTGGAAGGTCTGCATGCCATTCCATATATTCTCCAGTGATTGGATGTTCAAATCCAAGTACCCCTGCGTGTAATACCTGCCCCTGTGTGGAAAATGGTTTCTGCTTTGGACCGTAGACCTCATCCCCAAGTAATGGATGATTGATACTTGCCATATGCACACGTATCTGATGTGTCCGTCCGGTTTCAAGTTCACATTCCACAAGTGAAAAGTTTTGCTTTAATTGTTCGATCACGCGGTAATGTGTGACTGCGTGTCTGCCATTTGGATCAATCGCCATTTTCTTGCGATCAGTTTTGTGCCTTGCAATCGGTTTGTCAATTGTCCCGGTATCCGTTGAAAAATGATTGTAGACAATTGCTGTATAGACACGGTGGATATCATGCACCTTGAATTTGTCAGACAATACACGGTGTGCCTGATCACTTTTGCAGGCAACCAAAAGTCCGGTCGTATCCATATCAATGCGGTGGACAATCCCTGGTCGTAAAACCCCGTTGATGGAGGATAAGGAATCCTTGCAGTGATACATCAGGGCATTGACGAGCGTTCCGCTTGTATGTCCCGGTGCCGGATGCACAACCATGCCCTTCGGTTTATTGATAATGATAATATCTGCATCCTCGTATACAATATCGAGTGGGATATCCTCTGGCTCAATATCCAATTCTTCCGCCTCTGGAATCTCTACCGCGATTGTATCGCCTGCCCGGAGCTTGTAATTGGATTTTGCGGATTTGGCATTTACAGTTATGAAATTATCATCTAACAGCTTCTGGATATACGAACGCGATTGGTCAGGTATCTGTTCAGTCAGATATTTGTCCAGTCGCGTGCCGATGTCTGCGGAAGCTGTATCGATTGTAAATTCGTAAGTTTCCATAATGTAATATCTTAGTCTTTTTTCGATTTGGAGAATAACGCATCCATTTCGTGGTCGTGATAGTAAAATGTACACAGTAAAATCAACACGATCATGCTGACAGTCACATAAATATCTGCAACATTAAAAATCGGGAAATTGATCAACCGGAAATCAAAGAAATCCACCACATAATATAAGGAAATGCGGTCAATCATATTTCCAATCGCGCCGGATACAAGGAATACCAAACAGACGCGAATCGGTGTGAAACGCTTGTTTTCTGGAATCTTTGCATAGATGCAGGCACATACAAGCAATACGGCAACAGTCAGAATCAAAAATATCGTTCTGCCATTTTTGAACATGCCCCATGCAATTCCGGTATTCTGAATATACGTCAAATGAAACACATTTTTGATCAACGGATGCGATTCATATAACGCAAAAGATGTGCGCACGATAAATTTCGTGATCTGATCGAATGCAACAAGCAAACCGATACAAAGAATTGGTATTATATAAATTTTAATTTTATTTTTAGTATTCATCCTGATATCTTTCCTGTAATTCTTTGAGTGCCAGAAGCATATCCTCTTCGCTTACATCCATATCGATATAGGCGTGTCCAATTGTCTCTAACAAGATAAATTTGATCTTGCCGCCAACGGCTTTCTTGTCATTTTTCGTATAGGATACGATTGTTGCGAAATCCGCGTCGGCTGGTAGTTTTGGTACATGATATGGCTTCATGCTGTGCAGGATATCCCGCAGCTCTGCCTGTGTAATATTCCCCTTTTTGTAGGAAATGATACTGGCAAGTGCACATCCAATCAGCACACATTCTCCATGTAGGAACTCGAAATTCATGTATTTTTCGATGGCGTGTCCCAGGGTGTGTCCAAAATTTAACAGGGCGCGTTCGCCTTTTTCCGTTGGATCATTTTCAACAACATTTTTCTTTACAACATTGCTTTCATAGATCATCTCTCCAATCGTAGGAAGGTCAAGCGCAGCAATCTGTGCTTCGTTTTCCTTCAGCCATGTGAAGTAACTGGCGTTCTTAATCAGACCATGCTTGATGATCTCGCCCATACCGGAACAAAACTGGCGGTTCGATAATGTCTTTAAGACAGACAGATTTATATAGACCAGTTTTGGCATATGAAAGGCGCCGACCATGTTTTTATAGGAGTCAAAATCTACACCGGTTTTTCCACCGATGCTGGAATCAACCTGAGACAACAGGCTGGTTGGAATCTGGATAAAGTCGATACCGCGCAGATAGGTTGCAGCTGCATATCCGGTCAGGTCACCGACGACACCACCACCGAGGGCAATCAGCACATCGTTTCGATCAAATTTCTCTTCGATCAGATGGGTGTACAGATCTCTGACAACGTTTAGATTCTTGCTTGCCTCTCCTTCCGGGAAGACAAAGGATGTAGTATATGTGCAGGCATCTTTGATAGAAAGTAATATAGCATCCAAATATAAGGATGCTACATGACTTTCGGATACCACACAGATTTTACGGTTACTGTAGCCAAGTTCCTTGATCATACCAGGAAGGGCATCAAAGCTCTCTTCATATACGATATCGTAGATTGGCTTATCATCAAGATGGACAGTTAAATTCTTCATGGTAACTCTTCTTTCTGTATGTAATATGATATGTGATTAGATAAACTCAAAACCATCATCGTCGGTTTCGGCATCATCTTCGCCTTCTCCAATCAACGCTGGTCCGTTGTTCTTTTTTACTTCTACTTCTACTTCGATGTTCTCCGCAGATTCTTTTGCATCTGTATCATCGTCGGATTCTGATAAATGAGATATCGTTGGAATCTCATCAATATTTGGCTCTTTTGGAGCTGGCTCTGGTTTTGGTTCCGGCTTCGGTGCTTTGGCTGCCTGAGCAGCGGCTTCCCTTGCTTTCTGAACTGCAGCGGCAGCCTCGGAGCTTCCGACGGTTGCTCGTTTCATTTTCTTACGCTCTTCCGCAGAATTAGCAACCTTCAAAGAAGATTTTTTCTCCTCTGATCCCTTGCCCTTCGCATCAAACGGATTATAATCCTTCTGATCCTTTGGCTTAAATGGATCAACAAAATTTTCTCCTGCGCTTAAAGACTGTGTATATACAGCACTTGTGCTGGTTGTATCGCCACTGCCAAATCCGCCATTAAAACCACCTAGCGTAGATTCATCACGTAACTGTGGATCTCCGGTATAAGCACCAAAGCCTTCACCTATGGAAGATGTTGCAGTTTGCTTTTCTTCACCACCCATGAGTGCCCATGCACGATCATCAATCATAGAGGATGGATCAAAATCCTGTTCACCTAAGAACTCAAATTGTTTTTTCAGTAACGAACAGAAATTAGATTTGTATGCGGTGTATTTTGCTTCTAATAATGCAATCTCATCTTCCAGATGATCCAGACGTTTTTCAGCGTCAGATACAATGTTCTTTGCCTGAATTTTGGCATCACGAATAATCTCCTTTGCTTCTTTGGTTGCATTGGAGATTGTTTCTACGGTATCTTTTTCCGCACGCTTCAAGCTCTTCTCAAGATGTGATTCTTTGGAACGATAATTCTGCAATGTATCATTTAATATGGAGACTTTCTCTTTTAACTCCGCATTTGAACGATACAAGGATTCATAGCTTTCTGAAACACTGTCAAAAAATGTGTTTACATCTTTCTTGTCGTAACCCAAACCGACATGGAATTTCTTCTGTTGAATATCAACCGGTGTAAGCAACTTTCCAATCCCCCTATTCGTTTAGTACTGTACGTATGGTGTCAGGGCATCCTGACCAACCAGTTCCTCTCTCAAATCCCCGGATACTTCGATATCCTGTGGTGTTGCAATAAATATGTTGGAAGATACCACATTCAAAGAGCCTCCCATTGCATAGCATGCACCACCGACATAGTCGATGATCCGCTGTGCGACTGCGACATCCAAGCCCTCAATATTTATCACAATTGTTTTGTTTGCACGAAGGAAATCAATGACGGACTGTGCCTCATCTGTCTCCTGTGGTTTAATTACAAATACTTCACTACGGTTGCGGAAATCTGAGCTTCTGCTGTAAGACTTCTGGGAGTCCTTGAAATCAACCAGTTTGCCGCTGGATGAACTGCCTGCAGTACTCCGATGTGTAGTCGATGCCTGCTGTGTAGCTGCTTCGTATTTGGAAGCGGAACGTGCAGCTGGCTTGCTGAAAGATGGTTTTGATTTCGATGCACGTGGTTTTACATCTTCGTAATCATCGTCGTCATCGTCATCATAATCATCGTCGTCAAACAGATCGTCATCGAACTCATCTTCATCATCATCTATATTTTTGACTTTGAAAAAATCAAGAAAACTCTTTTTACCTGCATCCTTTGCCATAACCTTATTCTCCTTAATTAAATATTATAATTTCGCGCACCGAAAATGGCGGTTCCGACACGAATCATAGTCGCGCCCTCCTCAACGGCGATTTCATAATCATTGGTCATTCCCATTGATAAAACACTCATATCAATATTATCAATGCATTTGGATTTTATGTCAAGCGATAATTGGTGCATTTTACGGAAATAAACACGATTTTCTTCTGGATTTTCCACAAATGGAGCGATCGTCATGAGCCCCATAACATGAACATGCGGCATATCCTTGATTGCGTCGATCAAAGCATAAACCTCATCCTCCCGGATTCCAAATTTTGTTTCTTCCTGCGCAATGTTGACTTCGAGAAGAACCTTTGCAACTACCCCTTTTTTAGCAGCCTCCTTCTCAATCTCCTTTGCCAGATGTACTGAATCCACACTGTGGATCAGACATGCCTTATCTACAATATATTTTACTTTGTTTGTCTGCAGATGTCCGATTAAGTGCCAGTGAACCGGTTTTGATACATGTTCGTATTTGTCAACCATCTCCTGTACTTTGTTCTCTCCAAACTCCATTACTCCGTGTGCGAGCAATTCCTCTACATCGGATAATGGTTTTGTTTTGCTGACTGCAATGATCGTAATATCCTGAAAATTACGGCCGGAGCGTTCACACGCTTTTTTGACATTTGCAACTACCTGTTCATAATTTTCGTATAGCATCCTGATCAAGCCCTTTCTTAGTTTAATATATAAGCTGATTTTCTGTGACACTTTGTGCATCCAGTACGATGTTGTCGTAAGCTTTTAGCTCTTCGCCACTTTCAATCAGAACAAATTCGTCGATTGTTTTAATCACGGTTACCCGGCGGAATTCTGCAATACCCTGATTGGCAAAATAAACACCGGTCAGTGGATATAATTCTAACAGAGATGCTGCGATTGTGGCATTCGAGGTGATATTGACCAAAATGTCGGAATCTTCAAAGCCCTCCGGATCGACATAGGCGTATTTCTCGTCGGTCTTATAGATCTTTGGCTGCATCTGCTGTATCGTTTTGTTTCCATTGTCGTCTGTCCGCTCTAGATTAAGACGGTTTTCGTTGCTCTGATTGCTGCCTGCGGACAGGTAGCTGAGCGGAATCCGGTAGATCTGTTTTTCCACAAGTGCGGAGGAAGGAATCTTCAGACCACTCTCGTCCGACTGGATCAGTTCGACCGTCACGAAACGTTCGGACAGATAGTTTGACATATATTTATCGATGGCAATGTTGATATAAGAGCCATCGGAACCTTCGATAATCGTAAAAGGCATCGTGATCGTAAAGTTTGAATTGTTGATACGGAATTTCACATACGACTGTCCGTCCAATTCCGTAAGCTGATCCTGTGAGATCGGCGCAACGATGTTCCATTGCTCCGATGGGATGATCTTTACGATGGCAGAACCGGCATCTGCATAATCCCCGGATTTCATCGCCTTTTTATCGTATCCGGCTTTATCAAAATCAGACGCCTTGATATGTTCGGAAATCTGATAATTCTCGTATCCATCAATATAATACGTGACAAGTCCGCTATCCGGTGCACTGACCGGGGATAATCCCCGTCCGGAGGTGCCTGCCTGCTGCATCAGCACTTCGTTTGTCAGCTCGAATACCTTGTTGTTCGCACTTGTCTCGAAGCTGTATGCGTTGTAAAAGGTCACATCACTGTATGATAACTTGTAAGAAGATATCAGGGAACGGATGCTTGCATAGTCGCTGCTTGACAACAGAGCGTTGTAATTGCTGTCGGAATTATTTTCTGTATTATAAATCTCTCCGGTCTCATCGATCGTACATACAGTGGAGTTCTTTTTTACTTTCTCTCCATCGGTGATATAGTAACAGAGATAACCGGATTTCTGTGTGGTGACGATAACCTCGTCACGGATTGCAAGTCCCTGTAAGGTAATATCGTTGCTGACATCGCCCTTGCTGACCTGATAGATTGTAACGGATTCTTTGCTGAGCGAAGATACGACACTGATTACGACATACAGCAAAACCGCTGCAATAACTATGGTTGCAGCGTTTGCACGTATCTCTTTATTCAGTTGTATAATACGGTTTGGTTGTTTCATATCCTCACCTGATTGTGTGTATTTTACAGTTTGCAGACAACATTGGCTGCATATTCTGCTGGTAACATGGACTCTTCCACGGCGGTACTGATGACAAATGTAACATTGTATTTCTCAGAGATCTTATCAATCTCCTTCAATGCAGCGCCAAGTGCATCTGCCACGATGTTACACATCATCATGAAGTTATCCAAAAAGATGTGGGTTACATTATGGTTGGAAGAAATCAGTCCCTGAATAAATCCCATAAAGGCATCTGGGGATTGAATATCGTACTCGTGCAGATTGACGAGCCGGATGACATTCGAAAGTTCATA
The DNA here is from genome assembly GCA_963631525.1 of bacterium. Classification (GTDB taxonomy): domain Bacteria; phylum Bacillota; class Clostridia; order Lachnospirales; family Lachnospiraceae; genus Coprococcus_C. The sequence goes on from CAVGQQ010000003.1 coordinate 86,018, forward strand.
CATATGCTTGTTGCTCTTATCAATGTAAATGATAGAACCGCTTGTACGCTTGCTTTCATTGTTCGCTCTTTCCACCATTTTGCGTGTTTTACCGTTTCCCTTTGCTCCAATAATTAGTTCCAGCATCTCATGTCCTCCTTAGTCTGTTAAACATAATAAACGTATAATAGAATTGTATAAGTCCGCTTTGGAATTGCCAGATGATGCGACAACCACATAATCCTTTCCGTCTTTGGTCAGATACATGGCAAGACAGTTACCAGCTCCATCGGTCGTTCCTGTTTTCCAGGATTCCAGATGGAAGGTCGCTGGTAAAGACACCTCTCCCGTAACAAATAAATTTGTTGCGGTGCTCTCGGTATCAATCGCTGCACCATTTGAATCATAAAACGTATAAGTATATGTATCAAAACCATCAATATCCCGCAGGATCTGATGATTATGGACTTCTTTTACAATGAGGTACATGTCGTATGCGGTCGAATAATGATTCGGATCGTCCAGTCCGTGTGGATTCATAAAATGGGTGTTTGTAGCTCCAAGTTCTAAGGCTTTCTGATTCATACGGTCACAGAAGCTCTGGACATCTCCACCCACATATTCTGCCAGATACAGGGCATAATAGTTGTTGGATTCCAACATCAGCCCATACAGCAGATCTTTTACGGAAATGGTATAGCCGCGATGCAACTGGCTGGGAGCAACATCTTCTGCCGTCAGATCATAATTCTGTGTGATCTCAACCATATCATCGAGTGAAATGGTTCCAGCTTCAATGGCATCTGCTACAACAATCGCGGTCATCATCTTTGTCATACTCGCCGGATACATACGCTGATGTACATTCTTGGCGGCAAGTACCGTCTGGTCGGTTTCGTTGATCAGAAGTGCGTAATAGTCTTCCGGGAACAAATCCGCCTGAGTACGGTCGTCACGATATACGATCGTATCCTCCTGATGGAAATCTACATTGTCCGATTGATGTACCAGATGGTCGATCACGTAGGTTGCCGAATTGACATCGGGGTATGCTGCCTTTACGTGATTATTGACAATACAGACAATGGATACAAACAATACCAACAGTACAAGTATTATTAAATTTCTCGTTAAATATTTACTACTTCGCATAGTTTCATTAGTGCTTAAACAGTTCTCGCCAATCTAAGTCGCCACGATCCAATGCTTTGATCAGCAGCTCCGCAGTTGCAAGATTCGTTGCAAGCGGAATGTTGTGAATGTCGCAAAGAGAAAAGATGTTATTGATATCTACATCGTGACTCTTTTTGGTCTGCGGATCGCGTAAAAATATCATCATGTCCAGATCATTGCTCTCAATCATGGCACCGAGCTGCTGCTCTCCTCCGGTATGTCCGGCAAGAAACTTGTGGACTGTCAGATTGGTAACCTCTTCAATCATACGCCCTGTTGTTCCGGTTGCATAAAGTTCATGATGAGACATAATCCCCCGATAAGCGATACAGAAATTCTGCATTAATTTTTTCTTCGCATCATGCGCGATTAAACCGATGTTCATGTACGGTTCTCCTTAAGTAACATTATAGTCTTCTCTAGTAGCTTGTTTTTTGCATACTGACATTTAGCACCACTCCGATTCCAATCGAGATACTGATCAGGGAACTGAGTCCGTAGCTGATAAACGGAAGTGGCAGTCCGGTGTTTGGTATAACGCCGGTTGCAACACTGACATTGATGAATGTCTGGTATGCAATCAGACAACCCATTCCGGCTGCAATCAGCATGCCCTTTGTATCTTTTGCATTTCTCGCTACATGGATACATTGTAACACTATTAACAGTAGAATTGCAATAATTATTACACTTCCAACAAAACCAAGTTCTTCTCCAATAACAGAAAAAATGAAGTCTGTCTGCTGCTCTGAAATGAAATTTGCATCCTTGACCGTGGCAATCGTTGAAGTGTTTAAGCCTTTTCCGGTAAGCTGCCCGGAGCCGATTGCCATAACGGAATTATTCTGCTGTGTATAATCGGAACCGTATTGTCCCGGATAGATAAACTGCAGAATTCGGTTCACCTGATAATCACGCAGTAAGTGCTGGTTTGGACGCTGGATATACCACAGGAAGCTTCCTGCAAGTGGAACAAATACGAGCAGTGCAATTCCGATGATCTTATAGCTTAATCCTGACAGATATAACATTGTTACAAGAACCATAGCCAGACACAGTGTTGTGGAAAGATCCGGTTCTACTGCGATCAGTGCCAGTGACAATCCGATCAAAAGCACAAACAGACCAAGCCCCTTAAATGTATTAATCTGTTTATCTTCTTTCAGCTTGTCCAGAAAGGTTGCTGTAAATAAGATCATAAGGATCTTGGAAAACTCGGATGGCTGGAACTGGATACCACCGCTTCCACCAATCATGATCCATCTTTTTGCGTAATTGACCTCTACGCCAAAAAAGATGACAGAAAGCAATATAACAGTATTTATAATGAAGAATACACGGTAAAACCGACAGACAAAATCATAGTTTAACAGTGAAACAAAAATCATAATGATAATGCCAAGTCCAATACCGGTGGTCTGCTTGAGTGTAAAAGAACTGTCTGCGCTGTTGATCATGACAACGCCACAGATCATGGCAATGATGACGGTAATTAGTAATTTGAAATTATAGTCTTTGAGACTGAATCTTGTGAACATCTTTATCCTTCTTCTTTAACCAGCCGAACAAGCGGCTCCTTTTTTCTTCTTTTGCGAGATCCTGCCCGCAGATTCGCATGGCAATGTGGTCGTAGGCGCGTCCTGCAACACAGTTTTTCGTTGCAATCGGTGTTCCACGGTTACTTGCAATGACGATATTTTCGTCGTCGTAGACGCTGCCGATATGATTGACACCGAGGATTTCCACGACGTCCTCCACGGACATCATCTCGCCCCGCTTGACCATATCCTGCCGCACACGGTTTACCACGAGATCAATCCGTGGAATCTCATTTGCATTTAAGATTCCGATGATACGGTCGGCGTCCCGGATAGCAGAAACCTCTGGTGTGGTGACGACGATTGCGCGCTTTGCAGCAGCGATTGCATTTTTAAATCCCTGCTCAATGCCTGCCGGGCAGTCGATAATTATGTAATCATAATCTGGTTTGAGTTGGTTGATAAGCTTAATCATCTGTTCCGGCGAGACTGCACTCTTGTCGCGTGTCTGTGCTGCCGGGAGCAGAGAAAGTGTATCACACTGCTTGTCGCGGATGATTGCCTGCTGGTGCCGGCAGTTTCCTTCTACGACATCAACCAGATTATAGACAATCCGGTTTTCAAGCCCCATGACAACATCCAGATTCCGAAGCCCAATATCGGTATCAATCAGCAGGACTTCAAATCCGTGTCTGGCAAGGGCGTATCCTATATTTGCCGTTGTCGTTGTCTTTCCGACACCGCCTTTTCCTGATGTAACAACAATCACTTCACTCATGATAAATCCTCCAGTCTATTTCAGGCTATATACGAACGTATCAGGTTTTCCTTTGCATCCGGAGGTTGCAGCACCGTGGAGTGCTCCGATGATAATGATATTGCCCTCGGATTCAACGCTGGCACCTGATTCCACATCTCCGACAATCACGATGCTGGCGGCTGCCTGTATGGATTGTCCGTTCTTTAAGTTGCCTATATAAAATAGACCGTTTTTATCGGAGTAAATTGATTTCTTCTTTGGCTTTTCGATGGGACGTGGTCTGCGTCCGATGCGAATGCCTTTGTCGTTTAGTGTATCGATGATTTGCTGTTTTTCGTCCTCTGTCAGATCTTTACCTTCAAAGGTAACGGTAATCGGTTTGATGTTCGCATAATATCTTCCGGTCGTTTGAAGCTTATCAGAAAGACAGGTAACCACCTGACTTATGGTAGCTTCCGGCGATATAATCAGTCGAATCCCCGCTTTGTTACCTTTCATCATAACGGGACTAATCATACTCCACCTCTCTTAGACTAATCTTGGGACGGCGTTGCGCTGCCGCTCATCTCGGCACCGACTAATTTATCTGGATCATACATATATGCATAGATAAATCCAGCCAATTCTCTGGCATTGGCGGAGGAATAACCATTTTGGATAACACAGGTCACAGATACTTCCGGACTTTCATATGGCGCATAGGATACAAATAACGCGTGATCCGGCTTGACTTCACTCTCCTGCGCGGTTCCTGTTTTTCCGGCAACGTGAACATTGATCCGGTTGATCAATTCATCGGAACCAGCCGAATATGCAACCACGTTTCGCATGCCCTGATGGACCGCGTCCCATGTCGAGCTGGCAAGCTGAACCTGATTTTTCACTTCTGCATGATTGTCCAAAATGACATTTCCCTCGTAGTCAGTTACTTTATCGATCAATGTGAGGTTATAACAGGTTCCGCTGTTGGCAATGGTTGTCACATAGCGGGATAACTGGACGGGTGCATAAATGTTCTTTGCCTGTCCAATGGCACTTCGAACGGAGTCGTTATCAGAGATATGCGGCTCAATTTCCGGAAGCTCCAGACCAGATTTGTCTCCAAGTCCGAACAGCTCTGCGTATTTCTGAATCCGCTCGACACCATAGGCATCGTTGTAGGTGCCATCCTTGATCGCCAGATCATATCCGAGATTGTAAAAGAACAGGTTGCAGGAATGCTGAATACCGCCCACGACATTCAGACCTCCGTGTGCACTGTTGCCCCAGCATTTCGGAGACGGAGTAATCTTTTCAAAAAGTCCGTTACAGATGTAAATCGATCCAGTGTCAATTACCCCTTCCGTGAGTCCTGCAATCGCGACAAGCGGCTTGTAGGTTGAACCCGGCGCGGTACGCTGCTGGCTGGCACGGTTGTATAGCGGAGTTGTCTTATCGGCTAACAACTGATTGTAATAAGCGGTATCTACTTCGTTGGTCAGATAGTTGTTATCGTAGCTTGGATAGCTGACATATGCTTTGACATCTCCCGTGTTGACGTCTGTGACGATCGCTGATCCGGAACAGATGTCAAGTGCTAGCATGGCAGGCGTGATTTCCTGATTCTGGATTTTTTTACGCATAAAATCATAGGCACCGTAATTTCCAGCGAGGTACTCCTGATATTCGGTGTCACCGTCGACATTCAAAATCCCCTGATCATACAGAAGCTGTACAACTGCATCTCCAGTTATCATTCCAGATTGTAGCATAACTTTGATTACGAGTTTGTCGAATTCACTGTCTGTACTTAAATATTCAATAATATAATCGCATAATGCGTTATAAATCTCGTCATTATCATAATAATCGCTTTCAACCTTCAAAGCAGACAGGTCAATCGCCTCCTGGCTGATCGCATACTTCAGATAATGCTCCAGAGATGTTACGTTGTTTGTGTAGTCGATAAACTCCTGATCGTTTTTGTCGATCATAGAAGTATGGAAAATGTTATTGTCACTCAAAACCTCACAGATATATTCCATGTAATGCTGATAGTTCTCGTCCAGCTCAGAAAGCGGCGTGAAGGTGGATGTCAAAATAGTATCCAGATTGTCGAGGGTTGCCTGTCTCTGGGCGTCAATTGCCTGAATGGTTGCTTTTTCCGTATCCGTTGCATCCTCTGCACGCATATCATCCTGTGACAGGATGTTGTTGTTAAACAATCCGAAATAGACATCAGAGATCGCGATGCTGGCATTTTCCTGAGCAATTACATTATAAGCAGGTGTCAGATACGATAAAATGATCGAGGTAATCTCATCTTCCAGCGTATCATAACAGTACTTCTGTAGATTCAGATCCAGTGTCAGATAGACATCGTTTCCAGCTGTTGCAGGCTTGGATTCAACGGTGTCAATTACTTTACCAAGGTTATCGACATACATCGTCTCAAGACCGTTTGTACCGCGCAGATAGGACTCACAGTACTGTTCGATACCTGTTTTTCCGATCATTTCCTCGTTTGTATACTGCTCATCATCTGAAAGCTCTGCGTTTTTCTCTTTCATTTCTTCGTCCGAAATGGCACCGATATAGCCGATGACATGGGCAAAATATTTGGCGTCATTGTAGCGGCGCAGGGATTTGACAGAGACAGTCATGCCCGGAAGCTCATCCGCATGCTCCGTGATAGCCGCATTGCTTGTCTCACTGATGTCATAAGCGATGGTAACCGGAACATACTGCTGGTAGCGGTTCATCCACAGCTTGTAACGCACGCCGACAATCTTTAAGTCTGCTTCTTTGCTATAAGAATCCGAAACATCAAATACTTTGGTATTCAGATATTCCATGATATCGTCCGCAGTTGCATTTTTCTGTTCGTCAGGCATGGAATCATAATCTGTTTTTGCAAAGACATCCTTCAGAAAATTTTTCAACTGCTGGTCTTTAACTGTGAACTGGAAGTTTCCATTTGCGTCAAGCTTGATTGGAAAATCCAATGTCAGGGAGTCGCCGTTTTTCTCTAATATGGAGATTGTCTCATCAACAATCTGATTTTTTAACTCATTTTCGCTGATCTTCAGCTCTTTTGCCATTGTTGTCTGGGCGTTGTCGTTGCTGAAAACAACCGAGTAAGAAAGCTCGTTGTAGGCGAGCAGGTTTCCATTGCAGTCGTAAATATTTCCGCGCACCGAATCAATCGTCAAAGTCTTTTTTGACTTGTAGACGAAATTCTCCATATGCTCTTCTCCCTCTTTGATCTGCAACACAAAAAGCTGATGCACCAGAATCGAGAAAAGTACAAGCACGACAATTGTAACCGGGAACAGACGGCTTTTTACATAGTCGACAATAATCTCTTTAATTGACTGTAATATCTCACGTAACATAGATTACTCATCTTCCTTTAAACGTTTGTTGATCTTTACATAAAGCTTGTAAATGATCACCGTTAACAAAGCGGTACATAAAATCTCCGGCAGAATCACATGCAGAAGGTATACACCGTAATTCGTTTTATTTTTTAATAAGAAACTGACAATATAGATCATTGTGTTAAACAGAAAATCATCCACAATAATTACGATCAAAGGCAGTAATACATCTTCAATCATGTAGTTTTTGTGGAAGAATCCGTTGATATATCCGATAAACATGTACAAAAGCATATAGGGTCCAAGGATGCTGGAGAAAAATATATCCACCAGCAGACCGCTGCATGCGCCGACCAGCAGACCTTCTTTTCTGCCGCGCATCAGTCCAAAGGACATTGTGAGGATCAGAAGAAGGTTTGGTGTGATCACACTTAGGCTGTGAAATCCAAACACCGTCGACTGTAATACAAAATTTATGACAATCAGGATTGCCAGAGTAATGATTCGTTTAATTTTATGTTTCATAATTGCTGCCTCCCTTATATTTGCTTACTCGTGGGAGACGGTCTTTTTTTCCGCAGTGATGACAAGCACATCTGTGATATTTGAAAAGTCAACCGCGGGTGTAATATAGGCAGTCATTGTCAGGTTGTTTGTGTCATAAGAGGTCTTTGCAACATAACCGATGATCAGACCGGAATGATACAGATCAGAAATCGGCGAAGTAACAACCTTATCTCCGATCGAGACGTTGGCGTCCTTGTCAATATTTTCAACAAGCAGATAGCCGCTGTCATAGAGGTTCAGATCCCCTTCGACGGTACAGAGTGCGTTTGCAGGCATGACCTTCGCACTGATATTGGAATTGTCATCGATGACTGCACGCACCTTGGCATAATCGTCAAAGCATTCCGTAATGATGCCCGCGACGCCATCGCCACACAGGACATTGGCGCCCTTGAAAAGTCCCTGTTTGGTTCCCTTGTCAATATAGAATGTAGAAAACCATGACGTGGAATCCTTTGCAAATACATGTGCAGCCGTCATTTCATAATCCGGATAGGATTCATCCAGATCATATAGATCCCGCAATTCCTGTAGCTCCAGCATTTTATTCTGATAGTTTGTAATCTCCTGCTTGCAGGAGGCAAGCTCTGCCTGCAGAGCTTCGTTTTCGTCGGTAAGCGTTTTGATTTCGTTCAGATTCTTCATTTTTGAATCCGTCCACAGACCGATCTCGTTGATTCCTTTCTGGATTGGCGTGATCAGCTTGCTTGTAAAGCGCTTGATGCCTGCGACCTTTGGTGCGGCGGCATACGACAACACAATCAATATGATACCGATAATCGTAAATGTGAGTAACAGATATTTCGGATGGATATCTTTTCTTCGATCAAATCTCATAAAATGCCTCTTTCCAGCATACTTAAATAATTATCTCCGGCGACAATGATATGGTCAGATACCTGAATACCAAGCAACTGCCCGGCTTCGCGGATGCGCAGCGTCGACTGGATATCCGCTTCACTCGGTGTGACACGGCCGGATGGATGGTTATGTACCAGTACGATATGCACTGCCTCATAGCGAAGGGCGTGAATAAATATCTCGCGTGGCGACAGGTAAGTCTGATTGACCGTACCGGAGGATAGCTCCACTTCCTTGATTAAAGTATGCGCATTTGTAAGTAACAATAAAAAAGTTTTTTCAACGGATAAAAATCTGCACTTCTCCCTATAATACGCTCCAATTGTGTCAGGAGTATGAAATTCCAGTTTTTTTTGCAATTGTTCGAGATTCATCCGTTTGGATATCTCTGCCAGTGCAAGAAGCTGGATGGCTTTGACCTTCCCAACACCGGGAATTTTCGTCAGCTCCTGTGGCAGCAAAAATTGCAGCCCCAGTAATCCTTTTTGCGTATCGTGTGCATTTAATACCTGATTTGCCAGATCCAGCACGCTGGCCTCTTTGGTGCCGGTCCGCATGATCAGGGATAACAGTTCCGCATCCGAAAGTGCGGAAACACCGTACCGCTCTGCCTTTTCGTAAGGACGTTCGCAGACGGCTAAATCTTTGACTAATATATGCATAAGCGCTCCTTCCACCTCTCCGGGTGCGGGGCTTATCATCGCCTAGTCTAACATACTACAAGTCCTTTTTCTACCATTTTTTCAAGCGACATCATAATACCAAACTTTGCATGTGGATAGGTCAGTCCACCCTGAAAATATACCGCATATGGCTCTTTCATCGGGGCGTCGGCAGAAAGCTCAATGGATGCACCGGATACAAATGCACCGGCAGCCATGATGACCTGACTGTCGTATCCCGGCATATCCCAAGGGATTGGGGTTACAAAGCTGTCAACTGGTGCCGCAGCCTGAATTCCCTCGCAGAAAGCCTGAATATATTCCGGCTTTCCAAATTCCACAGCCTGTATGATATCGTAACGTGGCTCTGTGGCATTTGGAATAGATTTGAAATGCAGGCGCTCATATACATTGGCTGCAAAGATGGCACCCTTTAATGCGGCAGCTGTTACAGTTGGCGCTAAGAACAGTCCCTGTGCGATTGGACGGGTTGCATTCAAAGATGCACCGACTTCCTTTCCAAGTCCCGGTGTTGTAAGACGGTAGGCACAATTTTCAATATATTCTTTCTTTCCACAGATATAACCGCCGATCGGTGCCAGTCCGCCGCCCGGATTTTTGATGAGGGAACCGACAACCATGTCAGCACCGACATCGGATGGTTCAATTGTCTCAACGAACTCACCGTAGCAGTTATCAACCATACAGATCACATCCGGCTTGATGGATTTTACAAAGGCAATCAGCTCTCCGATCTGTTCTACAGAAAGGGTTGGACGTACATCATATCCCTTGGAACGCTGGATCTCAATCAGCTTTGTCTTTTCATTGATGTTTTTACGGATATTATCGTAATCAAAGCTGCCATCTGGCAATAGGTCGACTTTGCGGAATGTAATGCCAAATTCAGCAAGGGAACCTTTGGATTCACGGATACCGATAACGCCCTCTAAAGTATCATATACCTTTCCAACCGGGGACAAGATCTCGTCGCCCGGACGTAAGTTTGCGGACAGGGCAATGGAAAGCGCGTGTGTACCGCAGGTGATCTGCTGACGCACCAATGCATCCTCCGTATGAAATACATGGGCGTAAATCTCTTCAACAGCCTCTCTTCCGCGGTCATTGTAGCCGTATCCGGTTGTGCCGTTCAAATGGGACTCGGAAAATCCGGCTTTCTGCATTGCAGAGATTACCTTGATCTGGTTTTGCTCTGCGATGCGGTCAATCTCCTGAAAACGCGAAAGTAACGTCTGTTCGGTTGCCTCACAGAAATCATAGACAGATTCCTTGATTCCAAGACTTAAATAATAATTTTTAATTTCATCGGTTGCACTCATAATATTCTCCTGTAATTGATCATTGCGAATTTATCGTATATGTTTCTCTGTAAGATGCGCCAGAATTGCATCCTCCAGCTTCTGGTCTGTGTTTAAGATATCTTTGTCGAGCCAGATCACGTCACGCTCCCGCCGGAACCAGGTAAGCTGGCGCTTCGCAAAGTGCCGGGTGTCACGTTTTAGAATCCGGATAGCTTCCGGAAGGTCGTATTCTCCATCCAGATAGCCAAGGATTTCTTTGTACCCAATCCCCTGCATGCTTGTATCTTCGGTAGTCAGGTGGTAGGTATCGACTAAGGAACGAACCTCTTCCACAAGTCCTGCGGCAAGCATCTCGTCAATGCGCTGTTCGATTGTCTCATACAAGGCCGCTCGATTTCTTGTCAGTACGAAATATGCAAAGTTATACGGGGACGTCTTCTCGCGTTCCGTTTCATTATGTGTCGAGAATTTCTTTCCGGTCTGATGATAATATTCCAATGCGCGGATCACACGCTGCCGGTTGTTTGCGTGGATTGACGCGGCGGATTCCGGATCACACTCGGTAAGCATGGCATGCAGATAGTCGTTTCCTTTTTCATCCCCAATGGATTCTAATTCCTTGCGGTACCCATCTTCGGTTTCTTCGTCGAAAGAAATATCATATAGAAGTGCCTGAATGTAAAATCCGGTACCTCCAGTGATAATCGGGATATGTCCGCGCTCGTAGATACCAGCCATCGCTTCTTCCGCATATTTTTTGAATTCCATAACATTAAAGCTGTCCTTTGGCTCTAAGATATCAATCAGATGATGCGGGATACCCTGCATTTCTTCCGGCAGGATCTTCGCTGAACCGATATCGAAATGCCGGTACACTTGAATGGAATCGGCAGATACGATCTCTCCGTTTAAATCCTTTGCCAGCTTTAAGGAAAGCGCTGTCTTTCCAACTGCGGTTGGACCGGTCAGTATGATTAAATTGTTCTTTTTTTCTGTATTTGTCATGTTTGATATAGGTATTGCTTCATTTTTTGCATCTGTTCGCAGAGACTATGAAACGATACGGTGGAATTTCTTTTCCAGTTCGGTTTTGCTCATGGAAATGATGGTCGGTCTGCCGTGTGGACACGTATACGGGTTCTCCAGACTGAGCAGCTTGTCAACCAGTGCATCGACTTCCTGAAAGGATAACTTCATATTTCCCTTTACTGCCGCTTTACATGCCATTGTAGATAATTTCTTTACGAAAATATCGTTCGACATGTAACCGGAATTCTGAATCAGGGAGCCGACAAACTCCAAGAACATATCTCGTCCATGCAAGCCAAAAAGGTTGGATGGAATCGCGTTGATCTTGAATTCGTTGCCGCCAAATTCCTCGATGTCATAGCCAATTTTCATAAACAGATCAAAGTTATCCAAGATTGCCTGCCGCTCCGCATAGGTAACGGTAATTACCATAGGTGGTAAGAGCTGTTGGGAAAATACCTGTTTATTCTTGAGGTTTTCCATCAGTTCTTCGTATTTTACCTTCTCATGTGCGGCATGCTGATCCATGATATAGAGATTGTCATTGTATTCAATCAGCCAGTATGTCTCAAATACCTGCCCGATCACACGGTGCGAGAGCCGCGCTTTTTCCGTCAGAAAATCATCGTCAAAGAGCGTTTCCTGCTTGCCGACGGTGTATTTGTAGGCGGCTGAATTCTTGTCCATCTTAGACAGATCCTGCTTGGCAGGTGTCTCGGATGGTTGCTCAGTCTGTGCTGTGGAACGATCCGGTTGTACGGTCTGCGTTACTTGTACTGTTTCTGCAGAAGTGTTCTGCTGGACAGGCTGTGATACTGCGGATGGACTGCTACTGCTTTGTTGAGTAGTCTGTGCTGTGGTTGTTGCATGGTTCTGCTGCGTCACATTCGATGCTACGGCTGAATTGCCCGTCTGTGCAGATTCGGTCGGGGTAGATGGCGCGTATACGACGCCTGCATCTGCAACCATGTCTGCAATATTAGGAAGAGGTGTTCCGTTTTTTGTTGCTTCTTCCTCTTCTGCTTTCCTCAGGGATTCTAAGATCTTGTAGGTCGGACTGTAGCTTCCGGCACGGACATTCTTCTGTGGAATCGTCTGTGCCTGTGCACGTCTTGTCTCAAAAGGCTCTGCTGGTTTTTGCTCTGGATGAGAAATCACAGGGGAAGCAATCGGCTTTTCTCCCTCTTTTGGTATGATCTCCTTATGTGTCAGCGCCAGCTTCACAGCGGTACAGCAAGCCTCAAACAGCTTCTTCTCGTTATCATATTTGAATTCCATCTTAGTCGGATGGACGTTAACATCGCATTTTTCCTGTGGCAGATCCAGATACAGCACGGTAAATGGGAATTTGTGTTGCATCACAAAGGTACGGTAGCCCTCCTCAATCGCACGGTTTACCACGTTGCTTTTGATGTACCGGTGATTGATAAAATAATTTTCAAGTCCACGGTTTCCTCTTGCGATAAATGGCTTTCCAATAAATCCAGACAGATGAATATCGCCGTCTGTGTAATCAATCGGAATCAGATTGGCTGTGATATCTCTGCCATATAACTGATAGATTGTATCTTTTAGCTTCCCGTTTCCGGAAGTATCAATACGTGTCTGTCCATTTGCAATCAGCTTAAAGGATATCTCCGGATGTGACAGCGCAATACGTGTCAGCAGGTCAAAGATATAGGAACCTTCTGTCATGGCAGACTTCAAAAACTTCTTACGTGCTGGTGTATTGAAAAACAAATTCCGCACAACGATCGTAGTGCCGTTTGGCACGCCGACATCTTTGTATTCGATTTCTTTTCCACCGTGGATGACATACTTAATTCCAGTCAGGTCGGTTGCAGTTTTGGTGATCATCTCCGTCTGTGAGACAGCGGCGATTGTAGAAAGCGCCTCACCACGGAAGCCAAGCGACAGAATGGAATTCAAGTCTTCCACATGTTCAATCTTGCTTGTCGCATGACGCATATATGCCATGCGCACCTCTTCCTTTGGAATACCGCAGCCATTATCGGTCACGCGGATAAAGGAAGTTCCGCCGTCCTTGATCTCTACGGTCACTGCGGTGGAACCGGCATCGATTGCATTTTCCAAAAGCTCCTTTACGACAGAGGATGGACGTTCAATGACTTCGCCGGCTGCTATTTTATCGATGGTCGCTTTATCTAATACTTTAATCATATGTTATGTACCCTCATAGTTGTTCATAAACAATGGCATCGGTTACTGCTGTTTCAGGCGCTCCTGTAATTCCTGCAGATATAACATTGCCTTGATTGGTGTCATATTATTCAGATCCATCGTTTTTAACTCGTTGGCAATCGTCATCTCCACAGGGGAAGAAAATAGAGAAAGCTGTTCGTAATCGGCAGGCTTTGTCTCTTTCTTCTTTGGCTGCTCAGAAAGTGCTGGCTTGATGTCGATATCCTTTACCTTCGTTGTGATATCGGAGTCAATCAGCTCATTGCAGATCTCACGTGCCCGCTGTAAAACCGGTTCTGGCACGCCTGCAAGTCTGGCTACCTGTATACCGTAGCTTCGGTCTGCACCACCCTTGATGATCTTGCGGAGGAAGACGATGTCGTCGCCCTCTTCCTGTACAGCAATACAGAAGTTATTGACAGAGGAAAGTTTTCCTTCTAATTCGGTCAGTTCGTGATAATGCGTTGCAAATAATGTCTTTGCGCCTAATATGTTCGGATCAGCAATATATTCAACGACTGCCCATGCAATCGAAAGTCCGTCGAAGGTAGATGTACCACGCCCGATCTCATCTAAGATAAGAAGACTGTCTTTCGTTGCGTTGCGCAGGATATTTGCAACTTCGTTCATCTCGATCATGAAGGTCGATTGTCCGCTCGCAAGGTCGTCCGATGCGCCGACACGGGTAAAGATCCGGTCACAGAGTCCGATATTTGCAGACTCTGCAGGTACAAAGGAACCAATCTGTGCCATCAGTGTAATCAATGCGGTCTGACGCATATAGGTAGACTTACCTGCCATATTGGGACCAGTGATGATCGAGATACGGCTTTCAGCGTTATTCAGGTAAGTATCATTTTCCACAAAGCTGTCATTTGCAAGCATTTTTTCGACAACGGGGTGTCTGCCGCCCTTGATATCAATGACACCGTCCGTATTTAAGGTTGGGCGGACATAATTGTTCTTGTCAGCCACATAGGCAAGAGAACAAAGGGCATCCAGTTCTGCAATATAGCCAGCCATCTTCTGTACCCGGACAAGCGCTGCGGCAAGCTTTTCTCTTAATTCCACGTAGCAGTCATATTCGAGTGCATAAAGCTTATCTTCTGCGCCCAAAATCTTGCCGGAAAGTGTATTTAATTCATCCGTCGTAAAACGCTCGGCATTTACCAGTGTCTGTTTACGGATGAAATAGTCTGGAACTAACGATTTGAATGAATTTGTCACCTCAAAATAATAATCAAACACCTTGTTGTATTTGATCTTCAGCCCTTTGATACCAGTCTTTTCACGTTCCTTTGCTTCCAGATCCGCCAGCCATGTCTTACATTCAGTTTTTGCCAGACGCAGCTCGTCGATCTCATCCCGATATCCCTGCTTGAAGATACCACCTTCCTTGATAGAAACCGGAGGCTCTTCCACGATTGCCTGTTCAAGCAGATCATACAGATCTTCCAGACTATCGTAATCCTCGTAAATCTCATTGATACGCTCACAAGGAAGCTCCCGGAGCAGATTATAAATATCTGGCAGATATTGAATGGATGTCTTGAATGCAAGCAAATCTCTTGGATTGGCTGTTTTCAGTGCAATTCGTGTCAACAGACGTTCCAGATCATAAATTGTATTCAAATATTCGCGCAGTTCTTCCCGCACGATTAGTTCCTTGTTGATTGCTTCAATCGCATCCAGACGTTTTTCAATCGCACCCTTATATAAGAGTGGTTGTTCCACAAACTCACGCAGTTTTCTGGCACCCATCGCTGTTTTTGTCTTATCGAGTACCCAGAGCAGGGAACCGCGCTTCTGCTTATCCCGCAATGTCTCGGTAAGCTCCAGATTTCGTCTGGTTGCGGAATCCAGAATCATAAAGGAATCCACGGAATATGTCTCGATATGGTTGATATGGGACAGGGAACTCATCTGTGTTTCATGTAGATACTGCATCAATGCACCACAGGAAGCAACACAAGCTGGGCTGTCCTTTAATCCCAGTCCCTCGATGCTGTTGATATGGAACTGCCGCTTTAATGTTTCCTCGTCTGTTTCTAAATTAAAATAATAGTCCGGTGCCTCGGTATGGGATACCTGCAACCGTTCACATACGGCGTGAATCTCTTCTACCTGCTCCACACCAGCCTGATATAATACCTCGGATGGCTGGAATTTATTGATCTCATCAACCACCTTTTCTGCCTGTTGTATCTGGCAGGTCTTAAACACACCGGTTGACAGATCCGTAACAGAGATACCATAGTTTTTTCCGATATAGGAAATGCACATCAGGTAATTATTCTTGGACTCTTCCAGACTTTCCGAAGACAGGTTGGTACCCGGTGTTACAATTCGGATAACCTCACGCTTTACAAGTCCTTTGGCAAGCTTTGGATCTTCGACCTGCTCGCCGATTGCGACCTTGTAGCCTTTCTTTACAAGCTGGTTGATATAGGTATCTGCTGCATGAAATGGGATGCCGCACATCGGTGCCCGCTCTTCCATGCCACAGTCTTTTCCGGTCAGTGTAATTTCCAGTTCTTTGGATGCTAAAATTGCATCATCAAAGAACATCTCATAGAAATCACCGAGACGGTAAAATAAAATACAATCTTTATATTTTTCTTTTGTTGAAACATATTGCTCCATCATAGGAGATAGCTTTGCCACGCCAATCACCCAATCCTTTCACCAATGAAGTAAAATCCCTTACAATCTGTCAGCTTTACATCGACGGTCGTTCCGATCATATCGGCAGTTCCCGGAAAATGTACGGTTACATTCTCTTCGGTCCGCCCGGTCACAAGCGATGCATCGTGGTGATTTACTTCCTCGACAAGCACAGGCTTTACCTGATCGGCAAACCGCTTGATCTGCGCATTTGAAATCTCATTGACCAGTGTCAGAAGACGGTTAAACCGTTCTTTGATGACGTCTTCTGGTATCTGATTATCCATTGTCGCAGCTGGGGTTCCAGTACGTTTGGAGTAGATAAACGTAAATGCCTGATCGTATTTTACTTTACGGATTATATCCAGTGTATCCTCAAAATCTTCATCTGTCTCGCCCGGAAATCCAACGATGATATCGGTTGTCAGGGAGATATTTGGCATTTTTGCACGAATCCGGTCAACTAACGCGAGGTACTGTTCCTTTGTATAACGGCGGTTCATGTGTGCTAATATGTTGGTTGAACCTGACTGTACCGGAAGATGCAGATGCTTGCAGATCTTTGGCTCTTTCGCCATTACCTCGATCAGCTCATCTGACAGATCCTTCGGGTGGCTGGTCATGAAGCGCACACGCTCTATGCCGTCAATCTTGCACACTTCCGTAAGCAACTGTGGAAATGTCGCACGATCCTTCTCGTCTACCTCGACAATCTTCCCATCCTTGTATTCATAGATATTGCCATAGGAATTTACATTCTGACCGAGCAGCATAACTTCGGTGATACCCTGTTTGGCAAGTGCTTCTACTTCTGCCAGAATCTCTTCTTTCTTCCGGCTCTGTTCGCGTCCACGCACATATGGCACGATACAGTATGTACAGAAATTGTTGCATCCGTACATGATATTGACACCGGACTTAAATGTGTATTTCCGCTTTCTAGGAAGCTGTTCGACGGTCTGCTTTGTCTCATCTAGGACTTCAATCGTCTGCTTGCCTGTCTGTAAATAGCTGTAAATAAGCTCGGCTAATTTGTAGATGTTATGTGTTCCAAAAATAATATTTACGAATTTGTACTTCTGCTTCAGTGTCTCAATGACATGTGGCTCCTGCATCATGCAGCCACATAGACACACGATCATCTCTTTATTTCTGTTTTTTAATGTCTTGACATGACCAAGGTGTCCGTATAATTTCTGATTCGCATTCTCACGAATCGTACATGTATTAAAGATTACAAAGTCAGCTGCCTCGTCGTCCACTTCTTCATATCCGATCTCGTCCATAATGCCCTTCAGCTTCTCTGAGTCGTGGGAATTCATCTGGCATCCAAAGGTCTGGATGTTGTAGGTAAGTGGTCGATTCAATGCTGCCTTTTTCTCAAGCACAAGTGTTTTGCACTGGTTCATGAAATAGTATTGTCTATCCGGCTCCATAGTTGGAATTGACACGCTGTTCATTTGTATTTCCTCTTTCTTATATAATTTGTGGGGATGTATTTATCTTCTCGTATCGAATTGTGCATTGCTATCAAATTATATAGATGCAATGTATTACAACCAAGAAGTACTAAGTATTCTAAATATATATAATATAAGAATACGCAACCACCGCCAATTCGCCATCCATGGCTCAGTGGCGGCTTGTTTGAACATCGTGTTCAAACATTGCTTGGATGTTAATAGCATACTAAGTACTTCTAGGTTGTAAACATATCGCATCTATAATAAATTTGATAACAATACACAATCAGTACGTAAATATATTCCAATCCCACAATTAAATTATTATATAAGAAATCGGTTTAACTTTCAACCGATATGAAACTAAAATTCATGAAAATTCGTGCTATATTTTCGTGAAAAAAGCCGGAAGGTTTTACGTTCCGGCTTCAAATAAGGTATGGTATGGAATTTATTTATAATGGGGCTGCGTAGTAAGGAATTACCAGCTTGGCTCCACGATAAATCGTATCATCGGTCAGGTTGTTAATAAACTTGACTTCATCGATGTATTCCTGATAACTGTCATATTCTTCGGAATAATGTTTTTCTGCAATTGTCCAGAGTGTTTCATCCTCTTCAATCGTGATACAGGTATAATATTTCTGATTGGATGTTGCTGCTTCCGGGTTCTGTTTTTTGCTGTTGATACCAAATAATATACAAAAAATAAGTACAAGACTAAGTACAAAAATCAATTTACGTTTCATATCTGTTTCCTCCCTGTTTCTGTTCTACTCCATGAACATCTGTTCGATGATTAGATTATACAGAACATCTGTTCTTTTGTCAACACTTTTTTCGAATAAATGTTCGATTCTTTTTAACAGAGGGATGATTGCACATAAAAAGCGCAGTAAATACTGCGCTTTTTAGGGATTCATATATTTTTATTTTCGATTATTGGTTTTATTTTTAAGATCTTCATATTGCTGTTCCTTCATCTGCTGCACTTCACGTTCCCGCTGTTTCTTTCCAATCTGTAATGGGATTTGTGCAAGAATCAGGATAATCGTGCAGCCGATGACCATACGCAAAAAGCCCTTTCCTAGTTCTTTCGCTGTACTATCCTGTCCCTCATATTGCAGCTCCTGAATATCAAGTACTTTACCGTAGGTCTTCTTATCGCAGTAAGGACAATGAAATTTCTTTGCATAACGGCTGTAATTTTGTGTATTTACAAAAGCACCATTTCTTATATGGGTACGGCTGCTCTTCTTATATTTCACCATAGCCGGTCGTGTTGCCTCTTTTCCGGTTACATCATAAATCGTTCCACATTTCTCACATTGCACCTGAACGGTAAGCCCTGCAGATTTTGCTTTGCGAATATTGTGTAGTGTGATGATGAAATTCACAACAAGCCAGATGAATAAACTTCCACCCATGGCAATGAGTGCAATTGCTTCCAAATCCATATTATTACCCCTCCCAATTTCTTGCTATATATAACACTTCACAACATAGCAAATGGTTGCATATCGTTCGAAAAAATTTAATCGTCAAGTCCCTCCAACTGACGCATCCAGATCTGCACGGATGCATCGCTCGGCATACGCCAGTCACCACGTGGGGATAAGCATACACTACCGACCTTCACGCCATCTGGCATACAGCTCCGCTTGAACTGCTGTGCGAAGAAACGGCGATAGAACATCTTCATCCATTTTAAGATCGTTGCAGCATCATAAGTTCCCGCAAATGCACGTTTCGCCAGATAGAAAATTTTCTCCGGGCTGTATCCAAAACGCATCACATAATACAGGAAGAAATCGTGTAGCTCGTAAGGGCCGACTGAATCTTCGGTTTTCTGCACGATGTTACCGTTTTCGTCCGGTGGAAGAAGCTCCGGACTGATCGGTGTATCAATGATATCCTTCAGGACTTCGGTACTGTCCGGGAAGATATTACATTCGATCACGCTGGCAATCATCCATTTGACAAGTGTCTTCGGGATACTGGCGTTGACACCGTACATACTCATCTGATCGGCATTATAGGTACACCAGCCAAGGGCAAGCTCAGACAGGTCGCCGGTTCCGACGACGATTGCTCCGATCTTGTTCGCATAGTCCATCAGCACCTGCGTCCGTTCGCGTGCCTGCACATTCTCATAAGTGATGTCTTTGATCTCCATATCATGTCCGATATCTGCATAGTGTTTTATACATGCATCCTTGATTGGAATTTCCTTGACCGTAATGCCAAGTGTCTGCATCAGGGTTAAGGAATTCTGATATGTGCGGTTCGTCGTGCCAAAGGCAGGCATTGTGATTCCGGTCAGATTCGTGGCAGGCAGTCCCAGCTTCTTCAAGGTCTGGGCTGCAACGAGCAGTGACAAGGTGGAATCCATACCGCCGGATACGCCGATTACCACTTTTCCGCCACAGATGGAAAGTCGTTTTGCAAGTCCGCCAATCTGCATATGGAAAATATCCATACAGCGCTTCTGGCGTTTTTTCGTATCACCCGGTGTAAATGGGTGTGAATTGACGGTACGAAGACTTCCGTCACTTTCGAAAGCTTCGGATACCGGAATCAGGATCTGGCGCATCGGAACTGTGCTGCCATAGGTACCGGCACAGTCCTGATAGGTCTTTCCTTTCAGACGGTCGGCCTGAATCCGTTCGATATCAATATCTGCGACAAGCAGGTAATCATTTTCAGCAATCTCACTGTTTTCAGCAAGCATCTTTCCGCCTTCACAGATCATGCAGTGACCGGAGAAGATCAGGTCGGTTGTACTCTCGTTTGCACCGGCACTTGCATAGAGATAGGTGCACATCAGAGAGGTTGATTTCTCTTTTACAAGCTTTTCGCGGTATTCCCGTTTTCCGATTGTATCGTTGCTTGCGGATAAGTTGACGATCAGCTCCGCTCCGCTCATTGCCATAAAGGTAGAAGGCGGGATTGGGGCCCACAGATCCTCGCAGATTTCTGTACCAAAACAGAACGCATCTGGCAGGTGATAGATCAGGTTATTACCGATCGGAATATCGTAGTCACACTCCACAGAGCCAAGTAATTCAGAGGCAAAGATGTGATTCATCGATAATTCCCGTGCAGAAGAAAACCAGCGTTTCTCGTAAAATTCATTGTAATTTGGGAGAAATGTCTTGACGGTGATGCCATAGACACGCCCATGATATGCAATCACAGCGACGTTGTAGAGCGCATTTGCAATCGAAAGCGGCATACCGAACACGACGACCATATTACAGTCTGCGGTTGCCTGTACAAAACGTGCAGCTTCTTTTTTGCTTTCGGCAAGCAAGGTCCGCTGTAAAAATAAATCCCCACAGGTATATCCGGTGATGGACAGCTCTGGGAATGTAATCAGGTTGACGCCTTTTTCCTCTGCTTCTTCCACTTTTTGAAGCATCTGGTCAACATTATAAGCAGTATCTGCAACGCACATGTCTGGAACTGCGGCTGCCACACGGTAATATTGATACATCGTTTAGTCCTCTCTTTCCTGTAAATCCAACTGCAGCCCCTTCAGGTAATGAATCGGTGCACCGGATTGTGACTTTATAAAATAGGCGGGATTTAATTCCTCGTACTTAAAATTCTTTGCATGTCCCTGCTCGGCACGGGTAAGATAGGTTTCCAACTCGCATAGCCGCAGGTAGTAAAATTCGTTGCGTGCGGTAAACATCACGAGCAGAAAGCTCACGCCATGTTGTTTTTCAAATTCCCGCATGAAGCTTATCTGATGTTCGTGGATATTCCGAAGCGGAAATGTATCTGTCGCACATTCCTTTGCATCGAAACAGACCGGAACGCCCTGTACCACGCCGATGTAGTCGACGGTGGAATCCTTCTCGAAATAGGCAAGCTTAATCTGCCCGCTATCCGAATCAATCTTGACGGGGGTGATCGGCGTCGGGATTTTCTGCACGAGCGCTAAGTTTTTCTCCGTATATAATTCATTGGTCAGGTTGACGAGTTTCTCTAAGGTGGAACCGCGCAATCCTCTGGAATTCCATGTTGACATATCTATCCCCCTACACTGGCAGCTTCAAACCCAGCCCATCTGCTACCTTCTGAAATTCTGCCGGCAACGGATCTGTGATTTCCGGGATATCCGGCAACACAAGTCTGCCCGCATGAAGTAACTGATGGTTCAGATGGTATCGCTCACGTAGCTTCCGGTTTACTGCCGGATTGCCGTATTTCGTATCGCCTGCCATCGGATAGCCGAGTGACTGCAGATGTGCACGAATCTGGTGCGATTTTCCGGTGAAAAGCTGTACCTGCAATAAGGTAAAGCCATTTTTTACGCAAAGCGGTGTAAATGCAGTCTCGATCATCGACGCACCAGGGATGGCGGTTTTCTGGATATTTGACTGGTTCTTCTTTGTATCCTTCACGATGTAGGCTGTTTCGTGAATGCTCTGTTTCATCTCTCCGGCTACGAGCGTGTAGTAATATTTTTCACATGTATGCCCCTTTAATATACGGGCTAAGGACTGGCTGCCCTTTAACGAGATTCCAGCAAGGATAATGCCGGAGGTGTTACGGTCTAAGCGGTTGCTGATCGACGGATGGAATGTCTCTAACTGTTTCTTGTTGAGAATCCGCATGGAAAGGCAGTAATCGATGATTGCCTCGTTGATGGAGTAATCATCCTTTTGCGCTTTCTGTGATAAGACACCGACGGGCTTGTGTACCGCTAAGATATCCGAATCCTGATAGAGAATCTGGAGTGTGATATCTGGCTTCTGTTTAGATGTCTGTACAACACGGAACTTCTCAATCGTCTCATCCGCGAGAAATACCTTGATCACATCGCCACATTCCAAGATCTCATCACCGGAAGCTTTCTTGCCGTTCCGGGTGATGTTCTTCTTGCGGAGCATCTTGTAGATAAAGGAAGAAGGTGCCTGATTCAGGTATTTCATCATGTATTTATTTAAGCGCTGTCCGGCCTCCAAGTCCGTGATGGTAAGCTCCTGCATACCCGGTTTCCTCCTCGCTACACACAGAACGTCAGTATCTGCTCCCGCATGTATTTATCAATCAATTTCGTTTTATCGTTCGGCTCGTCGATACTATGAATCTTCTTTGCAAACGTATTCACATCTGTGTACAGATGAACAATGTATTTGTACTTGCTGTTTGCAAGTGCCTGTTGCATAAATGTCTCGTATTCTTTTTTGTCTTGCTTGAAATGCTTATCTAACACAAGCGCGTATACGCTTCCATTCCGCACACAGACGGCATCGTAGAAATGCATCCCCTCGGTCTGGGTGATTACAAGATCATAGATCATGTCTGTCTCATCCGTCTGTCCGTGCACCGCATCATAAATCTCCTGCGGCATTGTCTGAAACTTCGCACACATAATGTAGGCAATCAGAAACTTCGCAAATGGCAGAACGAGAAGAATCGCGAACACGATACCCACACGTCCGGTGTCACCAAATGCAAGCAGCATGGAAAGAATGATCGAGGCAATCATGATCGCAAGGAGCAATGTCACGATCAGCTTTCCTTTTTTATAGTAGTTAATATAGCCATACTGGCCTTTTTCTTTCTTCTTCATGAAATATGTCTGTCCTTTGTCTAAGATAGTCAGTGTATAAATGGTACGATCCAGCCATGTGGAACGATTTTCGTTGCAACACGGAATGCTTTCATGACAAATCCATAGGTAGAAACGGTTTTACCCTTCTTTGCATCTTTCAGGGCAAGCGCAACAACATTCTTCGCATTGGCACGTAAGATCACCTTATAGCCTTTGGTTTTCGTATAGCTTTCTGCAATATCAAAAAATTCCGTATTGACTGGTCCCGGACAAACCGCTGTTACAATAATGCCGCGCTTTTTCAGTTCCTGATGCAACGCTCTGGAAAATGAAAGTACATACGATTTGCTTGCAGCATAGACAGCGAAGTTTGGCTGCGGCATAAATGAAGCGGAGCTTGCAATATTGATAATATTGGAATGCTTTGCCATATATGGAAGAGAAATTTTTGTCATGCGTGTCAGGGACTCACAGTTTAAACGAACCTCACCCGCCTGATCTTCCTCGGAGATCTGCTCGACATAGCCCATCTTCCCGTATCCGGCAGCATTTATAAGTATACGGATCTGTGGATGAAATTTCTGCAGCATTTCTTCATAAGTACCAATGGCATCCCGGTCACATAGATCAATCGGAATTGTCCGTACATGTACCCCATGCAGGGATTCCTTTAATTCATTCAACCGTTCTTCTCTTCGTGCGATCAGCCAGATTTCGTCAAGTGTGACAAAATGCTGGTTGATTTGTCTGGCAAACTCTCTTCCCAAACCGGAAGATGCGCCTGTGATCACTGCTATTTTCATGACATCAACCTCCATCCAGGTAAATACTTGTTCTTCAATACACCTTGGTTTGCTTTACCAAAGCCAAGTGGATATCCATCGACGCAGACTAATACATAACCGTTTTTGACAGATGCATCATCGAAATCAATCGTCTCGCCCTTTAAGTATTTGACAACTTTGGTGTCATCGGCAGACAGATTCAGGTAGTTATCAAACTCATCCTTCATGAGAGCCATCGCAAGTGACTGGCTCGGTTCGAAGCGGTTCTTCTTGATCTCACCGACATATAAGCCGCATCGTAAGATCCGCAGTCCGCGGACTGTCGGGAAGCTTTCTGGTATGTAATAGAGTTTATCGCCCGATATCTCAAACCGTTCCGGGTGAAATTCGTGCGTCGTATGTGATAAAAATTCGGTGACGGAATCCGGGAGCTTTGCACGCTTGACTGGGTAATCACCATAATTGGCACGGTTATCCCGTTCGCCCTGTTTTTTGACAAGGCAAACAAAATGCCCTTCACCTTCAATCTTGTGTGGCCAGAGTCTGGCACAGCGTGTCAGTGTTTCATTTCCGGTATTGCCCCATTCTGGATGTCCATGATCAAAGCCCTTATACGGATGGAAATCCACCAGCTCCAGACGATCATCCAACGAAAGCAGATATTCGATGGACTGCTCATTTTCAAGGGGCGCAAATGTACAGGTGGAATAAAGCAGCATGCCGCCTGACTTGAGCATCGTGACAACCTGATCTAAGATGCTTCGCTGCAGGTCGGCAAACAGCTGATTGCCGTTATTCTCCCATGCAGTGATCATAGATACGGATTTGCGGAACATGCCCTCTCCAGAGCATGGTGCATCAATTAAAATCTTATCAAAATATTCATGAAAACGCGCAGCTAATTTGTAAGGTGCTTCACTGATAATCAGCGCATTCTCCACGCCAAAGACTTCTAAATTCTTCAGCAATGCCTTCGCGCGCGAAGCACTGATATCGTTCGATACAAGCAAGCCGGTTCCGTGTAATTTGGCCGCAAGCTCGGTTGATTTGCCGCCCGGTGCGGCACAGATATCAAGTACGCGGTCTCCTGCTTCCACAGGCAGTACGTTCGCCGGTGTCATGGCAGAGGGCTCCTGAATATAGTAAAGTCCTGCAAAATAATAAGGATGCTTGGATGGTTTATCCAAGGTGTCATCGTAATAAAATCCATTTTCGCACCATGGAACCGGGCGCAGATGAAATGGATTGATTTTCAAAAACTCTTCCACAGAAATCTTCATCGTGTTGATGCGGATACCGTGATACATTGGCTGATCAAGACAAGCTGCATATGAATCATAGTCATCCTGCAGAAGTGTTCGCATATTCTGTTCAAAGGTAATCGGTAATTCCATGTTATAGTAGCCCTTTCGTGCCTGCATCGACATACGCACGGACGAAGATGCCGTCCTCGCGGTATTCCTCTTCCAACAGATTGCCTGCTTTGCGGATCTGCTGGATCACGCCTGCTTTGGCGTATGGAATCGTCTGTTCAATGTAAATGCGGCTTTGGTTAATGATTTCTGCAAGAACATCCGTAATCTTCTCGAATCCGGTCTCCTGCTTGGCAGAAATATATAATGTATGATCTGCCTGAAAATCTTTGACAGCGGGGAGTTCGTCCACTTTGTCTGTCTTATTAAATAATGTGACAACCGGCTTATCCTTCACACCTAACTCACGCAATGTATCATAGACAGTCAGGATATGCAGATCAGCCTGCGGATTCGAGATATCAACCACATGCAGAATAATATCAGCATATTTCGCTTCCTCCAGTGTAGAACGGAATGCGTCAATCAGATGATGTGGCAGCTTGCGGATAAATCCAACCGTGTCCGTCAGGATAATTTCCTGTCCGTTTGGAAGCTTATAGTTCCGGGAGGTAGGATCAAGTGTTGCAAACAGCTTATCTTCCTCTAAGACACCCGCCTGCGTCAGGTGATTCAACAAGGTTGATTTTCCGGCATTTGTATAGCCAACAATGGATACAATCGGAATATGGCTGTTCATTCGCTGTTTCCGCATCACCTCGCGATGCGAAATATCATCCTTTAAGTCACTGGAAAGCTTTGCAATCCGTTCCCGGATAATACGGCGGTCGACTTCAAGCTTCTTCTCACCGGGACCTCTCGTACCGATACCACCACCGAGACGGGACAACACCTGTCCCATACCGATGAGACGGTTGCTGCGGTATTTGAGCTGTGCCAGTTCTACCTGAAGCTTACCTTCGCGGGTTGTTGCGTGTTTGGCGAAGATATCTAAGATTACCATCGTCCGGTCCATAACCTTTGTGTCCAACTCCTGCTCCAGATTCTTCATCTGGATCGGGGATAATTCGTCATCACACACGACACCAGTTGCGCCAAGGCGCTCCACCATATCTCGAAGCTCCTCGACTTTTCCACTTCCGAGGTAAGTTGCTTTTTCAATGGAATCTTTGTTCTGGATCATGCGTCCAAGCGTCTCGGCACCGGCAGTTGCTACCAGCTCCTCCAATTCATCCAGATTAGCGGGAACCTGTTCCCCGTTATCCAAATCAACAGCAAACAGAATGACCTTTTCAATTTCTTCTTTGTTCTCGTACATAGAATATCCTTTTGGTTTACATAAACATATTATTGTTACTCTGAAGCACTGGAATTCTCCGGTTCTGAATACAGGTAATAACGATCATTGACAGGAACTTCATTTACATTCACGCGGGTATCCAGATAGGCATATAAATCCTGCCCCTTCTGATCTTCTGGATATTTGGCAATATAGGAAGTGGCACGTGAAAATGCTTCGGTATAGTTTTGCAGTTCTTTATAGCACATGATCTCTGCATATAAAATCTCCTGCAGATAGTCACTGTCTCCTGCAGATTCGCCCTGTGCCAGATAGGTTAACGCCTGATTATAGTCTTTGGTTTCATAATAATAGGATGCATATTTATAATTCACATATGCATCAATTCCATGATAGTTTGCGTAGATATCCAGGTATTCTTTCATCTTATCGTAGCTTTTCTGGTTTTCATAACAGATGGCTGCATAGATGCTGATATCCTTATGCCCGTTTTCTACTGCCTTCGTAAATGTGGCAACGGTCGAAACATAATCCCCGCGCTGGTAATTGTCAAGCGCATGAGACAGATCTGACAGATAGGAAAGCTGTTCCTTGTCGTACTTGGAGGCCGGGTATTTTTTCTGGATGTCCAGATAGGTCAGCTCCGCATCGGAAAACAGCTGGAGCTGCATCATGCAGTCCGCTTCATACAGCAGAATATCGACATTGATGGAGTCTGAAAACCATTGTTTTTCCGCATAAGCTTCTTTGAATTTGTCCAAAGCCTCCTGATAGTTTCCCGCTTCATAGAGAGAAACTGCTTCCTTGCGGATGCTCTTTTTGTGCGAAAATATATTCACACACACAATGATAAATGCAAGGAGCATGACGCCAAGACAGATCAGATGGAAATGGCAGATGCGCCGCTTTCGTTCCCGTCTGCGGCGCGCCATCTCCCGTTCGTATGGACCCTTTTTCATATGTTTATCTGGTTTACTCATATACTTCTATCTTTCTGTTTCTAATTTAAAATATCCAATGGGTTTTCGCTTGTTGCTTCTGTTGTTGCTTCCGTTGTTGCGCTAGGATCCTCGGCTGTCACAGCGGTTGGATCAACTGCTGGTGTGGCAGAGGTTGCAGTTGCTGTGGATACAGAGCCACCATTTACCAAGGTATAAAACTCTTCCAGGGTCAGGTTGTTCGTTGTCATAAATACAGCTGCATCTCTTCCGACATAACGGAAATGCCAAGGCTCAAAGCTATGTCCTGTAATGCTTTCCTTTCCTTCTGGATAACGGACGATGAAGCCGAAGGAAGAACAATTCTGCATCAGCCACTGGTTTGTTGGAAGCTGTGATACAACGGCTGGATCTAACTCTGCAACATCATGCGCCGTTACGTCAAATGCAAGACCGGTTGCGTATTCTCCACTGCCCTCGGTGTCGGCACTGATATAACCGCCCTTGATCGTATACTCACTTCCGGCAGCATTACATGCCTCCAGCATTGCAAGCAGATCGTTGTAAATACGTTCATCTACGATATAACCACTGTTCAGTGTATGCTGTTCAAAGGTATATCCATCCGGGATTGGGTTTGTATCGTTGACAAGCATCAGGTAATCTGGATTGTTCTGGTAGATATACGTTGCCTGCTCCCGGAGAACTGCCTGTGGATCAACTTCTTCTGTTGTAGAAGCTTCACTGGTTGCCTCGGTTGTCGTAGTGGTGGAAGCCTTTTTCTTGCCGGAGATTCCGTGAATCAGCAGAATCAGCAATACAATAACGATTACAATACCAAGCACGGTGTAAAACAGTAAACTGTAATCGCCAGCTTTCATATGTTTTTTTACTCTGCGGATATGTCTGCGGATGATCTTATAAAGCTTTCGAAACAGCTTTTTCAGATGCTTATAGACAAATTTCGCAAATACCCCAATGTAGTGAAACAAATATGCAAAAAATAATCCTATACCCTGAAAAAATACTTTTGCATATTTCTTAATGTTTTCCCAAACTTCATTTTTTTCCATAAGTACCCTCCCGTTTTTTATAAGATATCAATGTATTCTCCTGCTAACGCTTTATTCATGCTTCGCACGGCACAGAACTTTCCGCACATCGAACAGGTATCTTCATGCTCTGGACTTCTGTCTGCACGGATGGCTTTGGCTGTTTCGGGATCTAATGCACATTCCCACTGCTTGTCCCAATCTAGTACACGACGGGCATCTGCCATTTTATCATCAATATCACGCGCTCCGCGCACGCCCTTTGCGATATCGGCTGCATGTGCGGCAATCTTCGATGCGATGATTCCCTGCTTGACATCATCGACATTTGGCAATGCCAGATGCTCTGCCGGTGTTACATAGCATAAGAAAGCGGCACCTGCCTGTGCAGCGATTGCACCACCGATGGCGGCGGTAATATGGTCATAGCCCGGTGCGATATCTGTTACCAGCGGGCCAAGTACATAGAATGGAGCGCCCATGCAGATTGTCTGCTGAACCTTCATATTGGCTGCAATCTGATCCATTGGAACATGTCCCGGTCCTTCCACCATAACCTGTACATTTTTCTCCCATGCACGCTTGGTAAGTTCACCGAGTCGTACAAGTTCTTCAATCTGACAGACATCGGTTGCGTCGGCAAGACAGCCCGGACGGCAGGCGTCCCCAAGGGAAACTGTCACATCGTACTCAGTACAGATATCCAGAATCTCATCGTAATACTCGTAAAATGGATTCTCCTCTCCGGTCATTGTCATCCATGCAAAGACGAGAGAACCACCACGGGAAACGATGTTCATCTTCCGTTTGTGCTTCTTGATCTGATCAATTGTTTTTCTTGTGATACCACAGTGCAGTGTTACGAAATCTACACCATTTTCTGCATGCAGACGTACCACATCGATGAAATCCTTTGCGGTAAGTGTTGCAAGATCACGTTGGTAATGAATGACTGAATCATAGATTGGAACAGTACCAACCATAACCGGACATTCAGCAATGAGCTTCTTACGGAACGGTTCTGTATTTCCGTGGGACGACAGATCCATAATGGCATGTGCGCCAAGGTTGACTGCTTCCATTACTTTCTTCATCTCAATATCGTAATCCTTACAATCTCTGGAGATGCCGAGATTGACGTTAATCTTTGTCTGAAGCATGGAGCCGATACCCTGTGGATCCAGACAGGTATGTAATTTGTTTGCCGGAATGACGACCTTTCCCTCTGCTACAAGTGGGAGCAATTCATCTTCACGCATATGCTCCTTTGCAGCAACTTTGGTAAGCTCCGGTGTAATAATGCCCTTTCTGGCAGCGTCCATCTGTGTTGTATATTCTCTCATTGAAACCTCCTGTTAAGTCAAACTATATCTATTCTAGTCATAATTATTCAAATTATAGCATAGATTTCCTATAAATACAAATAACTGCACCCATAAGAATGTGTTACCGAAGTGTGGGGGCTCATTTTCCTTGACAAAGAATTTTGAAAAT
>CAVGQQ010000004.1:0-109501 GCA_963631525.1 bacterium
GCTTTTCCCCATTTTTTCTTGTTACTGCGAAAGAAAAACTCATATATGTACCATCAAAGCTGTATGAAGTCGTTCCACTTGCTTCGATTTTGTCATTTGCAGAAAGCTGATCATCATTGTGATTGGTGATTGACCATGAGATTGTCTGTGCATCTGCATCAACATCCAGAATTGTAAATTCACAATCATCCATCAATATTGTTTCAGAGTCTGTCATATTCCATGTACCAATCAAAGCATCAAAGTTATACTGCACAGCTTCATTGTCTGCATAAATCTGCCACTCATATTTCTGACGATCTCCATATTTCATCAGACTTCCTTCAATACGCATAGTTCCTTCACATGTAAAAAATTGGCTTTCATCCTTTATGTTTGAAACATAGACAAAACTATTATCTGTGTAGGTGCTTTGATCCTCATATTGTGTGACGCCACTCAGACCTTCCACTTCCTGAATCTCATTTAACCCCGGTCCGGTTTTTATATAATTGATTTCTTCATCTGCATATGTTTCATAATCCCGAACCCACCAGGCGCTTCCTTCACCATCGGTTCTTTCGCAGTGCAGAATATAATAATCTGTCCGGCACATATTTCCATCTTCTAACTGGATCTTACAATATGCATCATAACCAAGCTCTGTCTGAATTCCTTTTTCCATCTCTACACTTGTTGGCTCTGATGTATACGTAACGTCCTCCAACGTATAAGTCGTAATCTCCATCGGCAGGATCGACGCCAGTTCCCGTTCCGAAGGGACATTTCCTGTCTGATTACTGCATCCTGTCACACAGGCAAGCGTAATCATCAAAATAATGCCGGTTACTATACGTCTTCCTGTTCCTTTTCTTTGATTCTTCATCTCCGCTCTCCTTTAAATTTTTATAAGTGTATCTTTATACGTTCGTCCAATGCTGATTTTTCTTTCATCTTTCATAACCAGATAATTACTATGTATCGACACAACATAATCCATATTGACGATATACCCGGTATGACAGCGTACAAAGTTCTTCGGCAATCGTTCCATCAAAGATTTCAAGGTATCATAGAACTCATACTTTGCATTTTGAGTGACGATACAGATTTTTCGTGCTTCACGTTCGAAATATAATATTTCACTCAAATTGATTAGGATTTTTTGTTTTTCACATATAATTTCAATAAATGTTTTTATCTTGTTCGTACTTTTTGTCGTCATCCCTATGTACTCCCCCGTAAGTCTGAATATATGTATTATATTTCTCTATCTATATAAAAATCTATGCACCTTGTCTAAACTGCTTCTGACCTTGCATAAACAACTTACCCTCCTTTTCTATCCTTCTTTTTCGCCCCTCAATTCCTGCATTTTTGCATGGCTCGACCATAGCAGACTTCGACTGCATTTTACAAGATTTTCAACGCACATACTTTTTCTGTGCTTATAAAACATATAGAGATTTAGCCAACTTACACATTTATCAAACCATGTACCAAAATATACGGTTATTTGACAATCAAATTTAAATCTATATATAATAGACACAGAAAACAGTTTGGGGAGATACGTCATGCTTACATTGCGAAATATTTATATAGAACTTGGGGAGATTTTTGAATTTTCATACGAGAAAAACCAAAATGGTTCTTACCGGGTAAATACAGTAATCCAGAATCTGGTCTATCCTGATCTTTATCTGGGACAAAAATACAGCGAAAATGATATATGTTATTTTCTGGCACACCCGGACTTTTCCTATCAGGCATATCCTAATATCCGAAATTCCTTTTCCGAGCTTATGAACCCGAAGGACAC
Source organism: bacterium (assembly GCA_963631525.1). Taxonomy (GTDB): domain Bacteria; phylum Bacillota; class Clostridia; order Lachnospirales; family Lachnospiraceae; genus Coprococcus_C. The sequence continues at coordinate 1,802 of CAVGQQ010000004.1, forward strand.
CAACCGTCTTCCGGTTTCCTTTTTCTGCGATTCGATTGATATCCGGCAGATGTATCTCTACTACGACAGACTTATCTCTGATCGGAAAGAACATAAACCAGAATGCTATACCAGACTCCAGATCTTCTTGGATACGATTCTGGAAAAAGATGCGACGTTCCACGCCAGATTGAAGCTTACATGCAGCAAGGAATCTGAATTTCTGACATGGATTATTCTGTTTGCTATGTTCAATGATGAACTGGCTAACAACAAATATGAAAAATACCTGCAATCCCTGAACGAAGAACTGGCAGATCTTTCGATTGCAGAGTCCGGGGAACGGCATAAGTTAAGCACCTATCTGATAACCCGGAAAGAAAAATTAGATCAGAAAAAGAAACTCTTATATGTACTATGTACCTTGCAGATATTTTTCTCTTTCCTGCCTTTTATATTACCAAACGTCTATAATTATCATTCCATTGTAGCGAGCAGCGCGTTCTCTCTCACTCTGCTTTTATTGACGATCATCACGCAGTTGCTGCGCCTGTACCAGTCCAAATCTGAACATGCGTACTCTGATTTACAGACCTATCATGATTATATGTCTGAGATTCCAGACGCGGATATCGAAGAACGACTGAAAAATGGCGAACAGGGGATTCTGATTGAACCACTGCGAAACACATCACGAAATAACATGGGAAGAAACCATTTTCGAGGCTGGTTAAAAATCATACTGTACATACTTCTGGCAGTTGCTTTGATTATCTCTCTGGCATTAAACAGTTTCCCGATCCTGCCAGCACTGATCTGTATCATCATCTGTCTGCTGATGTATGCGGATCGCTGTTATAATGATTACACATCCCGTATACTCTATGATAAAAAGACGCTTGCACCAGGAGAAAAACCGAAGCATTGGCGGGGACTTGCCAAAATCTACTATTCAGAATACAAAAAGACCGGCTTTGATTTTAATAATGAATATTACACGATGGTTGTACATGTCCATAGCGGCACCTGCTATCGCCATATGTTTCTGATGGCATATGACCGACTGGAATACAACCTGTACATCTATAATATATCGCTTGCTTATTTCACTGGGGTATTTTTACTGCTGGAGATCTTTACAGTATTCCTTGGAGACACGATGATCCGCTATCTGCGGCTCCCAAATGCCGCAACCTTCAACATCATTGTCTCCATGTACATCTTGGGAGTTGGACTTTACACGCTCACAACACTGCTCACCTCTGCCACGAACCACGAGTATCTGTCCAAATGCGCCTATGCGAGCAGACATGCAGAAAAGAACCCGGAATGGGCAGAAAAAATATTTTTGAATCTGCATGCCAGAGGTGTCATCCGAAATGTTGACTGGATGCGCGGCGTCTTTACTTATAATATTGCATGCTTTGAAAAAGGAAAAACGATTGAAGAGATATTCCCGGAATCCGACCATATGCTATATTATCACCGGCATATCACCTTTCGGTCTGTTGCAAAGATCACGGTTGCACTTTCCTATATCACTGCCATGACACTCTTTGTCTGGCAGCTTCAGCTATGGTATCTGGCACTGCCGATCACAGTTGCCAGCATTGTGATCTACCTGTATTTGTATCATATCGGATTGAAAAAGATGCATCATCGGACCATCCTGAAGGAACTCAATCAGCTCTCCATGCAGGAAGCCGAAGCAAAAGATAAATAAACGAAACTGCCAATACCGGAATTGCGACCAATAACTTCATGCGTCCCATTCCGGTATTTTTTACAAACACCGTACAAAGCAAAATCCCAATCGCATTTCCAGCACCGTTCACATAGGTAGATAATGCCGAGATTTTCCCAACCTTTCCGGCTGGCGCCGCCTCTAACATGCTGAGGATAAGCAGATTTGCCGCGGAGAAATAACTTCCGACCATGATTCCCCATGTGATTCCGGGCAGGAATCCATATGCTCCGCTATTCGCTGTGCATACAAACAATATCAATGCAATCATAGATAATCCAATATTGGTCAATATCACATTCTTCCGACTCCATCGATCTGCCAGATATCCACTTGCCACATTCACAAGTAATGTCATGACGGGCTGCGCAAACAGGCTATTCCGTACATTACCTGAACTGCTATTTCCAAAGGTCAGTAACGGTTCATTGTAAAATGTGATGCCGCTCGTTGCTATGCCTAAAATAAAAAGACTGATAGACAAACAACGCAGAATCCGCCGGTTGTCCGTATATGTTTCCAGTTCATCTTCCGGTTTCTGTATTGTTTCTGTCTTTTTACAGGTTTTTCCTTTTGCAAGACATATCGAGAAAAAGAACGTAAACACACCCATTCCTATACCGAATACATACAGACTTCTCCATGTATAATCCTGTTTCTCCATACACAGATTTCGCAAAAGTGGAATCCCCATTGCAGCGATTGCTGCAACACCTGCGGCTATTCCACGCACCGTTGCCCTGCACTGTTCCGGTATTTCCTCTGCAATATAGATATACTGGATATCCATGCTGGTTGAAAATATGACAAGTCCATTGCCAATCAGGAAAATCACAAGCGTTGGTGCAACTGCACACATCACACATCCAAGTATCAACACGATGATGTTAATCATAAACAGTAATTTTATTCCAATCTTATCTATGGATATTCGTGCAAGCGGTGCCAACGCCGGAATCACATAGAACGGCAGGGTTGCATATCCCATATAGGAAACCGCATCCTGTAATTTCATATTCCGCCCGTCAATTAGAAAATCAGACAATAAAAAAGATTGCAGCTTATCGAAAAGTTCCGCACAGTAAGAATCGAAAAGCTGCATGACAAGAATCACGGCTATTAAATATAAGATATATCGTTTGACATTTTTCGCTCTCATGTCTTGATTATATCGGCATCGGTTTTATTTTTCAAGTGGTCTCACCGCATACTTTCTCATCGCTACAACCGCAACCAGACATACCAGCATCAACAATAACTCAAATTTAACCTGGATAAATAACTGTTCAAGCTTCGCCTGCGCCTGATAGATCTCCAGTGCGTTATCGTTCGAGAAAGACAGATTCCCAGCTAGTGTCAGTACCTTCTGGCTTTGATCCTGTCTGGCGATCTGGATGCGCAGATTCCCGGAGGTTTTCAGTGTAATTGGATCTCCCACCGCACAGATAAACGGCGAATCACCACCGATATCCATTTGTACGATCCGCGCGGTACAACCGCTTCCTGCCTGTGATGCATCGTTGCCGTTGCCCGTCGACTGGTTTGCACTCTGACTTTGCTCCACCGAAGAAGTATACGTCACAGTAAGCTCTTCCGCCTGAATCGGTGCGATATCCTGCGACAGGCTCTGCAGGATCTGACTGTATGCGGCAGCATTGGCATAATAGGTCGTTGTCGAACTTTCCTGTGTGATACCGTAGACTTCCTGCATATATGCCTCACTCAAAAGCTCCGCCTCAAAGGATGTTGTATTCGCCTGATATGTCACCGTGACAGAATCACTCACATCATAGCTTACGGCTGTGACACCCTCGATCTCGCGCACCCGCTGTACTTTACTGTCTGTGAGCACCAGATCATTTCCAATCAGCTTGAATTCCTCTTTCGTTCGGGTGATCTGTGCATAGCGCAAGCCATCCCAGATCAGGAATCCGCAGCAGACTCCGATTGCGATCACATATAAAATTATAATCTTCACTGCATCCTGCTGTCGGCGCAGACGCAGAAACTCTCGTATCTTCATAGTCTGTCTAATCGCTCCACACTGATTTCTTCGGAATATTTATTCCGTGTCTTCGTCATCCTGTTTTTTTAGGTGTATCTTCCGTACGATGATTACACCTGCGGCAACTGCGATACAACCGAGAATAACTGCCATAATCACCCACCACTGGTTCGTATTATCTGGTGTTGTCTGTTGCTGTTGCTCTGAAAATGGGGATTTGATTGTTGTAGTAAATGTCGCTTCCTCCGTATATTCCTTGCCGCTTTCATCCTCATAATAATAGGTGATCGTTCCTTCGGTATTTCCATACATCTTGCTTCCAGACAAGGAGCTGACAGATACCTGTGTGCTTCCGGTTGCCGCAGTTCCCGCCTCCATATCGCCGATGAAGATCGTTCCCTGTGGCTTTAATCCATCTGCTTTGATCTCCGCGCGCACATTATACATCTTGCTTCTGCCCAGATTCATCGCCTGCACTTTGGCTTCCACGACATCTGCCACTACAACTTCACTTGGAAAGCTGATTTCGTCAAACTGCATCTCAGAAGACTGCTGTACCGTGATCTTCGCCTTGCCGGAGGTGGAATATGTATTTCCATCGCCGTCCGCGTAGTCCATTGCCAGATCTAAGTCATATTGTCCGGCAGCAGTCTTCGCATTGACCCGGTAAGAAAAGCTGATCGTCGTCTCCTCCTGTGGCGCGATCTTCTCGATATAGACGCTGTCGGACTGACTGAGCAAAGTAAAGCTCTCGGTATCGGCAGTCACAGCGACTGTCATGTTCTTCACCGTATTTTCCTTGCTTGTGTTAAGCAATGTGATCTCCGCTGTGATCTCATCACCGGATAAGATCTCGTCCTTGGAGAATTTGTACGATTTTACCATGACCTTTGGCGCAAAAGTCGGAAGGTCTTCGGCGACTGGCTCTACCACGGCTTCTGTCGTTGCATCCAGATCAATGCCATCACTGATCGTCACATACGTGGTAAATTCCTGCTCCACCGCATTGCCCTTCGTATCCTTCGCCGTGACCTTCAGAATCACCGGATAGGAACCATTTGTACGCTTCTTCTTTAATTCCACAGTAAAATCCGCCACGTAAGCAGAAACTTCTTTACTGTTCGCATTTACCTTGACAGTCTGCAGCTTAATATCTTTCTCGTAGTTTTTAAATACGAACGGCGCTGTCTGCGCATCGCCTAGATCAAGCGCCGCCCGTAATGTGTTCCCCCGCAGTTCTCCTTCACTGAGTATCGGAAATACAATGCGAACCGAGCCGTTGGCATTGGTTGGCACATACCCCTGTGCATAAGGCTTCTCCATGCCGTCATACTGGTTCTCATTGTCGATGTTCAATGTCACTGCCTCGCTCTGTGTATCCTTGTCATCCTTTGTATTTGTATCTGCCTGTGTCGTCGCTGGCTCCTGCGTGGTCGGCTGGACGGGATCCGCCTGCACTGCGGTATAAGATACCGTCTGCATGGCATACATATGGATATCCGTCTGACCGGATGCTGCAAGAACGCTTCCTGCCGGAGATAGTCCCATACATATCGTTGCCGCGATTGTCATCGCAAGTATTTTCGTTGCTATATGCTTTCGTTTCATTTCCAGTCCTCCATTTCATGTACATAATCACACAGCATCTCGATATCCTGTGCATTATGGCTTGCCAGCATGATTGCCTTGCCGCTTTCTTTTAAGGATAATAAGAGCTGCCGCATCTCCGCGACACCTGCTTTGTCAAGCCCGTTAAATGGCTCGTCCAAGATCAGCACGTCCGGGTTCTCCATGATTGCCTGTGCGATACCAAGTCTCTGCCGCATACCGAGCGAATATTTCGAAACCGGCTTTTTCATCTTTGGATTCAAGCCGACGCGCTGCAATGTCTCGATAATGTCGTTTTTCCCGATCCTGCCTTTCAGATCCGCTAAAATCTTCAGGTTTTTATATCCACTTAACGCCGGCAGAAATCCCGGTGTCTCGATGATCACGCCGAGCTTGTCCGGGAAATCGCATTCCTTCCCGACACGGCTGCCTCCGACATAGATCTGCCCCTTGTCTGGATGCATAAACCCGCAGATGCATTTCATCAGCACGGTTTTTCCACTTCCGTTATTTCCAACCACGCCGTAGATCTTCCCCGGAGGAATCTCCAGATTCACATCCACCAGCACATGCTCTTTCCCAAAGGATTTATAGACATGTTCTACGACGATTCCCTGTTTACGTTCGTTCGCTTTTCCATTGTTATTTTCATTTCTGGTTTCTTCCATCTATCTATGAACCTCGTTTTCATATTCTGATTCTTGGTTGTTCATTTGCTTTATTTACATAATATATTTATCGTAACCGTGTTCCTGTGAACTGGAACGTATACCTGCGAATCCGGAGCAGACACATTATAAATATCAAAAGTGCCACCCCAGCAAAAAATACATACGATACCCACAGTTTCGGCAAATTATCATAGCCGAAGCTATGCATGTAATACGTGGCATGGTTGAGCGGTGATATCCAGCCGAATATAATGTTTGCATACCGCGACTGCACCGCCGGGATATGCAGGATATCCGACAGCGTATCCGGTGTCAGCAGAAACCCGAATCCAGAATAAATGATACCTGCGATCATACCGCCGTTGTCCTTCACCATATTGAAAAATAATATGATTCCCGCCATCACGATCGAATACCCAAGCATTAGTCCGAATATGTGGAACATCACCTGATATGGGAAATTTAACTCCATCACCTTCACGAACGATGGCACATTCAGCTCATAACCGATGTTCGAATACCCAAGCACCGCCGCTGTATCGCTCCACATATTTGCCACAAATGCCTGACTGCTCGCCAAGATACAGGTGGAAAGCAGGATAAAGCAAAGGAACAGAAACGTCGCGAGGATCAGATACAGTATCTGTCCAAGCACCCACACCTTCCGGTCAATCCGCACCAGAAAGAGCGGCACATCATTTCCAAGGTTCGGCATATCCGCGAATAATAAAAGCAGGAGTAACGAGATGATCAGCACCGACTGTGCATCGCCGAATGTCCAGATGAACGGCTCCGCCATCTGCAGGATCGTGTCATGCTCCTTCGCGAATACAAGCACCTTGTCGGAAAGCAGGAAGCTTACGATAAATGCAAGGCAGAACGCGAGTATGATCTGCGGATGCTTCTTCCATCTTCTGAAATTTGCAAACGCGGTAAGCAGAATCTGTCTTAGCTTATACACGTTCGATACACCTCCTTACCGTATTGTAATAGAGCAAAAACAGTAGAACGGACAGACTGCTAAGCAGGATCACTATCCCCTGCTCGTCAAAAAGCCAGTTATGCTGAAACTGTATCCACTCGTATGGATACAGACAGTAGATATCCTCGAAATACCGGTCATGCAGGATTACCAATATGTAATAGATGACAAAGCTTCCGCCATACGCGATATACCGGCTGTTCGAGATTGCCGCAAGTGTCGCGGAAAGCAGCGCCCACACCATCGCCGAGAAGAAAATAAGCATCGGATTTAACGCTGCGGCGTTCTTGACAAAGCGCAGATATAACAGGCATGGAAGCATCTCTACCAATCCGCCTGCAATTCCACATGCGAGGAACTTACCACAGATATAAGACGTTCTTCCACACCTTGGCAGATACGCCTTGATATACCCACTCTGATAATCGGCAAGCCATGCAGTTGCATACGGAAATGTGGATATGACGGGAACGGTCACCCGGAACAACTCCGAGTCACCGCCCACCTTCCACAAGATCAGCATTTCCAATATAAATCCTGCCAGAAATCCTTTTGAAATTATCGCTCGTTTCATGTCTGTCTCAAAACTGTTCATTTAATACCCCAGATCTTTATCAATGACGGTTCCATCAATCGCGTTGATTGATAAAAGGACTATATCTTTTTCTTCTTCTCCTGACACATCGGTTCTGGTTCCGATAAAATCCCACACAGGAACCAATATTCCCGTGTCAAAATTGTCCGGCTCACTGATTCTTGAATACCGGAGCTTTACATTGTTGATATCAATATAGGTATATTGCTCATCGGTGATTGCTGCATTGGTTGTTACGATCATCTGCTCAAATATATTCTTTATCTCGTCAAAGCTTTTCAGCGTCGACTGATCAACAACCGTTTCCGTTACTTCCAATGGAATCAGATAATCAAATCCAACAATTCCATCATCATTTACAAAGATTGCAATATTTTCAGCATCCCAGATTTTTTTCACATACGAATCGCCTTGGTATTCATCGACGATTTTCGAACCGCCATCGTTGTTGACAAATACGCCATCGATGCAACGCTGATACCGGAACGCATACACGCTTCGATAGACATCCTTGCCGCCATTTGCTTCCTTCAGCTCTTCCTCGTTTCTTGTATCCAGACGCTCTTCTACAAGTCCCCATTATAAAATGCAAAATCCGAAAGTCCCATATCCTTCAGAAATGTCTCTGCCTGTTCTTTTGCTTCTGCTTCAGAGATTGTTGTTTTCTCAAGGAAAGAATCATTTTCCGTTCCTGCCTCTATTGGATGAATATAGACACTCGCTGTTCCGGCTGTAGCAAAGCGGTAATCTTCATCAACCTTGCAATTTGGATCAATTCCGATTACACTATGTCCAACATCATAATAGCCGGCTCTGGAACTTCTGTACTTGAGCATATTTCCATAATTATCATTGTTCTGAATATAGATCGACTGGTAGTGTCCGTTTTTGGCGTCGTTGATTTCATAGATGATCTCTGCATTCGCGCCGTCAAAGTCATTTTGCCAGCTATAATACGTATCATCCGGATGTGCCGCATATAGGTCAGCAATCGAATGGAACTGCCGATCCGTCTCCGTCCCCTCAATAGAAAATATCTCAGGCGCTTTTTCGTATTCTTCTAAGAATCTCTGGTTTGACGCTTCCAGTTCCGCAATCAGAGATTCTTTCTGTTCATAACTTCTCTGTCTGTGGGATATCCACCTGTGCATCCACATGCACCTTCACATGCATACTCGTATCTTCAAAATCTGTCTGGTATTTGTCGTAGTCCGCTACGACCTCCTGCACTTCCGTCGTGGAAGCCTCTGTGTTCTCTGCCTGTTCGATCATGTTGTCAAAATCCTTGTTATGCACGATTTCTGTATCCGGATTTTTTTGACAGCCAGCAAATAACATTGCCGTAAGTGTTGCAGTAAGAAAGATTCCTGTAGCATGTTTCCATTTTCTCATATTGATCATTCCTCCCTTTTATCATTCGTTATAAAATCCCATCTGTTTTTTGTTTTCTAATACCCAAGATTTCGGTCGATCACCGAACCATCGATCGCATTGATGGACATAATGACTGCTTTTTGAACCTCATTTCCATACTGGTCTGTTTTTGTTCCGATAAAATCCCAGACAGGCACCAAAAGTCCGGTATCAAAGCTGTCCTTCTCACTGATTCTTGTATAACGAAGCTTCACAGAGTCGATATCAATCGTTACATTTCCGTCACTTGCCTCTTCCGAATTCGCCGCATTCATTGTAATTGCCATCTGTTCAAAGATATCCTTGACCTCATCAAAGTTCTTCAACGTTGATTTTTCTACAACCGTATCGGTAACTTCCAGTGGAACAAGGTAATCGAATCCAACGATGCCATCATCGTCTACGAAGATTGCTACATCTTCGGTTGACCATAATTTTTTGTTATAAGTATCTCCCTGCCATTCATCGACGATCTTGCTTCCACCATCGTTATTTACAAAGACGCCATCGATGCAGCGCTGATACCGGAATGCATAGACAGTTCGATATGGAGCTCCACCAAGGCTCTGACGCAGAGATTCATATTTGTTATACTCTGTCACTTCTGTGACAAGTCCGCCACTGTAGTATGTAAAATCATCCATCCCTAAAGATTGCAACAGATCTTCTGCTTTCTGTCTGGCATCCGCTTCGGAAATCGTTGTCACATCTTTCGTATTCTCGATGAAATCCTCTTTCGCCATACCGCTTTCTTCGCTGATTTTGTCAATCGGCATATCCTCATCCGCCGGCCATACCCAGTGTGCTTCCTCCATTGCAAACTTATATTCTTCCGGTACTGCATCTGAGTAATTTCCACCACTCATAACAGAGGAACCAACATTAATATACCCAAGTTTTGAACTTCGATAACGAATCAGATTTCCGTAGTTCTCATTGTTCTGCAGATACAGCGACTGATAGGAACCATTGGAAGCATCGTTGATTCCGTAAAAAATGCTGGCATTTGCTCCATCAAATTCACTCTGCCATGAATAATAGTCATTGGACGGATTATTTGATACAAGCTCTGAAATACTGTGAATCTGATTATCCGATGGACTGCCGGTATAGTTGATTGCTTCTGGTGCAGTCTCATATTTTGCCTGACATTCATCAATGTTGGCCTGACGTTCCTGTATCATAACCTCTTTGTCATCAGCCGAATATAAGTTATTGCTTTGAATTTCTGCAATGGCATCTTTCCCTGCCTGAATCTCAGACTCATAATCTGCTTTTGTCAACTGACTCATACATGTTCCATCATACAATGTCTGATTCCCAAATAAAGCAGTCCGTACCTGATCGAGAAATGTCTGATCAAACTGCATCTGCTGTACACGGAAGATTGACAACTGACTTGTATCCGGGATATCCACCTGTGCATCCGCATGGACTGTCACATGCAGGCTGTCATCCTTGATATCGGTCTGATAGGTATCATAATCCTTGGCAACTTCTGCGACCTCGGTTGTTGACGCCTGTGTATCCTGCGCCTGTTCAATCATATTATCCATATCTTTATTCGATACGATTTCCTTCTCCGGGTTCTTCTGACATCCCGCAAATAACGAGGCGGTCAGTGTAGCTGCAAGGAAGATTCCTGCAATGCGTTTATATTTTCTCATGGTTGTTATTCCTTTCTTCTCTACTTCCTATTAGTTTTAGTGTGTTTCAATGATATTTATCTGGCTTTTTAAGCATGATAAATATGTTTTCCCTTTATGTTGATGTTATGTTAACACTTCATACTACATCGAGTATTCATCATTATTTAAACAAATTGTAAATTCGTGCTGAAATGGGGATGAATTTCCGGTTTGGATTTTTTAGCTTGCTTTTCTCTTCAAAAACCCACGTCGTGGGTTTTTACGCTTGATTTTTCTTCCCTACACCCAGTTCTCGCTATAGAACTTCTTGATTAGCTTCCAGAGTGGGTTTTCTAGCTTGCTTCTCTCTACCTATGCCCACGTTGTGGGTTTTCCCGCTTATTATCAATCATCTACGCCCATTTTTATATACTCTCTCAATAACATGGAATAATCATATGACATATTTAAAAATAAGTCTCCAAAAAATGGCATATTCGGAGAAATCCTCCCAATATGCCATTTAATCAACCAATTACAAATATCATATATTAGAATTATGCTCATACATATCAACAAGTACGACATTCCCCAATATAATCGCTATCTCACTCGAACGATCACGCCGGAAAATTCAGAATCATCGTCGTGCCTTTTCCTTCTTCACTCTCGATCGCCAGTGTTACATCATGCCGTTTTAGGATCAATGCCGTAAGTGCCAGTCCCAGCCCGGCACCACCATTTTTCCGGCTGCGCGATTTGTCAATCATATAGAAAGGCTCCAATATCTTCTTTTGTTCTTCTTCCGGGATTCCACACCCTGTATCCTGTACCAGAATCTGATGTTCTTTCGCAATCAGTTTAATCGTATCTCCCTGCTTGCTCGCCTTATTGGCATTATCCACGAGATTCACAAGCACTTCTGTCATCAGATCTTCCTCTACCATAAAACACTCGCCATGTTCCTCGCATTGAAGTGCGACGCCTTTCGTCTCCAACAGCTTCCGGCACAATCGTTCCGTCCGTTCAAAAAGCTGTCTGACCGGAATCTCATGCAATTCCAGCTTCTGCTCCGTATCAAGCTCCAACAGACGTAGCATCTTCTTGGACAAACGTTCAAGCCGCTTGCATTCCTCATCGATATAACCAAGTGCCTCGGCTTCATCCGCCTCATCCAGCCGCACAGTAAGCAAAGTCTGTGCATATCCGGAGATTGCGGCAAGCGGCGTTTTCAGCTCATGTGTCAGATTTCCCATGAAAAGCGTCTTCTGACGTTCTGATTCCTCCAATGACTTCGTTCGCGTCTCAACTGCTTCTGCCATCTGGTTAAAGGTCGTGCCAAGTGTCGCAATTTCGTTTTTCCCTCTGACATTCACACGCTTGTCATAATTTCCCTTCGCAATATCTGCAGCTGTCGCATTCAATTCCTTGAGTGACCGCAGGCTGTGACGGAGAATCAATGCAACAATAAAGCTCATTACAACTATGACAATCAGTGTGATTACAATCATATAGATCGTCAGATTCCGCAATTTATCCTTTGCATAATCAATGCATGTCAGATGATAGATGCTTAGTCTGTTTTTCGTCGTATATTTACAGATCAGGTATTCGGAGTCCTGATAGTGCAGGGTTCCATAGGAAATCGTTTCATTCGAAAGTGGTTCATAATCGTTATTCTCTACATCCTCCAGAGAAAGAACCGTATGATTGTACACAAAATAAGCGTGATTGACATCGTTGACCAGAGTGCCATTTATCTCCCTGTAACGGACACAGATTGTATATTCATCCAATCTGGTCTTAAAAAAATACTGCAACCGTATATCCATGACTTCATCTGAGTTACCAGTAAACTGACTTCGTTCAAACGTCTGATTATATGCATCCGCCAGCGAATACATCTCATTTAAGGCGCTTGAAGTCGCTTCACTCATAATATTTTTCCGTTCGACATTCCATACAAGCACATCCACAATGATTGTTGCAATTAAAACTGCCATGCAGCAAAGCCATGTAATCCATGTTTGAAGTTTCAATTTACTCCTCCAATCTGTATCCAAGCTTTGATACAGTCTTAATATGATCTGCCAGGTTCAGTTTCTTCCGAAGCTGCCCGATATGAACATCCACGGTACGTGTCTCGCCCACATATTCAACGCCCCATACCATGCGAAGCAGATTCTCTCTGGATATCGCGCGGTTTTTGTTTTTGGCAAGCACTGCCAGAAGTTCAAATTCCATTGGTTTTAACGAAACCTCTTTGCCATCCTGCCGGACAGTATGCTGTTCGAAGTCAATCTCCAGATTCAATACCGATAATGTATGCTCTTCCGGTTTTGTGCGTGCCAGCACCTTTTCAATCCGTACCAGAAGCTCCAATACCTCAAACGGCTTTACAATATAATCTTCCGCGCCACCCTTTAAGCCTTGGATCTTCGACGCCAGATCATCCTTCGCTGTTAAGAATATAACTGGAATTCCATACTCACGCACGATTGGAAGCAATGTGAATCCATCCATGCCCGGAACCATCACGTCTAACAGAGCAAGGTCATATGCATGATCCTGCTCTAATCCCTTGGCTGCTTCCAATCCATCTTCATAGATTACCGCGTCATAATTTGCCACGCGAAGATTCATTGCGATCATTTTCGCGATTGCAGTTTCATCTTCCACGATTAAGATTCTTGTCTTCTGCATGTTTCTTCTCCTTTTTGTGCTTTTCGCGTCCCATACCCAGATCATCCGGGATAATATTATGCTCCAAAACAATCATACGCCGTTCCTGCATTGCATGAACGAGATTCGCATCAAGATGAAACGTTTCCTCAATCTCATCATTCGTAACAGGCGGGCGAAATCTCCGTCGATGCAGCCTTCCATATTTACGTTTGTTGTAATTCTTCCAGAATATAAAAAGTACAACAAATATCAGTGCCGCAATAAACAAAATATGGAAATAATGCTCGATTGTAAGAACCATATCCCGATTATATACATAAAACTCCGGTAAATACCAATTATTCCTGATTGCAAGGGCGCCATAAACCAGATAAATGATATACGAAAGCAGAATTCCCCAGGCAAGAATCGTGATAATCCATTCTATAACCTTTTTCCATGTCTTCTGTTTTCCGTAGATCAGATGATCCCGAATATCATATTCCGCCTTCTGCGGTAATGGATTGGTAAAATCTTCCCGATTCTCATTCATATTATTCCACCCCCCGATCTGGGCTGTCCCATACAGCCTTTTTCTTTCTCTTACGGAACATGGATGGCAACGCACATATCACTATAATTGCATTGATATACCAATACAAAAAAGGATACCAGATTGCAACAATGCCGTTTCGCAATAAGTTCTTATCATATTTGCTGTCAAGAATCATTGCAACCACAAACTGTATCATACAAACCACAGACAAAAACAAACTTTTCCATATGTATGGAAGTGCATACCATTTTCCAAAGAAAATCCACCCCAGAATCAACAAAATCAATGTCAGAAGCCAGCAGATTGCCCAGACAATGGATGTAATCTGTTCCAAATAGACAAGAATCATTCTTCTTGTCTTCCAATGTCCAACCACATCATAATGGCGGCGTAATATTTCCATGCCACCCTGTGACCACCGTTTTCTCTGCTTGAACAATCCTTTGACTGTCTCTGGAACCAACATCATGCAGAGGGCGTTTGGCTCATACCTGACATCCCAGAAATTCTTTTCCAGCTTCCAGGTGACACCGATATCTTCCGTAATCATATCCCGATCCCACAGGTTACAGTCCAAAAGTGCCCGCTTACGAAATGCAACTACAACGCCCGAAACCGTCATAACCTTTCCCCAGACACGTTGTGTCCGTTTGATCAGACTGATAATACTGGCATATTCGCACAACTGTAATTTTGCCAACAAAGAGCTGCGATTCCGAACACGCGGATTTCCCGTGACAGCACCGACACGTTCTCCATTATACGGATTTGTAAAATGCGGAACTATATAATTTAATGCATCCGGCATCAGATAAGAGTCTGAATCAACCCCCATCAGAATCTCACCCTTTGCAGCAATCAATCCCAGATAAAGCGCATTTGCTTTTCCGTTATTTTCTTTCAGATCCACAAACCGCAACCTACGATATTTCGGAAGCAGACTTTGAATCACTTCCGATGTATTATCACTGCTTCCATCATTGATTGCAATAATCTCATAATTCGGATATTGCAGTTTTGATAGTTCCATCACCGTATGTGCAATTGTTTCTGCCTCATTATAACAAGGAACAAGAATTGACACCATTGGCGTTTCATAGAGCGGCAAAGGTCCCCTGCGTTCATTCCCAAAGTAAAATAAGATACCACCAACTACCCATGCCACAGACATCAGCGCGGGATACCAAAATACAAACTCCTCAATTACATGCAGCATTCAAAATCACGTCCCATCTTTTTAATAATAAATTCATTTGTTTTTACTATATTTTTTTCGGCAAAGTACCCCATTTTGTTAATAAAAAATCATGCTTCTGCATGATAGCTCATACAAAAGCATGATTAATTATATTCGTAAATTTAAAACATGACAAGTAAATTATTTGTAAAGTACTTATTATGCATTTACAACCTGACCGAACTCAGCCTTCAGAGAAGCACCACCGATCAAACCACCATCAATGTTTGGCTTTGCAAGAAGCTCCTTCGCATTGCCAGCGTTCATAGAACCGCCGTACTGAATACGAACTGCCTCTGCTGTATCTGTGTCATAAACCTCAGCGATGAGTTCACGGATACCCTTACATACTTCCTCAGCCTGATCAGATGTAGCTGTCTTACCTGTACCGATTGCCCAGATTGGCTCATAAGCGATTACAAGGTTCTTTACATCATCTGCTGCAACGCCTGCAAGGTCAGACTTGATCTGAAGTCTGATCCAATCCATTGTTACGCCCATCTCTCTCTGCTCCAGTGTCTCACCACAGCAAAGGATTGGTGTAAGTCCAGAAGCGATTGCCTTCTTAACCTTCTTGTTCAGGAATGCATCGTCTTCCTTGAAGTACTCACGACGCTCTGAATGTCCGATGATTACATACTTAACGCCTGCATCTACAAGCATTGGTGCACTGATCTCACCTGTGTAAGCACCCTTGTCCTCAATGTAGAAGTTCTCAGCACCAACCTGTACGTTTGTGCCCTTAACAGCCTCAACAACAGGAACGATGTCAATAGCTGGTACACAGTAAACTACATCTACATCATCATTTACTACTAATGGCTTTAACTCCTCAACAAGCTTTACAGCCTCTGATGGAGTCATGTTCATCTTCCAATTTCCAGCGATAATTCTTTTTCTTGCCATTTTTTTATCTCCTATCAATATTTTATTATTAATTTTCACAAGAAACTTGAAATGCAAGGCATCGGATTCGACCGCGTACTGACGTACGCCGAGAATCCGATAACGATGCAGTTCAAGAATTATTGTGGAAATTATTTATCGTTAGCTGCTGCTACACCCGGCAACTCCTTACCTTCGAGGAACTCAAGAGAAGCTCCACCACCTGTTGAGATGTGGCTCATCTTGTTACCATAGCCAAGCTGATTAACAGCTGCTGCGGAATCACCACCACCGATGATTGTTGTAGCGTCTGTCTCAGCAAGTGCTGCTGCAACTGCCTTTGTACCTGTTGCAAGAACTGGGTTCTCGAATACACCCATAGGTCCGTTCCATACAACTGTCTTAGCTGTCTTAACAGCCTCAGAGTAAAGCTCGATTGTCTTAGGTCCGATATCGCAACCTTCCTTTGATGCATCCATCTTGTCTGCATCGCAGATAGTTGTAGCGATTGTAGGATCGTCGATTGGGTTAGGGAAATCATCGATCATAACAGAGTCTACTGGAAGCAGAAGCTTCTTGCCAAGCTTTTCAGCCTTCTCCATCATTTCCTTACAGTAGTCAAGCTTTGTCTCGTCAACAAGTGACTTACCGATCTCATATCCCTTAGCCTTGAGGAATGTGTAAGCCATACCACCACCGATGATGAGTGTATCGCACTTCTCAAGAAGGTTAGAGATAACGTTCAGCTTATCAGCAACCTTTGCACCACCAAGGATAGCAACGAAAGGTCTTACAGGATTCTCAACTGCATTTCCAAGGAAGTCGATTTCCTTCTGCATCAGATATCCAACAACAGCTGTATCAACAAGTGCAGCTACACCAACGTTTGAGCAGTGTGCTCTGTGTGCTGTACCAAATGCATCGTTTACGAATACGTCACAGATGCTTGCAAGATCCTTAGAGAAAGCCTCTCCGTTCTTTGTCTCTTCTGCTCTGAAACGTGTATTCTCAAGAAGGATAACCTCGCCATCCTTCATAGCGTCTACAGCTGCGCGAACTGTATCGTCAACAACCTCTAAGCTTGGTACAAACTTTACTTCCTGTCCAAGAAGCTCTGTCAGTCTCTTTGCAACTGGTGCAAGAGTCTTTGTCTGCTTGTCTTCCTCTGTCTTAACCTTTCCAAGGTGTGAGCAAAGGATAACCTTACCGCCATCAGCGATCAGCTTCTTGATTGTTGGAAGCGCTGCAACCAGACGATTCTCGTCTGTGATCTCGCCGTTCTTCAAAGGTACGTTAAAATCACATCTGCAAAGAACACGAAGTCCCTTTACGTTGATATCATCAACGGATTTCTTATTTAATGACATTATTAAATCCTCCTGAAATTTTAAAATGATAAAAATAAGGGTCCGGTCCAATTAAGACCGGACCCTTGTAGGTCTTCTCTAAAAGAGTCTGACTAAATTAAGCCAACTCAGCGAAGTACTTGATTGTTCTAACCATCTGGCTTGTGTATGAGTTCTCGTTATCATACCAAGAAACAACCTGAACCTCGTACAGATCATCAGCGATCTGAGCTACCATTGTCTGTGTAGCATCGAAGAGTGAACCATATCTCATGCCAACGATATCTGAAGATACAATCTGCTCCTCATTGTAACCATAAGACTCAGAAGCTGCAGCCTTCATAGCAGCGTTGATGCCTTCCTTAGTTACGTCCTTACCCTTAACAACTGCTGTAAGGATTGTTGTAGAACCTGTAGGTACAGGAACTCTCTGTGCAGAACCGATGAGTTTTCCATTAAGCTCTGGGATAACAAGACCGATAGCCTTAGCTGCACCTGTTGAATTAGGAACGATATTAACAGCTGCTGCACGAGCACGTCTGAAGTCGCCCTTTCTGTGTGGTCCATCAAGTACCATCTGATCGCCTGTGTAAGCGTGGATTGTTGACATGATACCTGACTGGATTGGAGCGTAATCGTTAAGTGCCTTAGCCATAGGTGCAAGACAGTTTGTTGTACAAGAAGCTGCAGAGATGATCTTGTCATCTGCTGTAAGTGTGTTCTCGTTTACGCTATATACGATTGTAGGAAGATCATTACCAGCTGGAGCTGAAATAACTACCTTCTTAGCACCTGCATCGATATGAGCCTGTGACTTAGCCTTTGATACATAGAAACCTGTACACTCAAGTACAACGTCTACATCAAGCTCTCCCCATGGAAGATTCTTAGCATCTGCCTCAGCATAGATCTTAAGTGTCTTACCACAAACTGTGATTGTACCTGCTTCATCATCAGCAGAAACCTGATCTGCATACTGATACTTACCCTGTGATGAATCATACTTCAAAAGGTGAGCAAGCATTGAAGGCTTTGTCAAGTCGTTGATTGCAACTACTTCATAACCTTCTGCGTCAAACATCTGTCTGAATGCAAGACGTCCGATACGTCCAAAACCATTAATTGCTACTTTTACTGCCATTTTTTAATCCTCCTAAGTTTTAATTATTAAGATTTAAATACTGCATGGCTGCAGTAATTCATCTAAAAACTTACATCAAATATCATAACTTCTTTTATAGTAAAATTCAAGACCATTTTTTGTAATTTTTTTCAAAAAGTGCGTGATTTTCCAAAATTCTTGGATTTTATAAGATTATACGTTATAATTAGCAATCATAGCTTTCGTGAAATCATAGTATTTTATGCATTATATTTTACAGGAGGATTAAACCATGATATTTCCCGATTATCATTTTCATACTGATTTTTCCAGTGACTGTGACGAACCAATGCAGGCAGTGATCGCTTCCGCAAAAGAAAAAGGCTTGTCTGCCCTCTGTGTCACAGATCATTACGACATGGATTTTCCGGTCCGGCCAGAAGAACCGGATATGGATTTTGATTTAGATCTGGATTCCTACTATCACACTTACCACGCTCTTTCTGAGAAGCTTGTCCCGGAGTTTGATCTTCGCGTGGGTGTAGAACTTGGCGTGATGCCATCAACAACAAAAAAATTAAATACATTCGTGCAGGCACACCCGGAACTGGATTTTATTATATGCAGCCTGCATGTGGTCGACGGCATGGATCCATACTACCCGGAATATTTCGAGGGGAAGGATGACCTGACTGCCTACCAGCATTATTTTGAGACGTTGCTTGCCTGTGTAAAAGAATTTGATAACTTCAATGTGTGCGGGCACCTCGATTATATCGTGCGCTACGGAAAGACAAAGGCGGATCTTTTTGATATCCGCGATTACGCAGATATCTTTAAGGAATTATTCCAGATTCTCGTCTCCCGCGGACAGGGCATCGAGATCAATACTGGAAGCTTATACCGCGGCCTCTCCTTCCCGCATCCTCATACAGATATCCTGAAAATGTACAAGGACGCCGGCGGAGAAATCATCACAGTCGGAAGCGACGCGCATCATGCGGAGCATATTGGCTATGGCTTTGATGTTGCAAGAGAGCTGTTGCTCTCCCACGGTTTCCGTTACTATACGACATTCAAAGAACGCAAACCAGAATTCCATAAGATTCCTTAATCTGGCGCGTACATATGTGACTGGTAATCTTCATAAAAAGGCGACTGTTCCCGCAGTCCCCCGACGAGTTCCCGGATGCAGGCAATTACATAGTCTGCATCCTTTTTTGTTGTCTCTTCCCCGATCGTCAGCCGTATCGTGCCGCGTGCCAGTTCGTCGGAAAGTCCGATTGCCTTTAATACATGAGACGGCTCTTTCGATGCGGATGTGCATGCCGATCCACCGGAGGCACAGATACCAAGCGAATCCAGCATGACAAGCAGTGCCCCGCCATCGACAAACCGAAAGGACACATTGATATTGTTTGGGAGTCTTTGCTCCGGATGTCCATTTAACTGGCTGTATGGAATCGATGTAAGTAATTCGCCGATTATATAATCACGGATCTGTATTTCATACTGCATCCGCTGTTCCATCGCTGCATCCGCAATGTACGCAGCAGTCGCAAGCCCGACGATACCTGGTACATTTTCTGTGCCTGCACGAAGCCCTTGCTCCTGCGCCCCGCCGTGGATCAGACTTTGTATTTTCACGCCTTCCCGCACATATAAAAAACCGGTTCCCTTCGGTCCGCGGAATTTGTGTCCGCTCGCAGTGAGCAGATCGACCTGCAGGCATGCAACGTCAATTGGAATCTGTCCATACGCCTGCACCGCATCCGTATGAAATAATATATTGTGCCGTCTGGCGATTGCTCCGATCCCACCGATCGGCTGTATCGTTCCGATCTCATTGTTTGCAAACATCACGGATATTAAAATCGTATCCTTCCGGATTGCCCGTTCTACCTGTTCCAAGGTCACGCGTCCATATGCATCCACATCCAGATATGTGACCTCGAATCCATGTTTTTCGAGGTATTCGCACGTATGCAGAATTCCGTGATGCTCCAGCTTTGTCGTAATGATATGTCTGCCTTTTTTACTGTATATGTCCGCAATCTCCTTTAATGCCCAGTTATCGCCCTCCGAACCGCCTGCCGTGAAATAAATCTCGTCCTTTTTCGCATGAAGGGTATCCGCGATCATCTGTCGGCATTTTTCTATTTCCCGCCGGTTTTCCTTTGCAATACTGTAAATGCCGGAAGGGTTCGCAAATTTGTCGTGAAAGTACGGCTGCATGGCACGAATCACTTCCGGATGGGTGCTCGTCGTCGCTGCGTGATCCATATAAATTGTCATATTTCATCGCCCTATCCAATATAATAAACCAAGACTCTGGCAGGAATGATCATCATGTCAAAACAAACCATCATCAAAGGAACCCTGATATTAACCATAACCGGAATCCTGACCAAATGTCTCGGCTTTTATAATAGAATATTCCTGACGCGGCTGATTGGTGTTAAGGAGCTTGGAACTTATCAGCTTATTTTTCCACTTTACATCTTGGGTATCTCTTTTTGCTGTCAGGGAATCGCTACAACTATCACCAAGCACGTATCCTACCTGCTCGGTAAGAAAAATAATCTCGATACCCGCCATGTCCTTCGTTTCGGCGGACTTTTGAGCCTTACGTTAAGTCTGCTTGTCTCTGCCTGCTTTTTCTTCGGCTGTGATTTCATCGCTGTGCATATCCTGAAAAATACCGACTGCCGTATCCTGTTGCGCCTTCTGTCACCAGCAGTTCCATTCGTGGCGATCAAAGCCTGTATCAATGCATTCTTTATCGGACATGAAAAACCGATTTTCTCCGGAAGCTGTCAGTTGATTGAGCAGATCATCCGGATTGGTTCCGTCTATCTCCTTGCAATCTCCTACATGCAGGATCACGTCGATGCGAAAACCGCAGTTCTCGGTGTTGTGATCGGCGAGATGGGAGCGACACTTTACGCGGTCATCTGTTACATGTTCTTCCGCAGAAAGCAGCGTCATGGTCATTCTTCAGCGAGGAAGAAATCGTCCCTTATAATTCCAATGCTCAAAGATATCGTGCCGATTACTTCCAACAATCTGATTTTTACTTTATTTTCCAGCTTTGAAGCAATCATACTTCCGACATTTCTTTTCCAGTATTACAACAACGCGGATACAAGCATGGAAATGTATGGTATCATCACCGGAATCGTGATTCCTTTTTTACTGTTTCCAGCGACGATCACAAACTCGCTTTCCACGATGCTGCTACCATCCATCTCCTACGCCTGCGCCAAACGGGATACCGAAGCAATAAAAAAAGCACTTGTATCAAGTGCTCTTTTCTGCATCATGCTTGGCAGCTTCGCCTGCATCCTGTATATCCTCTTCGGAAAACCGCTCTGTACCTTTGCGTTTAAAAGCACAGAGGCCGGAACG
Source organism: bacterium (assembly GCA_963631525.1). Taxonomy (GTDB): domain Bacteria; phylum Bacillota; class Clostridia; order Lachnospirales; family Lachnospiraceae; genus Coprococcus_C. The sequence continues at coordinate 23,625 of CAVGQQ010000004.1, forward strand.
CTGCTACAACTGATGGGATTTCTATGTCCGTTTATTTATCTTTCCACGACGCTCTCCAGCGTTATGAACGGAATCGGCTACGCCACCCAGAACTTAATCTACAATATTCTCGGCATCAGCGTGCGGATCGTATGTATCGTCTTCTTTGTGCCACATTTCGGTATCCACGCATACATATGTGGTATGTTCTGCGGCTACCTGCTCCACAATGCGCTTACGATCAAGAAACTTACTTCTCTTAATTCGTAACTTTCTTGGTCCAGTCGTAAGGGGTGCTCTGGTACACGTAATAATTAAGCCAGTTTGCATAGAGTGTATTTGCATGGCATCTCCATGACTTGATCGGCTTTTGCTCCGGATCATCATCCGGGTAATAATTGACCGGAATGTTTGGATTTAAACCACGCTTGATGTCACGTTTATATTCCTGATCGAGTGTGAGTGTGTCATACTCTGGATGTCCGGTCACAAAGATGTTCTTACCATCCTCTCCAATGATCAGGTATGGTCCGGTAACATCAGACTCCGCGACAATCTCCAGAAGCGGATTGTCGACGATTGCCTGCTTATCCACACCCGTATAGCGGGACTGCGGCACTAAGAAGGAATCATCAAATCCACGTACCAGCGGTGTCCGCTTATGAAACGTATAATGCTTATACACACCGGAAAACTTTTCTGGCAGATGATATTTCTTTACCCCATAGCGATAGTAAAGTCCTGCCTGTGCACCCCAGCATATATGCATTGTGGACGTAACATTCGTAACTGACCAGTCCATGATGGCAGTCAGCTCATCCCAGTACTCCACTTCCTCAAATTCCATATTTTCCACCGGTGCTCCGGTAATGATCAGGCCATCCCATTTCTTATTTTTCACATGTTCAAAATCACTGTAAAAACGTTCCAGATGCGATTCGGACACATGCTTTGATTCATAGGACATCGTGCGGATAAAGGAGATATTCACCTGCAATGGTGTGTTTGACAGGCTGCGCAGAAGCTGCAGCTCTGTATCTTCCTTTAATGGCATCAGATTCAAGATCAAAATGTCAAGTGGACGGATATCCTGCGTCATCGCACGGTGTTCGTCCATCACAAATATATTTTCCTGTTCCAGTACTTTCTTCACTGGCAGATCGTTGTCTATTCTAATCGGCATCTCTAAAACCTCTTTTCTTTTCTAAAGCTAAAGCATACCACGAAATTTTTATAACTGCAAGAAATCATCCTCGGAAATAATCGGAATTCCCAGTGATTTCGCCTTTTTATTCTTCGATGAGGAAGATAATACGTCGTTGTTAATCAGATACGTGGTCTTCGAAGAGACACTTCCTGCAACCTTTCCACCACGATCCTCGATCACCTTTTTAAGCTCATCCCGGTTTGCAAAATGATTGAGTGAGCCTGTGATGACAAATGTCTTGCCTTCCAAATCCTGCGGTGCGGTATTTTCCTCTACGACAAGCGTCACTTCTTTTAAGATCTCCCGCAGTACCCGGATATTGTTCGGATCTGCAAAATATGCCACGATTCCCTCTGCGATTACATCGCCGATCTTCTCAATCTCAGCAAACTGTGCCGCATCTGCATGAATGATTGCTTCCACATCATCTTTGAAATATTTGCAGATGGATTTCGCCATAGCAGTACCGACGTTCAGGATTCCAAGTCCATACAGGACACGTGCAAGCTGTGTCGTACGGCTCTGCTCAATGCTCTCCATCATATTGTCATACGACTTCTGGCCAAAGCCCTCTAATTTCACAATCTCCGCCTCATAGCGGTCGATCCGGTAGATGTCATACAACTCTTCAATAAAGCCACAGTCTAAGAACTTCTGCAGTGTCGCCTCGGATAAGCCATCAATGTTCATCGCATTTCTTGATACAAAATGCGTGAACAGCTTGATTGCCTTCGCCGGGCATGCCGGATTTGGACAGACAAGCGTCTGTGCCTGATTTTCCTCCCGGATTTCTGTCTTACCGCCACATGCCGGACATGTATCCGGGATTTCAAGTGTGCCGGACTTCGTCAAATTCTCGCTGATCTGCGGGATAATCATATTTGCCTTATATACTTTAATCGTATCGCCAATACCAAGCTGTAACTGCTTCACAATGCTCACATTGTGGACGCTGGCACGACTCACGGATGTTCCCTCCAGCGATACAGCATCAAAGACCGCAACCGGGTTAATCAGTCCGGTACGGGATGGACTCCACTCGATATGGCGAAGCGTTGTCTCCGCCTCCTCATCCGCCCATTTAAATGCAATGGAATCCCGCGGGAATTTTGCTGTCCGTCCAAGACTTTTGCCATATTCCACATCATCAAACGAAAGCACCAGTCCATCGGATGGGAAATCATTCGTCTCAATCTTCTCCGCAAAATATGTGACTTTCTCCTGCATCGTCACCGCTGTGACATCGACGTGCTCTACAACCTCAAAACCAAGCGATGTCAGGAAATCAAACTTCGAATTCATCGTTGCATCAATCTTCGCATCCCCGGTATCGAGCATATTAAACGCGAAGAAATGCACATTCCGCTCGGCTGTGATCTGGTTATTGAGCTGCCGCACACTGCCGGAGCACAAGTTTCTTGGGTTTTTATATTTGCTGTCAATATCTGGAATCGTCGCATTGATACGCTCAAAATCTGTATAGGTGATAACTGCTTCCCCACGGATCGTAAGCGGATTCTTGTACGCGATCTGATTCGGCAGATTCGCAAATACCTTCGCATTGTTCGTGATAACCTCACCGATCTCGCCATTTCCACGTGTGACCGCCTTCACGAGCACACCGTCTTCGTAAGTAAGTACGACCGTCAGGCCATCCATCTTCCATGACATGACACCGGTTTTATCACCAAGCCATGCCGCCAGATCCTCGACACTCTTCGTCTTGTCGAGTGATAACATCGGTGCCGGATGCCGCTCTTTCGGCAGCTCACTGATGACCTCATAACCGACATGCTGGGTCGGACTTTTCGATAAGATCAGTCCGGTCTCCTGCTCTAACGCCACCAGCTCATCATACAATGCATCATATTCCAAGTTGGACATGATTTCCGTATCCTGCTGATAATATGCTTTGGAAGCCTGATTTAACAGCTCCACCAATTCTTTCATACGCTCTGTTTTTGCATCCATCGTTTTCTCCTTCTCCTGTCACGATCTCTTCTGCACCAGTCTTCGAAGCTCCTGTTCTTCGTCCCGCGTTAATGTGCGGAACTCACCCGGTCTTAAATTTCCAAGCCGCACATTCATGATACGCACGCGCTTTAAATGTACGACACGCACATGCAGTGCATCGCACATCCGCCGGATCTGCCGGTTCAATCCCTGTGTCAATATAATTGAAAAGTTCCTCGTTCCGGTCTTTTTGACTTTACACGGTTTCGTCACCGTATCTAAGATCTCAACGCCCTCAGACATCTTCTTAATAAATTCTTCTGTGATATCTGTATTGACACGGACATGATATTCCTTCTCATGGTTGTTTCTGGATCTCTGGATCTCATTTGCCAGATCACCGTCGTTTGTAAGCAGCAAAAGTCCGGTTGAATCCTTATCGAGACGTCCTACATAGTTTACCCGCTCCGGAAACTCCACATACCGGAAGATACTATCCTTGTCTGCTTCTTTTGATGTACAAACCTGTCCGATTGGCTTGTTGTATGCATAGATCACCTTTTTTGTGCGCAGATACACCGGTTTTCCATTGCAGGTAACAACCGAAGTCTCACCGACACGTGTTCCAAGATCCGCGATTGTTCCATCCACAGTTACCTTTCCGGCTTCAATCAGACGATCCGCTTCCCGACGGGAACAAATCCCGGCTTCACTTAGATATTTATTTAATCGAATTTCGTTAGACATAGCTTTCCTCTTAATTTTGTTAATTTTTTAGTTGCATTTTTATGTTTATGGTTGTATAATCACTTTATAAATTTTAGAAAAAGTGTAAAGGAGGCATATTATGGATAATATTGATAAAAAAATTCTTCACTTATTACAGGAAAATGCCAGATATCCGCTGAAGCATCTGGCAAGCAAAGTATTTCTTTCCTCCCCCGCTGTCTCTGCCCGTATTGAACGATTAGAGAAAAGCGGAATCATCTCCGGCTATCACGCAAGTGTTGCCCCAGTGTCTCTCGGCTACCACATTACAGCCTTTATAAACATGGCGCTCGATCCAAAACGAAAGCCGGAATTCTATCCGTTTATACAGGCATGTCCGAACGTTCTGGAGTGTAACTGCGTTACCGGTGCATACTCTATGTTGGTCAAGGTATGCTTCCCTAGCACAATGGAGCTTGATACTTTCATCGGGCAGCTCCAGAAATACGGAAACACAGAAACCCAGATCGTATTCTCCACTCCGGTTCCGCCACGTGGCATCGATGTCCGTGCGGCAGATGACGACGAGGATGAGGATGGTTCCGATGATTTCCTGTAAAAAACATGGATATAATAATAGGGCTGTTGACGAACAACAGCCCTTATTTTTTATTATTGTCCGGAACTGATCGTATTGTAAAACTCTGCGAATGCCGCGTCATTTGCAATACAATTGTTTACGTTATCCTGTACTGCTTTGTACAGATTCTGAATATCCGCTGACTGACTCTGTGTCTCGATGTAATTCGTAACTTCCTGTGAATGTGCCGAATTATCGATCTTATATCCATCTGCTGTTTTCACAACATAGAACTGATTAATATTCAGAGGAACACTTGTAATGTTCGCCATACTCAGGTTGCTTGTTACATACACGAGTGTCGCATCTTCGGTATAGCCCGGTATCGTATAGCAGTTCACGTTTGAATATGCCTTGATCACAGCGGAACGCTGCTGATAAACGGTCATATCATCGAACTGGCTTGGATCTGCGACATACGTCTTCAGCTTATCCTGATCACAAACTGCCAACGCTGCATAATACTCTATAATCAGGGAATTGATATCCAGATTTGCATTTGTCTCGTAAGAAAAGCCAGTCTGGTTCGTCTGCTGTGCATCCGTCTGCGTCGCTTTGTCTTTGTTAAACATTCTCAGATCCAGATCCGAGAAAAAATAGAAATAGAATACAACGGCAAGCAGAATAAAGATCATCCAGCCAAGGAACAGCATCAGGCCTGCTATCTTTTTCTTTCCTTTTTTACCCTTCTTACTCATATGTCCTCCTTCGAACAACAATATACAAAAATGCACCAGAGAGGAATCGAACCTCCGCACATGGCTCCGGAGGCCATTGCTCTATCCACTGAGCTACTGGTGCGCGACTTCTAGTATATCCGATTTGATCTGATTTTTCAAGGCTTCAATGCTATCAAATTTTATTTCTTTTCGAATTTGTCGTAAAAATTCGATTTTCATGTAGGTTCCATATAGGTTTTCAGCGAAATCCAAGATGTTTGTCTCCACCTTAATTTTGTGATCTGCGTCCACGGTCGGGTTATCTCCCACGTTCGTCACACCGCGATAATGCTGGTTATTCACTGTGACACGCGTTTCATACACGCCATTTGGCACTAACAGTTTTTCTTCGGTCGGTATCAGATTGGCTGTCGGATATCCGATCGTGGCGCCAAGCTGTTTTCCATACTGGACAATCCCGGATATGCTATACGGACGTCCCATATATTCACAGACAACATCCACGGCCCCCTCTTCAATCTGTTCCCGGATATAAGAAGAGCTGATGATCGTCCCCTTTTCACGTAACTTCTCTAAGGCAAGCGCCTCGAATCCATACCGGTCACCATACGCCTGCAGCATTGCCACATCGCCCTGCCGGTTTTTACCAAACCGGAAATCATTTCCGACGATCACATATTGTGGGTGCAGACGATCCACTAACACATCCTTGATAAACGCTTCCGCCTTCATCGAAGCAAATTTCTTCGTAAACTCGCATGTGACATTCCAGTCAATTCCAAGCTCCTCCAGCAGACGATCCCGCTCCGGAATCGTGTAGATGCGCTTTGTACCCGACATGTCGATGGAAAATACAACCGACTGCTTTCCTGTCTCATGGGACAACTGCAGCACTTTGTTGATGAGCAGCATATGTCCCTTATGCAAGCCCTCAAACTTCCCTAATGCCACAACTGTATCTGCGATATTCACGTCATTGTATGCTAGTTTCTTCACGTCAGTTTCCTCATAAAAACATTTTAAATGGTTTGTATATCTGTTCTTCCTCGTTGTAATCATACAGCGCTGCAAACTCGCCGGCATGATACACCCGGATGCGGGAATCGCGTGTTTCTCCCATATCTTTGAAAAACCGCGGAGAAAGCTTATTTCCATTTTTTAGATAATTTTCTGCCTGCCCGGTAATCTCATATGCCGGATACTGCTGCAAAAGAGCATCCACAGGCAGGATAACTTCCTGCAGGGTTCCATCTGCCTGCCGCGCCTCGATCTCCTGTAACGTCAATGCATCTGTCACTGAAAATCTATGCACCTCTTTCCGGAGTAAGCCGGACAGCACAGCCAGACAGGATAATTTTCTTCCAATATCCCGGCACAATGACCGGATATACGTGCCTTTCGAACAGTACACATCAAAGCTGTAAGTATCGTCCGCTTCCTTCGTGATGTCCCGGATCGCATAGATCTCAACCGGCCTTGGTTCGCGTTTGATCTCGATTCCGGCTCTGGCATATTCGTATAATTTTTTCCCATCCTTTTTGATCGCTGAATACATCGGTGGTATCTGGTCATACTTGCCAACGAAAGACAAAATTGCACGTTCTACGGTTGCCTGTGTCAGATGTGCCAGCACAGCTGCATCCCCCTTCGCAGTCGTCTCACCCGTCACATCCTCGGTATCCGTCTCATAGCCAAGCTTCATCGTCGCACGGTAGCATTTATCTCCTTCGGTTAGAAGATCTACCAGCTTCGTCGCTTTTCCAAGACAAACCAACAGGACACCCTCAGCCATTGGATCAAGTGTCCCGGTATGTCCAATCTTTTTCTGTTTTAAGATGCCACGAAGTTTTGCCACAACATCAAACGATGTAAACCCCTGTTCTTTATATACATTCAAAATCCCGTCTATCAAAGCTGTTCCTCTATCATCTTAATAATATCTGCAACGACTGTATCAAAATCGCCGGTCACTTCAAAGCCTGCCGCACGGATATGTCCGCCGCCGCCATAAGCAACCGCAATCTTGCTCACATCGACTTTGCGGATAGAACGCAGGCTGACCTTCATTACATCACCAAGCTGGTATACAAATATTGCGACCTCCACACCATCAATCACACGGATACGGTCCACAATCCCATCTGTCTCTTCCTTTCCACAGCCAAAGGTATCAAACATTTCCTTTGTCACAAAGGTATAGACAACCTGTCCCGACAGTGCCAGCTTTGCATTGACCATCGCCTGTCCCATAAGCAGGTTCTGCTTATAGCTGACTCTGTAAAAAGTGTCATCGATGATCTTCTGTGCGTCTACGCCATGTGCAAGCAATTCACCTGCTACCTGCATCGTATCCTTCGTGCAGGCAGAATACTTAAACACGCCTGTATCATGTACGATACCGAGATACAGACACTCTGCACAGGCAAGCGAGATCTTCTCTGGAGCAATATGTCGGAACAGCACTTCACTTGCAGAAGAAGCATCTGCATCGCAATAGTAATAATCGCCAAAGCCCTGATTGCTTCTGTGATGATCGAGGCAGGCACTTTTCTTTGCCATACCAAAAAGCTCATAGAAGCTTCCATGCCGGTCACGGTCTCCACAATCCAGTGAGATTGCAAGATCCAATACACGCGACTCTGGTTCATGGCAGATGGCATCTGCGCCCTTTAAGAACGAAAACTTATCCGGAATCTTCTCCAGATAAACTGTCACCTCTGCGTCATAGTTGTCCTGAATATAATTGTACAGTCCTAAGCACGAACCAACACAATCGCCATCCGGGCGGATATGCCCGAATATTCCGATTGTCTTTGCATCTTCAATTAGATTTAATAATTCACTCTTCATCATTCTGCTTACTCTGATCCTCTTTGATTACCTCATCGATACGCTTGGACATATAATTTCCGTACTCGATCGATGTGTCCAACACAAATGTAAGCTCCGGTGTATTTCGGAGATTGATCGTACGCGCCAGCTCGCGGCGGATAAATCCACTCGCCTGCTCCAAGCCCTTTAATGTCTCTGCGCCAGACTCTGCATCGCCTAATACACTGATATATGCCTTACAATATTTCAGATCCTGTGTCACCATGACATCCGTTACCGATGTCATGGGATTGATACGCGGATCTTTTAATTCCATCCGAATGATCCGGGAAAGCTCCTTCTGGACTTCCCCATTGATTCGCTGTGATTTATGACTTGTCTTTCTCATTTCTATCTTGGTACCTCAACCATAATATATGCTTCAATAATATCGCCTTCCTTGATATCATTGAATCCATCCATAACAAGACCACATTCAAATCCTGTCTTAACTTCCTTTACGTCGTCCTTGAAACGCTTCAGAGATGCAAGCTCACCCTCGAAGATCTGCTCACCTTCCCGGCTGATACGAACCTTGCAGTTTCTCTGGATCGTACCGTCTAATACATACGAACCAGCGATTGTACCAACACCGGAAGCCTTGTAAGTCTGACGAACCTCTGCATGACCAATGACCTTCTCCTCGAAGATTGGATCAAGCATACCCTTCATCGCACTCTCGATATCCTCGATCGCATTGTAGATGACACGATACAGACGGATATCAACCTTCTCACGCTCTGCAACTTCCTTCGCCTGATTGTCCGGACGAATATTAAATCCAATGATGATCGCATTACTTGCAGAAGCAAGAATTACATCACTCTCATTGATTGCACCAACACCGGAGTGGATACATTTAACTGCCACTTCCTCGTTGGAAAGCTTGAGCAGACTCTGCTTGACTGCCTCAACGGAACCCTGTACATCTGCCTTGATGATGAGGTTCAGATCCTTCACATTGCCTTCCTGAATCCGGTTGTAAAGGTCATCGAGAGACATACGCTGCTTCGTATCTGCGATCAACTTCTCCTTACCACGGTTGATAAATGCCTCGGAAATCGTACGTGCTTCCTTCTCATTTTCTGTGGCAATTACAATCTCTCCAGAATTTGGAACGCCATTTAAGCCAAGTACCTCAACTGGCATAGATGGAGTTGCCTCCTTCACCTTGCGTCCCTTATCGTCAAACATCGCACGCACCTTACCATGCACATCACCGATTGCCAGACAGTCGCCCACATGCAATGTACCCTTCTGTACCAGAATGGTTGCAACGGAACCACGTCCCTTGTCAAGCTGTGCCTCAATTACAATACCACGTGCCTTGCGGTTCTTGTTTGCTTTAAGCTCCAGGATCTCCGCGGTCAGAATGATCATCTCCAAAAGGTTATCAATACCTTCCTTTGTGTGTGCAGATACCGGACAGAAGATTGTTGAACCGCCCCAGTCTTCTGGTACAAGCTCGTATTCCATCAACTCCTGCTTTACACGGTCGATATTGGCACTTTCCTTATCGATCTTATTGATTGCAACGATGATCTCGATGCCGGCTGCCTTCGCATGGTTGATAGCCTCTACGGTCTGTGGCATAACACCATCATCGGCTGCAACTACAAGGATTGCAATATCTGTAGACTGTGCACCACGCATACGCATCGCTGTAAATGCCTCATGGCCCGGTGTATCCAAAAATGTAATCTTCTGGCCATTGATAGAGACTACGGATGCACCGATATGCTGTGTGATACCGCCAGCCTCGCCAGCTGTTACATCGGAATTACGGATCGCATCGAGCAGGGATGTCTTACCATGATCAACGTGTCCCATAACGCAGACAACCGGTGGTCTGGAAGTCATATCTGCCTCGTCCTCTTCTTCCTCACGAAGAAGTTCTTCGATTACATCAACCTTCTCCTCTTCCTCTGCGATGAAGTTATATTCGAGTGCAATATCAGCCGCCTCATCAAATGGAAGGTCAGAGTTTACGTTGTACATCTTACCTGCCATGAACATCTTCTTGATCAGCTGTGCCACTGGCACCTTGATCTTGCTTGCAAGCTCACCGACAGTCAGTACCTCTGGCAGCTTGATCGTCTTGATCACTGGTTCTACCGGCTCCTGCTTCTTTGGTGCTGGCTGATGATTCTTGTTATTATTGTTATTGTTCCGGTTGTTATTGTTGTTGAACCGGTTGTTATTATTGTTGTTATTTCTTGTGTTTCGGTTGTTGCTTACCGCATTCCGGAAATTCGTACCACGGCTCTCCTGCTTGGCACCATTCTGGTTATTGCCGTTTGCAGGCTTGTTGTTATTATTCTTGCCCTGATTATTTCCGTTATTGTTCTGCTTATTGTTATTACCGTTGTTATTTCTGCCCTGATTGTTTCCGTTGTTATTATTGTTATTTTTACCCTGATTGTTGTTGCGGTTCTGGTTGTTATTATTGTTATTGTTCTTCTTATTCTGGTTGTTCTGATTGCCGGAATTAGAATTGTTGTTTGGCTGCGCTTTCTTGTTCTCCTGCTTTGGAGCTTCTGCTTTCTTTGGCGCCTCCTTCTTTCCTTCTTCCTTCTTTGGCTCTGCCTTTTTCGGCTCTTCTTTCTTAGCCTCAGCCGGCTTGTTTCCGCTCAAAGACTCCCGCACAAATTTCATCATTGCATCATCAATGCTGCTCTGTGCTTTTAACCCTTCTTTTTTGCCGCTCAATATATCAATAATATGACTGCTTTTTACTTCTTTTCCAAGTTCTGCTGTCAACTGTTTTGCAAACTCGTGTACTCTCATGGGTTACACCTCCAATCTTAAACTAATCCAACTTGTCAGAAATCTGTTTTGCCAGACCTGCATCTGTCACTGCAAGTACCGTCCGCTCCTGTTTTCCGATCTGTCTGCCGAGCGTCGTGCTGTCAAACGCGACCGTATACGGAACCTCGTAATACTTACATTTATCCATGAATTTCTTCTGCGTATTGCCCGATGCATCCTCCGCGATGATCACGAAATATGCAACACCCTCCTGAATCGCTTTCTCGGTCAGGAATCCGCCGCTCTGTACTTTTCCTGCCTTTGCAGCGATCGAAAGCATAGACAATGCACGATTCTGATTTTGTGCCAACTATATCATCTCCTCTGCGATGGTCTGGTAGATTTCTTCCGGAATTTCTGTCTTCAACGAACGCTCCAGCGCTTTTGTTTTCTTTGCTTTCTCTAAGCACGCCTGATTCAGACAGATGTAAGCACCACGCCCATTTTTTCTTCCGGTCTTGTCCAGACATATCTCATCTTCCGGCGTCTTAATGACTCTGACAAGCTCTGTCTTTGGTTTCATCTCCCGACAGCCTACACACTGTCGAAGTGGTATCTGCTTTGCCAAGTTATCTACTCCTCATCTTCATAGTCATCGGCGTAATCGTCATCATAATCATCTATAATCATACCCAGATCACGTGCCTGTGACTCACTCTTGATATCAATCTTATAGCCTGTCAGCTTTGCAGCCAGACTTGCATTCTGTCCTTCCTTACCAATGGCAAGCGAAAGCTGATCGTCCGGTACAACAACTCTTGCACACTTCTTCTGCTTTCCGTCCTGCTCCTCTGTGTACGCCTGTACCCAGATTACATCAGATGGGCTTAATGCATTCTTGATATAAACCTCTGGATCTTCATCCCATGCGATCACATCGATTTTCTCACCCTTTAAATCATCGACGATCGTGTTGACTCTCGCACCTGCCATACCAACACAGGCACCAACTGGATCAACGTTTGGATCTAACGAACGAACTGCAAGCTTCGAACGGGAACCTGCATCTCTGGAGATACCCATGATCTCTACAACACCATTCTGGATCTCTTCGATCTCATTTTCAAACAAACGCTTAACAAGCTCTGGATGGGTACGGGATACGTGGATGTTGATTCCTGTATTGTTCTTCTTATCCTTGCCGTCCTTGCGCTTGTTTTCTTTCTTCTCTGGTTTCTTAACTTCAACCACATACAGCTTGATATGGTCGCCAACCTTGTAATGCTCTGATTTCACCTGCTCATTTTCCTTGAGTCTGGTCTCTGTCTTCTCATCGAGGCTGATATAGATCGTATTGTCTACGAAACGCTGTACCACACCGTTTACAATGTCATGCTCCTTGCATGCAAAACGCTCGTAGATCGCATCACGCTCACCCTCTTTGATGTTCTGGATGATAATGCTTCTTGCCTTCTGTGCTGCCATACGTCCAAAGTCCATAGACTCCAGTGGATACTCTACGAAATCGCCGATCTCGTACTTGTCATCCATTGCCTTTGCCTCGGTCAGGGAAATCTGGTTCTCATCATTCTCGACTTCCTCAACAACTTCTTTCTTTCGTACAACTGTGATTGCACCAGTCTCACGATCCATGTGTGCTTCCACAAGTACATTCTTTCCATAATCTTTCTCGCATGCTGCAACCAATGATTTCTCAATTGCCTCCATCACCAGTTCCTTGCTGACACTTTTTTCGCGCTCTAATTGATTTAAAGCATCAATAATCTCTGACATTTTTTTATCCTCCTCTTTTACTCAAATGCCAATCTTATCATAGAAATATCGTTTCTTGAAAATTCTTTTGGTTCCTCCGCCGGATCGAGCTGCAATATGATCGTCGTGTCGGTATATCCAGTCAAAACCGCCTCGAATTCCTTACTGCCATCCACCGCACGGTAAAGCTTTACCTCTACCTTCTTGCCAAGGTTTCGTTTGAAGTCCTTGTCCTTCTTTAATGGTCTTGTTAGTCCCGGTGAGCTTACTTCCAAAATATACGGGTCTGTCATCCGGTCCGCAGCATCCAGTTTTTCCTCTAAGCTCCGGCTGATCAGAACACAGTCATCAATGTTGATGCCGCCTTCCTTATCCGCATACACTCGCAGATAATAATCAGAGCCTTCCTTTACGTACTCTACATCCACCAACTCAAACCCATGCTCTTCAATGATCGGAGTCACAAGTTCTGTGCAGTGCTGTTCAATTTCCTGTTTTTTCACGTCTGCCACCTTTCTGACTTTTTTGCCTTTTCAAAAACAAAGAGTGGGTTTTTATAACCCACTCTGCGTCATCTGTATTCAAGTCTTATATATTATAACATGTTTTTATTGTTTTGCAAGTACCTATTGCGCCTTTTTTACAAGTTTTACCTGCAATGCCTGTATTACACCACCTCCGGTATACGCGCCATTTCTCCCCCAGTCCGTCCAGCCCTGTGCCGACACATAAACGCGGTACAAAATATCATAGGAATCTGAGATTCCACCTGTAAGGTTGATACGGATTCCAAGCAACGGTTCTTTCTGTCCGACACTGCCCGCCTGTTCACCGTCCTTACACCATGCGCTCTGTCCCTGTGCTGTCTCCACCGCATACCGGACATTTCCCTTTGGTGCGTATGCGCCAAGCTGGATTCGCATCGCTTCAATGGATTTTTCCTGCTTTGTATACCCTGCCACAATGCCGTCCATTTTCGCTTCCTGCCAGCCAAAGGTCTGCATATGAACCGTATATACAATACCCGCATCTACTTCGGAAGTCAGAATACCTGCCTGTTTTTTCAGATATTTATATAGATTTTCAAGCTCCGTCTGCGCCCCCGCTTCTTTCAGATACGCATACCGGAACAGCGCAAATCCATCATAGCCCATGCCATAGCTCTGTGCACATTGCGTCGCCAGATTATCTGTGCGAAGCGACCAGTCCAGATCTGTATCCGAGGTTTCCCCCACCCGGTAGAGTGCAAGCCCGACATACAGCTTTATTTTCGGGTCTGTATGCAGCGTCTGCCATGCCTCACACCGGTTCGAAAACATCGGAACTTCTTCTCCATCTGTCACATAGCGATCCGTCCAGTAGATCTGCGGCATGACATAATCCACATATCCTTCCTGCGAAAGCCACGTATCAATATCTGCCCCCTGGCTTCGTGCATAATCCGGATTTCCTGCCGGACTGATTCCGAACTCACAGTCTGGACGTTTCTGTTTGACCGTCTGATATACCTTCTGGACAAGCGCATTTACCGCCTGCATTTTTTCTTCCTGCGACAGCGTATCCTGCATGCCGTCAACAAAGAAATAATCGTCAAAATGAATACCATCCACCGGATAGCGTTCCAAAATCTCCCCCACCTGATTTACAACTAACTGCTGTGCCTCTGTATTTTGCGGATCTAACACCAGACATGTACCATTTTGCCCCTGATATTCAAGTATCATAGACTGGTATTGCGCATAAAAAGGCGTATGTTCAAAGCTTGCCGTTGTTTCCTCCCCCAGTGACAGCCGGTACGGATTGATCCACGCCTCAAAGCGCAGTCCCTCCTCATGCGCCACAGTTACCATGATCTCATACGGGTCATAGCCCGGATAAGTCCTGGTTTTGGACATATATTCAGAATACGGAAAATATTTGGATGGATAAAAAGCATCTCCCATCGCCCGCGCATGTACAATTACCGTATTTAAGCCGTAATTTTTTACGGTATCATACATGGCATGCACCTTCGCCCGGAAAGCTGCCTCGCTTTTGTCGGATAGTTCCGATTCCATATCGATATAGGAAATCCAACACGCCCGCTTTTCCATCTCTGTATTTGCCTGCATAGGCAGATAAACGGCAGCCTGCCTGCTCTGCATCGGAAATACAGAAGAAAGCAGACAGACTACCACTATGATTCCTGCCAGATATCGTCTTATAATCCGCATATATTACGCATCCGTTATCTCTTATAACTACTTATATGCAGATTATTTCTTTTTATGTTCATGAAGTGCTGTAAATAACAGCAATCCTCCGCCAGATGCCACCAGCAAGGTAATCACGATGCCAAGCGCCATAGAATCTCCAGTTTTTACCGTATCGTCGCTTGCTACTACCGGTGTCTGTACCTGTGTGGAAGTCGAGCTTGCCTTTGGATTCACGACTAAGGTTGCTCTCGTCGTTGCAGTTTCAGTCGTTGTAGCTGTCTCGATCGTCGTACTATTTTCCGTGGTGGTGCCTTCGGTCGTTGTAGCTTCGGTTGTTGTACTTTCGGTGGTCGTGTTCTCGGTCGTTGTAGCTTCCGTCGTTGCCTGCTCGGTCGTCGTCACATTATATGGATAAAAATGCGATTCTGAGCTTGCATTTACGTTCTGTGCGATTACCTGCCCTTCATGATTGCCACCGATCAGTGATACATTTCCAGACGGTGCAATGATATGTCCAGTCAGAAAGCTTGCTGTAATATTCTTGGCATCCGGGAAGTTCCAGACGAGTCCAAAGCCACCACTGTAATACTGTCCGCCCTGCGCACCTTCCGGTCTGTCCTTCGCCAGATTGAAGAAATAATTATTGTTTAACGGGGTACCGCCGATTTTGATTTTCGCAGTATCCAACGCATAATCCCCATCCCCGGAAATAGAGATCGTGTACGCGTTCGAGAAAATATCTTCCGCAGTTACATTTTTCAGGATCACACGCTTTGCATTTGTAAAGTCTGCCCCGCTGACGGTGATCGTCTTGGAATTTGCAAAGTCAATAATCAAATCCCCCTGTTCCATATAACCTGCCTGCCCGGCTTTCTCCAACGCCTGCGATTCCTGTTTGATGACACCAAACGCTTCGTCCATGTTAATATAATCATCTGCCACCTTTACCATACGGTTTGTCAGCCAGTCTTTGTACGACATACGGCTTTCTGTATAGTAAAAGTTCGTATCAATCCCTGTTGTATCATTCCATGAACCAGCGTGATAATCGGCAAGGTCGATCAGGTATCGTGCATAGGATGCCGCCGCTTTCACCTTTCCAGCTGTATTTTTCAGGTTCAGCTTATTTCCTACTATGATCGCACCGACGGTATCTGCTACATCATCGCCCTCCAGATCATTTTGTACGAAATAGCTGTAATGCGACAGAATATAATCAATATGATATTCGCCCTCATATTTTTTGTTGCTCACTTGTGTCTTTTGCGTGTCGACATTTAAGGCAGACACACCATAGATTCCATCCTCTGCATCCATCTCTGCTGCATCCGTTCCCGTCGCATCTGCCTGTACACCGGCATCTTCGACAAACATTGTATCCGCAGACTGAATGTCAGTGTCACTATCTTTCTCTCCTTCCGTTGCATCCCCCGCTGTCGCATCTGTCACGGTTGCTGTTTCCGCAAATGCGACCTCCAGATTTCCACAGCCGAAAATACATGCCACTCCGACAACGCCTGCCACGATGGACTGTAGGATTCTCCTTGTCGTTTTCTTTCTCATAAAAAATGCTCCCTACATACATTCACATAAATGTATGCAGGGAGCACTTGTCCTGATTCCAAAATTATTTTTAAGATGCCTGCTCAAACTGACTGTTATACAGATCTGCATAGAAGCCTTTCTTTGCAAGCAGTTCCTCATGCGTACCGCTCTCGATGATATCACCATCCTTCAATACGAGGATCAGATCAGCATTCTTAATCGTAGAAAGCCGGTGTGCAATTACAAACGAAGTTCTTCCCTTCATCAGCTCGTCCATCGCTCTCTGGATAATAAGCTCGGTTCTCGTATCAACAGAGCTTGTCGCCTCATCCAAGATCAGCATTGGTCGGTCTGCGATCATTGCACGCGCGATCGTAAGCTGCTGTTTCTGTCCCTGTGACAGGTTAACCTGATCGTTTAATACCGTGTCATATCCCTTTGGCAGACTGCGGATAAACCGGTGCAGACCAACTGCCTTACATGCCTGCTCAATCTTTTCTTCTGGTACATTTTCCTGACTGTATACGAGATTTTCCCGTACCGTTCCTTCAAAAAGCCATGTATCCTGCAATACCATACAGAACTGATCATGTACTTCCTCGCGCGTCATATCCTTGATGGATACACCGTCGATCTTGATATCGCCATCTAAGATCTCATGGAACCGCATCAAAAGATTCACCATTGTTGTCTTACCAGCGCCCGTCGGTCCGACAATCGCCACTTTCTGTCCCGGTTTTGCAACCGCAGAGAAGTCATGGATAACAACCTTATCGCTGTCCTTATAGCCAAACTTGACATGCTCAAAGGATACTTCCCCCTTGACATCGGTAAGCTTCTTCGTCTTATCACTCTCGTCTTCCATTTCCTCTGCATCGGTAAACTCAAATACACGCTCACCGGCAGCAGCCGCAGACTGCAATGCCTGCATCGCCTGTGCGATCTGGCTGAGTGGCTGTGTGAAGTACCGCACATACATCATAAATGCAATGATGACACCGAATGAGATCTTGTCGTTCATCGCAAGCAGCGCGCCGACGATACAGACTGCCACATAGCCAAGGTTTCCGATAAATGTCATAAGTGGCATCATAAGTCCGGAGAGGCACTGTGCCTTAAATGCACTGTCCCGTAAGTTCTCGTTCATCTCATCGAACTTCGCCTTTGATTTTGCTTCACCGTTATACGCTTTGACAACTGTATGTCCGGCATAGATCTCCTCAACATGTCCGTTGATCTCGCCCAGATGCATCTGCTGTCTTGCGAAATATTTCTGCGACTTACTCATAATCAAAGTCATGAGCACAAACCCAAGCAGTGTAGAAAGTATTGCCGCAACGGTCATTGTAATATCTGTCTTGATCATCATAATGAGTGATCCGACCAGAAGCGTAACTGCCGTCACCAAATTTCCCATACTCTGGTTGAAGGACTGTGCAATCGTATCGACATCATTCGTCACACGGGATAACACATCACCGGTCGACGTCTGATTGTAAAACCACATTGGCAGGCGGTTGATCTTCTGAGAGATTCCACTTCGAAGTCCCTTTGATACCTGCTGTGTCACATATCCCATAATCAGGTTCTGAATCAGCGACAGCAACGCACTGCATCCATAGAAGCAAATCAGCGTAATTCCAATCCGTTTGATTCCGTCCATATCGATTCCGGTCATCACACCCTCGGTGATAAGGTCCGTCATTTCAGACAATTTATCCGGGCCAAGCAAGGTTAATACCGTTCCGACACCTGCACAGATGATTGCAAAGATCATGCCACCCCAGTATTTCTTACAATTTACAAGCAGTTTTGCCCATGTACCTTTGAAATTCTTTGCTTTTTCCACCGGTCGTTGTCCTCTGCCCGGTCCACGACGAGGAACTCTCGCCTGCTGATTATTCTGACCAATTTCATAATTATCTTTTTCCATTATGCAAGCTCCTCCTTTGATAACTGAGAATATGCAATCTCCTGATATACTTCGCAGTTCTTCATAAGTTCGTCATGCGTTCCCATACCAGCAATCTGTCCATCATCCAACACGATAATCTTATCTGCGTCACGAATTGTTCCGATTCGCTGTGCAACGATAATCTTCGTTGCATCCTTACACTCCTTGCGAAGCGCTTCTCTTAGAATACGGTCTGTCTTATAGTCCAGTGCAGAGAACGAATCATCAAAAATCAGAATCTCCGGCTGTCTTGCAATCGCACGTGCAATCGACAGACGCTGTTTCTGACCACCGGAGAAGTTCGAACCACCCTGCGCCACATAACCCGCGTAACCTTGATCCTTCTTCTCTACAAACTCACTTGCCTGCGCAACCTTCACTGCCATTGCAATATCATCCTGTGTGGCAGGTGCTTTTCCATTTTCGCCATACGCCACATTCTCTGCGATTGTTCCAGAGAACAGAATCGCTTTCTGGCTGACATACCCGATCTTATTATGCAATGCTTCCTGTGTATATTCCTTGACATTCACACCATCGACTAAGACTTCACCCTCTGTTGCATCATAAAAACGAGGAATCAGATTGATCGTAGTACTCTTGCCACATCCGGTTGCACCGATAAATGCAATTGTCTCGCCCTTCTTTGCCGAGAAAGAAATATGTTCCAGAACATATTCCTCTGCATCCGGGTATTTGAAGCTGACATCCTTAAATTCTACTTCACCATCCTTCATAACCGGGAAGGTATCTCTTGTTCCATCCTCAATGGATGGTTCCGTATCCAATACCTCTAAGATACGCTTTGCTGCAACGGATGCACGTGGTAACATAATGAAGATCATCACCAGCATCATAAACGACATGACAACCTGCATTGCATAGGAAGAAAATACTACCATATCGGAAAATAAGGAGAATTTTCCCTGTAAATCCTGCGCATCGTTGATCAAGACCGCTCCAATCCAGTAGATTGCAAGGGAAAGTCCATTCATAATCAGCATGATCGCCGGCATCATAAATGCCATAGTCTTGGATGTAAACCAATGCGTATCGGTCAGATCCTTATTGACCTTCTCAAACTTCTCTTCCTGATATGCTTCTGCATTATAGGCACGGACAACATTCAAACCGGTCAGATTCTCACGTGTTACCTGATTAATATCATCAGTCAGGTTCTGCAGGCGCTTGAACTTTGGCATACACAAGCTGACACAGATGATAACGATAATCAGCAATATGACAACCGCAACGCCTGTTGAGAGTGTCCACTGCCAGCTTTTATCAACAATCTTCAAGATTGCCATCACTGCCATAATTGGAGCACGCAACATAATCGAAAGTCCCATAACAATCAACATCTGCACCTGTGTCACATCGTTTGTGGAACGTGTGATCAGACTGGCAGTCGAGAACCGCCCAATCTCCTCCATTGAGAATGACTGAACCTTATCAAACAACTTGCCACGCACGATTGCACTGAAATTCGAAGCAATCCGCGCTGCACAGACAGCTACCAATATTGTTACCAATAAGCTGCCAAAGGCGCAGAGTAACATTTTTCCACCTGCTATCAGGGTGTCGTGCATTGCACTATCCTGTGTCGTAATCAGTGATGTAATTTCCCGCATATAATCCGGCAGCTTTAATTCGAGCCAGACCTGTGCAACCACAAATACTACACTGAAAAGAGCCAATACCACTTCCTGTTTTCGGAAATTCTTAAAAATACGTAACATTCCATGCTCCTTTCCATTTTCTGTAAAAACCTTTTGATGAACATGAGCCATTATAACACTCGTTTTAGCACTCAACAATAGTAAGTGCTAACAATTCATATTCTTTTCACATATTCAACAGATTTATCCGACGATGTCCAAAATATCCTCCGGCTTTTTCGCGAAAACTGTCGCACCAAGTGACGCCAGAAATGCCCGGTCTCGGAATCCCCATTCTACTAAGATACAGTCTACGCCTGCATTCTGTGCTGTTGCATAGTCCACATCCGAATCGCCGATATAAATCACCTCATCCTTGAAAAGATCAAATTCCTTTAACACCTCATACACAGAATCTGGAGCCGGCTTCTTGCGCACACCTTCCCGCTCACCGATTGCAATGTCAAACTGCCCGATAAAGAAATCCTTTACCAGATCCTGCACTGCGAAATCCACCTTGTTTGATACAACCGCTGTCATATAGCCTTTCGCACGCAGCTTCGTAAGCAGATCGTTAATGCCATCATACGGTCTTGTTGTATCCATGCAATGATCCTTATAATAGATCTCAAATGTCGCAAATACGGCTTCAATGTCTGCATCTGAGGTTCCGGTTGGAACTGCACGCTCAATCAGCTTATGGATTCCATTTCCGACAAACTGGCGTACCTCTTCCAATGTCCGCTCCGGAAATCCATGTTCACGAAGTGCATAATTGGTCGTATTCTTCAGATCTTCCAATGTATATAAAATCGTTCCATCCATATCAAAAATAAGCATCTTATATTTCTTCATATTTCTCATCTCCGATTCATTTTGTAATACACAAAAACGCCTGACATGCCAAAGCGGTATATCAGGCGTTCTATTTTTATCGTTAGTTTTCGCTTAGTTTCCAGCCATCTGAGCTGCAACTTCTGCTGCGAAGTCCTCATTCTTCTTCTCAAGACCTTCACCTGTCTCGAAACGAACGAACTTCTTGATTGCAAGCTTGCATCCGTTTGCCTTTGCTACGTTTGCAACGTACTGAGCAACGTTCTCCTTGTTCTCAGCCTTTACATACTCCTGCTCAAGCAGACATACTTCCTTAAGCTCCTTGTTCAAACGTCCCTGAACCATCTTCTCGATGATATTGTCAGGCTTGCTTGCGTTCTTAGGATCGTTCTTAGCCTGTGCAACAAGAATCTCAAGCTCGTGAGCCTTGTACTCCTCAGATACTTCATCTGTAGAAACATACTTTGGATTCATAGCTGCAACCTGCATAGCGATGTTCTTCAGGCACTCATCAATTGCCTCACCAGAAGCATCTGTATCAGCCTCAACCAATACACCAATCTTTCCGCCTGCATGAATATAAGAAACAATATGTCCCTCTGTTTCAATCTTAGCAAAACGACGAATGTTCATGTTCTCACCGATCTTAGCAACCATAGCAGCATGCTTCTCAGCAACTGTCATAGAAGGATCCAGTGCCCACTTCTCATTCTTCAGTGCCTCTACATCCTGAACGTCTGTAGAAACGATCTGATCAACAACTTCCTTAACATATGTCTGGAATACTTCGTTCTTGGCAACGAAATCTGTCTCAGCATTTACTTCAACCATAGCTGCCTTCTTACCGCCATCAACAACAGTTGTCATAACGATACCTTCTGCAGCAATTCTTCCTGCCTTCTTTACAGCAGTTGCAAGTCCTTTCTCACGAAGGAACTCCATTGCCTTGTCAAAATCACCGTCTGTCTCTGTAAGAGCCTTCTTACAGTCCATCATACCAGCGCCAGACATCTCTCTTAACTCTTTTACCATACTAGCTGTAATAGCTGCCATTTTTTTGTCCTCCTAAACCGATACTTCTTACTCTTCTGCTGCGTCAGCCTCTGCAGATTCAGCTTCCTCTGCTGTCTCTACATCTGCACCCTGGTTTGCCTCGATAACAGCATCTGCCATCTTAGAAACGATCAGCTTTACAGCTCTGATAGCATCATCGTTACCTGGGATTACATAATCCAGCTCTTCTGGATCACAGTTTGTATCTGCGATACCAACAAGTGGAATACCAAGTGTGTGTGCCTCATGTACGCAGTTTCTCTCCTTGCGAGGATCTACGATAAAGATCATGTCAGGAATGTCCTTCATATCCTTGATACCGCCAAGGTTCTTCTGAAGCTTCTCCATCTCCTTCTTGATCTCGATAACTTCCTTCTTAGGTAATACATCAAATGTACCATCCTGCTCCATTGCTTCGTACTTCTCAAGCTTTGCGATTCTTGTCTTGATTGTCTCGAAGTTTGTAAGCATACCACCTAACCATCTCTGGTTAACATAGTACATACCACATCTCTCAGCCTCAGCCTTGATTGAATCCTGTGCCTGCTTCTTCGTACCAACGAAAAGAATCTTTCCACCGTTTGCTGCACAATCAAGAACTGCCTTGTAAGCCTCGTCTACCTTGCCAACAGACTTCTGAAGATCGATAATGTATATACCATTACGCTCAGTATAAATATACTCAGCCATCTTAGGGTTCCATCTTCTTGTCTGATGTCCAAAGTGAACACCTGCCTCGAGTAACTGTTTCATAGAAATAACGCTCATAACTTACCTCCTGGGTTATAAAATATTTTCTTCTGTGAGCTTCTTACAGCCGTGTGTCAAGCTGTCTAGCGAAAAACCATCGCGTTATATGGCACCCTTTTCACCGATTCACTCACATGTTTTTTCACACGAAGCCGATTATAACATAAAAAAAAAGTGCATACAAGCACTTTTTTTATTTTCTATGGTAATTGCCATGATTTTACTGTTTTGTTGTCAATATCTTGGCAATTTCCTCATAAGACATACCAGATGCAAGAGAAAAGCTACCAGTTTCAAGCTTCATATCGTATCCATTTGCGACAAGGAAGCTGTTGAATTTGGATGCATCATCGACCAGACCTGCATTTGCAAGTGCCGAAGCAATCGCCTCAGAACTCATACCGCTGGAGATCGTGATCGTTGTCTGCGTTGACGTATCTGCCTTTTCCGTGGTCGAAGCTTCTATCGTTGCTTTTTCTGTCGTTGTTGGGGCCTCTGTCGTTGTTGGCGCTTCTGTGGTCACTTCCTCGGTTGCCTTCTCCGTTGTTGTTGGGGCCTCTGTCGTTGTCTCCTCCGATGTAACATCCGACTCTAACACATACTCCGATTGTTTCACCATGCCAAGCTCCTGCGCCCGTTTGATTATATCTTCATCACTCATGCGGTTCTTACCCGAAGTCATATATGCAGCAAACATGATCAGTGCTCCAAATACGATACCAACACCAAGTCCGCGTACAAAATATTTTCTCTTCATTACTTTGCCTCTCCTTGATATAAGTCTACTACCAGTTTTACTTCACCAACACCAAGCCCCAGATGCTTTGCAATCTCCAAAATACTGAGTCCTGCCTTATGCATCTCTAAGATCATATCTTTGTTATCAACATTCTCCAGTTCTTCTCTTGCCTCCTCTGGAAGCGGTGTCTCCTCCAGATCCCGAATGGCATCGTCCAGATCTGGTTCTGTCTCCGGCTGTTCCTCTGGCTGTACTGTTTCCTGCGTTTCCGGTTCCACAACCGGCGTCTGTGTACTCTGGCTGTCTCGGACAATATTCTGCGCCGCCTGCTCCTGCACCATCGCTGCGATTTCCTTCTTATACTCGTCGATCATATTGACCGTAGTCATGATCTCCTTCTGCTTATCAGAAAGCATATCATACAGGAAAACAACCTCCTTATGGTTGCGGTCGATTTCCTCATTGACGGACACTGCATAATCGCCAAGTGCCAATGTCTTCTGGTTTACAATCTCTGCCAGACGTGTCTCGATATCTGCGAGCTTTCCGTCCACCTGCTGATCCATATAATCGCGGATCATGGTATCGATCTTCTCTTTCTGCTCCTGTGTCAGTTCCTTCGGAATCTTCACCACGCCTGTGCTTTCCTCTTTTTCCTCAGAGAGCTTCTCTGAAAGAGCAAAACTGACAAAAATAAAGATTAAACCAATTACAATTAAAACAATGACTGTTGTTGACATTTTTTCCTACCTCATCTCATATTTTTAGATCAATATTTACACGATTGATACTAGCATGTGTCTCCGTATCCTCCGTTTTTGTTTTCTTCTTTTTGCCGGAATAGAGATTCTGATATTTGTTTCTTCCCTCTTCCTTTGCATCTGGGCTTTGCTCGTAATATGCCGCTTCTTCTTTCTGCACAACCGTTTCCCGCACTTCCCGTTCCTGCTCCTTTGTCTCATGCAATGCATTCTGACTGTGCAGGATACTCTGTGCATCCGCATTCTGCTGAATAGAAGCAATCGGTGACGATGCCTGTGTTGCAACTAATGGTGAAATCATTGCCATTCCTCCTTTTCCAACCGTTCTTTAAAACGGTGTCGGTTTTACAACGCCATCTGCAATTTTATACAAACTATGTTTATCCACATCCTTCACAGCATAGGATTGGGTGGATATATAGATCACAACGCCACGGTACGCATTTCCAAGCACCTTGACGCTGCCTTTTTTTCCCATTGTCAACTGAATACGCAGCTCCTGCAGGGTATCATTTTTCTGCTGATATTCTGCTTTCATTTCCTCGGCACGCTCTGTATACGTTTTAATCTGCTTTACGTTCTCCGGGGTCAGCTTGATTCCACGTTTTAACTTTTCTTTGTAGACATTCAGATACGAAGTTGTCTCTTCGATGGCTGTTTTCAGCTCCATGACCTGTGGAACCAGTGCTTTTGTCTGTTCGTACAACTCCGGCTTCACTCCAACTTTCAATATTGTCTGTGTCTCCATACGGTTGCCGATGCTGTTTGCCTCCACATACGTCTCGCAAATCAGCTCACCGCCCACAATAAAGCCTTTTCTGCCATGAATAACAACCTTTCCGCCTGACTGGACGTGACTGTGTAGGATAGAACCGGCAAGGACATCACCATCCGCAAATACATTCGCACTTTCAAAGAACTGTGCACAGATATCGCCGCCGGCACAAAGCTTGCCTTTTCCCATTCCCTGCACGCCTCGTTTGATTACGATGTTGCCTCCAGCGATCAGGGTTGCGCCCTCCACAACACCATTGATCTCAATATCGCCCTTCGCACGGATCGTAAAGCCGGTCCGTACCGTGCCAGGCACCATCACATTTCCTTCGTATTCAATATCTCCGGTCGATGCATCGACATCAGCAGCGACCTTATAAGTATCTGACACAAACACCGTGCCCTCCGCCAACGTGACATTTCCGTTTACATTACTTGTAAGCAAGGTACCATCCTCGGATAATGTGATATTCCGTCCATATTTTAATTTCCGTATCTTCGGGCGGTTCGGCGGAATTGTTTTTCCATAAATATTCATACCTGGTTTGCCCGAATCATGTGGTGTCAGCTTCGCGAGTTTATCTCCCTTATTCACCGCCGAAAAAAGATTGAGTGCATGAAAATCCACACTTCCATCTTCTAACACCTTCGGCTTCGCAAGCGGTTTTGTATTGAAGAAGTATTCAATCACCGTATCTCTTGCTGGCATCGGTGCCATACCCTTTGCGATCGGGATATTCGTACAATATGTCCGCGTCGTCTTCAGCTTCTCCATGACCGGTTCCAATATTCCATACAGGATCTTCTCCCGTTCTAATTCCGCGCGGATTTCCCGCTCTGTCATCAGTTTTCCCCCTGTTGACGGTGGATAAAGCCGAATATATGCAATCATGTTATCTTTTCCGGTAATAATCGTCGCACTCTCATCAAACGCCTTTGCACACGTATCACTGATCTTGATCTGCAGAGGTTTTTCCTGCAGCAGATCCAGCGTCTTGCGCAGTGCCTCAATCGAAAATCCGGTAAATCCTTTCTGTTCTAAAAAAGAAACGACCTCACGGATATCCAATCGTTTTCCATCTTCCTTCGGTGGAAACACATCCAGATAAGTTCCATCTTCTTTGATGCGGATTTTAAAAAAAGAGTTTTTATACTTCATAGGCATTTCCTCAACCCATCATCAGTGCAAAATTATCGTTCATGCACCGGCGCATCTTCGTCAGTGCCTTGGAATGTAACTGCGAAATACGGGATTCGGACACTTCCATCACCCGGCTGATCTCCTTCAATGTGAGATCTTCATAATAATATAGAAGCACTACCGTTTTTTCTTTCTCCGTCAGCATCGAAAGTGCTTCGGTTAACTGTGTTTTCAATTCCTCTTTCAGAATCCGGTTTTCCGGGTTTACACCCGTACCGTGATAAGCAGGCGCCTTCACATCATTGCCCTGCTCCATAAAATCATCCAGCGACGAAATATTCGTCACATTCGTCTGCTGCATCCATGTATCATATTCTTCCTCCGAGATTCCAAGCTCTTTCGCCATATCTGCGTCGGAATAATTCGATCCCTTCAATGCTTCAAGCTTCTTGGAAGCTTCTGTGATTGATTTTTGTTTCTGGCGAACCGAACGTGGAATCCAGTCCATCTTCCGGATCTGGTCAAGAATCGAACCACGGATACGAAGGCTTGCATATGTCTCGAACTTGATGCCTTTTCCATAATCGAATTTGTCAATAGCATCAATCAATCCAAATATCCCGTAACTCACCAGATCATCGTATTCCACATTTGCTCCAAGGTAGATGGCAAGTCTTCCTGCAACCAGCTTCACCAATGAAACATATTCCATTATCAGTTCTTCCCGAACGGCTGTGGATTTTGAATGACTGTATTCGATCCATAATCGTTCTTTTTTATCCAAGATTGCCATGTACAGCAACACCCCTTATTTTCCGTTATACGTGGTTTTGCGCATCCGTACTTTCTTCCTCCGGCGGCGCCTCCTCCATATCCACTTCTTTTACCTCTTCCATATTGCGTATCTTATCGATCAGCTTCAGTGCAATCGTCGCAATCACGTAAAATATGACAATCACGATCAGCAATATGATCAGAGAGCGTACAAGACTCCGTTCATATTTCATGTTGAGCAGCCATGTGATAAGCGCTGCCAGCAACACAATAAACGCTCTTGCATTTTTATATTTGTCTTTCGTCTCCAACTATATCGTCTCCAGCCTATATAATATGTGTCTGCTTTCCGGCAGTCACCACGGTCAAATCTTTGGTTACCGGGTCAAATATAATGGTGCGTCCATAATTCAATCCGACATCCTCCGACACGATCTTGATTCCATACTGCTTCAGGACTTCCCGCACGGCTTCCACGTTTTTCTCTCCGATATTCCCCATTGCGGTATCAGAAGAAAACTGGAACATCTTCGCACCGCCGGCAATCTTGGCGATCATATTCTTCCGGCTGAGTCCCTGTTTTTCCAGCTCCTCCACCAGTGCCTGTATTCCGGTATCTGCGAATTTTAGTTTATTCTGGTTCTGTCTGATCTTTGTACTGTCAGGAAGCATAATGTGAACCAATCCTGCAATATTTTTCGTACGCTCATATAATACAATCCCCACACAGGACCCAAGTCCGATGGTTGTGATCGTATCCCCCGCCATGCAAGTGTTCATATCTGCTATCCCAACGCGGATAACATCATTCAACGCCTGCACCTCCAATTCCTAGCTTTTGCAGTAACTGGTCGAAGGAATGCATCTCTGAGATCAGCATAATATAACCGTCAATCTCCTGATTACCAGCTTTAAATCCAGAGTTGATAAGCAATGCCTTGTCACTGACCATGCCATATTCGATACATGGCACACTCAGGATCGCGCCTGCCATATCAATACAGATCTGTGGCTGGGAGTACCGGAGTTCCATCCCGGACAAGTTCTCTAACGATGCGACATATGAGCCGATCAGGATGTTCGCGATCTCTCCGATTGCAGACATTCCCATCTCGCTGTGCCAGTCCTGTGTCTGTCCAAGCAGCACCTCAGACAGATGCCGGGCATCGTCTAATCCAAGCACAAACAGGATCATCGCATTGAGCGAACCATGCAGCCGGCTTAATACACCGACGACGGAAGTCTCTGGCCCACCAAGTGCATTTTCAAGTTCGTTAAAATCATATAATTTTACCGTTGGAGCACTCATGCTGAGCTTGGATGACAGCAACACAGAAAGGGACGTCGTCGCATTCCCCGCTCCGATATTCCCAAGCTCAGTCAAAGCATCTTTTACCTGCTCCGATAACTGTTCGGTATGTTTTTCCATGGCATACACCTTTTCTTATTCGTTATCAATATCCGCAATCAACGCACCAATATTTAAGAGTGAGATCAGAGATTCGTTATACTTTCCAACACCAGTCAGATAGGTACGTGTATCTCCACTCTCTGTTGTGATCTGCTCAATGTTATCATCCGTCAAGGTAACTACCTCACGCACCTCATCCACTAAGATACCAATCTTCGCATTTCCTTCTACTTTGAGGATCAGAATACGGGATGCATTCGTGTTCTCCTTATCCGGCAGTTCAAATTTCCGTCTGAGACTCATAACCGGAACAACCTCACCACGCAGATTGATGATGCCAAGGAAGTACGGCTGTGCATGCGGAACTCTTGTAATCTTCTGCAGACGGACAATATTATCAATATAGGTGATATCAATTCCGTACTGTTCATTGTCAAATTTTAAAATAATATACTGCTTTGCGCTATTCGCTACTGCATTTCCATCCATGTATGTGCACCTCCCTTACACCAATGTGTTTGAATCAATAATCAAAGCAACTTCACCATTCCCAAGAATCGTTGCACCACTGATCATCTTTGGCACATGAATGTATTTTCCAAGTGACTTGATAACAATCTCCTGCTGACCGAGCAGTTTGTCGATCACAAGACCCGCCTGTTTGTCACCCTTCTTTACGATTACGACGATCTCACCTTCATCCTCGATGGCATCCTCGTCCTTCTCAATCGGATCAATATCCAGAACCTCGTTCAGGCGTACAAGTGGGATTACGGAACCTCGCAGATTGATAACCTCTTTTGTATGTACATAACGGATATCCTCCGGTAAAATCTCTTCCACTGTCACAATCGAATTGAGCGGAAGTGCATATTTCTCGCCAGATACCTCAACCATCAATGCCTGAATGATTGCAAGTGTCAGAGGCAGTCTTACAATAAAGGTTGTTCCTTCGCCAAGCTTTGTTACAACCTCGACATCACCGCCAAGTCCCTCGATCTTGTTCTTTACAACGTCCAGACCAACCCCTCGGCCGGATACATCAGAGATCTTCTCTGCGGTTGAGAATGCTGGCATAAACAACAGATCGATTGCTTCTTTTTCTGTCATATATTCTGCCTGCTCCTCTGTAATCTGTCCCTTCTCCAGCGCCTTGCGTTTGATTTTTTCTACGTCTACACCAGCACCATCATCGCTGACCTCGATCGTAACATTATTTCCATCCTGATACGCATCCAGCCGGATCGTACCAACCTGTGGTTTTCCTAATTTCAGACGGTCGATCGTAGACTCCAGTCCATGATCGGCTGCATTTCGAAGCATATGCATCAATGGATCACCGATCTCGTCGATAACGGTACGGTCAAGCTCGGTATCCTCACCAGTCATGATCAGTTCCATCTCCTTGTTGAGCTTCTTGGAAAGATCACGGATCATACGTGGGAACCGGTTCACTACGCTCTCGATTGGAACCATTCGAACTTTCATAACCGATTCATGCAGGTTCGTTGTGATACGCTCTAAGTATTCAATCTGTTCGTTGAAGGACTGATCCTGGGAAGAAAGTGTTCCTGTCACAGAGACAAGTCCGTTCTTCGCAATGATAAGCTCAGACACCTGATTCATCAGATCATCCAGCTTCTCGATATCGACACGTACCGAACGGTTGACAACCGGCTTTCCGGATTTGCCTGTCGTCTTCTTCTCTTCTTTCTTTGCAGGTGCAGCCGCCTTGGCAGCCGCTTCTTCCAGCTTCTTCTCTTCTTCCTTTGTCTCTGCCTGCGCTGGTTCTTCTTCCTTCAGTTCATATTCTTCGATCACTGCCTCCTCGATCTCAGAGACATTCTCGATTGCTTTCTTTACTTCCTCCAACGACTTGTCAGAGATAATAAACATGGAAAAATCAAGGTCAAACTTTTCATCCTCGATATCCTGTACACTCGGCACAGACTTGATGATCTCACCCTTATTTTCCAATCCCTTAAATACAAGGAATGCACGTGCTGCCTTCAGCAGACAGGTCTCCTGAATATATACCGTTGTAGCATAGACATGCATACCCTGTGCCTTTGCCTCACTGATTGCATTCTTCTCGAAATCGGCCAATGGGATAGACAGATATTTCCTACGATCGCCACCCTCCGGCTTCTTCTCCTCTTTGACTTCTTCCTTTGTCGCTGCCGCCTGTGCTTCGCCAGTTCCTGCCAGACCGTTCTGCAAAACTGCATTTAACTGTGCGATCAGCTCATCATTATCCTCTGTACCTTCATCCGAAGTCTCAATGATGTTGGTCAGGTATCCCTCTAATGCGTCCAGACACTTGAACACGATATCAACCAGATCCGCATTGACATTCATCTTTCCATTCCGAATCTCAGAGAAGACATTCTCCATATCATGTGTCAAGCGCTGCATACGCTTATATCCCATCGTTCCTGCCATTCCCTTTAATGAATGGGCAGCTCTGAAAATCTCATTTACCGTGTCAACATTTTCCGGCTCTGACTCCAATATCAGCACCTGATCGTTGAGTGTCTGTAAATGTTCTTTTGATTCATCAATAAAAATCTCCAGATATTGACTTAAATCCATTCTTGCACCCCTACTTTCTTTGTTATCTCTTCCGCAATCTGCTGCAGATCACACACACAGTCACAAAGTCCGGCATCTCGGATTGCCTTTGGCATCCCGTATACAGTACTGCTTGCCTCATCCTGTGCAATCACATACACCTGCTTATGTTTTGCAAGCTCCTGCGTGCCTTTCGTTCCATCTGCACCCATTCCGGTTAAAATGACACATATGATCTCGTCATATGATACATGACTCAAACTTGAGAGCATGACATTTCCACACGGTTTCAGACCTCCAATCGGCGGTGTCTCATCGAAATACACTTCACAGCCCTTCGCTGTCTCATGCAATGCCAGATGGGTTCCGCCCCTGGCAATATAGACATGGCCGTTCTTTAATACATCGCCCTCTGCAGCTTCCTTCACAGATACCGCGCTCTGCTCATTTAAGCGCATCGCAAGCGTCTTCGTAAATCCCTCCGGCATATGCTGTACTAAGACAACCGGTGCGGCAAGATTTTTCGGAAGCTTCGGTATCACGGACTGTAACGCACGCGGTCCACCGGTCGAACACACAAGTGCCACCAGTTTTTTTCCGTTTTTTTGTCTATGCTTTTTTTTGATGATTACAGGCTTTTCCGGCTCTGTGGTACATGCAGCCTCCGCCTTATGCAGAGCGCGTTCCTTTACCTCCACCGCCATGCAGAGTGCTTTTTTGATTTTCTCTGCATACCGCTGCACATCCTTTCGGAAGATGTGTTCCGGCTTCCGGATAAACTCGATTGCGCCCAGATCCAGTGCTGTAAATACAGCATACGAATCTTCTCTTGCACTGAATACGATAAATGGAGCGACAACCCCTGTTTCCTTTGCCTTTTTAATCAGGGTCAGACCGTCCATCTTCGGCATATCAATATCTGTCATAACAACGTCAATGTCATTCTGCTTCGACAGATGTGTATAACCTTCCTCTCCATCTGCAGCCAGATATGCGACTGTAAATCCATCAATATGGTTTATTATATCAGACATAACTCTTCTCGTGAGTGCAGAGTCATCTATTAGTAATATTTTTTTAGGATCGTTTACCATTCGCTATTTCCATTCTTTCACTTTCAAAAATAAAACGAACAATCTTATCACGCTCGTCCTGTGTTATTTTTAAAAATTCCATGCGCTGTTCATACATATCCGAACGTCCTTGCACAGGTGTACTTGATAATATACGTGCAAATAAATTGAAATGAAGAATCTCTCCAACAATCGAGACAAGGAATTTTACTTTTACCACTTCATTACGTTCAATATCGATTCTCTGGTTCAGTCTGAGACCACCACCACTGATATCTACAATTCGCGCTGGCTGCCACGGAAGGGCATCCTCTGGAACAGAGATATCATCCGGAATCCCCGTATCATATTCTTCATCCGATACCACACGAATCTGTGCATCGATCAGACAGTCATATCGATAAAACTGCCGACGCTGCACTTTCTCCAATGCACCAAGCAGCTTGACATCAAGGAAAAACAGGTTTCCACTCTTATAACGCGATGTTACCTGCACATTACATTGCAACAGTCCCCGTTCCGTGTAAAAGCAAGCCGTATAACGCTCGTCCAGATCCAAAGGCACGATCCGTCCTTCAAAGATTGGCATCGCAATCTGTAATTTATCCTGATCCAGAATATCATAGATTTTGCTCACATAAACCTTTTTATTCTGCTCATTGCGAATCACCTGTTCGAGTCGCACCAATTCAATTTTATTACCTATCGCTATTCCCATTCATATGTACCATCTTTCCTTTTTTCTGCTGTCTATATCATAACAAATTAACGGATTCTCTTCTTCGAGCGGAAGAAATCTATAAATACCCGTGCGATTCCTTCTTTCTTCTTACTCTCCTCAACCGTATCGTCACTCAGACGATTGACAAGCTGGCAGATTCCCTTTGTCGCCGTCGTGCCCGGATATGCCTGTACAAGCGGTTTCTGTTCGATGACTGCCATCGACGCGTTCTTATCCTGCAGCACAGCGCCCAGAAACGAAAGCTTTGTATTTAAAAACTTGGAAGACACCGTATCGATCTTGTGGAAGATTTCTGCGCCCTCCGCTTCATTTTCCACACGGTTGGCTACGACATGGATCGTCTTATAGATCGGATTAAAGCTGTTTTTTCTGCGCAACACCTTAAGCAAGGAGTAAGAATCTGTAATCGATGTTGGCTCCGGTGTCACGACCAGAACGACCTCCGGACTCATCATGACAAACTCCATAACGGAATCCGTAATACCAGCCCCCGTATCAATGATCACTACATCATACATCTGGTCAAGCTTCACTAACTCAGAGATCAAAAGCTTGATGCTCGCATTGTCAAGTGTTGCAAGCTCGGACACACCCGAACCACCAGAGATAAATCCGATTCCCTCCGGTCCCTGTGTAATGATCTCCATCATGGATTTATTATTATGTATCAGATCCAATAAGTTATATTGTGGGCGGATTCCAAGCATGACCTCGACATTCGCCAGTCCGAAGTCCGCATCAAATACGACCACTTTTTTGCCGCGCCTTGCGAGCTCCAGCGCAATATTCACTGACAATGTCGTCTTACCGACACCGCCTTTTCCACTTGTAATTGCAATTACCCTTGCATTGGAGATTTCCTGATTGGTCTGCACGCGCTCCCGTAATTTCGTTGCCTGATCCATCACTTTCCACCTCCTAACAATTTCTTAGCAATAATCTGCGGGTTCAAAACGCCGATATCATCCGGCACATTCTGTCCCCATGTCACATAAGAAAGTGGCTTTCCTGTATCCAGTTTCAGATTCAATATGCTTCCCAGACCGTTTGTCTCATCCAGCTTTGTGAAGATGAGGTTGTAATCAAACAGTTCGCCATAAGTATTGGCGATAGAAAGCAGATCGGCATATTTTACCGTGGCAGATACGACGAGGAACACCTCTGTCTCATACTCCTTCACGGAATCAATGATCTGTTTTAAGTCTTCCTTCTGCTCTTCGCTCTTATGGGAGCGTCCAGCTGTATCAACTAAGATCAGATCATAATTTTTAAACTTCTCCACACTCTGCGCCATCTCCTCCGGGGTATACACAACCTCCATCGGTGCAGACAAAATATTCGCATACGTCTTTAACTGCTCGATTGCTGCGATACGGTATGTATCGATAGAAAACATCGCACATTTTAATTTCATGTCCAGCGTACAAAGCGATGCCAGCTTTGCCATCGTCGTTGTCTTTCCAACGCCGGTATTTCCGACAAAAAATACAACCTTTGGTTTCTTCTCACCCGCAGTTAACGGCTGGATTTCGCCGAGCTTCAGCACAATCTTCTGGTATACGTTTGCCAGTATGTTGTCGATTGGCTGTTTATCATCCTTCACAGTCAGCTCATCAATGATCTCCTTTGCATGTGCTTCCGAAACCTCGCTGTCCATCAACTGCTTGATCACAAGATCAACAACCTTATTGCCCGACTGTTCCGGCTCTGTTTTCTTTTCTTCCACCTTTGCAGCCGCCTCTCCCGAAGAAATCGCCTGATTGGCAGCTTCCTTGATTGAGGTTTCTGCTGACTTCTGCGTCTGCATCTGCTGTTCGAGAAGCTTCGCGATGCTGTTGATCTTCTCCTCAATCGCATTCTGCGCTTCCTCGCTGTAGGAATCTTTATTCTCTCCAAACGCCTTACCAAACAGGAACGGTTCCTCTGCGGATTCGCCCCGGCGTTCCTGTCTGAGATCGATTGTCTGTTCATTCGATCTGACAGATGGAGCCACTGGTGCGGTGGTAGTCGCCGCCTGTTCCTCCATATCATCATCGATCGCTGCCGTCAGCTCCACGCGTGTCTTTTTAAAGAGACGCATGATTCCACCCGGCTTGATCTTCTTAACGTTCATTACGATCGCATCCGGTCCCAGATCCTCCTTGGCAAGCAGGATCGCTTCTTTTTCAGTTAGTGCTTTATACTTCTTAATTATCATGAATCGTTATCACTCCCACGGATTTTAATTCCACTTCCGAATCAATCTCATTATATGAGATAACAATCAGGTCTTTCAAGTAGTCATTCGTTAATTTCTTAAAATACATACGAACAATCGGCGATGTAACAACAATCGGTGCATCCCCCTTGCTCTCCAGCTTCTTGACCTCTTCCTCCGTTGCCTTTAAGATGCTCTTTGTCACCGCCGGATCTAACGAGATAAATGCACCCTGTTCGGTCTGCTTCACAGAGCCCATAATCATCTGCTCGATCTGCGGGTCAAGTGTCACTACGGTGCTGGACTCTCCATCGCCAAAATATTTGTTGGAGATTGCCCGTTTCAGGCTCTGCCGTACATACTCTGTCAGAATATCGGTATCCCGGCTCGTCGCCGCATAATCCGCCAGTGTCTCAAAAATCGTGACAAGATCCCGGATGGAAATACCTTCCCTGAGCAGATTCTGCAATACCTTCTGGATATCACCGACACTCAGCAGCTTCGGTACAAGTTCATCTACCAGCGTCTTGTTGTTGTCCTTGATATTATCGATCAGGTTCTGGACATCCTGTCTCGTCAGCAGCTCGTCAAGATGCTGCTTGATAACCTCAGTCAGGTGTGTCGCAATGATCGATGGCGGATCGACAACGGTATATCCAAGTGACTCCGCACGTTCCCGCTGGGATTCGGTAATCCACATTGCCTCCAGATGGAACGCAGGCTCCAATGTCGGAATACCAACGATCTCATCCTCGACATACCCCGGATTCATCGCCATATAATGGTCAAATAAGATCTCACCCTCACTGACCTGGATTCCTTTGATTTTAATAATATACTGATTTGGATTGAGCTGGATATTATCTCGCAGACGGATGATTGGCACAACAGCGCCAAGTTCCAATGCGATTTGTCGTCGTATCATAACAACACGGTCAAGCAGATCACCGCCCTGATTGACATCTGCTAATGGTATTATACCATATCCAAATTCGAGTTCAATAGGATCTACCTGCAGCAGAGAATTGACATTTTCGTGCCTTCGCACTTCCTCTGCCTGCACTTCCTCTTCTTCGACTTCCTCCTTGATCGCCTGTGCCTCTTCTTTGCCCCTGATGGAGAAAGAAAGCACGATAAACAGCACACCATAAACCGCACAGAAGAAGAAATTCAGCGGTGTAAAGATACCGAACAAAAGCATTGTAATACCAACCAGCAGCAATACCTTCGGAATACTGAATAACTGTCCGATCAGGATGTCTCCGATATTCTCCTCCTTCGATGCCTTCGTTACAAGAATACCTGTGGAAAGCGAGATCATCATCGAAGGAATCTGGGATACCAGACCATCACCGATTGTAAGAATCGTGTACTTACTGATCGCATCCGCAAACGAAAGTCCCTGCTGTGTCATACCCATGATCAGACCACCGACGATATTGATCAGTGTAATGATGAGACCTGCTGTCGCATCTCCTTTTACGTACTTGGATGCACCATCCATAGCGCCAAAGAATGCGGATTCCTGCTGGATCTTATCTCTTCTACGGATTGCTTCTTTATCATCGATCGCACCAGATGAAAGATCTGCATCAATCGCCATCTGTTTTCCCGGCATCGCATCCAGCGTGAATCGTGCCGTTACCTCAGATACTCGCTCGGAACCTTTATTGACTACCATCATCTGTACGATGATCAACACGATAAAGACGATCGCACCGATGACAAGGTTACCGCCACCAACGAACGAACCAAATACTTCAACGACTTTACCTGGATTACCAGTCGACAGGATCAGACGTGTGGAAGATACGTTCAGAGATATACGGAACACTGTCGTAAAGAGCAACAGCGTCGGGAATCCCGACATATTCAGTGTCTCGCTCGTAAACAGACAGTTAAATACAATAATCAGCGACATGGAGATATTGAATAAGATCAGCCAGTCCAGCATGGTACTCGGAATCGGGATAATCAGAAATACAACTGCTGCGAGCAGATAAATTCCTAAAAATAGATCATTTTTCTTCATACCATCACCGTCCTTTCCAGCATAATCTTATTTTTCGTCTGTTTACTAACTTACTTTGTTCTTTAATTTATACACATAGGCAAGCACTTCTGCGACCGCCTGATACAATTCCGGCGGAATTTCATTTCCGACTTCTACATTTGCATATAGCATCCGCGCAAGCGGCTTATCCTCGACAATCTCGATGTCATTTTCTTTCGCCAGATCTTTGATCTTGAATGCCAGATAATCGGCACCCTTGGCTACGACAACCGGAGCCATGCTGACCGTGTTATCGTATTTTAACGCAACGGCAAAATGCGTCGGGTTCGTAATAACGACATCCGCCTCCGGCACACTCTGCATCATTCTCCGTCGTGCCGCCTGCTGCATCCGCTGTCGCTGCTGTGACTTGACCTTTGGATCTCCTTCCTGGTTCTTATACTCATCTTTGACTTCCTGCTTTGTCATACGCAGGTCTTTCTTGTGCTTCCATTTCTGGAACACCCAGTCTCCAAGTGCAAGCACGAGATATGTCACAGATATCTTGATACCAAGCCCCATCACCATATCAAACAGGATTCCAAGACAATCCTGTATCGTTAGGTCATATGCCGTCACAAATATTCCTATATTATCCTTGACAACCGAATATGCCACTGCTGAAAATACAATGATTTTAAAGATCGACAGCACCAGCTCAAACAGTGACTGTTTGGAAAACATACGCTTAAATCCACTGATAGGGCTCAGCTTGTTGAACTTCGGCTCCATCGGCTTCGATGTCACCTTCCATGTGATCTGGATTCGCTGTGACAAAAATGCAATTACAAATGCGAATATGACAAACGGCGCAATCGTAATTGCGATATACTGCACCGAATCAAGCAGAATCTGCCATGCACGCACATGGGAAAAGCCATCTCCCGTTTCATTTGCAATATCACGCCAAAAATATGGAAATACATTGACAAGACGTTCTCCAATAAACGACATAAATATCCGCAAGCACAAAAAAAATGCCAGAAGCATAGCCGCAGATGTGAGTTCTTTGCTCTTTGCCACCTGACCTTCTTTTCGGGAATCTTCGATTTTCTTCGCGGTTGGTTCTTCCGTCTTTTCCCCGCCCTCATCATTTGCAAACAACTGCAGATCATAGGCAAGCAAAAGCGGTGTCCGTTTTTCTTCCAGAGAAAACACGTCACAACCCTCCTAATATCGTCTGGATCATATCTCGCATACGTTCCATAATATAATTTGCAATGTTCGGAACGAACATAATACAAACTGCAAGCAAAAATAAACCAACAAATACTTTCAACTGAATACCGATTGCGAACATGTTCATCTGCGGTGAACTTTTTGCAAGCACACCCAAAATGACGTTCAGCATGGTCGCGCCTAAGAATACCGGCATCGCAATCCGGAATCCAATCATGAACATCTGCACGATAAACT
This sequence comes from bacterium, assembly GCA_963631525.1. GTDB lineage: Bacteria > Bacillota > Clostridia > Lachnospirales > Lachnospiraceae > Coprococcus_C. Next base: position 61,825 of record CAVGQQ010000004.1, read on the forward strand.
GGATCAGGGATGTGTAGATCACATCCGGGTTTAACACGATCCTGCCGACCGGCACCAGTTCAAACGACTGTGCCGCCGCGGACAATATATAATAATGCAAATTGGATATCATGATAACCAGACACACGATCTTATCGTATAATTCACCTGTGATCGTCACCATACCCTGGTTCGGATCAAAAGTCGTTGCCATTGAAAATCCGATTTCCCGGTCGATAAACTCTCCTGCGATTGCCAGTGCTTTCATGGAAAGTCCTGCCACAAACCCAAGCAGCAGACCAACTAATGCTTCCTCTAACACAAGCGTCGTATACCCAAGTACATTTGTATATTCCGGTAAGGATACGTCGACGACCTGATACAGGATCAGGGATACAAAAAATGCAATGGATATCTTCATTCTCGCATTCAGGGAATTGTGTCCGAAAATAGGTGCAATTGATGTAAAACAAGCGACACGGACAAGCACTAGTAAAAATGCTTCCAGTGTCAGTGTCGATATCGTAAAGGACATCGTCTATTACCCCACAAACTCTCCAAACCGGCTATACAGATTCTGTATGAAAGACAGGATATTATTCAGAATCCAGTCTCCACAGATGATAAGTGACAAAAATACACAGATCATCTTCGGGACAAACGTCAGCGTCTGCTCCTGAATGGACGTAACCGTCTGGAAGATACTGATGATCAAACCAATTACCAAAGATGTAATTAACATCGGCGCACTACATTTGATTACAAGCCACACAGCTTCTACTGTGATAGCTACGACATCGCCTGTACTCATACAATCACCTCATTACTCTACTGTCAAAAATTAAACGAATTTACAAGCTGTCCGATAACCAGATTCCATCCATCTGCCAGAATAAAAAGCAGAATCTTGAATGGCATGGAGATCGTCGTCGGCGGCAGCATCATCATACCCATAGACATAAGCACGGAAGATACCACCATATCAATCACAATAAACGGAACATAGATCAAAAATCCTATGATAAAAGCTGCCCGCAATTCACTGATGATAAATGCAGGAATAATAATCGTGATGGAAAGCTCATCTACACTTTCTACCGGTTCTACCTTTGCGATATCCATAAACAACCGCAGATCATCCTGCCGTGTCTGTTTCAGCATAAACTCCCGCAACGGCTGTATACCACGTTCCAATGCCTCCTGCTGCGTTATCTCTTCAGCTACCAGCGGATCATACGCCTCCGTCTTTATCTGAGCAATCACCGGGCTCATAATAAAAAGGGTTAAAAATAACGAGAGCCCTATCAAAACGTTATTAGGCGGTGAACTCTGCGTACCGATTGCCGTCCGCACAAAATGTAACACGATAATGATTCGTGTAAATGAGGTCACCATAACCAGAATTGATGGAGCTAACGAAATTACTGTTATGATCAATAAAATCTGAAGTGTACCGGAAAGAGACGTCTCATCTGAGTTCGTGCTCAGAGATAAACCAAGTGTCGTCGCATCGTTGTTGTCCGATGTCACACTGTCGACCTGTTCCTCTTCAGCTCCGGTATCCGGTGTCACAGTCGTTGCATGCGCAGTAGCTGTGCCGGAAAAAATAACAACAAACGCAAGCGGTATAAGAAATAGCACTAAAATTTTTCGTAATTTACTGAATTTCATTTCTATACCTACTTTTCGTTATCGTCTTTTGCATTTCCTTTCATGTTCGCCAGGACCTCTTTGAAGCTCATCTTCGATGTCTTTGCATCTGCAGCCTCCACCATCTGATCTGGGAGCTTTAGATCGTCTTTCTCTAATTCGGCGATCACATGAATCTCTTCTTTCCCAATTCCCAGGGCAAAATATTTTTCTCCTATCTTTGCGATGGCAACCATCTTATTGCCACCGACACGATAAGATTCAATAAACTGAATGTTATTCTTTGCCGACCATGTATTGTTCTGATATTTTGCGATCAGTCTCGTAGAATAAAATGCTAAAACCAACACTAAGACCGTGATCAGTATCAACTTGACGATACTCCAGCCGGCAGAAAAACTACTCGTAAGAATTGCGCCAAAAAACATACTATTCCACTGCCTTTTTTACTGCTTCAATGACACGATCCGGCTGGAATGGCTTTACAATGAAATCTCTGGCACCAGACTGAATGGACTCAATAACCATCGCCTGCTGTCCCATTGCAGAACACATTACAACACTTGCGTTTGCATCGATTGCCTTAATCTTCTTCAACGCCTGAATACCATCCATCTCTGGCATTGTGATATCCATCAGCACCAGATCTGGTTTTGTCTCCTGATATTTCTCAACAGCCTTTACGCCGTTTTCTGCTTCCCCAGCAATGTTGTATCCATTCTTTACCAGAATGTCCTTAATCATCATTCTCATAAATGCAGCATCATCACAAATAAGTATATTCTTTGCCATATCATTACTCCTTAAAACTTAGATTTTTTCTTTTATTATTTCAGTAATTCTGATACCAAAACTTTCTTCGATTACAACAACTTCTCCCTTTGCAACCAGCTTCTGGTTTACCATCACATCGATTGGTTCACCGGCAAGCTTATCCAGCTCAATGATCGTACCCGGTGCAAACTCCAAAATCTCCTTGATGGATTTTCTCGTCCGTCCCAGAACGACGGATACTTCCAAAGGAACATCCATAATCAAATCAATATTTTCCTGCTGCAATGCAGGATTCATAACCGGGTTAAATGCCTGGAACTGTACATTCTGTACATTGACATCCGGCTGCATCATCTGTGGCATCATAGATTGTCCCATCATCGGCTGCCCCATCGGCATTCCCATCGCAGGTTGTGGCTGCGGCTGCGGTTGCGGAACCGGTTGTGGCTGTGGTTCCGGTTGTGGAGCTGGCGGTGGTGTTTCCTCCTTTTCTTCCGATTCTCCACTGAATTTCTTATAAAGATCTCTCGCGAACTGAATCGGGTATAGCTGCATAATCGTGCTGTCCACAAGTTCTCCGATTGTCATCCGGAATGTGACACGCACAAAATCCTTATCTAAAAAGTCACTGGCTTTTGCAACATCAATATTGCCAGCCATATCCACCAGCTCTGCTTCCGGTGGACTGATATCAATCTTACAGTTCAGCATCGAAGATAATGAAGTTGCGGAGCTTCCCATCATCTGGTTCATCGCTTCACAGATTGCTGAGAAATGCAGTTCTGTCAGCTCCGGTGCGGGATTTAATCCATCGCCTCCCATCATCAGATCTGTGATGACCTTCACATCATCTTCCTTTAATATCAATACATTATTTCCATCAATGCCCTCTTTGTACAGGATATTGATAAATACACACGGTTTTGCATACTCTGCTGTAAGCTTATCCCAGTTCGTAATCTCAACAACCGGTGTTGTGATCACAACTTTCTGGTTTACCAGTGAGTACAACGTTGTTGCCGCCGTACCCATGCAAATGTTGGAGATTTCTCCGATCGCATCCTTTTCCTCATCGGAAAGTATGACATCGTTACTTGTCTGGGTAGAGGAAGAACCTGTATTCATATTCCCAAGCAATGCGTTAATCTCTTCCTGAGATAACATTCCGTCCATGTTCTGTTATTCCTCCTCTCTTATAATTTCAGTGACTTTCACTGCATAATCATCGTTAAACGATCCAGGCAATGCTTTAAATTTTACTATATTGCCCACATAGATATCAAGCTCATCTTCGATCTTTCGATTCAGCTTGATCACATCTCCCACCTGCAGATTGATGAAATCCATAACGGTGAGTGAGCTTTTTCCAAGCTCTGCAGATACCGGGATCAGCGCCCGGTTGATTGCAGTCTCGATAACATCGGCATAACTTGTCTCGTCACGATCCTGCATCGTTGAAAACCAGTATTTGGTATTCAGCTTGTCCATCACATCTTCCAGTGTCAGATATGGCAGACAGATATTCATCAATCCCTCGACTCCGCCAATGTTGATATTGACTGTAACGATCGCTATCATCTCTGTCGGCGAAATGATCTGTGCAAACTGTGGATTCATCTCGATCCGTTCCAGATACGGATGAATCTCTACAACATTTGTCCACGGTTCCCGCAACAGATCAATCAATATGGTAAAGATCTTCTCCAAGATCGAAAGCTCGATCTCGGAAAATTCTCTTTTCTTCTCTAACGGTTCTCCAACTCCGCCAAGCAGACGATCGATGATCGCATATCCAAGATTGGTTGCGATCTCGATAATGATATTACCCGCTAACGGCGCCATGTTGACAACCCCAAGCAATATCGGATTGGATAAAGCATTGGAAAACTCTGAGTATGTAACTGCCTCTGAGTTCATTACCTCGACCTGCACATTTTTCCGCAGGTACGCTGGCAGGTTGCTGCTCAGTAATCTTCCATAATGTTCAAATATAATCTCTAATGTACGCAGATGCTCTTTTGAAAACTTGGCTGGTCTTGAAAAATCGTACTCTTTGACTTTTACACTTTTTGTCTCTGTAAAGTCGTCCGCATCAAGTTCTCCAGTGGATAATTGCTTCAAGAGCGCATCTATTTCGTTTTGTGAGAGTACGTCAGCCACGTTTTCTCACCTCCTGCTGACAATAATCTACTGTGCAACCCAGTTGTAAAAGCTTACGGAATAAATACATTCGGTATTAAATGTTTCCTTGAGTTGCTTCAACAATTCCTCTTTGATCTTGTTCGTGGTTGTCTCTCCGTCAATCACTTCGGTATATGTATAGCTTCCAATGATATTTCTCGCCATATCGTAGATCATTGCAGTTGATGCTTCGATATTGGCGGATACCTTAGAGTAATCGCTGGCCGTCTTGTCCATATTGATCGTTAGGCCATACTGTACGACATGCAGATCTCCTGTTCCATCATTTTTCAGATTGATTGGATTTCCCTGTTCTAACTCATAATGTGCCAGATTGCTGACATCAAATGTATTGTCATCCTTTGTCTGCGATGCGATTTCAATGTCAAGCACCTCAGCAATATTGGTGATCAATTTGTTCGTCTTTGACGTGGACGGCATAAATACAAACACAAGCAAAATATTAAACACAAGGTTTATAATACTGATTGCCAATATAACAACGGTTATAAGATTTTTCTTCATGTTTCCTGCTCCTTAATTATTTGAATTCTGCTTGTTGTAAATCTTGATCGCAACTCTTCGGTTCTTCGCTCTTCCCTCTTCCGTCTCGTTTGACGCAACCGGGCGGCTGTCTCCATAGCCGGCAATCTTAATGTTGCTGTCTATAAAGTGCTCCTGCGATACAATATATTCATATACACTTCGTGCTCGTTCTGCTGAAAGTGCACGATTGTCCTTATACTTTGAATTCGAGATTGGAACATTATCTGTATGTCCCTCAATCTCAATGATATTGTATTTATACTTTACAAGTATCTGCGCGATTTTCTGTAAAAACAGTTTTGAATTATCCTTTACCTCTGCATCGCCAGAGTCAAACAGAATGGATCCGTTCAGATCGAGTTCCACATACTGTGTGTTGAAATCCAGAATGATCTGATCGTCAATAGCATACGTTTCTGCCATCTGCATGATTTCCTCATACATTTCCTCTGACTGTTCCTCACCCCGTCGTTCTACCTCTGCCTGCAGATCATTGTCTGACAGATGCTCGGCATCCGTCGGAGATGCGCTGCTTGACTTATCACCTGTATTTCCGTCAATATTCTTGCCCGCCTCCGACAACACACTGTCGGTATCTGCAAGCTGTGTCATACCACCGGATAACATCTCTCCTGTCAAAAGTGATACGCTTCCTTCGCTGATTACACTGAACGACAGATTGTCAAAGGATGCTGCGATCTTCTGAATCTTTCCCTCGTCCATCGTTGAACTCGCAAAAAGCAACACGAAGAAACAAAGCAGCAGGTTCATCAGGTCACTGAACGTGGACATCCACGCCGGTGAACCTTCGTCTGGCGGCTGTTGTTTTCTTTTTGCCATTAACGACCACCGCCTTCTTCTGCGAACTCCTGACGATCCTTCGGTGCAAGGAAGGACTTTAACTTTTCTTCTATGACACGAGGATTCTCGCCTGCCTGAATTGACAGGATTCCCTCGATCATGACCTCTTTTAATTTGATCTCTGTCTCATTCTGTAAAGACAGCTTTGCAACAATTGGCGCACACAGCCAGTTGGCTATGATAGATCCATACAACGTTGTAACAAGCGCAACGGACATGTTCGGTCCGATGGAATCCGGATCTGACAGATCCTTCAGCATGTTGATCAGTCCAAGCAATGTACCAATCATACCCCAGGCAGGACCTGCGGTTGCAACATTCTTCCAAAATGATATATTACTCTGATGACGGGAATCGACATTGACAAGTTCCGCTTCCAGAATACTTCGTACCAGTTCCGGATCTGTACCGTCGACAATCAGCATAATTCCCTTTTTCATAAATTCATCATCGAGATTGTTGGCTGATTCCTCCAACGCAAGCAGTCCTTCCCGTCTTGCAAGGTTGGAAAGCTCGATAATAGATTTGATCGTGCCCGCTTCGTCAGACTTTGGATTCTTGAAGATCAATCCGATTGATTTCAGTCCGGACAGAAATCCCTTTAAAGAATTTCCGGCAAACTGTGTACCAAGCACACCACCAAATACGATATACACAGATGGTAAATCCACAAAGTTATCTACGATTACGCTGAAATCATGTCCACTTACCATACCGTAAATCATGAGTGCAAACGCAATCAGCAGTCCTACAATTGATGTAATATCCATGACCTTAACCCCTATACATTCTCTGCCTTGTTCCCACTATCCAAGAATAAAGCGAATATTTTTCTCTTATAGCCAATCACAAGTGAGGTTACTTCCTCGGCAGACTCACTCACGACGAATTTCTTGCCGTTTGTAAGCGTAATCACAGTATCCGGTGTCTCTTCTACTGTCTCTATCAGTTCGGCATTGATCGTCATCTTTTTCCCTTTTAATCTGGTTACTTCAATCATATCTCTGCACTCCCTGAAAGATTACACATTTTCCGACATTACAATTAGGCTAATTATAGCACAGTTCGATTTTTATGTCTACAAAATAAGGCAGGCATTTTCCACTTTTCCACATCATCAAAGTAGAAAATACCTGCCCTTTTATTTATAAATTATCGCTTCAGGTTTACAAGCTCTTCAAGCATGGAATCCGAGGTTGTGATAATACGTGAATTCGCCTGGAATCCTCTCTGTGTTGTAATCATCTCTGTAAACTCTGCAGAAAGATCAACGTTTGACATTTCCAGAACGCCCTGGGAAATCTTACCGCCATCCTCATCTACAGATGTTCCGATACCATCGAAGTAACCGGAGTTTTGTGTGGTTGTGTACACACTATTACCAAGTGCTTCAAGTGCCATCGGATTTGCAAAAGTTGCAACGGAAATCTGTCCAAGCAGCTTTGTCTCACCGTTTGTGTAAACGCCATACAGCTTACCTGTCTCATCAATGCTGACATCATTCAACTTACCCATGGAACGACCGCCACCAGTAGAATCCGCAGCGCCACGGACTGCCTTTACTGTAGACTTGCCGTTTGACTCAAATCTTGTCAGATAGGAGAAGTCAACTGTGATTCCGTCAACCGTCTCACTGTTGATCACAGACTGGAATACATCACCCTTCTCATTCGGGTTGTTCGGTCTGATTTCAAGCTTTGCATCCTTCTGTCCTGCTGCACCGACATATTCAAAATTACCGGTATCCGGATCAAATTTCACCTGAATGGAATTGGCGCCACCGATTGTCGCTGTGTAACCGCCTTCCACTGCATCTGTAGTTGGATCATCGGTTCCAGTGATCTCGATATTGTTTGAATCCTTGATTGATACAATCTCCAGATTGTACAGGGACTTATCTGCCTGATTCTCATCCTGTGTCAACTTGAATTTGACTGTATAATTGTACCCGAGTGCATCGTAGATCGATACGGAAATCGCACATCCATCCACAGATGTAAGCTCTGGATCTGTCATATCAATATTTCCAGTCAAATGTGCATCGGTTGTCATCTGTGGAGAAGATACTTTGTTCTCCTCTGACTCTGGATAAAGTGCAGATACAGTATCTTTCTTGATCTGGTTTGGATTATCCGGATCAACCTGCCATCCCATAACCTGATATCCACTGCCATTTACGAGACATCCGCTTCCATCCACGCCGAAGGAACCAACCTTTGTGAAATAGTTTGTTCCGCCACGGCTCACGATGAAGAATGCAGAACCAGAAAGCATCATGTCGTATGTATTATTCGTTGTCTGGGCACTACCACTCTGTGTGATTGATGTCTGAATGGATGATGTCTTAGCACCAAGACCGATCTGGGATGCGTTTGTACCACCTGTTGTAGCTGTCGCACCAGTCGCATTGGCACTTGTCTGATATAAAACATCGCTGAATAACACCGATGAAGATTTGAATCCTGTTGTATTGACGTTTGCGATATTGTTACCGATAACGTCCATTTTTGTCTGATGTGTCTTGAGTCCGGCAACACCAGAATAAAGTGATCTCATCATAATTTTTGACCTCCATAATCTTGTTTTAGGTTTTCCTCTGTCATTCGGAAAACCAAAAGCCTCCTTATCGGTCCGGCTTTTTCTTATACAATGACGGCTCCGTCAATATTGGTAAACACCTGTCCGCTTTCTCCCTGCTCCATCGCAGTGATTACGGTATTATTCTTGACATTTACAATAAATGCCAGATTGTCCATCATCACGAGTGATTCCTGAATCTGCTTCGTCCGTGCCTGTCCAACGCCCTGATTCAGACGTTCGAGCTGATCCTCGGACAACTCAATATTCCGGTTTTCCAGCCGCTGATTTGCATGCTTGGAAAATTTCACTTCCTGTTCGACTTTCGCATTTAATACGTCCTGAAAGCTGACAGCTTCTTTGCCCGGTTCTGTCGTTTTTTCCGGCTTCGCATTCTGGAAATACAGATTTGCAGCCTGTCCCATAGAAAGAAAATCGACATCGAAAGATCGCATATGCATTCCCTCCTTGTTCTGCATAAGACTGTCATTCTTTAAGCTTCTTCTGTTTTGTCTGCGGTGTCTGCTTTGTCTGAATTATCGCCTGCATTGTCTGTCCCATTCGTGCTGTCGCCTGTATTATTATCCTTGTTGATCGTTCCATCACTGTTTGCATGCTGTACCAGATACAGATAATAATCATAATCAATCACAGAATCCAGATCGTCCGCCGGATAATACGTGTTATTGACTGAAAAATACACATCGCCATCCTTCACTGTCGCGTACTCAACCAGTCCACTGATCATCGCTTGTTTACCAGAAGCATCGGTCGTGTTCATGATTACATATTTGCCGACCAGATTCAGGTTGTTTCCCTTTTCCAGTGTGTCGCTGATGTTGAGCTGTGCCTCCAGTGCGGAATACTGTGCAAGCTGTGACATATACTCTGTGTTATCACTTGGATTTAGCGGATCCTGATACTGCATCTGTGTTACAAGCAGATTCAAAAATGCTTCCTTGTCCAGATCGCTTCCAGATGTCTTTCCCTTGGATGTTGCGGAATAACTGTTTGAACTGTTTGCAATACTGCTGACTGCTGAATCAACTGCCATATTCTACCTCCTTTCTTAGATCTTGTTATGCCATATAATTTACTTGATTTCCCTGAGCTTTCATCATCTCTGTCTCCAAAGACGCATCCTCACTTATATCATCGTCAGAATTGCCTGTGAAGTTAACCATGCCTGTCGAATTTCCTGACTTTTGCTCTTTCTGTTCCATCTGTGCTTCGGCATCACTTTCCTCTGTAAAATAATCCGGTGTTCCAACCATTACCTCAATGGCATCCACCTTCAGATCCTGATTTTCAAAAGCTTCCTTCAGCACTGCCAATCCCGACTCTACGGCTGCCTTTGCTGCCTCTGTTTCTGCGATGATCTGTGCCTGCATCACACCATTTTTCGTGGATACATGGATCTGTACCTTTCCAAGCTGCTCCGGATTCAGTTGTAAGGTCATTGATGTGACATCCTTCGATAAATTCAGTTTGATCTCATCCACTACCTGGCGGACGATATCCGTCTGTGTTACAGATGTATCAAACGGTGTTGCCGCGATTTCTTCGCCTGTTACCTGTGCCAGCGCCTGATTCAGATTGGAAATCACGCCCTCTGCATTCTGTTTCATCAGATCTGCAGAAGCATCCGAATCTCCGGCATCCTCTGTCTGCATAGTCACCTGTACCTCTGTGTCAACGGTCTGGTTTTCAGCACTTTTACCATCCGTCCGGGTAACATCCTCCTGTGTCGTCTGTGCAACCACCTCTGCGTTTGCTTCCACTGTCTGTGGTTTTTCTGCGTCCACAGCCGTCTCCTGCGTTTCTGTCTGTACAGATGATGACTCCTCTGGAAGTAATTCATCCACGGACAATTCTCCCGCAAGTGCGGTGTCATCGGTTACCTGAAGTACTTCATCCAAAAGCTGCATTGCCTGCTGCATGAGATTATTCAGGGATTCATCGATCAGTAGATCCACAGATGTTGCATCATTGATCTGCAGGATAAAATCCTTCATCGTAGCCAGATCAAGCAGATCCTGCATCGTAAGTCCCGCTGTCTGCAAGAGATTCTGCAGTGTCTCATCGTCCACATTCAGAAGCTTTTTCAGCTTATTCGAAAGTAATTCCGCTTTCAAATCGTCGCTTTCTGTTTCCTGTGGAGCTTCATTTCGCTTTGCTTTTTCTGCACCGGTACGCGTTGTTTCGGTCTCTGCATCCGATCTTGTATACTTGTTCAGATCTGTCTGCTTTTTCTCGCCAGAATCTGTTGTGTCTGCCTGTTTTGCTGCATCCACATCGTTTTTCGTCGTTGCAGAATTTGCTGTCTGCGTGGTGGTATTCGGATTGGTTGCTGCCAGATTCATCAGATCTGCAAATGTTCCAGAGGCTTTGTCCTTCGACTTTGATTTGTCTGTAGTTCCGCCCGTCTGACTCATATCGACTTTTCCGATTCCACCTGATTGAATTCCTACAATCATTTGCGTCCCTCCTTTTGCTTATTTGGAGTTATACAATGGCTCTATGGCAAAAGTTTTTTCGTTACTGCAGCCGCGAAATCCGGATCCATTGCTGCAAGTACCTTTCCTCTTGACTGTGCATCCATATTGTTCATGATCAGTGCAACTGTATCGAGATCATTGCTCATCGTCTCCAAAATCTTTGCAGCTTCCGATGCATTCATTTCCTCGTACGACTGTGCCATTTTCTTTATACTGTCATCTGCCTGATCCTGTTCCAACACCTGCTGATAGATCTCAGCGGCGGATTCTGCATCAAGCTCATTGTACCACTCTTTATATGTATCGGTATCTGGAGCCGAATCTCCATAGACTATTTCGTCATAAAATTTCTTTTTTTCATCTTCAAAGTCACTTTGATCCTTTGCAATGGTTGTCAGACGGTCGACTTCTGCCTGTAATTCCGTCACTTTGTCGTTCAGTTCGGAGATTTCTGCATCTTTGCTACCGATCGCTGCATCCTGTGTCTCAATCTGTTTTAAAGCATCCTGCAGGTTATCATATGGATAGTCACTCTCAATCGCAACTTCCTCATCCGAAGCATCCGGCAATATCTTATTGATGACCGGAACATCCTTAAATACCGGGCGGAGCACACGGCTTCCAAATCCACCTACATCACATTTTATGAGCAGACACATCACGCTCAGCCATGTAATTACGATCAAAACACCGATCAGGATACCTACACCTTTATTGCTGCCGGATTTTTCTCCTTTTTCTCTCTTATTTTTTGCCATTGCCTTCCACCTCTTTCTTCGCGCTTGTAAACTGATATCCTGCCACCTCGTCAGTCTCCCGTTTCTCGGTCGCATTCAGCTCCTGTTTAAATTCATCAAACTTCTTTTCCTTGAGCTTCTCATGCATCTTCCGTTCCTGCATCTCCCGTGCCATCTTCTGTCTGGCAAGCTCCAGCTCTTTACTCTTCTGACGGATCACGGCATTCTGTGCCTCGATCATCATATCTAAGATATCCATGCTGTTTGCATTTTCTTCAATCTCAAGGAAATCCAGTTTTCCCTGTATGGACGCCTGATACGCTTCATAATATCCCTGTTTGCGTTCCTTTAATGCGTCAAGCTTCTGTTCTTCTGCCACAAGTGCCTGCCTTGCTTCGGCATACTCCTGCTTGGCAGATTCCTCCAGCTTATATTTGATATTCAAAATGTTCTGCATCCGATAGATAAACTTCGCCATACATTTTTCATCCTGTCTTATTCAAAAATCGCATACAACTGCTGCAGCTCATCCTCCAGCAAAAACTTGCTGTCCACATCCTGCATCAGATATGCATTGACGTGATTGATCTTCGTGATCGCATAATCAATCTCCGGGTTAGAGCCGGATTTATAGGCACCAATATTGATCAGATCCTCTGCATCGTTGTAGGTCGCAAGCACATTTTTCAATCTGCCCGCCGCCTGCTTGTGCTCCTTCGATGCAATCGCGCTCATGCATCGGGAAATACTCGCCATAATATCGATTGCCGGGTAATGATTCTTATGTGCCAGATTTCTCGACAGCACAATATGTCCATCTAAGATACCTCGCGCCGTATCAGTAATTGGCTCATTGAAATCATCACCATCGACAAGTACCGTATAAAGTCCGGTGATCGAACCCTGATGCGTATTGCCCGCACGCTCTAATACCTTTGGAAGCTCCGCATATACCGATGGTGGATAACCTCTTGTAACTGGCGGTTCTCCAGATGCCAGTCCGATCTCCCGCTGTGCCATCGAAAAACGGGTCAGCGAGTCCATCATCAACAGGACATCCTTGCCCTGATCCCGGAAATATTCCGCAATCGCGGTCGCTGTCTTTGCCGCTTTGTTACGGATCAGTGCCGGTTTATCCGAGGTTGCAATCACAAGCACAGAGCGTTTCAGACCTTCTGCTCCCAGATCCCGCTCAATAAACTCACCAACCTCACGGCCACGCTCACCGATCAGTGCGATCACGTTGATGTCTGCCTTTGTATTTCTGGCAAACATACCAAGCAATGTACTTTTTCCAACACCACTACCAGCGAAAATGCCGATACGCTGTCCTTTTCCGATCGTCAAAAGTCCATCCACCGCTTTTACGCCGAGCGGCAGCACCTCATCGATCAACTTTCGCTTGAGCGGATCTGGCGGTGGTGCATCAATCGGGTACGTCTCAGTCGTTGTAAGCGTACTGCCATCCATCGGACGTCCGATGCCATCTAACACCTTGCCAAGTAATTCCTCACCAACCGGAACCTGCAAGGCACCTTCGGTATTCCGAACCGTTGCCCCCAGTCCGATTCCATCGACCGAATCATACGGCATCAACAATACCTTGTTCTCGCGGAAACCAACGACCTCTGCCATAACCTTCGTCAGACCATCCTTCGAGATGATCTCGCACAGATCATTGAGCTTTGCCGGTGGGCCTACCGATTCTACCGTCAGTCCGACAACCTTATTTACTTTTCCATAATGCACGCTGAAATCACGATACAGCAGCGCATCATATTTCGTTCGGTCAAATTTCTTCAACATTCCATTGCTCCATTTATGGCTATATATAGAGAATCGCAGATATTCCTATCTGCGATTCTGCCTTTATTGCGTGGATAATAATTTGATAGCGGTAATCAGATTCCGTACCTGCACGTCCATAGACAGATCCACGATCCCCGTGTCGCTCTCGATCTGGCATTGTCCCTTTTGTAGTTTTGTATCACTGAATATCTCTATGGTTATTCCCGGATTCGCAGCTCCGGACAATCGATCCGCATTATCTGCAATATATGTATAATTTTCTTCCGATACCCGGATGGCGAACTTTCTGGAGTCCTCATCCTCATTTAACACCTGATTGATCATATAGATCATCACTGGCTTATAATCATCGACAAGTATACCGGTCAGTTTCTGGATCAGCTTGCAGGCAACATCCACGATCTGCGCCTCGGTATCTGCGATGCTCTCCATCATTTCTTCCCGTGCCTGTGCGAGTGCCTGATCGCGTTCCCGGCTGATCTTCTCCAGATACTCATCCGCCCGGCGCATCGCTTCCATGTTTCCGTCTTCGAGTCCTTTTGCAAAGCCCTCTTCCTGTGCGGCTTTCCGGATTGCCTCTGCATCTGCGTTAGCATCCTCCAAGATCTTCTGTGCCCGTTCCCGTGCATCATCCTGCACAAGCTTCGCCTTCTCCATCGCATCATCCAAAAGCTCTTTGTGTTCTTCCAGATTGATCGTCGCAGCCATCTCTGTAATGCCCGCCTCGAAGGTATCTCCTGCTTCCGCAGAATTATCCGATGCATCATTTTTCGGACGGATCACACGCGGTTTTGGTGGTTCGATTACACGGCTGTTTGCATCGATCACAAATGGTTCCTGTGCCACCGTACGCACGCCCAGTATCCCGGATTTAAAAATATTAGACAACGATCTCGTCACCTCCACCACGGGAAATTACGATCTCGCCAGCATCCTCCAGTTTTCGGATAATATTTACGATCTTCTGCTGTGCATCCTCGACATCCTTCAACCGGACAGGACCCATAAATTCCATATCCTCTTTGATCATTGATGCCAGACGGGACGACAGGTTGTCGAAGATTACCTTCTGTACATCCTCGTTTGCATTCTTCAAAGCCACTGCCAGCTCGTTGTTTTCCACCTCGCGGAGTACAGTCTGGATCGCACGGTTATCAAGCAACAGAATATCCTCGAATACGAACATCTTTCTGCGGATCTCGTCTGCCAATTCCGGTTCCTCGATTTCGAGGTTTTCCATAATATGTTTCTCGGTACTCCGGTCGACGGTATTCAGGATATTGACGATGGAATCCACACCACCGACAATCGTGTAATCCTGGTTGACCAGAGACGCCAGTTTCTTCTCCAATATTTTCTCCACTTCTTTGATTACATCCGGGCTGGTTCGATCCATCATTGCAATACGCCTTGCAACGTCTGCCTGCTTCTCCGGTGCCAGTGCGCTGACCACGGCTGCCGCCTGTGATGCCGGAAGATATGCAAGGATCAAAGCAATCGTCTGCGGATGCTCGTCCTGAATAAAGTTTAAAAGCTGACTTGCATCTGCCTTCCGTACAAACTCGAATGGACGCACCTGCAAAGACGCTGTCAGTCTGCCGATAACATCTCTTGCACGATCCTCGCCAAGTGCCTTATCCAGAAGCTCTTTCGCATAAGCGATACCACCCTCTGCAATATATTGCTGTGCCAGACAAACCTCATAGAATTCGTCCAACACCTCATCCTTTAATTCTGCCGATACACTTTTTGTATTGGCGATCTCCAATGTCAGTGCCTCAATCTCATCATCCTTCAGATGCTGAAAGATCTTAGAGGAACGTTCCGGACCAAGCGCGATCAGCAAAATTGCAGCTTTCTGAACGCCTGTAATATCCGATGAATGTAATGTTGTCGCCATAGTATCACTCCCAATCGTCGTTTAGCCAATTTCGTAACAATGCCACCACTGCTTCCGGATTCTCATCCACAAATTTCTCAATCTGCTGCTTGGAAGCGGATTTATCACTAAACTCAATATCATCCAAAGTCTGGTTCTCCTTCGTTGTCGCAAGCAGAGCCTCTACCGAAAGCTCTGGTTCTGTCTCGACAACCTCCTGTGGCTTCATGCTGCGGAATACAACAAATAACAGCAATCCTCCAATAATCACAGCCAGCACGATTGACAAAATGCTCTGTACTGGTACGGACTTCGTCTCCGCTGGGTAAAAGACAGGAACGATTCGTTCTACCACATAGATATTCGCTGCCTTCATACCGGTTGCACTGGCAAGCATATTTACCATTTCTTCTGGGTTGATATTCTCTGTCGGTGTCGAGTTTGCTGCCTGATACTCTGCAAACGTTGTACCATCCAGCAGTCCCTGTTCCTTCATCTGATCCTCGTAATAATTCTCATACCGGGTCAGATACAGTGCCATGCTGGAATTCTGCATATTGACATTACCGACCGGCGTCACGGTACGGGTTGTCGTACTACTCGTCTCATAATCCTCACGCAGAACGCTCAGCGTGGAACCGGCGTTTGCATTATCGAGCAGGTTATAATCTGTGATTTCCTCACCATTTGCATCCGTACCAACCACGCCACCGGTACCATCGGTATTTTCCGCCAGATAGTAATAGTGGGATGATTTCGGACCGGTATCATCTTCATCGTTCGAGTAATATTTGATATCCTCGATCTCCTGCTGGGAAATATTCACATCCAAGTTCGCCGATACAGATACTTCATCATACACACCGGAATTTACCATCAGATTCCAGAGCTTACTGTTGTAATACTCCTCGACCTGCTGCTGAACCATGATAACCGGGGATGCACTCGTTGTAGAGTTCTGACCGGAGAATAACAATTCGCCCTTATTATCCACGATTGTAATGGACTTCGTATCCGAATTACCAACACAGGTCTTCGCATACTCAACGATCGCATTTGTGCTTTCCTGATTATAGTCACCGTTTATGGTAAGCATGATACTGACGGAAGCAGTCTGGTCACTCGCATAAACCGTGTTTGTGCTTTCCGGCAGATTGATCGTAACCGAAGCCTTTGTTACACCCTGCATAGATGCAATGTCCCGCTCCATCTCAGACTGCTTGTAAAGCTTTGCCTTGAGTTTCTTCTCCGAATCTGTCGTATTAAAGCTGTTGTTAAACAGGCTGTCATAATCCGACTGTCCGTTGTTCGTTCCGATGCCGTTCTCGCCAAGAAGCAGGCGTGCCTGTGACACCTGATTCTCATCGACCTCGATCTTTAACGCATCGTCACTGACCTTGTATGTAATCGAGTTATCTTCCAGCAGATTTGCTGCCTGTGCGGCTGTTGCTGTATCCTCGAACGTGGACAATACCACATACGAAGTCCGGTTCAAGATCGCAACCAATGCGATCACAGCAACCAGAACTGCCGCCAACACCGAGAAGAATAACACCTTCTGTCTCTTTGTATACTTTTTCCAAAACTCAACTATCTTCGATGGTAGTTGTCTAAACCATTCTCTCATACGATACCTACTCTATATGCAAAAATTTATAGCTGCATATTCATCAATTCTTTGTACGCGGATACTACCGCATTCGTAACCTTCACTGTATACTGCAGGGAAATACTAGCCTTCCGTGCAGCGGCTGCCACATCGTGGATATTGTCCGAATAACCAAGCGCATAGCTCATCTCCGCAGACTCCGCAGATTTCTGCAAAGAATCCGCTTCCTTGTACATATCCACTGCCGCATTCAGAAACGTATCAAACGCCGTATCCTGCGAGCTGGACGCTTTCTTATCTGCACGTTCCGCAGCACTTGCAGAATCCGCAGACTGAATACTGTTTAAGGTTGTCCATTCATCACTGAACAGACTCACTGGTGTAATTGCCATTCATCTATCTCCTGCTAATCTTAGCTGTTAAATAATTCCAATCCCTTTGCCGCGATATTTTTCGCTGCGTTAAACGCGGTTGCACTCGCCTCATACGAACGGCTCGAATCAATCAGATTCGTCATCTCCGTCACAGTATCCACATTCGGATACTCTACATAGCCGTCTTCATTCGCGTCCGGGTTATCCGGCTCATATACAAGACGCAGATCCGATGGATCTTCCACGATTTTTGTCACCTTGACACCATTTGGTTCATAGTTTGACATATAGCCGTTTAACATATGGTCAAAGGATGTTGTATCCCGTTCTTCAAACACCACTGTTTTTCTGCGGTATGCACCACCATTCTCTGTACGTGTGGTATTCGCATTCGCAATGTTCTGTGCAATTACATCCATTCGCATCTGCTGCGCCGTCATGCCGGTTGCAGATACATTCATCGCTGAAAATACACCCATCGCTGTTACCTCCCTACTCTGTCATCCGACGGAAATATCCATCTTAATTACCCGAACTAAGCACCGTGTTGTATCTGGCAAATTCCTGATTCATCAGATCGACCAGTGCCTGATACTTGATCTGGTTTTCCGCCAGTCTTGCCTCTTCGGTATTGATATCGACATTGTTGCCATCCAGGCGATACGAAAGCGATGCATTATCCGTGTAAACCTGTGCATCCAATGTCTCAAGATTTCTATTTGCCTTTTTTACTGCCTTGCTCAGATTCTTTTCCCCTGCAAGCTCCCCCTGCAGAACCGACTCAAAATCCAAATCCTTCCGCTTATAATTCGGTGTGCTTACATTCGCAATATTGTTCGTCAGAAGCTCGTTTCGCAGATTCGCAGCATCTGCCGCTTTGTCCAAAATATTCACATAGTTATAAATACCGGATGTGATCATCGACTTCCTCCTTATTTCCAAACTAAAAAATAGTTACTGTACAGATTCCCATACAGTAACTATCCTACCATATTTTGTGGTATGCTTCAACAAAAATCTTTTCTGACCACTAAATATTTACTCATTTTCCTTTTTTTCGCGCTCACAGGTATAACCACATGTCTCAGAGGCACACAGAAGCTTATTTCCTTTCTCTACCATATAGCCGCCACATTTCGGGCATTTCTTATCCGACGGCTTCGACCACGACATAAAATCACAGTCCGGATATCCAATACATCCATAGTAAAGTCTGCCTTTTTTCGTCTTGCGCAAAATGATGTCCTTGCCACATTTCGGACAGGCAACACCGATCTTCTCGTAGTATGTCTTCGTGTTCCGGCACTCCGGGAATCCAGGACACGCAAGGAACTTTCCATGCGGACCATATTTGACTACCATCATACGACCACACTGATCACAAGGCACATCAGATACTTCATCCGCAATCTTGACTGATTCCAGTGATTCCTTTGCCTTTTCCACAGACTCTGCCAGATCTGGATAGAAGTTACGGATGACAACTTTCCACTCTAATTTTCCCTCTTCAATACTATCCAGAAGTGACTCGATATTCGCTGTAAACTCAGTATCCACGATTGCCGGAAAAGCATCCGACATCATTTTGTTGACGGCTGCGCCAAGCTCTGTCACATACAGATTCTTATTCTCCCGGATCACATACCGGCGGTTCAGGATCGTTGTGATCGTCGATGCATAGGTCGATGGACGTCCAATTCCAAGTTCCTCCATCGTCTTTACTAAAAGTGCCTCTGTATAATGTGCTGGTGGCTGTGTGAAATGCTGTTTTTCCTCCAGATTCTCACAGGTAAGTACCGTGCCTTTTTCCAAGCCGGTCAGTCTTGTCTTTTCTTCCTTTTCCTCATCCAGGGAATACACAGACATGAATCCATCAAATACAACCTTGGATGTAGACGCCTTGAATTTATGTTCTTCCGCTGTGGCATAGACCGTCTTATTCTCATAGACAGCCGGAGCCATACGGCTTGCTAAAAATCGGTTATAGATAAGCTGGTATAAACGGAACTGGTCACGTGGAAGTTGCTCCTTTAATTTCACCGGAGATAACTCCACATTTGTCGGACGGATTGCCTCGTGCGCATCCTGAATCTTCTTGCCAGTCTTTACGTCCTTTGCCTCACCGACATAATTTTCACCAAACTGCCGTCCGATATATTCCTTTGCACTTTTGTCTGCTTCCTCAGAGATTCGTGTTGAATCCGTACGCAGATACGTAATCAGACCGATGGAACCCATGCCCTTGATTTCCACACCTTCATACAACTGCTGTGCGATACGCATGGTCTTATTCGTCGCAAAATTAAGCTTTCTACCAGCCTCCTGCTGCAACGTACTCGTCGTAAATGGAAGCGGCTGTTTCTTCGTCTTCTCACTTACCTTTATCTCTGAAACCGTAAATGGTTTTCCGTCGATTTCTTTCTTGATCTGATCTAACTCTGCCTTCGTTACCTTATCCTTTGCATAATGGAAGCACACTGGCTTCAACGCAGAATTTGCAGATAAATAAGCATCCATGCTCCAGTATTCTTCCGGGATAAATGCATTGATCTCATCTTCACGGTCACAGATCAGCTTCAAAGCGGCTGACTGTACACGTCCAGCACTCAAGCCCCGTTTGATCTTCTCCCACAAAAGCGGGCTGATGGAATATCCAACCAGACGGTCAAGCACACGTCTTGCCTGCTGTGCATTGACGAGATCCATATCGATTTCGCGTGCATTTTTAATAGAAGATTTTACTGCATTTTTCGTAATCTCATTGAATGTAATTCTCTTATAATTTTTCCCTTCCAGTTTCAATGCCGCGATCAGATGATATGAAATTGCTTCTCCCTCACGGTCGGGGTCCGTTGCGAGATATATTTTATCAGCTTTTTTCACTGCCTTGCGCAGTTGTGCCAGAAGTTCACCTTTTCCCCGGATTGTGATGTAATGCGGCTCATAGTCATGTTCAATATCAATTCCCATCTGGCTTTTTGGCATATCCCGCACATGACCGTTTGATGCGATAACATCATAGGATGCACCCAGGAATTTTTTAATTGTCTTTGCCTTTGCCGGTGACTCGACAATTACCAGATTTTTTGTCATTTCCCATTCCTCCAATACTTTTTAGCATTCAAAAACAAGCAAACTATACACTATTTTCGGTGGAGGTGCAAGGTAAATTTTTCCATAACCCGTAAAATCAGTTCCCCAATACATGTAAAATTGTTCTCTTCAGATGATCAATATTGATTGGTTTTGCTATATACGCATCCATCCCAAAGCGCATCGCTTTCCGGACATCTTCCGTAAATGTATTGCCCGTCATGGCTATAATCGGTATCGTATCTGCATCCGGATGTTTTCCTTTCCGGATCGCGGCTGCCGCCTCGTATCCATTCATATTCGGCATCTGAATATCCATCAGAATCAGATCATAGGTACCTGCCTGTGATTGTTCAAAAGCATCAACTGCCTCTTTCCCATCCGCACAGATTTCACAACTGATTCCTTCCATTCCAAGTAATGCGCGCAGAATTCCCGCATTCAGTCCATTATCCTCTGCAGCCAGAACATGTATGCCTTCTAATTTCTGTTTCTGCTCCTGATCCATATCTGTCATTTCCTCCTCCGACGCCGAATGCTCCAGTTTTATCGCGAACACACACCACACACAAAACAGCGCGAGTACCAGCACGACTGCATATACTCCGACCATGCCGCTCATAGTTTTTCTCCCTATGCTTATTCTTCATCGGCGATGCGCATGAAACCATCCGTATGGCTGATGTATTTACAACATAATATTTGTTCTGTTGTAGTAGTATCGCAATAAACAAATATAATTGTACATATGTGGATCATTATATTCTCAAAAATGTTGTTTTTCAAGTGTAATTCAATGAATATGCCTTTGCCAGTGTGAAAATATCCCGTAGACACATTGCCGACAGGGATTATTCCGCGTTTTTTACAACAGAACAAATATTATGTGATAACAAGCCGCATGCGCTCCATCTGTCTTGCATGAACGCTTCCGCTTTCTGCGGTGTAGATCCGCGTCGTCGACAGATTCGTATGTCCCAAAATATCTGCCAGTCTGGAAATATCCTTCTCCACCTCATAGAATGTCCGTGCAAACAAATGCCGTAAATTATGCGGAAATACTTTCTTTTCCGATACCTGTGCCAATGCGCAGAGCTTCTTCATATCCCGCCAGATATTGCTTCGGTCTAATGGTTTTCCGGTTCTTGTCGTGAACACTGCTCCGGTTGTTTTCTTCTGCTTTTGTATATACTGCTTCAACAGGCGGCACAGCTTATCTGGCAGAAATACAAGCCGGATTTTTCCTTTGTTGTATATCTCCGTTCTTCCTTTATACACGGCTTCCACCGTGATAAATTTCAGCTCCGACACACGGATTCCGGTCGCGCAGATCGTCTGGATCACATATGCCAGTCTCTCATTTTCCTTCCAGTTTGCAGCATGCACAAGCCGTATATATTCATCGCGGGTAAGCTCGTTTTCTTCCTGTAGAAATAAAGATTTTTGAATTTTAATCTGCTTGACAATAAGCGTGTGCCACCCCATAAATTGCAGGTAGCCATTCAGAACTGCCAGTTTTGTATTCGTTGATGCCGGCGTGTATTTTTCAAGAAGCTGATGCTTCCATTCGATCAGAATTGTTTTGGTAAGTGGCTGCTCCTGCACATATTGCCGCAGTTGTTCCAGATCGTGTGTATATTTCTGTATGGTCGCCTGACTCCGCTCCTG
This sequence comes from bacterium, assembly GCA_963631525.1. GTDB lineage: Bacteria > Bacillota > Clostridia > Lachnospirales > Lachnospiraceae > Coprococcus_C. The sequence goes on from CAVGQQ010000004.1 coordinate 84,060, forward strand.
TTCCTTCAGATATTGCAGATACGCCTGAATACTGTTCGCATCCAGATAAGGTTCTTCAAACATAAAAATACCTCCTTGGTTTTCATCCAGTTTTTCTATGGATTATTGTACCAAGAAGGTATTTTTCCATGTATGCTTTCCGATTCAATCCTCTTCGTCTTCAACTAATTTTACCACACTTCCTCAATCCACTTTATGCATTCCTGTCCCATAATGACACGCTCTCTCGCACATTCTTCTGGGAATTCTTTTTCTGATTTTATGAAATATTTGATTCCCTTTCCACAGTTTTCCAACATCATATGGCTCATGTGTTCAAAGCATATATGCTTATGCGGATAGGCAAACTGATTGGCATTCAGACGTTCTTCCATCTTCTCACAGCTTTCCTTAGACGGCCATATCGTATCCACTTCCGTTGAAAACATCAAAACAGGTGCATGAATTTTCTCGATTGGTATAATCGAATCCGAATTGATTTTCTTCCCTGTGTTAATGGCAAGGATATTGTATTCCTTGTTTTTCATCATTTCTTTCATGACCGGTAATTTTCTTGTTTTATATGGCGTATACGGAAGTTCTTTCCCTTCGTATGTCCAACTGCTCGCCCCAGATGGCACCGTTTTATCCATTCCCTCGCCGTAAAACCATGACGGAATCTTTAGAATCACACAGCTAAGTTCTGGATAGGCGATTGCAGCCGCCGCTGCATATTCGGCTCCCTTTGAGCATCCTTCGATACCAATTTTCTCGTATCCCTGTTCTTTTAGCCATTCGATTGCCGCCTTTATATTTTCAAGTTCAATCTTGTTTAAGCTTTTTACAGAGTGCTTTGTCTTGAAATAACCGAATGCCAACGCAGGAATTCCGTTATCCTGAAGATACTTTGCTAATTTTCCTGCATGTTCCAAACCGTCTTCACTGCCTGACATTGTGATAACCACTTTATCTTTTCTGCCAGCGACTGGATATAACACACCATCCGCCTTATGCAGTGTCACTTTTATATTTTCAGAGCTTCCCATGCTTATCCTCCTGTTTGTATTGTCAATATGTTTCTGCGAGTTTTGTAAGACTAACTTATTATAGCAACATCTTTTATCCTTGACAACTTTATCTTGCCACAGGGATTTTCACTGTTTCTATATATTTTATGTCCATTTCCTCCATCAAAAACGAACAGGCAGTCTCATTATAAGACCGCCTGTCTATTGATCATTCGTATGCCGTTTCCAGTATTGGGGAATTTTCACATAATTCAAACATTTCCCCCATATTTCAATATATATTTATCCGCTATTGGGGATTTTTTGCATATTTCAAAATTTTCCCCATCATTTTCTATACTTTCTTCTATTTCGTTGGGGGATTTTATCTTATTTTCAAATTTCACCCAATTCCTTGCTATATCTCTACTTGTTATTGGGGGATTTTTTATAATTTCCAATATTTTAATCAATATTGCCGCAAGAAAGGAAATCATATTTCTACAATATAAAAGCAGGAAGTCTCGCTATAAGACCACCTGCCTGTTGATTATTCTTATGTAGTTTTCTATATCTCGTCAGTACGACAAAACGGAATTCAGATACTATCATAAAACCTCTGCAACACGATTGCCAATTCTTCCGAAGCTTCTATATTTGCTTCATGACCTGTTTTCATAAGTTCATAGAAGTAGGAATTGTTCAAATAATGGCAAAGTTCTTTTGAAGTTTTTTTGTTTGCATTGTCCTTCTCTCCACAAACGATCAATACCGGACAAGACACCTTATGCAGCGAGTCACTGAAATCTAATTCAGCCATCGTACCACATAGGCTGATAACATCTGCTTTTTTGAAGCCCATTTTATTGAATGCCGAATTCGGCATAAGGTGAAACAACATATTCTGAACTTTCAATAATTTTTTGGGCATTTTATATTGTGCTGCAATTAATACGAGTGCCTTTACTTTATCAGGGTGGTCTATCGCATAATTAAGTGCCAAAACAGCTCCCAGAGAAAGCCCGCATAAGACAATTCCATCGTTCTCCTTGTCGCATTCTGATGAAAATACTGAATATAATTCGCTATATGTAGCAGATTTCCCTTCTAACATCTCTGATAAACTCAAACTGGCACTGCTTTCCGATACTTTCGTTTCTTTTATTACTCTATTCCAACTGTCTGGTTTTTGTCCTAGTCCATGTAAATATAAATACTTCATATATATTGTTGCTCCTTCAAACTAGAATTTGATGTTTGCCGCATAAATAGGAATCAATCAAGTTATTTCCACAGGTTTTTCTTAGTTCTTTATTTCACATAATCTTCGATTGCCTGAATTGCTTCTTCTATACCATTTTCCTGCCTTATCTGTACGGAAAGCTTTTTGGCTCGGTTTTCGTACTTTCCACTGACAAGATCATTTAAGGCATCCTTTATCTGCTCTTTTGTACAAAGTTTTTTTCTTATATACAATGGCTCTGGTCCTATTCCCAGTTCATGTACTGTTCTGCCATAATACCACTGATCCAATGCCAGTGGGATGATCAACGTCGGGCAGCCCGCCCATATTCCAATACCATTTGTTGTGCAGCCACCATGATGAACAACTGCTTTCACACGTGTGAATATGTAACTGTACGGAATTTTTCCTACAAAATGTAACTTTTCTGTATTCTGCGGCGCTGATATCTGAAATGCCTGTACTACTGCTTTGATCCCAGTCTCTTTCAATGCCTCAACCACCCGAATCTGTAGTTCTGCCAATTCCTTTGACTCAGCTTTACCGAATGCAATAAATATTGGTTTCTCTCCCTCTGTCAGGAAGCGCTCCAACTCTGGATCAAATTTATATCCTGCTGCATCCTCTTCCGGGTGATACCAGTATCCCGTAACATGAATATGTTCTTCCCATTTCGGGTCCTTCGGCCTTATATCAGTAGCTTTGCATATCCATATCTTATGTCATGTTTCTGCGATACACAAGAGCAAACATATTCAAATCTAGTCCCAAGCGGGGTGCTCGTTTTTTTTACTATCAAAAAAGCTATGTGCATAAACACATAGCCCTTTTTGTAGTTACACCTCAGCAAAACTATCGCCTTTCGTATTCCACTTAACGGCAGGAGTCTCCACTTGTTTATGATATTATCATAAATATTTTATCTTGACAACGAATCTAATTAATAGTAATCTTTCTTTTAGGAAATGTGGTTTTGTGCCGTACAGCATTATCGCTCAAACGGGTTACTACGTTTCTTTTTTATTCTAATCAAAACTATTAGAATCATTTTCTTGACAAGATTACCATATCATAGTAATATTTCTATAAGAAATGGGTTTGTTACCGTACAATCTTACGATTCAAGCGGGGTGCTCGTTTCTTTTTTTATATTTACCAAATCATACAAATATAAATTACCATCTGATGCATGTCTAACCAACATTTCTATACGAAAAATATTTATCCGTTCTGTTTCCCCATTATCAAGATATATTGGCAGTGCAAATCGAGATGTAAAACGATACCACCCATATTTTGCATCCATCCCATGTTTATTTTTGAAATTTTCCTGCCAACGCTTATTTTTTGCTATTTTTAATAGCATCGGTAATTCACTTGTAGAATTAGCTTTTGCTTTTGCATTTGCACCTTTAAGCCTTTTTGTATCCTCAGACCCCTTTAACTCATTTGGAAAATCTGAGCCTATATATATTTTATCAGAAGTTTCAATCACTTCATAGCAACTTCCTACATATTCTTTTACATACTTCTCCACCTCATTCCAATTTATATTTCTTTTTCCTTTAAATCTAATATCCTTTATTAAAACAATAGGATTATTCTTTATATCATAAATTACTGTACATTTTTTCTTCACAAACTCCATATATAATACCCTCGCACTGGCTGCTTGATCACGTTTCGCCGCTCCAGCTCATACAACACACTGATTGTTGTCGATACACCAAGTCTTGCCTGTGCGATCACATCATCCACATGCACCGGATCTAAGCTTAGTAGATCATATACGGTCTGTTCTTCGGTTGTCAGGTTATCCCGTGTTTCACTTTGTTTTTCAACACTACCGGATGCAGAACCTCCAGTATCGTCCATGTTCAGGCGTTCCTCTCCCCACAAATCAAGCAGGATATCCTTCGGTCTTGTCACACACATGGCACCCATCTGAATCAGATGGTTCGTGCCCTCACTGAATGCATCCAACACTCTGCCCGGCAGAGCGTACACCTGTTTTCCTTGATCAAGCGCCAGATCTGCCGTGATCAGGGAACCACTTTTCTTCTTGGCACACGCTACCAGAACACCATCTGACAATCCACTGATGATCCGATTCCTGAGCGGAAACTGAAATGCAAGCGGCGGTACATCCAGACAATATTCGGACAGAATCAATCCACGTTCTTCGATCTGTGCAAATAATTCGATATTCTCACGAGGATATGTGACGTTGATCCCACAACCAAGCACGGCAATCGTATAGCCGCCCGCTTCCAGACAGCCGCGATGTGCCTGTCCATCGATGCCTCTGGCAAGTCCGCTCACGATCTGGATTCCAGCCTTTGCAAGCTCCCTCGCAAACACGCGGGTTGTCTCCCGGCTATATGTATCTGCATTCCGTGCACCCACGATGGCTACCGATTGATTATAATAATTGATGCTCTCCCGGATTTTGCCACGTGCAAATAAAATCTCCGGTTTATCATAGATATTTTGCAGTTTTTCCGGGTATAGCGCATGTCCCGGATATAAGATCCGGATATTTCGTTCCTTTAATCGTCCAGATAATTCATCCAGATAATTTGTATTTTTGCGAAGCAAAAGCGTCTCATATTCTGTTGGTTCAAATTGCTTTGCCAGCTCCCTTTCAAGCTCCGGTACCGATTGCTCCATAGCCTGCTCTACCGTTCCATACCGTAGAATCAGATAGTATTTTACTTTTGATAATATTTCATGATTTCCATATAGCCAAAGCCTAGCCATCTCACTTCTAGTTTCCATACAGAACCTCCTTTGCAAATACATCCTGATTGCGGTAAAATGCTGCCTCCTGCAAATGCACATTCCTAATCTCTTCGCTGCCAGCCAGATCGGCGATCGTGCGGGCAAGCTTTAAGACACGGTGCATGCCACGCACGGACAATTCCTGTTCTTCAAACAATCGGAGTACCAACTGCTTTCCTTCTTCCGATAACGTGATATATTCCTCCAGATTCTTTCCATCGAGCTGTGAATTAAATAACAGATCCGCTCCGGCAAACCGCTCCTTCTGCATCTGTCTCGCCTGCTCCACACGCGCCCGGATAGTCTTCGAAGATTCTGTTTTCTGCTTGGAAAAAAGTGCCTCCTGTTTTACCCCCTTTACCTGCATCCGAATATCGATCCGGTCGAGCAATGGTCCACTCACCTTGCTTTGATAACGACGGATCTGCTGTTCCGTACAACAACATTTCCGGAAGTCTGGGTAATTTCCACATGGACATGGATTCATCGCCGCCACAAACATGAAATCCGCTGGGAATTCATACGATGCCTGTACTCTCGATATCCGAATCCGCCGGTCTTCTAATGGCTGTCGCAGCACTTCTAACACCGGCTTTGAAAACTCTGGAAGCTCATCTAAAAACAACACGCCATAATGGGCAAAGCTCACCTCCCCCGGTGTTGGAACTCTGCCGCCACCGATCAGTGCATATTCAGAAATCGTATGGTGCGGTGCCCGGAAAGGACGTCTGCGGATCAGGCCGCTTTCTGCAGGCAGCAGACCACCAACACTGTATATCTTTGTTACCTCCAGACTTTCCTCAAAACTCATCTGCGGCAGGATTGTCGGCAGGCGTTTCGCAAGCATGGATTTACCGGCACCGGCTGCACCGGTCAGCAGGATATTATGAAACCCAGCCGCTGCAATCTCCATCCCACGTTTCACACTCTCCTGTCCCATCACATCGGCGAAATCACAATCATACAGATCGACAGTCATATTGTCGATGCCAACATTCGATTTTTCAGCCTTCCACGTCCGGTTTCCAAGTATGTATTCCATTGCCTCCTCCAGATTGGACACACCAACCACCGACATACCTTGTACGAGTGCCGCTTCTTTTACATTTTGCCTGGGTGCAATGCACCCGGTCACACCAGCTTCTCTAGCACAAATCGCCATTGGCAGTACGCCGGAAATCGGCTTGACAGTTCCGTCGAGGCTCAGCTCGCCTAATACAAGTATCTGCTCCATCGGTAACACCGGTGTCATGCCGAGCGCCAGAAGCACCGCTACCGCAATGGATAAATCATATCCGGAACCTTCTTTTCGCATATCTGCTGGGGATAAATTGATCGTGATGCGCTTCGGCGGCAAACGAAAGCCAGAATTTTTAAGCGCAGTCCGCACGCGTTCCGATGCCTCCCTAACAGACGACGACAGATATCCCACCATAGTAAACACAGGCAGACCGTCATTCACATCTGCCTCCACATCAATCATTCGTCCGTCCACACCGTGAACCGCACAGCTTTTTACTTTACTAAACATATATACTCCCTTCGTCTCCGAGGAAGCTGACCAGTTTTATAGTAAAAAAGAAAAGGACATCTGTCAACGAACAAAGTTTGAAACTTTTGTGAACGTGACAAATGTCCTTTTCTTCAATTAAACCAATCTATATTATTTCTTTTTCTGTACGCTGTATCCGAACTTTCCAACATAATCTCCAAGCGTAAAATATTGTCCGTGGGAATATGCGATCAGATCTGTCTTGTTCAGATCAAACTTTCCAGTCTCATCCATATATTTCTCATCCGCAAGTACAGCTGTTACCTCAGCTAAGAACATATCGTGGGAACCTAGCTCAATCACCTGTGTAACCTTGCACTCAATATTGACTGGGCTTTCCTCGATGACAGGAACCGACACCGTCTGTGCCTTGCCCTTCGTCAGCTTTATTTCCGCGAATTTGTCTATATCTCTGCCCGATTTCACACCACAATAGTCCATCGCATAGCACAGATCCTTTGTCACTAAATTGATGACAAACTCTCCGTTTTTTGTGAGTAATTCATGTGAATATCTCGACTTTCGTACTGAGATGGATACCATCGGTGGATCGGAATTGATCGTTCCCGTCCATGCGATCGTGATAATATCATCCATTCCATTTCCATCACCGGTTGTTACCATAACCGCCGGAACTGGATATAACATATTTCCTGGTTTCCAAACCTGTTTTACCATTTTTCTGCCTCCTGTACTGTTTGCATCTCTTTGATAATTCAGATTACAATCACAATATTATTCCAGCAGACTCCGGATTTCCTGCATCTTATAGTCCATCGCTGTGATCGTATCTGCGCACTTCTTCAATTCCTTCGCAATAATCTCCGGATGCTTCAGATTATCCTTCTTATACTTGAGCTTATGGTCGAGACTCGCCCAGAAATCCATCGCAATTGTCCGGAACTGTACTTCCACCTTCATGTATTTTTTCTCATTGGATAAGAAAATCGGAATCTCCACGATCAGATGCAGACTGCGGTATCCGTTCGGTTTTGGATTCCGTATGTAATCCTTGACACACACAACCCGGATATCATCCTGCTTTGTCAAAAGCTCCGATACGGTATAGATATCCTCCGGGAAGGAACAGATTACGCGCACACCTGCGATATCGGTCAGGTTTTCCTCGATATTCTCGATCGAGATATCAAGTCCTTTTCGTTTCATCTTTTCCACGATGCTGAGTGGTTTCTTCAATCTGCACCGAATCGACTCAAACGGATTTCGATTATACTGCGATGCAAACTCCGTGTTTAACACCTTCAGCTTTGTCTCGATCTCCATCAATGCACACTCATAATGCATCATAGACTCTATAAATGGCTGCATCGTCTGCAACACTTTTTCGGGGTTATCGGAGTTCATCAGAAGCTCCATACTCATATCTGTACTCCCGTTCATATCAAACACCTCTATTCTTATGAATCGTCTTCATAAATAATTCTTTCAATTTCCGATCGTAATCTCTGCCAATCTTATTCAATACTTCATGGCTGACATATCCACCTGCCATCGCAGCATGTCCACCACCGGAACCAATTCCATCCAACGCCTGATATATAAGTTTTCCCGCATCCACATCTGCACGCTCACTTCGCACAGAGAACTTAATGCCATCTGAATTAACCGAATATACAATTGCCACATTGACCACGTCCAACGACAAAATAAAATCCGATATAATCGCAACTAAAGAATTCGGGCACTCAAATGGAATATAGGTAAAACCAACATAATCAAACACCTCGATATGCTCGATTGCCGCACCATACGCCTTCAGATCCTGAAATTCTATTGTGGAATTGTACATGCTGTTCAACTTTTCCGTACTAATATAATCGAACAGATATGCCATCATATCCATATCAAACGCGGTTGTTCCGCGCACAAAATCCGCTGTATCCATCTTAATTCCATAAGCAAGCGCCGTAGCCACATTCTCATCCATCGGTACACCGCTTGTCTGAAAATACGACGCAATAATACTGGCACAGGCACCAACAATTCGGATATCCTCGTACTTGTAATCCTCTGTCTTTACAAAAATCGGATGATGATCGACACACGCCACCTCATCACCCGGCAGGTCTGTCGTATTCGCATTCGGCTTTTGGCAGTCGACATGCACAATATAGTCCTCCACCTGCATGTCCGGGATATCTTCATACGAATAAATCTCGATTCCAAACGTGTCCATCATCTTTCTCGTATTGAACCGGTCAATACTCCCAACATAACAGATTGTCGATGTAATTCCATAATACTTCAGATACCGTTTCAATCCAAATGCGCTTGATATTGCATCCGGGTCCGGGAAATTATGTGTCTGTAAATATACCTTATGTCCTCTCAGAAGTTCAATCAATGCCTTCTGTTTTTCTTCTGCCACCTGTGCCTCCTGTTAACAATCAAAGCACAGCAATACATATGCTAAGATAAGCATTGCCGTCACTAAAACAAACTCACAAAAACCACTGACAAAATACGAAAGTATCATGCCAATCGCCATAAATAAAATCGAGTATCCAAATAACGCCTTCAATGCCGCCTCTTCCTCATTTTTGTTCTAATACATACTATGAAACAAACAATACGAAAAGACGTAAATTCGCATCAAATCCTAGTTGTTCTCACTTGCGTGATCGATGGCTTCTTTGATCTCTGGACTGTCAATATCCACATCCACCTTCTTACCCATTGCGGTTGCAATCTTATCCACAACCTCTGGAATCATATCAATCACCTTGCTTACCGTGTCACCCTGCTTGACTGGAATCATCTTCGCATGTCCGTTCTGGATCACAAGTACCGCAGTTGGAGACATCTTACCGCCCATTCCGCCTCCAGCAGAGTTGGAACCGCCGTTTTTGCCAAATGCACCGGCAGCTACACCGAAATTCACATCTACCAGCGGTAAAATAATTGTATCGCCTACCTTCGTTGGCTCGCCGACAACGGTCTTCGTTGTAAGCAGGGAATCCATCCCCTGAAATAAAGAACCAACTGTCTGATTAAAATCATTTGCCATTTCCTATTACCTCCATTTTCTTTATAATCCTACTGATTCATTACTTTCTTTGCGACCTTGATCGTCCGCCAGATATTTCGGTTCAATACGATTCTTAGCAGATAACCAAGCTGGATTCTGCCTTTCAGCTTCACATCCAGTTCCAATACCTTCTGTTCAAAATCCGGCTGCATCGACAGCCCTTTTTGATATACAAACGGCAATAAGCTCAAATATCCGGTCACCTGTCCGGTCTTATATGGCTCATCCATACCGTAATGCACATAGCCCTTTACCTTCCGCGGCAATATATGTTTGAATGTCCGCGGAATATATTTCTTCAGATACTCACGTGTCTTTACCGTGCAAGACAGATTCCAGAACTTCTGCAGCCGACGGATCTTTTTCTTCGCAGTCGCTGTCTTTTTCTCGATCTTGTCAGTCACACGCTCTGCGACCTTGCCCGGTGTGTGATTTATCACAAATGTCCAGATCTTCTTAATCTTCTCCCACACCTTCCGGCACAATATCTTCAATCTGCCAGATCGCTTCTTTTCTTCTTCCGGCAGATCGTCCGGCTCGTCCAGATCGAAAACCTCAGGCTCCGGTTCTTCCTCGGTTTTGTTCTCTGTCTCAGTTTCAATATTTTCGGATGTATCTATCTCTGGGAGTGATATCGTCGGAATCTCTGAGACGGCATCGTCCTCCTCGTCCTCGTCGACATCATCCCACGCGTCGTCGAATCCCTCGTCAGCAAGATGCTCTGCTTCATGCTCCGCCGCTTCCGCCTTCTTCTTTCCAAGCCGGAACCAGAGCACACGGATCTCCTGTTCGAGTTTATCCTTCTCCCGCCTCTGGTCATACAACACCCGGACACTTAAGATCAGGTACCGCACCTTTGCTTTTGCCTGTAATGTCTTACCGCCCTGATACGAGACATCTGCCTGATACCGGATCGGGCAAAACAGAATCAACAGCACAAGCAGGAGAAGCAAACCTACGATGCCTAAAAGAATCCATCCGATTATTTTAATAATAAGCAATAAAACATGCAGCATCTCTTACCTTACTCCTACCTGTAGTTCTTTCTTCCCGGTCAAAGTCAAAAGAAAAACTCTTCTACCTTCCATTCTTCCCCAGTTTCATCATACATATCCTGTATGATCTGCAATACGAGCTGTTCTGCCACTTCTTTGCCTCTTGCAAAGCCGACAACCCGTATCTGGGAATCTATCTTCCTATACGGCTTCTGTAATAACTGATTATATGGATAAATCTCCAGCAATCCATCCTGCAGCAGCGGCAACACGATCACATACAGATTCCGGACAGGCTTATGCCGCCTGATCCTTTTCCTGATCCGTGCCTGTTTTCGCTCTGTGAGATTGTATGTATAACATTTATCAGCAAAAATCACGATTACTCCTCTATCATCTCTGAAATCAGCTTATTACATGCCATAAGTTCGCTGTCGTCCTTACAATTCTCAATTACATAATCAAAATAATTCCGGATCTCCTGCTGTGTGTTCATGAAGATTGGCATCGCTGCCAGAAGCTTACACATCATACTGCGGTAAACCGGTTTCTTTACACTCGCAAACAAATCGCCAAGCTCCTTTACAAGTGCTTCTTTCTTCGCTGTGATATACGCATGATCTGCGGTTTCTGTCTTTCCAGAAACCTTGTCAAGATCAATAAACAAGCTTGTAGAAAGCAGCTTGCTTACCTTATCCAGACGGTCATATGTCTCTGTCAGTGCAAGGCTTTCAATCTGCTCGGCTTTTCCAACCCGGATCTCATCTAAAACAGCTTCTAAGATCACGATTGATTCATATACACGCTCCTGCACACCTTCGATTGTGAAGAACTCATCCATCACCTCATCTGGTAACTGGTCGATCGTCTCAGCCTTTACACATGCCTTGATAATGCGGATTGATGCCGCATACCCCGGTACATCTTCTTCGTTCTTCTCATACGCTGCATCAATCGTAAGCAGAATCGTATAGACATCATTGATGACTTCCTGCAGCAGCATATACGCGGACACTTCATTATTGATGATCGTTGCAGCCTGATTCAGACGCTTCGTCAGATCTTCAAACTCCGGCAATGTAAGTGCTGCATAATCAGCCTCAGCCAGATCCGTATATACATGATATAAAAATGGATATTCCGTCTCAAAGCCCTTTGGCTTCTTCAAAAGCACGGCACTGCGCAGCATATCAACAAACTCATCCACAGAGGTTGTCTCACCCTCCTCATAGATATTCAGTGTCGAATTGATAATGTCGTAGAACTTGTTCTTCGTCATACGAACTGGAAGCTGTGCCATCAGAAGCTGTAATTTGCTGTTTATCACAACCGTATCATTCTCTGCAAATACATAGGCAAACATCTTCTCTGAAAGTCCTTTTGCATCGACCGGTGCCACCTCATCACGCACGGCTGCCTCCACACGGTTTAACACATACTCATAAATCTCATATGCATCCGTATAGGCTGTCAGAATATGCATCTTATATTCTACATTGCTTCGAAGCTGTGCGATTGCTTCCATGGAATCTTCATCCACTGCCTCACGCTTAACCAGATGACGATCTAACAATCCTGTCAGAAGTGCAAAATATTTGCAGACATCCGTGTTCTTGTCATCCTGCTCATCACAGACTTCCTTCATCGTGTAATAATTCATGCTTCCTTTTACGGTTGCATAGCAGTTATACTGTCTTCCAAGCAGCTCTGCATATTCCGGAAGCTTCTTGTCCAAGTCTTTGTCTCTCTGTATATCTGTCACTAATTTCTTACATGTTGCTATCATCGTTTCAGTCTCCTTTTATCGAACATGTTCATGCGTAAATAAATGCTCGTTGCAATACTCATAATTTCCATTACATTTTGAGCAGAACCGGAACTCCAGATCATCGCCATCCCGCTCCGTTCTTCCACAGATTGCACATTTGTGCTTCGTAATGTTCGCTGGGTAACCCATCTGCTGTGCCTTGTGACGGCGGTCCGCCTCTCCATTTACCTGTCGGGACAGATTCTCCACACGGCGGTCGTAGTCCCGTTTCCTTCGTCTGGCTGCCGCCTTGCTGTTCGAGCTTCGCATGCCGACACCCCGTCCCATAATCAGGTAAAAGATGAGGAAATTCACCAGATATGCAATGATGGAACCCCGATTCAACGTGGTTGTCCGCATAAATTCATATGCCATCAATCCCATATCTATAACTGCGACCCAGAAAGCACGGATTGGAATGAAAAACATAAACAACACGCGTGCATCCGAATACATCAGTGCAAATGCTAAGAACAATCCGTAATCAAAGTAATACATTGCAAAGATACCCATATCCAGCATGCCAAGAATCGAACCGGATGCGTAAAAATAAATACTGATGCCAAGCATGATCACTGTATTCCAGAACCATGCACCAAATATATAAAGGTTAAACATAAATGTTCCCATCGCCTGTTCGATCTGTTGTCCAAACAGAATCAATATGAAGATCATCAGTATTCCAACAAAATCCAGATCTCCCGGTGGTGAAAATACCCATGTGAACAATCTCCAGAACTGGTGCTGCTCCATGATCGCATACGGCGAAAAAACAAGATTGACAGCAAACGTCGGAACAAACGCCCATAAAACATACGAGATTGCCATCACAACTGCGATCTTGATCGGGAGATTTCGAATTGCAAATTTACCAAATTTTTTCTCTAACTTCGCAAAAAAACTCAAATTAAATTTTCCTCACTTTCACTTTGCATATCAATTCGATATTATACCCTATATGTATAAAAAAAGCAATCGCCACGCGCGGATTCTCCGTCCGTGGCAATCACTTTTCCCATACTGTTCTATCCTGTTTTTACCAATCCATTCCTAAGACCGGTTTTCTTTCTCCGGTGGAATCCGGATGATCGTTCCAAGCGGTACCCGCAGATCGTACAGTTCCCGGTTATACTGCATCAGATCTGCAATATCCGTATCAAACTCCCGGACTAAGCTTCCAAGTGTCTCTCCGACCTTCGCCGTATAATAGCGGTGCTCTTCTTCCTCGTACACCTCCGTTGGAATACAGATCTCATCCCCCGGCTGCAGGTTGTAGACATTGACATATGGATTCTCTTTCAAGATATCAATCAAGCGTACACCATACAGTTTTGACAATTTGTACAGCGTATCTCCGGCAACGACTTTGTGTACCGTTCCCTTGCATTCATGCTCCATACCGCAAATCTCCATACTCATTTCTGATTATTTTATTCTTAATAGGTAGAAAATGTTCATATTTTCCTGTTGAAATTCATGATTCTTTCCTATATAATGTCAGATGTCGAAAATTGCAAGAATGTAAATAGTGAAAATAGTAAAAAGAGGTAAGCATTACATGAAGAGATTAGGAATCGATATTGGTTCGACCACAGTCAAAGTTGCTGTGATTGACGAAGAACATAACATATTATTTTCAGAATACAAACGTCACTTTGCGAATATCAAAGAGACATTAAAGGAGCTTGTAGAGCATGCCAGCAAGGAGCTTGGAAATGTTGAGGTTGCTCCTACGATTACTGGTTCCGGTGGACTTGCACTGGCACAGGTCATCGGGATTCCATTTGAGCAGGAGGTTGTCTGTGTATCTGAGGCTTTGACTGACTATGCCCCACAGACAGATGTTGCCATCGAGCTTGGCGGTGAGGATGCCAAGATCATTTATTTTACAAACGGTGTGGAACAGCGAATGAACGGTGTATGTGCCGGTGGTACAGGTTCCTTTATTGACCAGATGGCATCACTGCTCCAGACAGATGCTTCCGGACTGAATACATACGCGAAAGACTATGATACGATCTACCCGATCGCTGCGCGTTGTGGTGTATTCGCAAAGACAGATATCCAGCCGCTCATCAACGAAGGTGCAACAAAGCCAAACCTTGCAGCTTCTATCTTCCAGGCGGTTGTCAACCAGACAATCAGCGGTCTTGCCTGTGGTAAGCCAATCAAAGGAAATGTTGCATTTTTAGGCGGCCCTCTCCACTTCCTCGACCAGCTCAAGGAAGCATTTGTGCGGACACTGAATCTGACACCGGAGCATATTATCGCGCCGGGACATTCCCATCTGTTTGCGGCTGTCGGTGCAGCACTTCAGGCAAAGGAAGAGACACACTATACATTGGATGAGATCAGCGGAAAGCTCACAGATGATCTTAAGATTGCTGTGGATGTAGACCGTCTCCCACCACTTTTTGCATCACAGGAAGACTACGACGCCTTCATCAAAAAACAGGAGAAAAATAAAGTATTACGTTCCGACCTTGCCACCTACAAGGGAAAATGCTTCCTCGGTGTCGACGCCGGTTCCACAACAACCAAGGTCGCACTTGTTGCCGAGGACGGCAGCCTGCTCTATGACTTTTACAGCAGCAACGATGGCAGTCCGCTTCGTACAACTCTTCGTGCCATGAAGGATATCTATACAAAGCTCCCAGAGGGTGTGGAGATTGTAGCCGGCTGCTCTACCGGATATGGAGAAGCCCTGATTAAGTCTGCCCTCATGCTTGACTATGGCGAGGTAGAAACAATTGCCCATTACACTGCCGCTGCATTCTTTGATCCAGATGTAGACTGTATCTTAGATATCGGTGGTCAGGATATGAAATGTATCAAGATCAAAAACGAGGTCGTTGACAATGTCATGCTGAACGAAGCATGTTCTTCCGGCTGTGGCTCTTTCATCGAGACATTTGCCAAGTCGTTGAATTATGATGTAAAAGATTTCGCAAAGATCGCGCTTTTTGCAGAAAGCCCAATCGATCTCGGAAGCCGTTGTACGGTATTTATGAATTCCAAGGTAAAGCAGGCACAGAAGGAGGGCGCAAGCGTCGCAGATATCTCTGCCGGTCTTGCTTATTCCGTTATAAAGAACGCCCTTTTGAAGGTAATTAAGCTGACCGATCCGAAGTCACTTGGTAAGAATATCGTCGTACAGGGTGGAACCTTCTACAACGATGCAGTTCTTCGAAGCTTCGAGCTTATCTCCGGTCGTGAAGCAATCCGTCCAGATATCGCCGGTATCATGGGTGCCTTCGGTGCTGCCCTGATTGCCAGAGACCGTTACGAAGAAGGCGACCAGACAACTATGCTCTCTAAGGAAGCAATGGAAGCTCTGACCTATGAGACAAAGATGGCTCGTTGTAAGGGATGTACGAACAACTGTCTCCTTACAATCAACCGTTTCACCGGCGGCAGACAGTTCATCACAGGTAAC
This sequence comes from bacterium, assembly GCA_963631525.1. Lineage (GTDB taxonomy): Bacteria > Bacillota > Clostridia > Lachnospirales > Lachnospiraceae > Coprococcus_C. The sequence goes on from CAVGQQ010000004.1 coordinate 99,909, forward strand.
CGTTGTGAGCGTGGTCTTGGATTAAAGAAGAACCAGCACAACATGCCAAACTTATTTGAATACAAATTCAACCGGCTGTTCTCCTACGAGCCGCTGACAGAAAGTGAAGCGTACCGTGGCGTCATCGGTATTCCACGTGTCCTGAACATGTATGAAAACTATCCGTTCTGGTTCACATTCCTGACCAAGCTTGGCTACCGGGTACTGCTCTCTCCAAAGTCATCGAGAGATATCTATACCCTTGGTATCGAGTCTATCCCAAGTGAGTCGGAATGTTATCCGGCAAAGATCTCACATGGCCATGTTATGTGGCTGTTGAAGCAGGGAATCAAGACGATCTTCTATCCTTGTATTCCTTACGAGCGTAACGAGACACCGGATGCAAATAACCACTACAACTGCCCAATCGTAACGAGCTACGCAGAGAATATCAAGAACAATATGGAAGAGGTTTCCGCACCGGATGTCACCTACATCCGTCCGTTCCTCGCCCTCGATAACAAAGAGGCATTAAAGGAACGTCTGCTGCGCGAATTCTCAAAATATACAAATGTAACGAAGGAAGAAATCAGTGAGGCGGTTGAGGCTGCTTATGCAGAGGCAGATGCTGTCAAAGCAGATATCCAGAAGAAGGGTGAAGAGACAATCGCTTATCTGGAGAAGACCGATAAGCTCGGTATCGTACTTGCCGGTCGTCCATATCACTTAGATCCGGAGATCAACCACGGACTTCCAGAGCTGATCAACTCCTACGATATCGCAGTACTTACTGAGGATTCTGTCTCACACCTTGCTGAGGTAGAGCGTCCTTTGATCGTATCCGACCAGTGGATGTATCACTCCCGTCTGTACAAAGCAGCAAACTATGTCAAATCCAGCAGAAATCTGGAACTGATCCAGTTAAACTCGTTCGGCTGTGGTCTGGATGCTGTTACAACGGACTGCGTCAACGATATCCTGACTAGCTCCGGCAAAATCTACACCGTATTAAAGATCGATGAGGTCAGCAACTTAGGTGCGGCACGTATCCGTATCCGTTCGTTGATCAGTGCGGTCAATGTCAGAAGAAAACATAACTTCACACCATGTCCAATGCCAAGCAATTACAACCGTGTTGAATTCACAACAGACATGCGAGATTATACTGTATTGGTTCCGCAGCTCTCTCCAATCCATTTCAATGTATTGGCGCCAGCGATGCGGCATATGGGATTAAATATTGAGATTCTGCCAGATGCAAATAAGGAAGTTATCGACACAGGTCTGAAATATGTAAATAACGATGCATGTTATCCATCTGTAATCGTTGTTGGTCAGATGATGCATGCCATCTTATCCGGTAAATACGACATCAACAAGTTAGCACTTGTCATGACACAGACCGGTGGTGGCTGTCGTGCCACAAACTACGTTGGCTTTATCCGCCGTGCACTTGCCAAGGCTGGCTATCCACAGATTCCGGTTATTGCACTCTCTGTCCAGGGCTTTGAGACGAACTCCGGTTTCGTATGGAATATGAAAACTGTCAAATGTGCAATGCAGGCACTTGCAATCGGTGATCTGTTCATGCGTGTAGTCTACCATACACGTCCATACGAGAAGGTCAAAGGATCTGTCAACAAGCTACACCGCAAATGGGAACATGCAGCCATCCGCTGTATGGAGAACAATGGTCGTGGTTTCAGCAAGCTGGTACATGATATCGTCAAAGACTTCGATAACATTCCTCTGAATGAGGATGTGAAGAAGCCGCGTGTTGGTATCGTTGGAGAGATTCTTGTCAAGTTCCTTCCATCTGCAAACAACCACTTAGTAGAGCTTCTGGAGGCAGAAGGCGCGGAAGCAGTTATGCCTGATTTCCTCGACTTCTTCCAGTACTGCTTCTACAACAACAATTACAAATACGAATATCTTGGCAAGACAAAGAAGTCTGCACGAAATGCAAATCTCGGTATCGCCGCACTCGAAGCACTGCGCCACCCTGTAGTCAGTGCCTTAAAGAAGAGTAAGCGGTTCCATCCACCAGTGCATATCAAGACGCTGGCAGAATATGCCCGTCCAATCGTATCCATCGGTAACCAGACTGGTGAAGGATGGTTCCTGACCGGTGAGATGGTCGAGCTTATAAAGAGTGGTGCCAGCAACATCGTATGCTGTCAGCCATTTGCCTGTCTGCCAAACCACATTGTCGGCAAGGGTGTTATCAAATCCCTGCGACATGCATATCCGGATGCGAACATCGTTGCAATCGACTACGATCCGGGTGCTTCCGAGGTCAATCAGGTAAACCGTATCAAGCTTATGCTTGCAACGGCTAGAAAGAACATGGAAGAAAGCAATAATAAATAAAGCAATAAAAAAGAAACGGTTTTCAAATTGAAAACCGTTTCTTTTTTATTACTACTAAAATTCTGCACATCTATAATCCAATATGATTAGGAATCCAACAGGAAATCTGCCAAAATCACATTGCTGACATCAATACCGGCATCGGTCAGATAAATCCGGTCGCCTTCACTTGCCATGAATCCCTCGCCGATATATTTATTCAGCACACTTCCATATACCTCATAGATATCTTTATTGAACCGTTCCTTGAAGTCCTCTCGGCTCACACCACAGGTCATCCGCAGTCCGAGGAACATGAATTCCTCCATCCGCGCGTCTATGTAGATGTTTGTCACATTCTCACGGAGCGCCCGCGTGGTATCGTTATACAGAAGCTCCATATTATCTGTCTCTACAAACTTGTCTGACAGGTTCTCCATCAGCTCGATATATTTGAAGATATCCCGCATGTTATTGAACCGTTTTCCCTGAAAATACGAGGATGCGCCAATACCAAAACCGATATACTCGCCGCCCGTCCAGTAAACCATATTATGTTTGCACTCATATCCCGGCTTCGCATAGTTTGAAAACTCATAACGGTCATAGCCATGTGCTGCCAGAAGCTGCTTCGTAATCTCATACATCCGGCGATCTACCATCTCCGGTGGCAGTTCACTTAAAATCTGCGGATCTCTCGCAAACGGTGTGCCCTCTTCGATGCTTAACGAATATGCAGATATATGCTCTGGTCCAAACTCGATCACACGGGACAACGTATCCACATAGGTATGGATGGTCTGCCCAGGAAGTCCGGACATAATGTCAATGTTAATATTCTGGAATCCAGCACGTCTCGCCGCATTGTAGCTTGCCACAAACTGATCGAAATTATGAATTCGTCCCAGTTTCTTCAGCATTTCATCGTCGCAGGACTGCAGTCCAATGCTGATCCGGTTAATGCCTGCCGCCTTATAGCCATTTAACTTCTGATGGCGCAAGGTTCCCGGATTTGCCTCGATCGTCACCTCCGCATTCTTCTCCACATGAAAATACCTGCGGATAAACGCCATGATGTTTGTGATCAGGGATTCATCTAACAGCGATGGTGTTCCACCCCCGATAAAGATACTGCGCACTCCGTAGTCTGCAACAATTGGCGCATACATCTTGATTTCCTGACACAGGCAATCAACATAGCGCAGCATCGTTCCATAACTCTCCCCATCGAATGACAGGAAATCACAGTATTTGCATTTTACGACGCAAAACGGTATATGAACATATAAGCTCACATATTTTTTCATTCGTTATCCTACTCCTCATCTAACTTCAATACACTCATAAACGCCTTCTGCGGAATCTCTACATTTCCGACCTGACGCATACGCTTCTTTCCTTCCTTCTGCTTCTCCAAGAGCTTTCTCTTACGTGAGATATCACCACCGTAGCACTTTGCGAGCACATCCTTACGCATCGCCTTCACCGTCTCTCTGGCGATAACCTTAGAACCGATGGCTGCCTGAATCGGAATCTCAAAGAGCTGTCTTGGAATCTCCTCCTTCAGCTTCTCGCACATCTTTCTGCCGCGCTCATAAGCGGTATCCTTATGCAGGATAAAGGAAAGTGCATCGACCTCTTCTTTATTGATCAGGATATCCAGCTTGACAAGATCCGAGCGCACATAGCCTTTCATCTCATAATCAAACGATGCATATCCACGTGATCTGGATTTTAATGCATCAAAGAAATCATAAATAATCTCATTCAGTGGCAGATCATATTTTAAGAGCGCACGTGTCGTCTCCATATATTCCATACTCTTGTAGACGCCGCGGCGTTCCTGACAAAGCTGCATGATTGCACCGACGTATTCCGTCGTCACCATGATCTCTGCACTGACAAATGGTTCCTCCATATATTCGATTGTCGAAGGATCCGGCAGGTTTGATGGATTTGTGAGTTCCATCACTTCACCATCTGTCTTATGCACACGGTAAATAACGCCCGGTGCCGTCGTCACTAAATCCAGATTGTATTCACGTTCCAAACGTTCCTGTACAATCTCCAGATGCAGCAGTCCCAGAAATCCACAACGGAATCCAAAACCGAGCGCAATCGAAGTCTCTGGTTCATAACTTAAAGATGCGTCATTTAACTGCAATTTCTCCAGTGCATCTCTTAAATCTGGATATTTCGCACCATCTGCAGGATACAGTCCACAGTAAACCATTGGATTTACCTTCTTGTAACCCGGAAGTGCCTCTGTACATGGGTTGTCCGCATCGGTAACGGTATCTCCAACTGTCGTATCCTTTACATTTTTCAGGCTGGCAGTAATATATCCAACCATACCGGCAGAAAGCTCATCACATGGAATAAACTGTCCGGCTCCAAAAATTCCAACCTGTACAACCTCTGCCTCTGCTTCGGTTGCCATCATACGGATATTTGTTCCTTTTTTCACTGTACCATCAAACACACGACAGAAAATGATAACGCCCTTATACGCATCATATAAACTGTCAAAGATCAGTGCTTTGAGTGGTGCATCTACATCGCCCTGTGGTGCCGGTATCTTAGTCACGATCTGTTCCAATACTTCCTCAATATTCGTACCATTCTTGGCTGAAATACGAGGGGCATCGTGTGCCTCGATTCCGATTACATCCTCTATCTCCGCTACAACACGGTCGGGATCTGCGGATGGCAGGTCAATCTTATTGATGACCGGCATGATCTCCAGATTATGATCCACTGCCAGATAGCAGTTTGCGAGTGTCTGTGCTTCAATTCCCTGTGCTGCATCGACGATCAGGATGGCTCCCTCACAAGCAGCCAGACTCCGGGATACCTCATAGTTGAAATCCACATGTCCCGGTGTATCGATCAGATTGAAGATATATTCTTCTCCATCCTTCGCCTTGTAGACAATACGCACCGCCTGAGCCTTGATCGTAATGCCACGTTCCCGCTCCAGATCCATATTATCCAACACCTGATTCTGCATCTCCCGGCTCGTCAAGAGTCCGGTCTTTTCAATGATCCGGTCTGCCAGTGTCGATTTACCATGATCGATATGTGCGATGATACAGAAATTTCGTATTTTACTTTTATCCAAATGTGCCATATACTTTTATAACCTCATAATTCCGATTTCATGTTACCAGCTATCATGTGATAACATGCACACGCATCAGTGCGCTCTTAGTTGTCAAAAGTATACCACACTTTCCTACTCTTGTGCAATCAGCACTTTATAGAGAATTGCACCAAGTGGCACCATTGCATTTTTTGCTTCCGCTACAGTATTGGTCTGCGCCCCAACTTCAATCAATGACGAGCGCGGCATTTTGTTTAGATTAAAACAATATCCCCGCACATAAATGCGGCGCATCAGATCCCCATACAATTCCTTTCCTGCCAGATGCATCTGTAGGCTGAACGCCAGATTTTCCTCCCGGTACGGATTGTACAGATAATCAATCTCGCCATTCTCGTTTGTCCGGCTCATCCCATTTAAGAACATGATCTGCGCTGTTGGGACGCCATCAATCTCACGCACAAGCCGCACATCCTCGCGGACGCCGTCCCGGTGAATATCCAGCACGACCTCAATCGACGGATACTGCTGCAGGATCGCATCGACGCCATCGCTCGCATAATCATATGCACGGCTCCGTTCTTCCACCCCATCCACAACATCATACACGGTACGATCATGGTACACTGGAATTCCATAATCTTCTTCTAAAATCCGTGTCAGCTCATCCCCCAGCCCGATCACCGTATCCTCGGTCACGCCCGGACGACTGTCCGCGAACGTTTCACTGCCATGTGTATGATAAATCAAAACCTTATACTCTCCCGAAGAAGGATCGATATGCAGATCCTTTGACAGCAGTGTATCCGCAGACAATTCCTCCGCAGTGACATTCGTAGAGCTGTCGATTGTATAACAGTTTCCGACCAGAAAATCATAATTGTTTAACTGTTCCATCGAATATGTAATTCCAGCCGGGATAGAAAGCGGCTGCACCATAGCGGTTGCCGTCTGCGCGTCTCCATCGGAAGCGACTGCCACCAATTCCGTTGTCGGTTCCGGTTCCTCACTTCCGGTTTCGCACGAAAATGCCGTCTCTGTATCTATGCCGGTCGAAACAGCAACCTTATCCCACCGGTTTCCAGCCGTATCCGTCTCCAGATCTGCAAGCACCGGGACAAACAGATCCCGCACTCTCGAACCGGTCGTCTCCACATGCAGAACAGGTGCCACGCTCTCTTTCAAAAATGTCTGTGCCTGACCGGACAGCGTCGTAACATCCAACCGAACCAGCACCCCCAGGCATAATGCAAGGGCAAAGCACAGCAATATAATTTTCACATAATTTCTCTCCATACCATAAATATATGCAAAAACACTGGCATTATGTTAGAAAACGATTGATTGCCTCTGAGATCGTAAAGCTGACCCTTCCGATCAGTTCGTCAATATTTTTCGGTGTCACAAACATCGAAGAGACTGTTGGTGTCTGAATAAATTCAACGATTTCCCGTTCATATTGCCGCAGAACCGAAACTGGTAATTTTTCCAGCAGTCCCTCCATTGCATGACTGATCATCGCTGGCATGGAAATCACAGTCGGTACACCAACCGCAATCACTGGAACCCCCAGTGTCTCTTCATTTAATGATAATCTGCGATTTCCAACACCAGCCCCCGGTGTGATTCCAGTGTCACACACCTGGATTGTCGTATTTAACCGTTCCGCCTCTCTCGCTGCAAGTGCATCAATACAGATCACAACATCTGGATTGATCTCCCTGCACAGGGATTGTATGATCGTGCTTGTCTCAATTCCCGTCTGTGCCATAACACCGGGACAAAGTGCTGAGATTTCCATTGAATGCTCCACAACACCTTCCCGAAGCAGATGTCTTGTGATATAGAGATGTTCGACAACACTAGGTCCGAGTGCATCCGGCGTAATATTACGGTTTCCAAGACCGATCACCAGAATATGGTCTGCCCCGTGAAACAGCTCTTTTAAGACATCATGCAGTGCCAGCACAAATGGCATATGGATATTCTCATCTTCCGAACAAAGCTTCGGACTCTCCAAGGTTATATAATTTCCGATCGGTTTTCCAAGGATCTCTGCCCCTGTCTGATCGAGCACACGGATGTGTGTCTTGGTAAGTCCATATTCAGAATCCTCATAAGTTTCCACCCGAACACCTGCAATATCATTTTTCTCGGAGATATCCTCCTTTAACTCCAAGGCAAGGTCGGTTCGTACATAATTTTCCAGCATAAAAAATACTACTCCTTTTTCGGAGTAGTATTTCCTGTTTTTTTGATTTTATGTAATTACTGTGGCACTGCACCACCGACATACGCCGGCTGACTGGATGCACTCGGTGCACCAGTTCCTTTCGCTCTCAATACGATCTGAATTGCCTCTAAGCGCTTTGCATGTCCAGTTGTACCTGCTGGGTCACCATTTTTCGCCCAGCCCATCCAGCCGTAAGTCTGGCAATGTACCCGGTAATATACATCATATTTCTCTGCCAGCTCTCCGGTCAGCTTGATCTGGATTGCTTCCAGTCGCTTCGCCTGTCCGATAGAGCCTGCCTGTGCACCATTTTGACGCCAGCCCTGCCAGCCATACGTCTGTCCATGTACACGATATACAACATTACCGGCAATCTCCGACATATTCGTGATGGAAATGCCCTCCAGTCGTTTTGCCTGTCCGGTCGTACCGCCTGTCGCACCATCAAAGACCGTGCCAGTCCAGCCGTACGTCTGTACATGTGTATTATATCCAATCAGCGGAGACACATACACCTTTGAAGTATTGCCCGGTGCCATACCGCCTTTTTCAACAAGCTTGATCTGAATTGCTTCAAGTCGTTTCGCATAGTTCGTCGAGCCTGCGGTCTGTCCATTCTTCGCCCAGTCTAACCAGCCATACGTCTGGCACTGTACACGGTAATAGACATCGTATTGCTCTGCCAGTTCTCCTGTCAGCCGGATCCGGATTGCCTCCAATCGTTTCGCAAGACCTGTCAGACCTGCGATATCGCCATCCATCGTCCAGTCCATCCAGCCAAATGACTGGCAATGTACCTGATACTCGACGCTTCCCTCAATACCAGTGTTGTTTCGGATCTTGATTGCTTCGAGTCGTTTTGCCTGTCCGACTGTACCACTGATACCACCGTCATATGTTTCCTCTTTTTCCCAGCCATACGTCTGAACATGCGTTGCATAGACGATCTTTGCATCTGCCGGAGCAGTATCCCCGGTTGGTATCGGAATATTGATCTTCGAAGAAAAGCTTCCGTCTGTCGAATAATAGAAGTTCATATCAACGCGACCTTCAATACCCAGAACTGTTCCGGAGCTTGTATACTGCCAGTATGAATATGCACCTGTATAAGTCGCACTTGAATTATACTGTGCCAGCCAGATTGGATATTTGCTGGCGATCGTAGAGGCATTCATGTCATTGGTGAGCATTGACTTATTTGCATATACCATCGGTGTATAGCCTCTTGTTGCCACATAACTGCAGAATGCCAGACAGACATTCGTCGCCTGTTCTCTTGTCAGGTTCGCCGTTTTCACTCTGCCCCCAGTCGGAGAATCGCTGGCATACTCATAGTCCATCGCGATTGGAAGATCAATCGAAATGCCATATGTATGCAGATAGTTGATCGTGTACTGTGCTTCCTCCGCTGCTTCCTTCTCCGTAATCGCCTGAGAGAAGAAATAGACGCCGATCTTGATACCTGCAGCCTTCGCGCCCTTCAGGTTCTCCAGTGCACGGGAATCATGGTACAAGGTTCCTGCTGAACCCCAGCCACGTCCACCGACCTTGATAAATGCGAAATCAATGCCAGAAGCCTTAACTGCATTCCAGTCGATTTGTTTGTTCCATGTAGATACATCAATACCATTATAAATATGACAGTTTTTAAACTGCTTCGCATGTGTATATCCTTCTCCATATGCTTCCGATGTAATCGAAAATGCCATCGTAAAGAACAAAACACAAGTCAGTATCCATGCCGTTACTTTGTTGAATTTCCTATGTAACTTCATAAAAGCACAACTCCTTTATCATTTCTTTGCTTTCACTTATCAAAATACAACCTTATCTTAACACATCTGTACCGGGTTGTCTACCACAAGGGCAATCGCGAATGTGTTACCGAAGTGTGGGGGCTCATTTTCCTTGACAAAGAATTTTGAAAAT
>CAVGQQ010000005.1:0-100268 GCA_963631525.1 bacterium
CTGTTCTAAATTGACCAGTTTGAACGTATCGAACTTTGATACATCGTAGGTTACAGATATGCGCGTTATGTTCTCTGGCTGTTCTAAATTGACCAATGTAATATTTGGAGCATATTGGGGGTCTCAGGAATCTTGTAGCGGAGATTTTATCTCCCTTTATGCTCTTCCGTCGGCTCTCACGGATGAGACATGGTCTAGTTTACTAACGATTTACGACAGGCAGACAGCGGGGTATGATGCGGCCAAAATCGAGGTTTCTTCCAAGCAAACCCCTCCGTCCGGGTGGACTGATAAAATGACAGCTCGAGGATACACTATATCTATAAAATGATAACAGAAAAAATACAACGTAGCGAAGAAACGCGTACGAAAGCATCTAACGTAATGATTGTACTTACAGCTGAAGAAGGTAAGAAGATAATAACTCAAGATTGGGTAGATTACAAGAATGGAGACATTACAGAAATGCCCAACCCTGGAGTATGTTCTAAGCTTTACTTAGCAGACCAGGATTCAGCACTTAACTATACAGAGGTCGACGAAACTACAGCTAACTCTTACGAAGAAGAGTATAATGCAGCTATGGACAAACTTAGAGAAGAGCGTGAAGAGGAACTCAAGAAAGAACGTGAGTCTCAAAAAACAATCTTTGCAGGCGAGACAACCTCTGAAGAACAGTAATGTACAATATAACTGAAGACGCTATAAAAGCGATATGTAACTTTGAAGGATTGGTTTTAAAAGCTTACAAATGCCCAGCTGGGGTATGGACTATAGGTTACGGACACACCCGTGGTGTAAAAAAAGGTTAGGTTATTACTAAAGAAAAGGCCGTAGAATACCTTAAATCAGATATAGAACCTATTGTGAAGTATCTCAACAAATTAAATATATGTAAGACACAAGGACAGTTTAATGCTCTTGTAGACTTTATATTTAATTTAGGCCAAGGTAACTTTATAAAATCAACTCTGTATAAGTACATAAAGACAGGTAAATCAGACGATCTTATATGCTCTCAATTCTTACGTTGGGTCTATGCAGGTGGTAAAAAGCTTGACGGACTTGTAAAACGTAGAACATGGGAAGCTAATACATGGAGAAGCTAATATGAACGGAATACTTACTTCGATTGGTAATATGTTCAACTCCATATGTGGGAACAGTCAATGGGCCAAACTATGGCTTGGAGCGAGTGCGTTGCTTACAGCATATCTTGTCCCTATTGTTGGATTATTAATCGCTTGTTTCTCTTTTACTGCTGTAGATATGATATACGGCATTAAGAGAGCAAAGAAGCTTGGAGAAAAAATCACAAGTAAGAAAAATTGGCAAGGCACTCTGTGTAAAATAAAAGACGAATTTACCATATTGTTACTCGCTCATATGTTAGAGTATGTAATACTTAATGACCAGATGCCCTTTGTATTGACAGGTGGGGTAACAGTTGTAATATGTATTACAGAATTATGGTCAATACTTGAAAATTTAAATACTATTGACCCAGATGGCCCTTGGAAACTCTTAGGTAAGTTTCTTAAAAAGAAGGGTGGCGAGTACGTAGGATTGAACTTAACGGAATTAAAAGATGATACAAGCGATACTGACGTGGATGATAAACCACAAAAAGATCGCCGTAGACACGATTCTGAGCCTCTGTGTGGCGATTTCGATTGCGTGGGGGATAACTCTTCACAATCAGAATAAAAGTCTCTCAGAACGCTTAGAATGCGCTTAGAATAACATTGAGGCCTATTAGGGGTTGCTTAGCGATTCCTAGTAGGCCAATAGTGTTTTAAGGCTAGACATGTCTAAACTGGCGGAAACAAATGATAAACTCGTACAACAGATAGATAGTGTACGTAAAGTGAACAACATACCAAAAAAAGCTGTAACGACTGCCGCAACCCAAAAACAGGTTATAGACGTTAAAGGAAGTAAGGGGGTTGGGGGTTAGGTTATACTTACTAAAGATACTATATATACAGATAGTATACAATATAATAACTTAACTAAAGTATACTATACAATAAGTAAAGATACGGTTAGTATACGTTTAAATATACAGAATACACAATATCTGTATATATACAAAACAAAAGAATATAAAAACAAGAAGAACTTCTTTAAGCGGTTGTTTACATTAGACTTTAAAAAGGTAGTGCGTTATAAATACAAGTTGGTAAATACAAACGACCTGTTAAAGGAGGACGATGTTAGAATAATAGAAGAATAACATGAAATTATTTACATTACGTAGTGTGGTGGACGATATTCTACTAATGATACGCAATAATAATGTAAGTGAAAGTGAAGACTTCTCGAGAGCACAGATAGCACTATGGGTATTGACGTATAAATCTGCTATTCTTAAGAACAGACAAGATAAGGAAAAAGAAGCAGGTAATAACGATGAAGATGCTGATGATACTACTGTAAAGACTGTAGGGCCGTTAGAGCTTATAGACTGTAAACCATTAGATGATACATGTCTATACAGTAAACGTACAAAGGAGAAAATACCTGAACTACTTGGCTCAAGTGACACGAGTATAATCAGTGTGCAAGACCAAGAAGGTTGTCCTCTACAGAATATGAATGAAAAGAGAAGACACTTTCATTACTTTAGGAAGTATACATTTGGAGACATGACTTGGAGATATGAGAATGAATACGTATACATCCAAGGTATCGTAGACCTAAATAGACTTCGTTATATCTGGATAACTGGTATATTTTCTGACACAGATGAAGACTCTGATGAGGATTCAATCAACATCCCAGGATGGATGATTCCAGATATAAAGAAGATGGTTATTGAGAACGAACTTAAGTTCATCTTAGCCCTCCCGAGCGACGACACAAACAATAGTACATTACAAGGTATAAAGCCAAAGATGGCTACTTCAAACGATGAGAAATAAAAAGTCATATACAATCCGTGATATGTATAAAGAGTACCGTAAGATTAATGAAGAGGTGTCTTACGTTCGATATAAGCGCATTTTGGACAGTTTTAATAAGATTATCCTAGATGCGCTTTTGAAGCGTTCAGAGCTTGTTAAAATGCCTTGTGGGCTGGGTTATGTATGTATATGTAAATACAAACCTAAGACGCTCACAGATAAAAGCCTATCTGTAGATTATAAAGCTTCTGCAGAATGTGGTAAACGTATATATCACCTGAACGAACACTCTGACGGATACAAGTATAGACTATATTGGTCGAAACAACCACGAGTATTCCCCGACATATATAAATACTCGTTAAACCTTGTAAGAGCTAACAAGAGAGCGTTGGCGCAACTTATATTCAATAAACACGATTACATAAACGTAGATGATATACAAATATACAAAATGTGAGTCGGTCATAGCTAAAATAATGGCGGACTCAAATATGTCGGAACGCAACATACGTATATCTGACATAAAGGAATGGATATTTGAAGCTGTCGAAAAGATCGGTGCGCCTATGTAGTATATAGATAAAGAGTCTGGTGTAGACGATGTTCCAGTGTTTGAAATACACGACGGACAGGTACCTCTACCAGATGACCTACATAGCTTGACAGCCGTCGCATATTCAACAAATAGCACAGGTCCTTGGTTACCTGTACGTACAGAGACGTGTACGTTTAAAAAACAACCAAATGCTGATGCTGAACATCACGAACCACACCAGCCGATGAGATATAAGCTTCCTACAACACAAGCTCAATTCTATGGTAATAACCTTACAAAGTATATATCAAGGATGAGACCAGATGATGTTGAGGATGTAACGTTCTTCTTAAAGCCTGGTTGGATTGTATTGAACAAGATGAAGGGCTTTGTCAAGCTTGCTTACAGAGCAATGGCTACAGATGAAAGAGGTTATCCTTTGATACCAGACTTAGCTTCATACCAAGAAGCTATATACTGGTATGTAATGTGGAAAATGTCTTTCTCTAAGTTTATGAAAGGAACGCTGGGTGGTAGTGTACGCAACAACTCAAGCGTTTATTTTTATTTACAGCAACAGTGGAATTTCTATAGAAACCAAGCTTATGCTGAAGCAATGATGCCAACAGAATCAGATATGCGCACTATAAAGAACGAATGGAATAAGTTAATACCCGAATGGGATTCTGACGATACATTCTTTAAGAATATAGGAAAACGACAATTAAATTATAACGATTACTATTATGGCTACTGAAAATAACACATCGTTCGTGAATAGTTTTATAAAAGGTATGAACACTGATGCTTCATACACTACATTAGAACAGGGTCAGTATTTATATGCTGAAAACCTTCGTAACTATTCATTGAACCAATCTAATGCAAATGTTGCAGAGAACTCATATGGTGAGATGCGTGTTATAGAAGGGTCTAAGAATATGTTCAACAGTAGCTCGTTCGACACTGATGATGGTGGTACAATGCCATTCGATATCGCGTCGATAAAAGCTGCTCAAGCTATTAGAGATGTGGGTATCGTAATAGCTGAGGACGAAGACGGTAACTGGGGTATTATACGATTTATAAGCAGCGAAACAGACGGGTCAATAACGAATCCTAAGCTTATATTCCTATCAGGCAATACTGAGAATCCCACTCCAATCAAACAACGATTAAATGGCGAGAAAGTAAGTATTGTGCTTACATGGGAAACTGACGAGAACGTTAAGTTGTATATAGCGGACGGAGAACATTTTATAAAGATGATAAACGTTGCTCCAAGTAATGATGAGTACAATAGAAAGATGTTCTACAACCCGTCAATCTTCGAGTCGTTTAAGCCAATAGAAACAAGACCTATGATATTCTGCGGTCTTGTAGACGGTACACTTACAGGAGGTACAGTACAATACTCATACAGGTATTACAATAAGCGTGGTAGTTGTGGACGTTTGTCGTCTCCTACAAAACCTATACCACTTGGCAAGTACAACAAGACAGGCGGAAGAGATTCAGACCTTATTAGAGGAGCTCTTGGTGAAGAGAATGTATATGAAGGTGTATCGTTGAAGATACCTGTACTTGATTATTCAGATGACTTCCCAATGTCTCATATGTATATCTATCGTATACATCATCAGCAGAATGGGCAAGACCCTGAGATATAGTTGATATATGACGGCCATATAACGCCTGTACAGGACTCTAAAGGTGACTACTATATGACTTATACCGACTATGGTAATACAGGCTTACAGACGCTCTCTGTGAACGAATACAATAGTCTTTCAGGTATGTATATCATACCTAAGGTCATAGAGTCTAAGAATGATAGATTGTTTGCAGCAAACATTAAGGACGACCAATCTCGTATGAACGAGATAGGTAAATTGTTTGATGCGAGAGCTTTCCGTGTAAATACTGACAACCATGTAGTATTCCAGGATGGTACAGACATAGAATATAATGAGTTCATACGGAAGATAGAACTTGGACAATATTCAGATGCACTTGACTGTATTAACCCGTACAACATTATAAATACACACTTCAAGAAGAACGACAAGGTGTGTAAGTTTATGCCTCATATAGATGGTAAAGACTCTACAAGACCTGAAGAACATCCAGACGGATTCTATTTTGGTGGTGCTGGTAAGTTTATAAGTTGGAAGTTTGTAATCACCAAGATGGCTGCAGATATACAGCAAGGTGCAAAATTACCAGATTTTGATGACAAACTGTGGGAAACTGCAGGAGCTGTAGGTAATTATATAGGAAGAAAAGGTGATACGACATCAAAATCGTTCAACGAACAACTTCAAGTGTTCAATGTATATAAGTATTACACTGGAAGTGATTGGAAAAACGATATTGTAGATAAGGCATATCATTTTAACAGTGTGTATAATCTTCCTACTACATACAGCCCTTCATACAGAGACCCTACATATTCAAATCCTTTTGTATCGTACGCGTTCAAATCTATGAGACGTGATGAGCTCTATAGATATGGTATTGTACTATACAACTCAAGAGGTGAAGGTACATCTGTATTATGGATAGGGGATGTGAGAACTCCATGTGTCACAGAAGACCATTTCGAAGCATATCAGTCTCGTAATTACGCAGATGGTTGTTCATCGTGGCAAATGACCTCTAATATCCTCGGTATTGAGTTTAATGTAGATATGGAGACCTTTAATGATGAATTGAAGGTTTTATATCCAGAAGAGTATGAAGATATTAAGATTACTTCATATGAGATTGTAAGATGCCATAGAGGTGAAGATGATATATAGACTGTATCACAAGGAGTTGTAGCAAGACCTATTCAACGTACAAAACCGAGCTATGTAGCCAATGATACTATAGATACTACATATACACCTACTGGTACATTAACAACACAGAACTTCTGGACAGGTGCAATGTGGTTGTCTCACAATGAGGATGACAGTATAAAAGATGACGTACTTGAACATTGGACTGATAAATACCAATATCATTACGAAGCCGATAACTTTGAGAATCATAAAGTATATCAGTTTATAAGTCCTGAGAATGTGTATAATCCTGATTACATGGACGGTTTATACAATTCGAGTGATTTATATATAACTCCGATTAAATATATATTCGGTCAGCACAAAGACCAACTTACAATTCCTACATCTGAAGACTCTAAAGATTTAAGGTCTCGCCGTTTCAACAAGCTACAAACGATAGAAAGAAATACAGTTAGTAGCTACCAATACCTGCCATTCTCACACGTTTCTACAGCCATGCAGAGTCATGCTTTGGCATTACCGTTGAGAGTCCATTATACAAGAAATCCGGAAGGAAGCGATACTCCTAAAACAACAACAGGTGCATACGACCCTTATGGAGACTATACTGTATCGTATACAGGATATAATGGTAATTACTTGTCGGGCGGACAGCTTACGTTTATAGCTCAAACATATGGTAGAGTAGGTACATCTTATTATACTACATATACTCCCGAACGTATATTTTATATGTACGATACCGAGTTCGGAGACGGTAATGCAATAGGTGTCCGTGCAAGTAGAGGCGGAGGAACTTCTGATTACGGTTATATAAGTTCAGGTAAGGTTAAAAAGATAGAAGGATATACTGATGCAGGTGCTCATGCTGAGTATATAAAACACACGTTCCGTAAGAATGGTAGTAGTTCATTTGGTACAAATGGTACGTTTAACGAAATAACATTTGGCTACGACAAGCTGTATGAGCAATCTAATCTTGTATACAAGAGAAATTACGATACTTCTGAAGTAGAAGATGACGATAAGTTAAAGAAGACGATAGAAGTATTCGGAAACGGTTGGCAAGACTATCAGTATTTAGCTATAGATTTGGACGACGATTATCAGTACGAAATCAACGGTTCTTCAATGTCTAAAGCTCTCGCTTGGAATTCACTGTTCTCTAGTTCTAAGAACGGTGATAGTACAACATACAAAGCTAAATATGTAGACAATATTATCACATGCGGTACTGCTCAGTTCTGTAATGTTCTAATGGGAGGATTCTTCAACGATACTGGTAAGACTCTTACTACAGATGACGACCATGGTCTATTTGTTGAGAACAACTACAATATATTGGATATAGGTTGTACGAGAAGCGCTTTGATTGGTACAGGAGGTACTACAGGTGTTATACAGCTTAAGGATGATGATAACATCTTGTACAAGAATATGTACACAGATAGAGTGTATGACGAACGTTATGGAGAGCTAAAAGCTTCAGACATTCCTGTACACAATAAGTGGTACGTTCTTACAAACCCTATGTACACCAATTTTAAATATCTATGGGAGTATGCCAATAACAATCAGACGTCTACATACCTGATAAACGACCAAGCTGGTGATATGATTCCATATGTGGATTATGCAGAGACTCAGAAAGAAGGTGAAGATGGTATACATGAGGTATTTAGAAACAGTGTAGCTGGTACATATCTATGTAATATACGTAAGAGAACAACACCGTACGGAGGTTATACAAACGCTGACAGACTATTGAATACATATGTATCATACGGAGATGTACAGTACGATATGAATAAGCCTTTGATGGTATTTGACGGAGATTGCTACATAGACGTGTTTGAATATACATCTTGTCATAAATACTACGACCCGAACATTAAGGTATCTATAACAGCTAATATCAACTACGCGATACCAGTAGAAAGTAGTATAAACTTAGCTTATACTTCAGGACACACATTTACACGTAACAGTGATTCACAATCTGTATGTCAAATACAAGAAGAGATAGCTAATGTAAACGACTTCTACATACAAGACAGGCCTGAATACGAATATAATACAGTATATTCAGTACAACCTCAAGTAGAGAAGAAAGAAGCTTTGGACACCTCTGATGATTCTAACACATTATATGATGTAGATTACCGAGTGTTTTATTCAGAGCTTAAAACAAACAATGAGAACTCTGACAGTTGGCAGACCTTTAAAGCAGCTAACTACTTGGATGTAGATGACAGATATGGCGAGATAACACATCTTAGAACGTTTAATGATAACCTTGTATTCTGGCAGGAATCTGCTACAGGTCTATTGAGTGTTAATGAAAGAACATCTATATCTGACGACAGTGGTAAACCGTTAATACTCGGTGAAGGAGGGGTACTTAGTAGATATGACTACCTTGACAGAACAGCAGGTATGCACAAGGAACAATATTGCGATGCTTATTCCAATAGTGTATTATATTGGTACGATGCTCATAATAATGAAATAAAGAGCATGTAGGGCAATGGAATCGTTCAGATGAATAAAACGTACGGTACGCAGAATATAATGCATCAGAACGCAAATATAAGCGCCCCAGTGATGTTCTACGACCAGAAGTATAATGAGGTTGTATCAAAGGTTCTCAAGACTACAGATAAGGACAAATCATTAGCATACAACGAGTTGATTAAAGCCTTTACATCTGTATATGATGTATCGTTCGATGAGTCTCTTACATTTATGGAGAAGAACTACATTGTAAGCGCAGATGAAGGTAAGTTAAGTATATCCTTGTGGAACACAAGAGATAATAGTAAGATTATTCCTACTACACTGAGATATGTAGTAAACGACAGTCCTTTGGTTGTCAAGGTGTTTGATAATCAAGAATTGGTTACATCTGATACAACAAAGAGTAACCCGTTCAATAAACATCATACATATTCTTGGAAGACTGATATATCTAAAGAAACAACGGCTGACGACCTGTAGATGACCGACAGAGAAGGAACATTCAGATACGCTATCCCGAGAGTAGATAATAAACCTTACGGAAACAGAATGCGCGGTAAATACATGATTTGTGAAATAAAAGATAGTATTCCAGATTATAACGTCGCATTATCTTATATAATTACTAAGTTTAGAAAATCATGGATTTAACAAAATACAAACGAGTATAGAATAAACCGCAATTCAATTGGGGTACCAATAATAACAACGGTGGATATTTGCTCAACTATGAAAACTCCGACGACTACGTGAAGAGAAACCTCGGTTATAATAACTCGTTAGGCGGTTAGTTTGGTACGTTTAAAAACAGTATTGGTGGAAATACCCAGAGCGGTTCTACAGGGTATACTGGAAACTATACACAGAGTAATCAGACAGGAAAGGCTGGTATAGCAGGAGCTGTTACAAATACGCTTAACTTCGGTATGCAGACATATTCAATGTTTAACCAACCTGTAGCGTCTACAAATCAGCTTATGACAGAAGCTGGTACATCTCAAGGTAGTATAAACGGCGTACAATATGAACAGCAGAATGCTATAGACAGCGTCAAAGCTGAAGAAGACCTTAAGGCAGAGAATAGTTCTAACACTATGAAATCTGTAGGAGGTGGAGCTGCTGCAGGTGCTGCGATTGGTATGTGCTTCGGCCCTATTGGAGGAGCAATTGGTGCTGTTGCAGGAGGTATTCTTGGAGGTGTATTTGGAGGAGCTGCTGCTAAGAAGCGTGCAGCAATGCTTAGACAGAAGATATACAACGGTCAACAGAAGACCTTACGTACAAATATATATAATCGTGCAGGGGCACAGTCTACCGCAATGCAACAAGAATACGCCAATCAGTATGGAGATACTCACGACGATATATTGTACGCTAACAACGGAAAAGACTTACCTAAGTACAATACAGGTAAAGACGGGCATATGAAGAATGCAGGAAAGGTTTGGACTCCAGATGGTTACATGAAGGGAGAACACAACAGCCAGGTTGGTTTTGGAGAAGTATTGTTCAATAAGAACCAAGGTAAAGCTGTTGTGGTCGATAAAGGTAAGTATGGAGCAGACGACCAGAAGTCGTCAGTAAGAGAAGATGACGATAATATAATCCTCGGTAACGATGTAGATTGGACAACAGGACGTACGTTTGCAGAGCAAGGTAGACCTCATGCAGCAGCTGTACAAGACTTGTTAGGAGAAGCTAAGAAGATTGGTAAATACGGTGATAGAAGTTCTCTTACAAACCGCACACAAACTCTTTGGAATAAGCTTACAAATGAGGATTATCAAAACAATATACAAGCGTTATCTGAGATATCAGACAAACAAGCTAAACAACATGACGCACAAGAACAAATGGAAATGACACCATATTATAACAACGGTAAATCTCGATATCTGCCTCATTACCTATCTGGTAAGCTCGGGTCAGCTGTCGATTGGAGAATGGCTACATCCTCAGCACTCGGTGCTTTAGAAGCTCTTGCAAGAAAGCATTAGGTAGACAACCAAGATGTAGAAATACCTAATACATATAGGTCAAACCCGTATGAAGCAAGAGCTCTTCAAGGAATGGCTTCTTTACGTTCTAACTATAGACCTGCTTTAAATGAACTTAGAAACAACACACGTGAAGCTAAGTATTCATTAGACCAATTAGGAGGTCTTACAGCAGGTCAGAAGATGTTAGCAAGAACACAGATGTAGAATAACTATTTGAACAGTGCTGCTAATCTGTATGCTCAGTATGACGAAGCTAACAACAAATACAAGAAGGATTACTACAGTACATTACTTAGTGCTGGTGAATCTAACAGACAGGCTCTTACAGATGCGGTACGAAAAGATGCCGATGTATACGCTAAAGCAAGAGCGGCTAAGTTGGCAATGTCTCAGCAAGCTTCTAAGGACTTCCTTGAGAACATATATAGATGGGACAAGAAGAAGACCGACTGGGATATGTTTAAGGATAATGTTGCACTATGGCAAGCTGACCAGGATATTAAGAGAAAGAATGCTGAAGCAGGGCTCGCAGGTAATACAACTACTTCTTATCCTGCATACTCTCCGAGTTACATTAAATTGATGACCAGTGGTAACATGAACGGATGGAGACAGTATCTCCCCTCTCTTACCAACAATAGCGTTATAAATATGTACGGAGACGGAACAGGATATAACTATATCAACGACGCCAAACCTGCATATTGGGATTGGAACAGTATCCCACAAAACGTTACGTCTAACTATAAATCTATTTATAACTCATGATATATAGATATGATGAGCCGGTGGACATGCCGGTACCCGAACTGTACGATACAGGTTTAATGGGCACATACATAAATGCTGTTAAACAACAGTATGACGAAGGCGTCAAAAGACTTGACGATTTCACATCTAAGTACGGGGATTTTACATCCCCGTTTGCTAAGGATGTAGAGAACTGGGATAAGCTTACCAGAGACCGCATGAACAATGTTATAGCTGACCTTGAGTCTCGTGGTATAGACCCATATAGGTCGCAAGAAGGACGTGCTGCTTTAGCTAAGGCTATTAGAGAGACTCCTATTGCAACACTTGCCAAACTAAAACAATCTGCTACAGCAGGGCAAGAGTATTTGAAACACAAGGCAGATCTTCAATCCAAAGGATTGTATAATCAAGCAATGGAGGATTACTTCCAAAAAACCCCATTTGAGCAATGGTCGACTCTGGATAACGGACAGTTTGACAGGGTGTCTCCTATTGAATATAAAGATCTTCATTCTCTCACAGACGATTGGTTCAAACATCTTACACCTAAGTATGACGATGTTCTTACAAAACAAAAGAACGATGGCTATAATTATAGCACAGTTGACGAAAATGATATACAAGGTGTCATAACGTCACATATGCCAGACTTTGCAGCAAGTGACTATGGTAAGTATTACTACAATCTTGAAGTTGAAGCTGCTCGTAGAGCCAATCCTAATGCATCTGAAGCAGATGTACAAAAGATCGCAATGTCAAACTTCCGCGAAGATGTTGTTAATCGAAACAGTGATTACCTACAAATGCATAGAGAAGTCGACCCGTATGCTAAGATGAAGATGGAACAAGAGTTTGAATTGAAGAAACAAGCAATGGAACACGCGTTCCAAAGACAGCAAGCTCGCGCCAAAGCTGAAGGAAGTACAAAAAGTTCGCCTACTAATTACCATCAATCTCAAGCCAACATGGCAGCGTTTGTGTTAGCTGGTGGTGATAGGACGGATTATATGAACTACGTATTAACTGGAAACATTAAGGCTATTACAAATATCGGTAAGACGGCAGGAAAACGACAGTACTCGTTACTTCAAAGCGTGCCGCACATGGGAAAAGAATGGGGATATACAAATAGAGCCCTTGGTAAATTGACGGTTGGCAACGAAACTCTTGGTGTGATATCATCACGATATGGTCAAGATGTTGTCGATATACCAACAAAGAATGGCGGTGTTGTGAACGGAATTCCATTGACCAGCCAGATACGTGAAATAATAGAAGGAACTCCTAGTTGGGTATCTCGTTCGCGAGGAAGTAAGACGAATTACAAAAAACTTAAGACGAGGTCGGCTCAATCTGCAATATCTGCTGCGGAAAAAAACAATAAAAAAATATTGATTGTGCCATACGGATCTGATAACCTGAAAGCACACGTTACCAGAAAAGGTTCGTTAGAGGTCGGTACACATTGTAGGGTATATTCGTATGATGACAATGGTAAAGGAACTGCAATTGCAGAGGTAATACTTCCAATATCACATACGATGTCAATGGCCGGAACTGTCAAAAACGGCAAATACGTGGTGCCAGAAAACAACACGACAGCTATCGACCCGCTGATGCAAGGTACAATATCTGATTATGAAGCAGGTGTTATGGGAACACGACTCAAGTCGAAGAATACTGACCAATATACAAACCCGACAATTCAGTAATTATGGATTTTAAAACGTTATATAGACAAAACGCTCAGATTTATTACGACCAGGAAAAAGCCGCTCAAGAATCCTACAAAGCAGAACGTGCTCGAATCTTGAAGGAAAGACAGAGAAAACAAGAAGAAGCTGCGCAGGTTGACAGAGAGATGAAAGAGGCCGAAGAGCGGAATAAAAAAGAAGCCGAGCTTAAAGCTAAACAACAGCAAAAAGAGGAAGAACTGGCGCAAAAACAACAAGAAGAAGCTGAAGAAAAAGAAGCTAAGAAAGCAGCTGCTGAAAAACGACCACAGCAACCTAAAAGTTTACAAAAAAACTCCACCTATGGTTTGTTTAAAAGTAACAAGAGCTTACTTTCAGACTGGCATGACAATATACAGAAGTTTGTAAAACAATCAGACTTACAAAAAAAACGTAGACAAACTACCCCGGGCCGTATTGCCAACTTGATGGAAGACGCTTAGAATTATGAGCAGGCTGCCAAAGACGTTGAAAAAGTAGATCCAAAGGCAGCCGAACAACTTCGAGCACAGCGTAGAGATATAATTAATAAAATTAACAAGGAGGTAGAGTGGTATGCTTCGACAGACCCAACTGGTAAATCGGCAGAAGATGAAGCTCCAGATGGTTACTTTACGAATGCTTTCTCAGTCCCGCTTGATGCAATAGTGTCTCTTTTCCGTAGCGACAAAAGAAATAAAGAAGTTTACGAAAAGACTAAGAATAACCTATGGCAAGATGTATACCACACATGGGGTATTTCTAAAAACCAAGTGCAGATGCAAACATCTCTTGGTAAAATAGAAACTTTAGACCAACAAATGAATCTTGCCAGCCAGAAATCATTAGATGATTATCAGAAAACATGTGAAGACTACATTAAGTTTAAGACTTCGTATGATGATATTATGAACCGATATGTTTCTGGCAAGGGCGTTTCTAAAGAAGAATACAAAGCGTTAGATGGATTAAAGGCCAAGTATACAGAGCTTGGAAATAAAAAGAACGATTATGAAAAACGTTTTAAAGACCTTTCTACATTCGAAGCTCCGTATGGAGCGGGATGGTTGTCTAACGTACAATCTTCTTTAAATAAAGCAAATCTTGATTTCGGTACAGGTGTTGGAGGCTCTTTACAAGGATTTTCCAATAATATACTCGAATTCCAAAAAGCATTGTCAAAAGGTGACAAAACCTCTGCCGAGAAGTATAAGAAAGAACTAAATGGCGTATTTCAGAAATTTAACACCAAGGCTAAACAGATGAGAGAGCTTTGGCAAAAGGATTATGAAATAGACAGAAATGACCTGAAACGTTACACAGAAGACGGATATAAGGTTACAGACTACTATAAACAAAAAGAACAGGCTGCCCAAACATTAGCTTGGTATTCTCCAAGCAAAATGTGGATGGCAGCCAGTCTGTTAGGTTCGTCTATGTCAAGCCCTGAAAAGACCGCTATGTCTATGGGAGCCGGACTTGTTGCTTTAGGAGGTGCGGCTCTGGCCGGTCCTTCTGGTGGTTCGTCTATCGCTCTTACAGCAGGAGCTGCTTCATTCTTAGCTGGTATGGCAGCAGGTGCTGATGAAAACTTTGCAAATGTTGCCGACGCTACAGATGTAATCGCTAAGAAAGACCTTGAAGACCGAGGTCTTTCTGCTGCGTTTTTAGCAGATGCTAAAAAAATACTTGGAGAAAACACAGATGTTGATGAGGCGCTGCATGCATTTTATGCTGGTAAATACGTTCCTTCAAACGTAAAAGTACGTCAAACACTGCTTGACGCCACAGCAGGTGCTGCTAAACAGTATTATCAAGGAATGGGTGTTAATACGTGGGACAGTTTAGTAGATGCCATTGTCACATGTATGCCTATGGGTTCTGCTGCCAAGACGACCAAGGTGGGATTCTTGTTGGATAAGGCTGCTGCCAAAGCCGACAAAAGAATTGTCTATGGTGCAAGTAAGGCTGCTTTGAAGAAAAAGATTGCAGCGTATATGCAAGAAAACAATGTAAGCATTACGGAAGCTGTAAAAGCAATGCGTGGTAAAACAGGTCCTGTTAGTTCAGCTTTGGCTAAAACTAAATCTGTATTAAACGCTCCTGCCGATTATGTAAGAACTCTTACAAAACAAGCTGCAGAAGATTTAGGATTGCCTATACTTAAAACAAAGGCTGTAGGTGCGTGGGAAGGACTTGTTGATAAAGGCCTTGCGAAGATGGCAGAACGTTCTTTAAAGCATACAGCAAACGTTGCAGAGATGGCCGAAGCTATACCCGGGCGTGTATTAAGATACAGGTCTGTGTTAAATACTGTTGGGAAAGGTATAAAAGACTTCGGTTGGCGTGTTGGTGCAAGTATGTATTCAGAAGGCGCAGAAGAAGGTTTACAGCAGTTACAGCAATATCAACGTATAGAAGAAAGGTCTAACCAATTCTACAATGTTGTAAATCAACTTCCATTGACGGTAATAGACGGTGCAAAACTATGGGCTTCGTTCTTATTTAAAGACCCTTCTAAAGCTACTGCTCAAGAGCGCGACATATGGGAACAAATGCATGGTGGTATTTTAGGTTCTCTATTACAAGGTATGCCAACTGTCGCTGTACAAACAGGTGTTGGTACATACAGGCAATACAGTCTACATCAAATGGTTATGAATAACCTACTTGCAGACCATATATCTGATACCGACTACCTTGCAAAAGCAGCTATAATGTCGCAAGAGATAAAGAAGGGTAATTACAAAAACCTTATCAGTACTATAAATTATTACGACCAGGTGACTTCAGACATGAAGGAGCGTCACAAAGATGATGCAAACTGGGCTCTTCCTGGGAATCATGTTGAAAACTTAAAAAATCTTACGAACACTGTTGCAAGGCTCCAGGCAAACAAGGATGTACAGAATACAGCCAAAGCTGCAGGATTTTTGCAAGACGAAACAAAGGGAGTTAAGGAAAGTGTCAAGCGTTTTATAAACGAGCATAAGAACAAGAAAGCTCGAACTGAAAGAAAACAACGTGATACAAACTACAATTCATACATTGCAATACTGGCTGGACGTTTAAATGATATCAACGACTCTCGTGAATTCTATGATGAGAAAGCCAAAGAGTTAATCGGAGCTCGAATGGATAATTCGGGAACGTTTGAAGATTTTATGCGCTCTAATACAGACCCTACTGTATCTCAGTTACTTACAAAAATCGAAAAGAACGACGAAGGAGAGTGGGTGTTGGACGAAAAGCACAAGGATGACGACGCACTTAAACAACAGCTTGCACAACTTAAGGATGACTATACAAATCGTAACGATTTCTCTGAGATGTTACATGGTCTGATTGCTTATATGCGTACAAATCAACTTCTTTCTGATATGGAAGCTATTAAGAATCTCAAAGGTGGTGAGTCGTTATCATCTCGTGCTAAGTTTGAAGTAGATAGAATTAAAAAATATCTCCATAAAAAGTATGGTGACAACATAAATCTTGATACCGAAGACGACATTAAAAACTTTGCGAAAGCTCACGGGATAAACATAGATGATGATTATGTCGATGCTGTGAAACAAGTGAAAGATGCTGCACTACAGTTGAACTTTCATAACGAGATGTACAACAAACTTTTGTCAGACTCTAAATTTGCAAAAAGTTCTGTTGAAAGCTATCTTGAAAATAAGAAAGAAGATGAACTTCTTCGTCAGAGCATAGAGGACGACTTTACAAATAATGAACTCGACAGGCAGAAGCGACTTAATACTAATATTACAGCAGATACTGCAATGTATACCAGAAACGGTAAAACGTATTTTGTCGGGAATGATGGTTATGGTAATCCTTCTTTGTACGAATACGATGATGAGTCGGGTGCATTTGTACAGTCACAAAGAGCTTATGACTTTGATGAATGGTATGATTCCAGACAAGATTATGACGATTATACAAAATCTAGACAGACTTTAAAATCTCAGTATGATGATTACCAAGACCTTATAAATAAGAACGAAGACGACCTTACTGAGGAAGAAAAAAAGCGTCTTGATATGTATAAGACCACAATGCTCGATAAGTTTAATCAATACGAAAAGGACGAAGAGGAGAATGGTCGTATATCCAGGGAGCTTGGTCATGCCGAAGAGATTGGTACCAAAGGAGCATCTAAAGCATTTAGTCATTTTCAACAGTATCTCAGAGACAAAGGGTTTAGAAAAAAAACAGCTCTTCGTCATCAACAGGCGTTATTACTTGACAACTTCGACGGTATTAGTAGAGCGCGTATATTACAAATAGAAGCTCTGATAAACTCAGGCAAAAAACCAAAATACAAACGGACTGCAGGTGGTACTAAATATAGTATAGGGAGTCATATAATATCTACAGAAGAATATCAATACGCTAAATGGTATGCGGCAAATCGTGATACGGTACAAGACGATTATGATGATTCGCAGTAGAATCCTAGTCCTGCACCAGCCACACCTCCTGCGCCTCCTGCAGCACCTACCGCACCGTCTGCTCCCGCTGCTCCAGCTGCCCCTGCGGCTCCAAGTGGACCAGCTGCTCCAGCAGCCCCTGCTACACCTCCAGCAACACCTCCTGGCACACCACCGTCCGAACGTAAACAATATCACGGTAAAGATATTACAGAAGAACAAGCTAACGTACTCACATCTTTGGATGATTACAAAGCATCTTTGCCCAAATATCATTATGAATGGAGAACAGGTGCTACATATTTTATCGAAGAGAACGGTGTTATAACAGCACACAAACGTTTGCACAGTTTGTTAGCTCCGCAGTTTGAAGATAAGCCTAATATAAAAGAAGCCAAAAAGAGAGTTACGCAAAGATTATAGGCCAAACGAGATGCCTGGTTAAATGCTATAGATGGCAACAAGTCTTCAAACGAGATAGAGAGTCTTAAACAAGCGTATATAGACGAACTACAAGCTGTTCGTAATGAATTCCTTGGAATAGTCGAACGGTTGTATGGACGTGACTCTAGGCAATATCAGAGTGCGGCTAGTAACAAGGTAGACGGTTATTTGTCAACCGAAGCCATCTTGAAGAGTGATGACACAATTGACGCATTTGCTGAAATGTTCCGTCATGACGGAGATGATGTAGATTTGGTCGGAGGTAGCGTTGTTGCGGGAACCATCGTTGATGGTATTTGTAGAGATATTATGAATCATGCGAACCTTCAATACAATGAACAAGAGCATCAAATGCCAGAAGATGTATTCAACAAGCTTGTTGAAAACATTACTAGATGGCGTGATACTATGGAGACAACGGGGTACGCGTTAGTGACGGATCCGTTATGTTGGCATTCAGAACTACATGACAACGATGGAAAAAGTGTCGGATTTGTCGCAGGAGAGACCGACATGCTCGTTATAGCTCCAGATGGTACTGTAAGTATTATTGATTTCAAAACCGCCAAATATTCGTGGGAAACACAACAAAGACAAACAGGTGTACAATTCGATCCCTCTACACGTGAAAACATCGCGTCTTTTGAAGATTATATTGAGGCTTTGGACAAACGATATAACCCACGCTATGAATTTGGCGCAAGACAAAAACATACTTCAAGAGAGCATTACACATCTCAAATAAACGCATATAAGCAAATGGTTGTTAATTGTACAGGTGCTAATGTTACACATTTACAATTAATGGGGTTCCAAGTAACATCTATTCGTGGAACTGGCGACTTTACAATGTTCTATGGTATTTAGGATGTATAGCCGTTGACGATGATAGATATGGCTATTACAGACCCTGTTTTTGCATCTACGTCGTATGTTGTGCCAAGACAAGATGTAGAAAACCATCTTACCGAAGCTAAAGAACGATGTCGCGAAAAGACAAATCGTATACAAGAGCGCATTAAAACCACAAAGCAACTCATTATTAATGCAAAGCTTGAAGATGACGCACCACTTGCATTACAGATAAATAAAGTAATAGAAGCGTTTGAAAAATTAGACGCCTCTTTTGTAGACAATATCGGAACGGTTGACTTTGCAAATCAACACGAGGCGCATCTAGATAATCTTAAAACGTGGCTAGATGAAAAAGACGAAGAGTTACGAACAATTATAGCAAAAAACATAGAGGAACAACATAAACAAGAAGGACCTGCTGCAGACCCATCTAAGTTCAAAGCACCTCACAGAATACATGATTCTTCGTTGATTAGCCAGTATAATCACACGGCTCCGATACAATCTTCGATTCTTGAAGACGTACGAAGAGACCTTGAGTTGTTCAAGAATTGGACAACTGAACCTGATTTCTTAGAACACGTTCAATTTGAAGTGGACTTCTCTAATGAGAACAGGCGAGACCATTTTATAAAAGGTGTATCTGCTCCTAAACACCTTAGATTCAAGTCCATTACATACAAAGGACATTCCTTGTGTAAAGGTGCTGTTCAATCTATTATATTTTATTGGGCAATTGGTCAGGGAAATGTATCACTCAGAGACAAACTTCTTGAGTGTTTTAACCAAAATTATGAAGATTTGGTAAGTGGTAAAAAGAAAGTCATCCTAAAAGGTCTTTCGAGAACAAATGGCGTACTTCAGTATAACAATCCGTTAACAAATGTTTAGGAAGCATTGAACCTTGACGACGATGCACTCGGTAACTTGTATAATTACAACGATTCTTCAAAAGCTGTAGTTCTCATTTCCGACAGAATGGGTGTGTTACGTAGACTGGATAGCAAAGACGGAAAAGTCGGTAGCGGTACAGCAGAACGTACTGCGCCAGACACCAGAAATGCAAATAGACCAGGTGTAGTATTTATTCAAAAACCTCTTGGGTATACAGAAGACGAAGGCGCTGATTATAAACCTCATACAGCACTCATAGCTTTGACTCCTATGAAGATGTCTGAAAGTGCTGCAAATCTTATTATATCTATATTGTCAGAGCAACGACAGTCGACAAAAGCTAAAGCACTCGACCAAGATGGAAACGAAGTGGAAGGTCCTATAGATAGCACCGTATTACTTCACAACATTATAAGATTTGGTAAAGGTGCTGAATACACACAGAATAATTTCCAGTTTAATTACGTCATAACAGACGGTCGTGTTAATTATAAACAAGTATACATAAGTAACGATGGTGGTAAAACGAAACAAATATTCAGTCTTACCAATAATGATGATATAAACCGTCTTCGCCAATTCCTTTTAAAGGATGGTTATTTGAACGTACAAGACACAAGTATTCTTCGTGATTGTATGAACACGTCGAAGACCGGAGGATTGTTTGCAGGATTAAAACAATGGTTCGACAAACATCCAGATGTACAATCTTTGAAATATTCAGACGAAGTTGTATTTACAAGAGAAGATGTCTCAATGAATAGATGGGGTATTGAATGGATGATAAAGAACAATTGGATGAAATCTGAATATTCTGGCATCTCTAATGCTGTTGTAGCTGCCGACGACTTCGAAATCGTAGACACGACGGAAACACCGGAACAAACTGCAACTTAGATCAAAGAAGAATAGAAGTTGATTAACGACCAGATGCCGACATCGCCTCAAGAAGGTCCTACAACAGGCCCAGCAGAAGAGCAAGGAACCGGTACAAATGACGACAGTAATGATAGTTATGATGATACTATTGCTGCATACAACGAGTATGGTTTTGGAAACGATTTAGGCGTAGACGACGGATTGTTCATGCACCAAGATAGGGCTGTAGAACATCCTATCCAGTCAGAACAAGACATGCAAAAGGCTGTAGAAGATGTCAAACGTATTTGTGGTGATTCTGTTCTTGTTGAAATAGCCCCGGGTGTTATAGCAAGGTCTGCAGAGGGAGATGTTGTCGGAGTATGTACCGCAGCTGGTATACAATTAAGTTATGGTGCAGAAAACGGTGTTCAGTTCCACGAGGCTTTCCACAGAATAGTAGAACTTGTAATGCCTACAAAACAGCGCCAGAAGATGTATAATTGGTATACTAAGAAGTACGGTAAAGGTAAGACTCTTTCTGAACGCGATATCGCAGAAGGTCTTGCTGATATGTATTTCGAATATGGACGTAAGTCATGGCATCCTAAAGGATTCTTAGCGAAGATGTTTGCACGTATTTATAATTATATAAACGCGCTCATTCGAACTAAGTCGTTCGGAATGGCTACAACTTTCCATAGAATAGATTACGGAAAATACGCAAATCGTAAGGTTTCTGAAAAGTCTAAGAAATCATTCCATGAAAGATTTGGACAAGGTTTGAACATGACTGTTCTTGATAAAGAAGGAAAGTCCAGAGAACTGACACACGTTTACACACACGCACAGCTCAACGATGCAATAGAAAGTTTAGTACCGAGAATTGTAAAAGCGCAGGGTATAGATGTACTTGGCAAGAACATTAAAAACTTGATGACATCCAAGAGTGACTTAATAGATAAAGACTCGCCATTCTACAAAGAATACAAAGCTCTCACAATGCCCGGTAAGACTGAAAAATAGTTGAACGAAGATGTAGAAAAAGGATTAATCTCACCATTAGTTCGTAATAACATCTTAATCATGCGTGACGTTTTTGACAATTGGGATATTGCACACCCGATGATTGAAGCAAAGATGAGATCGTTTGGTATACAAATCAGAGAAGACAAGGAGCAGGAAAAGAAAGAAGCTCAAGATGCAGGAGAACAAAGCGCTGTATCTTCAGACATTGAAGGACACGCTGATGAGTTCTACACACATTCGTTGTCCGACGACGTAGCAGCCCCTATTGTGTATAGATTGAGTACATTAATGAACGTGCGATATGTTACTCCTGAAGACGTTGCGGCAGGTCTTGCCCCAGGTTTGTATATGACCAACGCTAAAGGCGAAGTTATAATGGACCACGGTGCTCCAAAACGTAGAGTGATACCTGTTAAACGTAACAGTCTTGGTATGCCTACATATATGTCGTTTAAAGCAGTACATCAAAAACTTCTTTCTGAATTGCATGATGTTAAAGATGTTGAGGACATGTACAACAGGCTTGTAGAACTTGGCAAAACAGATTACGTATTTGAACAGATTGCACAAACATTAAACGCGTTACGCAATCAATCCTATCTGCGTATGACGAGTAAGAAAGATTTTGGTGATTACGTAGGATGGCCTATTGTTAAATACGGTAATAGTATCCTTAAACCTGAATATTATATAGCAGACCCGAAGGTACATACAGAGGGATACAAATATCCTCAAGTTGTAAGACTTGTTAAACCTTTGAAGACCAAGGATGGAAAGACCTATAAGGCTGGTGATATATTGCCAGGAGCTGTATATGCGTAGAATCAAAATATATAGTCACTTACAACATTGTTGTTTCAAGCTACAAAGTCTCAGAAGTTAAACTTCAAATTCTTACGTATACGTCCTGCTAAAGACCCGAACGGAAACGTTATAAACGGCAAATATAATTATGCATACGAGAATACAAATACAGACCAATCTTCATCGCAGTTCCCTGTACAATGGTTCGATAATGTTAGGCAAGGTCTTACAGGTAATCTGTATAACCCGGATGGCTCTGTAAATAGGAATTATGACGGGTTTGAAAAAGCAGGCGCTTTGTTGACAAACGTTATGATAGCTCTTACGAATAGAAACGGAACGACCATGATGTTGAACGGTAAGAAGTATAACCTCTCTAACATAGAGGATTTTGACACTCTTGTAGGAATGGTTGTGACTACGTTTAACAATCTTGGTGTGATGATTACAAAACCTGTATTATATCACATGTTACATAAGATGAATCCTACAAGTTCTGATTATGTAGATTCGTTTGTTGAAATTATGACGGCAAGTAAGCAAAAAGCACTCAGTATATACTCACTTGTTAGTAAAGGTGGAGTATTAGATACTCTTAACCAGGCTGTAAAAGCTGGAAACTTGGCCATGTTTACTAAAGACGAGGCTGTAGGCAAAGGTGGAAATGCTAAATACAGCGGTGCTTATTTGTATCAGCGTAATTCATTCATTACAAGACTTGCGATAGAAGTAGGTTCTTATAGGACTGCTACATCAGAAATGATGACTATCGGTGCAGGCAATACAAAGATGTATATGTATGCACAAAATAATACTGTCTCCGATATTGTAGAAGATATGAACAACTGTCTGAACGAAGACGGAAGTGTCAAGGAAGGCAGTATTCTCGCAGATATGCAAAACGTTGTGTATTGCAATTCTGAGTGGGAGGGTGTTAAATGTGGTTCTATTATACTGAAGCAATTACAAGACCCTGAGAGAAATAAAAAGCACAATAAATATGAAGTGTTTACAGAAGCCGGTTCTAAGATGTCATCTTCTCAAGACGGATCTGTTAAATTCTCAGAAATGGCCAAACGCGAAGATTACATATCTCGTATGGAAAAGTTATCACGAGGATATATAATAATGCCTACCCTTTCTGACAAATCTACATACATGTGTATTAGTGGTTTTGAAATGCCCGGATTTAACTATAGTGCTACAAGTTTAGCTGATTTTGGTATGCTTCCTGTATTCAGTGCGAAATTTGGACATATGGCGTTCGATATGGCCGACACATCTCGTAGAGATGTTCTTAACAACGCAGGGCCTGTTATAAACCAATTTATGCAATACTTCTTTATGGAGTTCAACAATGTGGAGAAGACAATGCGTGAACTTGGTATTATAGGAGATGGCAAAGACAAACTTAAACCAGAAGAGCTTGTTGAGAATTACCATACGAAGAACAAAACTGGTGCTAGATTTACATCTCTTACCGGAGTTTACGTAATGGAAAAACAAGGTGATAAAGAAGTAGAGGTGTTTAAGCCGTTTAATCTAAAATCAGACGATGGTACGGATGGTATTTTAGAGGGGTATAACAATGCAGTAAAATACTTCTTCAGTAAGTCTTATGAAGAGTAGGCTGCAATGGTGGCAAGAATTCTTCAGAAACGTCTTGATAAAGAGCTTCAGAGTCTTGTCGACGCTGGTATTATAACAACAGCTGTGACAGACAAATCTGGCAGATTGAATTCAAAGTATTACAATTTCGGAAATAAATATCTTTCTAACGATAAGATAAGAATGATTGCTGATATGTACGCCAATACGGACGTAACTACCAGTAAAGGAGTAAAGAAATTATCCGAATTACGTAATCCATTGCAACTCGAGAGTATGGCGGTTGTTGCGTACGCGTACGACTGTATGTGTAAATAGTTAATGTCTATGGAAGAGTCTCGTAGATTCTTTACAGGTATGCCGCAATTCTTTAAGACGGGATATAGTGATAATGGTACTTTTGAGACGTTTGGTGTAGACGAAACAAAACGTTATGGAGGTCTCGGTTCTACTGGTACAAACAACCGTGAAGACATCCCTGGTATTCCTGAAGAATACACATGTGCTGAGATAAACGACTGGGAAGTACCATCTGCTGTACAAGACAGCTTGAGAGAATCGTTCAGAACGAGTGAATACAAAGAAGCCGTTGTAAATATAAAACTGTCGGAGGATGAAAGCTTAACACAAGCCGAAAAGACGGATATTTATAATGCCGTATACAGTATGACAGAAGATGAACTCAAGAAGATACTTGAGGAAAAAGGTATACTGAGCGTAATAGATGCTAAAGTAGAAGCTTCTGCAAAGAGCTACGGTAGTGTGAATATAACCGACGGTACTGCATTCATCACTGACAAAATGGCTGAAAACTTGTTAAAGCAACGTGGAGTATTTACAAGTGAGGTGGAGAAAGCGTTCGAAACACTTCGCGGTAAGTCTGATTATTATTTAAGCAATTCGAAAGCATATTCAATAATACACAATGCTTTGATATCAACACAAAAATACTCAGCGTTCGGTTATAGGATGCAGAATGGTATACCTGTACATTTCTATGACAAGTTTGCATTATTCCCTGTGTTTAAAGGTATTGCGTACGGATTTATGCAAAACCTATATGAAAAGATGAACGACAAAGAGAACGGTGTAGATATGGTGATGATGCACAGTGCTGTAAAAGCAGGTTCACAAGCTGCACAAGATTTCAATCCGGATATGAAAGTTGAAGATATAGCATCATTCTCGTTCAAAGGTCATACATATAAACAAAAGTATAAATGGATTCGCCGTCAGTTAAATACAGACCCACGTACTGAGGAGATAATGAGTGCTGGTACACAGGCTTTGAAGATCGCGATGTCAACACTCAGAGACGGTCAAACATATAATGTTCGAACACAAAACGGTGTTGTCAAAATGTCTGCAGAGGCAGTTCGTGATAAAATCATGAATACCATGAACAAACTTGCAGACCTCGGATGGAACGATCTTACCAAAGAGTTCTTAAATCAAGATGGAAGCGTTAATTTACAAAACTTACAGAAGTTCTTAATCAATTAGCTTGCTAGTCGTAATGCAGATAAGAACTTAACGGATGCGCTACAACTGACCCCAGATGGTAAAGCGTTCCAGGTAGACTTGAATACTGTTTCAAACATGGCGTGGGTTGAGTCTATTCTCACATCTGAAGTTAATAAACGTGTCATAGACGTTACCGCAAAAGGTAATGCGTTCTATCAGAGAACTGTGTTTGGTATGGACTCTCCTTATACAAGAGTTGGAGAAGAAAATCTTGCAAGTTCTATCAATAATGGAAAACCGTTACAAATGGTGAACGAAGAGGGTAGTATGGATGCTGTAGTATCTATAGATTATTTTATGGATATAATTCCGAGACATCTGCGTAATAACTTTAAAAAGGCAAAACAGTTCCTTATAGACAATAATGTTATATCCGGTGTAAAGACAGGTGAGACAGAATGGCATAACGCCGAAGCTAATACAATGTCCTATCGTATTCCTACACAGGCTGCATCTTCTATCGGAGCTCTTCGTTTTGTAGACGTATTACCTATTGTTCGAGACACGATCGTATTACCTAAGGAATTTACAGCACAAACAGGTTCTGACTTCGATATTGATAAACTGTACATGTCCACACTTCATTTTGAAAAGAATGAATTCGAAGAAGAATATACAGACGGAGAAGGTCAAACACAAAAACGTAAATCGTTTACGTTGAGTCTGGATAACATAAAAGATGAGAAGAACGGTCTTACTAACGAACTGCTGCACACGTATCTCTCACTGTTGAAAGACGCCGGTTCGTTACAAGATGGTAAGATATCCGGAGGTAATTACTCACATATCTTAAGGCGTTCTATTGATAACGATACAAAACTCGTAACAAGTGTACTTTCAGAACTTGAATCTCGTACTAAAAAGAAACAGTATGAGCCTTACGAGTTTGAGGTGTTATCGAGTCAGGTTGACACAAGAGCATCTTTTGCCACTGGCAAAACAGGCATTGGTCCGTTTGCGTTGAATAACAACAACCAGATATTAACATAGATATACGGTGTCGACTTTATAGATGATGGTGGTATATTATCAAATCTCGGCAGACTTAAACTGTCTAACACAACGGACGTTGATGGAAACTCAATATTATCGTGGATATCCGCGATGATTAACGCCCATGTGGATGTTGCCAAAGACCCGTACATAATGAGATTGAATATCAACAAAGCTACATACAATCTCGCCAACTTATTAATACGTACAGGATTTGGTAGACACGGTTTATATTTCTTGAATAATCCTATTGTTAAAGGCCTCGCATAGGTTTATAACGAATGTGATGGACAAATAGTAGACGACCCAGGAAAAAGTCCTTCGCAGCGTAAGAATGAGGCCGAAGTAAAGTATATCGAGAATAAACTAGGCAAGGAATCTTTCGCTTCTATGTATGCGAGCGCCACACCTGCAGATAAAAGAAAGTTTGCACACGATAGTATGCGTCATATACAGGCGTTATTCGGGCCTGCGTTCGGGGGAGTTACTGTAAAACTAAAAGGAAAAGACGGGAAGTATGACGTCGATACAGGAATGAGCGCTATATAGTATTTCGCAATAAATCCTGACCGTGCGTTTCTTAGTACTACCTCCCCAGACGCGGATTCTGTATCTATAGGAAATACGTTATATACAGTTAACGATATACAAGGATATTTATATATTGCGACAAAAGAGTTTGAAACATATGCGGAAGGTCTTTCAAAACTTGTACAATATACAAAAATCGATACGAAGAAGCAAGGTATAAATTTCAACGACCAACGAGATTATGTTCAGGGGTACGACGATATGAAACACGCAGGTTTGTTTAATGAAAATCTGAGAAAGCTTCTTGAAGAGTCATACATCGAAACTAAAACTCAGTATGGTACACAGTTTGTCGGTATGATCCTTGGCGATAAGATGATACACATGACAGACCGTTTCCGTTACGAGTGTTAGGACATCCTTGAAAAGTTGAACAATCGTACGAAGGCTACAAAACAAGCTGTACAAAATGCAATGTTATGTTATATAAAACAGAAGTGTTTTAACAAAGCCTTTGAAGATTATATTCAGAAGTATAATGAAGAACATGGTACGCAACATACAGTACAATCTTATTGGATGTCGTTGATAACAGGACCTAACACTCTTGCAAAGAGAATTAAGAAGGTACAAATGATGATTCAAAATGACACTAAGGGTGTACTGAAAGAGTTTGGTCAAAACGGAGTAATTACAAATGAAATACTTGCAAGACTGTATAATGTATCATATATGTCAACACCCGGCATAACACATTACGACATTATTTCAATGACAAATACAACGGAAGACGACTCTTCAACACAAAATGATTTCATTGATGCGTGGGAACAAATGCTGGATTATTCAAACGATAAGAACCCTAAGCTACAAGAAGCGTTCAGAAAACTTGCAAACGACCTTGCTATTTATGCGTTTATGTCTTCGGCCGATTCCAAAGGATTTACTAAATTCTTTAAATACGTGCCGTTATCTTGGAGAAAATCATTTGGGTATGATAAATATATGCATCAGGCGTTTGACGAGTACAGTGGTTACGGAGTGTCTGTAGACTCAGAAACAACCAACCGCTTCGGTATAGACTTTGACGACTTTATGCAGAACTTTGCATATGACAACAAGATATTGCCAGAATTACGAACAAAAACACAAACCGGAAACAAAAGATTTATCGAAGCTTCGTTTATATATAACACTGTAACATATGACGGCACTTTGATACAGGGCTCAGAAGCTCGTAACATTGTAGGACTGACCTTGTATAAAGGTAAATATACTTGTCCTATATCAAAAAATACACGAGGCGAATTTCCGGAATACGTGAAAGTACGTAGAACTATTGCAAGACAGTCAGACCAAGATAAATTCTTACTCTACAAACTTGTAGATACAGGTGTTGTTAAGAACGGCGATGCTTGTATTGAGTATCCTATATATCAAGTGATAGACAGTAAAGGTGTACAACTACGAATAGGTGCACAACAGTATCAATTCTACGCGTGCGGTATGGACAGCTCGTATGATAGAATATAGTTCAGTAGAAAAGGCAAAGATGGACAATGGGGTTATGCTGCACCTACAGTAGAGAAAGTAATGGAAGCATATGCAAAACGTAGAGACAAATTACAGGACGCTATAAATAGGCCGGGTATATCTTTGAAACAGGCTATAAAAGAGTCTGGTTTCTTATCTTCACGTGATTATAATGCTAATATAACAGACTTA
The DNA here is from genome assembly GCA_963631525.1 of bacterium. Taxonomy (GTDB): domain Bacteria; phylum Bacillota; class Clostridia; order Lachnospirales; family Lachnospiraceae; genus Coprococcus_C. Next base: position 28,917 of record CAVGQQ010000005.1, read on the forward strand.
TAGGCTGCTGCGTTCGGAGGACTTGTTACAGAATCAGATGCGGTGAATATCAATTATGGACGTGGTGAAAATCCGCTCTTATCTAATTTTGCAGACCGTCATATATCTGATGTGTTTAAATATTTGCCAACCCTGGTAAAACAGCGTATAAGCGGAATATCTGAATTACAGCACGACGCACCGAGAGTTGAAAATGCATTCCAGGCAATAAAGGTATTCTATTCACATACACTCACAGATGCTTCCGGTAATCTTACATCAGAAGGACGTGTTGTGTTTGATAGCATAATGAACTCTCCGAACGGTAAGGTCGCTCGGGCACGTGGTCGAAAGATACAAGACTTAGATGTTTCACAATGGAATGAAGTCTCACAGGATGTTTTGTACGCATTAATGCTACAATCATTTAAAGAGAATGAAGACGCGAGGGCAGCTTTAAAACTCACATTGGGTAAAAAACTCACACATCTCAATAAGAACGGTGAAATTCTCGACAAGAAGGGTAAAGAAGGTGAAGAATACAGTCCGTTTATACAAAACCTGGCAGCTATTCGCGAACAGTTATTCACGGACCATCCGTTTGATTGGGATAATACGGGAGCTAATCATAATCTTGACAGTTCTCTCGACGACCTTGCGGACGATATAGAGCAACGTTGTAAACATTAATAAAAATAAATCACTATGGTTTGTTTAATAAGAAGTAAATATTAGGAAGAGATAAACCAGTATACAGAATTGCTAGGCTCTGAAAAAAGAGCCTATGCGGTTTTGTGTTGTAACAACGGTTACACGCTGGATAGAACAAAAGAAGGTAAACCGTCCAAGTTATACAGTGACTTACTAAAACTTTACAACGGTGATACTCAAAAAGCAATACAAAAGAAAGCATCGTATTTCACAGGTATATTTACCGACAAGAACGGTAAGTGGTACGAAGACGATTTTGAAATATCTGATGAAAATAAAGATGCATATGATGAAAATGGAGAACCTAAGGTTAGCGAAGAACTCTTTAATGTAAAGGAAGAGCATGATAGAAAACCAAAAATAATTCGTACTGAACAGCATTGGTTGAATGCAGACATGTATATAACATAGTACGCACAAGATATGGTAGGAGACCGTTACTTTTTAAATAAGCTTGAATACGATAAATATTCCCGACACTCCCTGATAATGGAATTATCGTATAATGTAAAGTAGAACGAAGAATCAAGACGGAGAATTTGCAAAAAACTTCAAGAGTGGTCTGATGGGCGACTTACTGCGGAATTTGACAATATAGACAAAGGGAATACGCGAGTCGTAATCATGACCAGAGAAGAACATGAGATTAATAAAATCATGGACAAGGTACCAAACGCTCGTAGCCGAGGAATAAGTGAAACTCATCTTGTTCTTACTCATATCAAAAAGATACTTAAAGAATCAGGAGGTGTAAAGAATCACGAAAACTTTGCAGCCGTTCTTGCAATGTTAGACGACCTTTGTGCGTATGACAAGAATTTGTGGGGTCAAAATGAAAACAAAACGCTGAGCAATTTACGTTTTCGAGTTGTGTCCAGTAAAGACAACTTTGCAGCAAAGTATAGTAGTAAAACACATACCGTGTATATAAACAAAAACGCTAAGTACAACAACGAAAACGGCTTTACAAACTCTTTGGCTCAGACCGTCGTTCATGAAATGTTACATGCGGTAACTGTGGAAGCATTGGACCATAATCGCGCATTCCGTAAACGTGCTGAAAACCTGTTAGCATCACTTAAGGAACAACATCCGTAGGATGAAGAAATACAAAACATGGACGTTTACGAAATGATTGCTGAATTGAGTAATGATGATTTCGTCGAAAAATTAAGAAATACTAAATATTACACAGGTAATCGTTCCCATACATGGTTAGATATATTGGCGAAAAGTTTAAAAGGCGTGTTTAAAAAATTCATGAGTCTTATTGGTAAGAAGTACATGAACACTGCGTATGACGAAGCTGTAGACATCCTTTTAAAGGCAGCATATCCATGGAAAGCTCCTGAAATGAAATGGGAGTTTGAAATAGACGGTCGTACAGAGTTCAACAGAATGTCTGCCAAAGAACGATTGAGAGAAGCCGAGAAGTCGGTGCGCAAGATATTTGGAAGCGAAATTCCGGTTCGTGGAGAACGAACTAGTGTTGAACGTAATGTAGACAACCTTATACAAACAATAGAACAATCTTCATAGAGTAAAGACAAGGCGTATAAGTCAAAGTCTCATATTGATAGTGCAGTATATGGGGACGAGCGCCAGGTTGTAGCAAACCAAGAAACAGTACGTCGTGTAAGAGAGAACCATAAAAGAATTGCAGAGGTTGTAGAAACAGGAACAGCTGAAGAAATACTTACAACAAAGGTAGAGGCTGTACTTGATTTTATTGAGCGTGCATTTGATGACCTACAAAGTGCTGAAGAGATGCTTACAAATGCAAAAGCGAACGGTTTTAACTCTGTTTATTATAATACAGGTATAGAAGGTGAAAGACAATACAGAGACGCGTCAGATACGTATTTAACGGCTTCTACAGCCACTTCTTCAACTGTAGCTAAGGTTTTTACATTCGACGATATTCAGTACGTCACATCGGACATAATTGGTTATTATGACAACATTTTGAAAAGTATCGAACTTGTAATCACAGAGGTCGGTGATAAGAATGTGGTCATAAACCAAATAAAGGACTTTCTAAATACAAGTCAACTGAGAACTAAATTGACAACTGTCAACACTTTGCGTTTACAAGCACAAGAACAACTTTTGGATGAGTATATTGAAGCGAAGATAACAGAACAAGAATCTTCAGAACTAACCCCGGATATGCGTAGAAGACTCGCTATAAACATGAAGAAATGGGTGAACGCTCAATATGACTTTGGAGACACTAACTCGTTTATGCGAGTAATAGGACTATTGTCAGATGCTAAAAGCCCTATCGCACGAGCACTGGCTGAAGAAATCTATAAGATGAATATGGAGGTTGACGAACAAACTCAACCTGTTGCAAACGCTCTTGTAAAACTTTACGAAGATGCTCAGAAAGAAAATAGCGGTTTTACATCAACAAAACGTCCTGGAAACTTCTTGACACAACTTATGGCAACAGACCGGCGTGGACTGTTCACAGGCGATTTTGTAAAGCCTATCAACGAACGTCAATATTACCAAGACCTCGAGGACTATAAAGCAAGCCTATTATATGGTAAGCATAGTATCGAAGAACGCATACAACATATATTAGGTGACAAAGACTTTAAGTTGGAACTCGATGAATACGGAGCTCCTATATTCCCGACTTGTTCAGACCCAGCCCAGCAATCTGATATGGATGTCGAGTATAAATATTACAGAAGGGAGATGGAGAAGTTTATGTGTAGATATGCAGACAGAAGATACACAGAGAAGTATTACCTTGAACGCATAGATCATATGTCAGCAATTACATTACGAGCGTTAGATAACATTAACAATCAGATAAACGAACTTCGAAAATCATGTGTCGTAGATGGCAAATTTAAACCTAATTTGTTATCATCTGAACAACGTTCACAGCTTGCGCAACTTTAGGCAGATAGAGAAGAACTTGCTAACCCGTTCGACGAAGAAGGCGAATACAAGCAATTAGATACCGACGAAGGGCAAATTGCGCACGACTTGATGGAATGGAGAAAGTATATGCGAGACAAAATAAAATACACCACTGACGAAGATGCATTCAATGAAGCTTTATCAAATATTCATTCTGCAACAGAACGTGCTTTGTTTAAGAAACAGTTCTCGCATGTTATTATAAATCCATTGATGTACGATGCTCTTATACATTCTGAGTACGTAGGAAACAATCCTAATGTCTTAGCATGGTATGACGAGCTTTTGCAACTCAGTGCTGAAAAACGTGCATTATTGAAAAGATACGACGTTGCTGACGCCATCGGAAAGTATAAATTTGACGAAATTTTTGACCTTACAACAGGAGCTATTAAAAAACCAGGGTTTATAAGATAGCTGGGAATGCTCGACAAACGTATAAACGATATAAGAACCAATATAAGGGTATATCGTAAGGCGAATAAGGAAGCTCATGAGAAAGACGACACAATACCGTACGAATGGGACGTAACAAGAGATGGCGAAAGATGGGACGATATGTTTACAGATGCGTATTATGGTGAAAAAGCTATAAACCCTGCCGCTACAGGTTACGATCTTGTGTTTGGCGTTAAAGGAAGTGCATATGATGCGATTTTAACCCGTTACGAACAATATCTCGTGTCTACAGGTTTGTCGGTAGCTGATGCGAGACGTAATGCAATGAATGCATTGGCTCCAGGTGGTATGGTACTATCCGTATTCTCGGAGATAATTCCGAACACCGGTTCTTCTACATTTAAAGCTCGAGACGGGTCTAGACAATCTACGTACAAAGTTGTACCAAGCGGGATGTTTAGTAAGGTAGACGCGTTTAATTCAAGTAGTGAATATGTAAACTACAATTATGACGAGTCTAACGAAAAGTTTGTACAACCCAAGGATGAATATTATCATGACGACAGATACGACCAAATGCGGTCTAAGCCAAAACTTTCAACATTGTACGACGGTCTTATATCTACAATGGAAGATGCATATAGTAAATTGCCGTTTCTTACTCAGTATGACGGTCGTCTTCCATAGATAGGAGGTGACAGCACAATGGCGTACAGTAGAACAAATCCGTTTAAAGCTTACATATACAATTGGAATCGTAAATTTAATGTCAACGAATCTGATACAGAATTGTACACAACTGGTGAGATTAAACGTCCAGACGGAACACCTATCAAGAATGTGCCTATTCAATTTGTAGACCGTGTAGATGACGCTGCCTATATTTCGTCTGACATTGTTAGTAATGTCTTGAGGGTGGCTCATATGGCAAACAATTACTTTGTAAAATCACAACATGTTGCTCGAATAGAAACGATTCTTCACAATATAAAAGAGCATGGAGGAGAAACGTCTAACAGTTATCAATTAATGTAGAATGCTGTAGACCGTCAAATATACGGTCAAAAACAAAAGAAAGCGTTTTCTGCATTAGACAACAAATGGTGGCGTCCGTTCGACTGGATACGTAGACTATTCTTAGGTGGGTCTAAAACGTTTACAAAACGATTAGGTTTGACCAGAGCTGCGTCACAACGTATATCTCTTGCATTCAGACTCATATCAATGACAGTGTCTTACTTAGACCCTCTTATTAGTACACTTGTTGAAGCAGGATGTGGTAGATATTATAATGGTCACGATTTGATGATGTCTGTCTGGGACTTAACAAAGGAAGTATTTTCCGCAGGTTATAGTATTGCCAAACATAAGTCATACAGTCGTACAATGGCTATTATGGATAAACTTGGGATGAGTGGTGAAATGTAGGACAGATATAAAAATATTTATCATACTACCGCAAGACGTTTTGCTAATAAAGAATGGCTCATGATGGGTTTTGAAGTAGGTGACTATAATATTAAAGCGTTGAATACAAATGCGATATTTAGAAACTACAGACTATATAAAGATGCGTACGGCAACGAGACATTCTTAAACAGAGATGATTTCCTTGAAACATGTATGCAAGATGGAATGTCTTTAAAGGAAGCCAATAAAGCTTATAGTAGCGCTATACAGGCAAGAAGTTGTGTTAAATCTAAGAACGGGGTACTTGAATTTACACATCCTGCTATGACATTAGAGCAATTCCAAAAGATAGGAACCGTTGCTAAGAAAGTGGCACAAACGGTCACGCTTATGTCTAACGCGAACGACAAAACCGATATTCAATCTAATCCGTGGGGCGCTTTCATAACAACTCTGCGTGTGTTCATGCTTGTCGCAATAAACGAACGCTTTAGAAGTTTTGACGATTTCATAACAGGGGAATATTCTGACGGGGTTACCACAACTCCTACCGACAAACAGCTATCGAAAAAAGAAGTACAAGAACTCAAGAAGAAACATTATTATAGAGGAGGCTACAACTTCTTAACAGGTCGTATTGAAAATGGTGTATATACGAGTGGTCTCTCCGGGTTGGGAAAGATACTGACATCTTGGAAAGCTGCTAAATATTGGTTATCAAACTTTGTATTCCACTACGGTCATATGACACAAGAAGAACTTAAGAACGCAGATATCAGTAAGGCTGAGATTTATAATGCTTAGAGAATACTATTAGAACTTAGCGCAGTTGTAGGGTGCGTAGCACTGTCGTTTATGTGTCACAAATACGTTCAAGGATTAGACCCCGACGACGATGATAATTACTGGTGGTTCTTGTTAGATGCCGTCATGATGCGTATAGGTATTGAACGTATAACAATGTATAACCCATCAACACTTAACGACATTATTACTTCTGTGACTACCGTATCTGGAGCATTCTCCAAAGTCGGAAGGTCGTATGATTTATTGTTAGATATGATGGGTGTAAGTGGACACGACCCAGACGAGATTATTAAGTCTAACTCGATGTTCAACGGTAAGTCACGCAGATTCCGTGACTTAGTTAACATGGGTTCTTATTGGGGTACTTCTGGTTACTATTCATCTATGCCTAAGTCTGTAGGCGGTGGTGGTGCAAGAGCACTTGAAAAGAATGCATCTTATTATGAAAAGATTGCACCTTGGACAAGATTGTACGGAGATGATGCTTCTAAACGTAAAGGAAGCAACAGTGGTTCTGGTGTTGTAAAAGTTCATCATAACGGACGTGGCTCTCGTGGAGGGAGTAGAGGAGGTGGTCGTTAACGGGCGTATTTACCTCCGTCTTGTCTTAGAATGAAATTATGCCGAAGGCATATAACGTATAAAGGGTAATGGTTATTTTGTAACCACTACCCTTTTTTTGCGTCTATACTCTCGAAAATCCCCTATAGTAGGTGTATAGTCTTCTTCAGGGACTGATGTAGTATCCTTCTGAAAAGTATGGCCAGAACCGTCTAAAATCCATTTGGTGACGTCTTTCTCGTCAAGTCCCCAAAACTGTAAAACACGGTGTGCTTGTTCTTGTTTTGGGATACATCCTTTAAAGATTAGTCTTGAGCCAAAATCAAAAAACTGAAACGCGTACACAATATATGCACGTTTATTCGATGTTATGTGTCTAACTGAACGTAATGACGAAAGACTTCGAAGTTTCATCGAGCGCTTCATACTTTCAAGCGTTCTGATTTTAGCATCATACATCAAAAAGCAACATCTTTCTAACGATGGACGATTCTGGTCAAATATAAATGCATCTACAAACCCGGTCTCTTTACTAATGTCTTCACGAGTAAGAGACGGATCTATAAGAGGAATGATAAACTTTATTTGTGTAGACATATACGATTCAAAGATTCAAATATTCTATACCATTACTTTCGTAATAAGCTCGAGTATGGTCCCAAGTACCATGTTCTCCATGCCACGCAATGTCAAACAATGCGTGAACTATATCATCGTGGCGAGATTCAAGTTGTTCCGGAGTAAACTCAAATACCCTCACCGCGTTGTCAGATACAGTATCTATAGCGATTATGTAGACCCTAAATGTCCACCCTTCACTATCGGAATGGAGCTCATTCCTTATATACCATTCTGCAGCCATTCGATAAAACTCAAATTGTCTAAAGTAGTCATATTGCTTAACACTTGTTTCGAAGCCATACAGGTGTACAGTTGTCTTTAAGTCCATAATTGTGCATATCTTATCCCTTGTATTGAAATCAACACTATCCAATAAAGATTTACATGGTGTACCACTCATATCCCAATTTATATGGAATTCATGTTTGGCAGTAGGACAATCTAACAACTCTTTAGCCGCTACATGCTCTTCTACATTCTGTCTGATTTTCTGTAACATACTTAAATCGTACGACGATATGTATGTTACGTCTTTATCTTGTAGAACATGGATGTAAAATTTAAGCGTAGAGGCTATTTCCTTTGCTTCTGAGAGCATTTTAGCATCTGACTTACCAATTATACTATACGAACGTTTATAGGCCTCTAAAAGCGCTAAATCGGGGTCTATTTCAACCGAATCGATTAACGCATTACAGAAGTTTTCTTGTTGTACAGACTTTGGTTTATTATAGTCAGCTACTTTATAATGTTTTGAGAATTCATCAGGCTGTAGAAGATACATATGAATCATAGTACCTTTGGCCATAGCTCGAGTTTCTTCACCTGGGATTTCACCAGACATCTTTTTATGAAAATAGGACGGTCCCCCAGAGAGGAACCATCCTATCGCTGTATTATTTATACGAGTATTGTCCTCGTAATATGGAATTGTTATATCCATCAGTCGTCAAATAATTTATGGTCTAACCGTTGAATTTCACGAATACAGTTCATAACAGTTTTTGGGTCGTTATTTAGTACCGCTTGGTATGCTTTGTTCTTCACCTCGGTTATCTGTTTTCGTATTTTTCCTTCTTCGATTATATCCATTGCATTTAATGTCTTCAATCATTTCATCAACTTGTTTGTGATTTCTCACAAGATAACACCGTCGTTTGCTACGATGTTTTTTTAAGTAATACTTAAAGAGTTTATATCTCAAAGGGAACGAATCCCCCATAAGACCTTTACATTCTACAACAAATCCTTCTCCCAAGAAGTCCGGAAGATATGTTATAGGCCGTATTTTCTCTCCCAAGTATTCAAACTTTGGTAATAGCTCGAAATGCTTTGGCTCATATTTAACTGGAATTCCAGCGTTCATAAAAGCTTCATAAGTATAGCATTCCAGTTTAGACCTGAAGTTTATACCATACTTAGTGACCTTTGTCGCATTCCTCACTCTTCCTTTAGAGGTTCCCATAACGTTGTAATTCTTTTGCTAACCAATTCTTTACATTTTCATAATCGTTGTTTTTAACAGCATCGGAAATGTCTTTGGCTTTGAATTTCTTATTTATAAAGAAAGCGTCAAACCCATACTTCCGACTATAATCACGTGCTTTCTTTACTCCTGTTTCATCTCTGTCATAAAGAATCAATATTGTTTTCCACTTAGGTTTAAGCTTATTCAATATGTCATCTGGAATAAAGGTTGTTTCACTTGACGCTGCTATTGCATTGTATCCCATCTCATACAGAGTCATTACATCCTTTAAAGATTTTGTAATAATGAGAACATCACCGCCTCCCGCGGGCAATTCAGCAAGCCCCTGAACGTCATAATTTGTCAGATTAGAACGCCATTTAGTATACTTGGAGGATAAAGGTCTATAGATTTTAAATCTATCAAACACTTTGTACGCATACATAGGACAGGTTTCTTTGTAGACTCCTCTGACGGTTCCATTACAAAGAAAATACTTAATGCTAAACACACGATACTTATTCAGAGTAGGTAAAGAAATATGAAACTGGCCCCAATACTGTAAATCAATATCGTTAAACGGTTGTCTTGCGATACCTATTACAGTATTATGGGCCGGTTCATATTCGTATTTAATAACCCTTTTTCTCCCAGGGTTCTGCCTTCGCAAAATCCTGAGTAATTCTTTTTCCAACTCTTCTCTTGTATGTATATTATTAATCAGCTTTACAAACGTTACTGCATTTCCACCTTCTCCACTACCGTGGTCTTTAAAGAATAACTTTCCTTCGTGTCCTACGAACACTGCAAACGAAGGGTTCTTATCATCAGTTCTTAACGGACTATTGATAAGCTTGTTCACTTTAAAAGTACCAAGATAATATGAGTAGATATCATAATCATCAAGGAGGTCTAATATATCTCCTATCGCGGTAGCAGTCGTAACTGCTGTTTTTGTACTATACATTGGCTTGTAGCTCTTAGTATTATAAAAACTCACGGATAACAAGTCAGTACATTCCATTTCCCTTGCTATCAAATAGAACATTCAGCTGTCTAGTCGCTATACAGGAAAGGCGACTATAACACTCTTCAGCTTACAAGAGCTGTTGCTGCCCCTCTATTCTTGTGAGTATAAATATCGTTTAGTAAGGATGAAGGATTTGAACCTTCTTCGAGCCTGTACTCTATCCTCCCGACCACATCTCTCCCGGGTCATCAGGAATCCCTCTACGACGGGAACAAAGGGCTAGACTTACATTCTCCTAATATACGTTTCGAATCCGTACACAGGTAAAAGCCTTGGAGTTACGTTGATATCACATACGCGTCTGTATATCTTTATCTGGAGCGGCAGGAGGGTGCAATCCTCCCATAGTGTATATTTACCGCTCTTAGTTGACTGGAGTCAACAGCTCCACCAGACCTGTATTAGAATGGCAGGTCACCATTTGAAGTTTCAGAAGTTGTACTGTCCGAAGTGCTGTTATTAGCAAACGGATCTGTAGTTTCTTTATCTACAGGGATTTCAGGTCGAGTTGTTTTGTCTCTTGCTGTAAGTACAATCTTCGTCTCTGTGACAGTCATAGGCTCTACGAATGTACCATATGTTGATACACGAATAAATCCTTTGTTGTCATAGGTTGTCTTAAGACGTAAAAGCTTCTTCAAATCGACAGTAGCGAGTTTATTCTTAACCCACGTAATCATGTCGTAGAATGAATTAAGCTCTACGTCTTCAATTTCATCGAAGTAACACTTGAGAATCTGCAAAAGACGTCCAAACTGCAGATTATCGCGCCGCTGAAGGTCTTCATCGGTCTTAATCCACTGATTCTTTTCGTTCTTCCACTCTGTAAATGAAGCAGTTGCTCCACTTGCGTCTTCAAATATTACTTCGAGATAGTCACGACCGGTTGGAGATTTTACGACATTTACCTCTTTCAAGGTTACATTATCGTTAATACCGGCTGACATATATTTATTATTTGAACTTTCAAATACGGCTGTTTTAGTACTAAACATATCTTTCTAATTAGTTTTCTGATTTATAAATTCTGTCCCAATAAGTAGTGAGTGTTCCATCTTCGTTACCAATAGTAACAATAATATCCCGACCTCTCAAATGAGGGGCACGGGCTTCTTTAATGGTACCATCACCACCCTTAAAGCTTATGTGCGTTTCATTATCTTTACGATACATATATCCTACTGCATCTGCTTCACCACATACAATAGAACCGAGCTTTCCAACAAGGTCTAAAGCCATTTGGCTCAATTCCTCGCCGTTTTGTTCTATCTGGACATCTTTTACATGCCCTACAAGAATAAACTCGTCACAAAGGCTCTTAAACATGTCTAAGACCTTCCTTACGGCTTGTCTTAGATACATGTATCCAGAACCATTTGGTAATGTACGTACATCATCTCCGGTGTATGTCTTTCCCATAGGTGTCTGCATATAAAGAGTCTTTGCATAACTTAGACAAAGTTCCTCTAATCGAGTAGCATTATCTATTGTTATATGTTTGTAAAAATTATGACCAGCTTCAGCATTCTTCGTTCTAATAGCTTGCGCTATCTCTCCTAAATCTTTAACACTACGTGCTTGTACAGCCATAGCGTCTATGAATTGTGAACCACCCTCAAGATCTATAATCAGATTACTTGGAAGTTGAGCTAAAGCAGATGTTTTACCTGCCTTAGGACGTCCGTACAATATCATAAACTTAGGATTAGTCGAAGTTGCTGGAATTGGTGTTGTTGGTAATATAAAACCGCTCATGTGTCAATGCATCTTTATTTGTTAGTTCTTATTCACAATTAGGCTGCGCGCTTAATATCGATAGTGATATCAATAATATGCTTACGCGTATCTGGAGACAAAGTCTTAAAATAAGACTGTGAGAAATCCTTCAACGGAATCAAATCGAAACCAATCTGAAGCTCGTCTCCAAAGAATTTAATCGGCGTACCGTCTGCGAGCTTATAGTCGTAGAAAGGACGCTCCTGCTTTGTCTTGCGAATAAAGTCGATTGCGTCAAACAGGTCACTGTAAGAGTTGCAATCAAAAGTATACTCAATATTTGGTTTACGCTGACCAATTGTAATGTCAATATCAATCTGCTTCTTTGGCGTACTTGTTGTAAGTGTACCAAAGTCTGGCTTAAGGTCATAGAAATACGGATTGGCCTTCTTTATATTAGCAGATATAATGTTGTCAAGAATCTCAGAATAATTGTTAGTTGTGTTACTGGGATTAATAGTCTTAGTAGTATTATTGAGATTGAATGTATACTTTTTCATAATTTTTCAGCCTTTAAAATGTTAATTAATTTTCTGATGCGATACCTGTTTCTATAAGATTATTAAAAGCAAGATCGTTTTCAAATTCAAGAATACAAGGTTTACCTGCATCTCGATTCTTCAAGATGTGAATGTATACCTTGTTCAAGGTAGGTAGACGATTCGGACCATACTCTTGAATCCCAAGAATCTCAGGTCTGTGTATTACAAGTACGTAATCACTCGCCTGAAATATCGAATCAGAAGAAGATAAATCACTTCTCATCGGATAATGAGAAGACGGGTTGTTAATCCTTTCTGGCTCTTCAATTCTTCTATTCATCTGTGACAACTGTATTACAGAGGTCATAGGTAATTTTTTAGTTCTAATGAAAACTTCTTGTAAAGCACTAAGAGTTTCAATAGCACTACCAATACGTTTTGTTAATAAGGTATGGTCATACATAATTACAAAATGTTTACCAGTATCCCTAACGTACTTTTCGTAGAAGTATTGAATTGTCAAATCTATTTGTTCAGGTGTACCAGGGTCATCCACAAAGTATATGGGATAATTCCTAATCTGCTTGGAAACATTGACGATTTGTTCAAATGTAGCATCGTCTAGGTCCTGTTGAGAACTATACAAATCAGAAGTCGTTTTCCTTAATTTATTAGAAAGCGTTCTTCCAATCTGCCTAAATCCAACCATCTCTAACGAGAACACGAGTACAATAGTATTTGCTTCAGGATTATAATCAATTAAATCAGTGGCGATAAGATTTGCAAATGAACTCTTACCACTTCCAGAGATACCAGCAATTGTGTATACACAATTTGGTTCTATTCCTCCCATACAGCACTTGTTGAGTTTATTCCATCGAGTGGCAAGCGATGTTATATCGTGCTCCTTTCTGGATTTGATGTAGCTTATCGCTTCATCTGTTACAACCGATATGGGACGAATCTTCAAATTATATGAGTTCTGTTCCATACGTATTCTGTGCTGTTTGTTCTGTCATAGACATCTCTTCGTCATAGGTTTCCCATTGTCTGTCTTGTAGCCACTTGAGCATTGTTTTCATATAACACATCTTTCCAGTCGTCATCTTTTTATCGATTTCGTACTGCAAACATTTGTTTAGATGCTCACACATAGCTTTATTTCCACCTGTTTGGATGTTGTAAAGCTTACGGCATTTGTTTTTGTTCGCTCTTAGGAAGGATTTACTTCCGTCTGAACGTAAGACATAAATAGGGTACATATCATAAAACAAGTCAAATAGGTCTTTAGGAGGCTCCATAAAGTCCTTTAAATATTTGCTTGCTTCATATAGTACAGATCTACTTCTCTCCATCGAAGTGATCAAACCTTTGTCGATTAAGTATGATATTTCGTCGTCACGTATAAGGCTGACTAACTTACGAACGTCTTGATCATATGTACTTTGATTCTTATTCAATACCATACTAAGGAATACCAATTGATTCAAATTGATTTCTTCTGGAAGTTCCAGAAGTTTGGTGTCTAATTCCACTATCATCTTTTATACTCTTAGGTTAACAAGATTGGAATAAATCAAGCTGTCTACATGCCAGCTGATTCACTATTTTTCTCGCTTCGCTTATGTAGTAAGCGTAGTTAATTTTCCTTTCGGAAATAGGAACATTATCTATCTTGTTTATCAATGTGACACCTGACTTCTTTAACAAGTTTGTATACTTGAAGGGAGTCTGTGACTCATCAACAGTATATAGATAATATCCATTTGTACTTGCATACCATCTGCTTATTCGTTGTACATACTTGTCAGCATATTCAACTTTAAACTTACGGTCTACACGTTGTGACATGATAAACTTATGTATATCTTGACACGATTTAACAGTATCCTCTATGGGTGTACCATTTACAAAGTAGTTTATAACAGCCTCAGGGATAATGGTTGGTGCTAATCCTTTACCCAATACTGGTTCTGTTATAAACATACCTTTCTTTTCTATCAGTTTTGGGTCTCGAGATTGCGAGTACCCGTCAACCACACCAAAGTAGTCGTTGACTGCGAACTGATAAAACGCTTCATAGCTATCTGCTTCAAAAGAGAGCTTAGTTAATTGCTCAAGTTGTGCTACCGATTCCATTATAGCATCTTTGTACGCCTTTTTAGCAATAAACATAACACCGTCAGTGTTTACCTGTACAATCTCACAGGAGAACTCAAGTAATCTGTCGACTAACATGAGAAGGATTAATTGCCCGTTTATCCTTATCTTAAACACACTAAATGGATCGTACATCCATGAAGTCTCTTGTTGCATTTTTCCTGTGACAGAGTTAAGAACCAGTTTTAAGGCTAAATTCTTATTTTTCTGTCCGCTATGCTTGGCTTGTATCCTTTCACGATATATATTCGTGTATACATCCAGGCCTGCTTTACCTAAGTGCCGTGGAAACCACCCATACTGCACTATGAAAGACGGATACATTGAAGCCACATCTAAGTGACCTAAGTATTCATCTTCCTTCGGAACGTATATTCTCGGTTCGTTTAGAGAATGAATTCCTCCAACACCGATTGAATACCGCATATTCGAGACAACAAACTTGTTCTCGTAGTTTTTTACCCCAGTGGTCTTTTTAGAAGATACGACTTGGCGTTTCATATCTTCAAGAGCCTCCTGGAACTTTGGATTTTTGTATTGTATGAACGGGAGTATGACGTCCTTCAATGGAATGTAATCCATCGGTGACCGCATTTGTTCCAGTTGTCTTTTGTTTATGTGTAATTCCTCGCAAACTTTTTTAGCCAGCAATGTTTCACCAAACTTTACACTATCCATCGAAAGTGCGTCAAACCCGTATTCTTTTTCTATAAACAAACGTAGGTCAATATCTCCCTTCTTTTGCAAATGCATCAGTAAGGAGTACGTTGACTCTACATCGTTTATGTTGTAACTAATCATCTCGTCAATGTCTTTTTCATGTAAGTAGCCTGTAAAATCACCATTGTATTCTAATACATTGGGATATTGCATGGTTATCTGCATTGATTTCAATCCAACTCTTAACTTAGAGCTAAACATCATCGTTAATAAATCCATTGAATCGAAATAATTAGCATATTTCCAGCGTTTATATCTACTTATATCACCATCTCCTGCTTGTATTATCGTGTTTGATAAAGAACACAATGACCTCGTAACTTCAGCGTAATTCATACGATTCATTACATTTACAAACTCTATCATATAATTGATTATAACATCGTCGTAATGATGATTATTGTAACCACAAAATAGATATTTGTTGTTTGTAAAAAGTTGCACAAGCTCTGATACCTGATTCTTACGTTCAGATATTTCAAACTTATGCAACTCGTCGTCATCAGTGCTTTTAACAACACAATGAAACACATTAGGAAACACTTCTATATCGTAGACCATTACTACTTTGTTGTGTATTAACATGATTCAATGATTCTTAGTTATAGTTCCTGTCGAGGGCTCGAACCTCGTGCTCATCCGGTGCGATTATTTAGCATCAATTAACTTAAACCCTAAAACAATACATCTCGATGTCCTTTACACCGATTTGTAAATATTAATACTTAAATTAAATGCACTATGATACAGGAATCCTTTATTTTGTGCCTATGTGAGTGTTATACAATCCACATACCAATCCTGCTATCACTGTTGTGACAGTATACACGTAGACATATAAAGTCTTTACCGTACATATATTCTGCACGATTCTTTAACGCGTCTCCTTGTTTATGAATAAACTCATTTTTATTCTTCAACAAGAAGTATGAAGGTCTGGTATCTATTATATATCGAGGGTCACGAAAGTGACCAAACATTTCTTCAACTATTTCATCACCTTTATAATAACGAACGGTGACTTTACAGCAATCTTCCGGCATGTATCTGTACGAAAGGTCGCTACGTATTTCCTCAAGCTTTTCATCACGAGTGTTCAAGAATGCATCTATAAGCGTTCGTGGGAATAAATCTTGACGAAGTTCATTCCAAGTAGGACGATGTTTGTCTTCCCACTTGTTTATCTTATGCTCTTCGAGTCTATGCATACGGTCTGCATATCCTAACTTAGTTGAACGATTCTTCCAAATGGTTGTTATCTCTTCCTTAGTTAACGACCAAGGAAGAGAGAAGTTGATGTCTTTACGGCGTTTAAATGTACCGTTAATGACATGCGTATAGTCATGGTTTACTCCAAGTTTATACAAACGACTGCGTATAAATGTACGTATTGCTGTTTCTGAACCAGCAGGACGTAATTTCTTAAGATACTGTAACTGATATTTCTTAAGAAGGTCGTTTAAACCAAGACGGTCGACATCAATAACGAGATGTTTAGCACGACTGGTTGTACAAAACTTGTCAAATTTTTCAACTATTTTAGTGTTTGAATCTACTTTATTAAGAGCTTTCTTTATATCTTGTTTTTTCATATTGATTATGCTTTAAAAGGGTTAGAAAAATCGCTTCTAAGGCCATTTTCGTGCGTTCTGACGGCATTTACTATTCGTGGCTATAGATTATTCGTCTGAAGCGAAAATGACGCTTAGAAGCAAATAAATTGCGTGTAGTTATGGCAGGACCCGACCCTGCATATCGTTGTATTGACCTATTCACATAACCCAATATTTATGTTAAGCTGTATAATAGTTAGCAATATCATCAAAATCGCCATCGATTTCCAGCTCTGCCTCGCCGTTAAACTTGGCTATATCGGCATCCAGCTTATTAATTTCAAGCTGTAGTTTCTTCTTGATTGAAGTAATTTTGGCAGATGAGAAAATTTCTATCTTACCGGTACCCTTAGCACCAGCTTTTGCTTTAGTGGCAGGGTTGATTGTGCTTTTCTTGAGAATCTCCTCCCAGTGGGCGAGCTGCTCTTTTTTCTCACAGGCAGCATAAATTGTATAATAATGTGTCTTCTTCGCATCTTCAAAGTTAAACTTCGTAATACCATTATTAATAGCATTCAACATAAGTTTAATTTTGATGAGTGTATCAGACATCTGGGTAATCTGATTATACAATTGATTCAGGTCAAAACCTGAACCCATACCTGCAAGTTTGGCTTTCTTTGTCATTACATTTTCAGAACGAATGATTCGCCAATACTTGGTTTTTGTTTTACAGATGTTATCACGAGCAATAATAATATCCTTAGAGTTCAATTTCATTGATTTTGTCTTATTCATAACTTTTGATTTAAATTAAACATACGTACAATGAATTTGAAATCGTCTACCTGGCTCTTGTATGGAGTCTCGCTCTCCTACGTGTTCTAAAAAACAATACAGAACACAGCTATTCTCACGAACCGCTGTGTGTAAACTATGAGTAATATTCACTTTTTAAAATGGTATAACTATTCTCACGAACAGTTATATCGAGGTACAAAAAAAATGGGGTACCTCCAGTGGGACTCGAACCCACACGGACATTACTGTCCAACAGATTTTAAGTCTGTCTCGTCTACCCATTCCGACATAGAGGCATAAAGGCAGGACGCTCATGCGTCCCACCCTAAGTGAATAATATGTAGAAATCTTTGTACATTAGTAATCCAACACCTGTTGAACCTACTAAATAAGATTACTCGTAAACATTAATACCCTTGACTCCAATTTTGACTTCGCACAAGGGGTCGCCTGACCCCGGCAATCGCGCGATTTTAATGCCGTCCTTGGATTCTATACGGATATGCTTGTCAATTTTATCACTAACAGAGAATCCCTCAGTATTGAGGGGGCCTTTCACGCCGTATCGTGCGGCGTCAAACAAACGGTCTACGACCATATCATACTGCTCTTCCATGACAGCGTTACGTATTATCTCCTCACTCAAGCCTTTGAGTATCACGTCGTTGACATTACGCTTCTGTCCTGCAAGAGCTGCTACAGTTCTTAAAGCGAAATCTGCAAAAGAGATAGTCTTCTCGTCACCAAGGAGACGATTCCACCAAAGACACCCTGTCTTTCCAAAAGTGATAGAACCGTCATCGTTAATGGTGACGCGACTAAATAATTCTTTCTTAGAATCGTCAATCAGGTTCCGTTTGATTGCCTCGTCCAAGAATAGAATTTGAATTTGCAGTTTGCTACGTTGACTAATCTGTTTCATTATTCAACATTCACACTTACATGAACCTGGCCCTTCTTAGAGTCGAGCTGGTTATAGTAATCATTTACACTTGAGATATTGCGGTCGAGCGTATCTTGAATAGCCTTCTTCTCCTTCTCAAGAATGTTCATAAGCTCCTCAATACGATGTATCTCGTTCGCATTTGAAGGATTCAGAGCCTCGGTCAGTTTCTTTGCGTTTGCAAAATATACTGTACTGAGATTCTTGTCCTTGTTGAGAGCATCTGTAATGTTCTCAGTGGTTACATCCTTCGTAAACTTCTCATTATCAATCGGACAACGAACCTCAATAGACTCGCCTGCTTCATCAACGCGACCCTTATTGATAACAATGATGTCTGTACCATCGATGTCCTTATCAAGGTCGAGTCCTACAATGTCAATAGGAATGACCTTATAACGGAACGGAGTTCTGTTTGTTGTAAGTCCGTTACGCTCGTTTGCATCACGAAGATGCTTAGCAAAGTCCAAATCGCATGGAATCTTTGCTGCCTTAAAGATGCGCTTACCATAAAGCGCGCCAAAACTACTAATGTTTACACGGTTGTCTTCTACTAAACGTACATTGATATTTACTGAATTTTCCATTTTACTTATCCTTTTTGATATCGTGTTTGATTACACCCACGATAAGTTAAATTATATTCCCTCTCACGGTTGAGGGTAAACCGAATATCACTTAGAGTGAAAAAACTTTTTATACTCAAGATTCGTGCACAAAGGTGTTCTTACTTCTGAAGAACCGCTTTATAGCGTAAATCATGCAACGGGAACCCAACGGTAGAGTTAGCACAGCCCGATTAAACAATAATACGACTGAAAGCTTCGAATGACCTTTTATACGTCATGTATCGAATCTAATAGAGTATAATTTAATTTTTTGAAACTAAATTTATGCTGACCACCCGTCCAACGCTCTGATGTTTCTGGAATCGCGGAGGGTTCATTGGCTGAGGTAGTCAGCATTAACCAACAAAAATAAGTTTTGAGAATATCTTCCTGTGTATTTCCTAAACATTTCAATATTCTCTGATGCTGTACAGTCTTGCGATACTGATTAGGCGCATCTGCCCCAGTTCTTTTTATTTAAATGTGTAGAACAATCAATCATCACATCTCGTTGTCGAAAGAATCTAGCCTTCAGGGGGTATCATTAATTCTTACGGTGGTTATTCGATAGAAAACCTTGCTAAAAACTCTGCTTTTTATTTATAGTACACGAATGTAAGGGATCTCACCCCTGTACGTACTTGTGTGTTATCACCCACATACTATTTTCACGCCCTATAGAGACAGTATAGACCGTGGTAGGTTATCACTCCTACAGGCATACGCTTTTGCACTGCTAGTACGATTTCTCGTTTTAATAGTATGCTGCCTACTACACTTTCCGTATTGGTTCTGCCTTTAATGTTACGCATACACTTGCGGATGTATACTTTACCACTGGCTACCTACAACGGTTGGTACTCGGACTTCTGGACCTCATTACTCCTTACTTACAACGTAAGTTTTTCACTATCCAGGGACACCAATTTTGTTAATAAATGTTCACATCAAATACTCTAATATGTAGTTTTGTTCCTACACCATGAATTACATCTTTTTCATACACTTACTTATGCTCAGATATCGCACTACAATCATACGGTTCTTTTTTCTTTCTTGTGAATAACTATTATTATTCCGCAGAGAATTATAGATATTGTATACCTAATGAACATGTGTGTACTAATTATGTAAAACTTTATTGGCATTAGCGGAGGTTGATTATAACTGGAGTGTTATATCTCGAATCAGCTAATGTACGCTTAATGTTCTCCCATAAAGCATTACATGGGGTTTCTTGACTGTCAAGTAGTCACCTTATGTCACATTTCATGCACAACACGGCCGCTAACGCGATGTTGTACAATCCTATCCTCAGGCCTATGAACGCTGCCTCTGGAAGCTGTGGAATTGCCCAATCCACCCAGTCATTTTACTCTTTATATACCGCATGAACGACCAAAGCCTGGCGGTCTTGTTTCATCATAAGGGGATAGTTTTCTCAGCCGCTACTTTTTACCGCATCTCTGGACCCTTCTTTGGCTCAAAAGGCTGCTGAATCAAACAGCACGGTTTTATTCCTGGACACTACGTGTACTGCGTAGCTTGGTCTAACTGACAATAGTATAATCTAAATCATACACTACCTACCAAGTCCTTCTCTATCCTAATCTCATGCCCTAACAAAATATTCACTCCTTCATACACAGTTTGGACCTGTGGAACACTAAGCTAAGCTAATTGATGTATCATATAGAATTTGGAGTTCTATATGTTGCCACACTTGTATACGGTTACCAATACAACCTACATCAAAGTTGTAAAGAGTATAGCTACCGGTTCGTTTTGCTCTTCTTGAGACTTACGCGTCTTCCTTACATTTATCACCAGTCGGTTCTCATAAATGTGTTAGGGTTGATACAACGCTCTCCCTACTTATGTATTGTTTTTCACGCAATACACATTTTATCCTACCTTTTGAGTTTCTCGCCTCCAAGAGAGGTTGACATATTCTCGGATTAAGTTTGTTTCGTGCATGGGCTAATGAGACCCACTATAAGCACTGACGGGAATGCCTGCGGCTGGACAGTCTTAGCTGCCCTTCCCCGGACTGAATTTCGTTTCGTAGTTTATATCACCAGGTTGCGCTTTCCTGACAACATATTTAGCGTTACTACAGGTTTCGTCCTCACGATCCTGAGACTCAGCAATATACAATACAGGTACATACAACGTATCATGTACTGCATAAGGTACTTTTATCTCTTTTACACGCTCTTTGTGGTTGCACTGCTGACTACTGTTAATATATACAGTGTCATGCTTCACTTGACTCAGCTGGAGATCAAGTGGCATACTTGCCATCGCTGGCATCACTGGTGCAGCTGTTACAGTTACACCAGGGTCACGGTTATTTAATCCTACAATCGCGCCATATGCGAGTAGTAATGAACACGTGATAATTGTCGATAACTTCTTCATTTTGATAATGATTTATGCAATTGCCTCCTTCTTTTCGAAGTCTACAATCACGGTTATACCATTGCGTCTTGAGATAGGCGTAGTCTTTGATAGATTATGGCTTATCCCTTTTCTCTCGAAATCTGCTAATACTTTTCTAAGCTTTCTTTTACTTCCAATATGTATTTCTGCCATTTTGATAATGTTTGAAATGTTACGCAATTACGAACGACGACCAAACTTAATATCGCCACCTGCGTCGAGGCCGACGTGTAAACGACTCTTGATAGAGTTCATGACGCTCTTCAAAGAATCCTTTACATCGTCAACTACGAGCTGTATGTGTCTCTTCTTTCGAATGGTTCGTAACTGCTTTATGCGTTTTTTGTTTCTTCCTTCTTTTCTGCGGCTGCTGCTTCTGCTTCGGCTTTACGCATCTCTTTGATTTCGTCCTCAGTATATGCTACGAGGTCAGAGAGATTTGCCTCCATATAGGTCTCATCCTTAGACAGTTCGTCTTTGAACATGTTACAGATGATACCCATATGCTGAACGATGTTGTAATCATAGTTCTTGAAACCACCGCGAGCCTTACCTGGATAATAAGCGTCTGCAAGGCGTCCCATCAACTTAATAGCAAACGGGTCTTTGTCCTCATCAACACGCTTCAGGAAGCCTGAGATGTAATCAGCGTCAGGTGTACCAAGCCAGTTCAAGATGTCCTGATAGTGCTTGATAGAAGCCTGATATTTCTCGGATACGTCCTTATAGTCCTTAGCCTTCTTGTCGAGAGCATTGAGATTCTTCTGCTCATCGTCAATCGCATTCTTTGCTACAAGATACACGATAGCTTTAACACCATCGGCAATGGACTGGTCATCCCATACCACAGTCTTGTCGTCGGGATTTGTGAGAGACTTTCTGAGAATACAGAAAGCGGAAACGGGACCTTTCTCAAGGGATACCATGGAGCAGAGGCCTCTGCCAATCCCGTGAAGAAGAAAGGTTGGTTTTACGTATGAGAACGCATCCATGAGCCACTGGTCGACAGTATAACTGTCATACTTCAGCTTTGCATCTGCAGCGTTCTCAGCTTTATCGGCAAGATTCATACGATATTCACGCATAAAATCAACAACGTTTACAAGCGTTGTCTTAATATTGGTTTTCTTCGGACCAACAATCAAGAGATAGTTGAGTGCCTTACGAAGGGCGTCCTCATCCATTTGAGCAACCTTTACTGGGTCAAGTTCAGGTTTCTCTTCTTCGATTGCGTGTTCCTCAGCTAACTTTTCTTTAGCCTGTTTCGACACCTTGATTTGTTTGCTCTCGATTTGGATGTCACCATCCTTGTTTGTCGGGAGAGCTTTGATATTGGGCAAGGTGATACCCATATCTTTTGCGGTTACTACGAGTTGCGGATACATAGTACCTTTCAGTACAGCGGAGAATGTAGAATCTCCGTATACGGCTTCATCTGCCAGAGAAGCCACAACACCAGCTGCGACGATAGCATTGACATTTTCACGTATTTCTACAGTGAATCGTTGCTCCGCATTCGGGTCACGACGGAAAATGCTATCAGCCAAATCAAGCAAGGCTACACGATGGTTTGCATCAAGCTTCGAGCTTGTTGAACCGGTCATATTCTTTGTAGTAATCTGAGAAACGTTTACCTCAGGAGACTTTTCGGTCTCCACCGTTTCGGCTTCTACGGTTTCTACTACTGCCGGCTCCTCAGGAGCTGCTGCGGGTATAGCTACTTTCTTATCTGCGTTCTTTACTGTTGTTGTCTTAGACTTCTTCTGGATATTGCTATTATTCTTTTTCATTTTGATAATGATTTAAAAAGTTATTTACTAATGTTATTTAAAAAATGGTTGTTGATGACTTATCCTGGAATCGTATTAGATATTCAGGATGTGTCAAACGGGCTTGTATCTAATCCACAATCACGGGGATTTGATATGGATTGATACTCCGGAGTAGAAAGATACAGACATTCTGTATAGAACGCTGTTGTAGATTTACCACCTTCTACAGAAGGAACCAAGTCTGTGTTGTCAGGAGTTTGTGCAAAGAGTGCACAAGCTGGCAACTCAGACAACATCGTGTTCTGTGTTACGGTGTCTACGTAATCTTTCTTACTACTATCGTATAATCTCGTTACGATAGTTCCTCCGGCGAAGCCTGTCATCATAGAGATGAAAAGCAACCAGAATAGTTTGTTACTCTTGTTATAACGGGCAAGCAAGAATATCGTTACTATTCCAACGAAGAATGTAAGTAAGTTTAACATAGGTTTAATTGTTTTTTGAGATTAATTCGATCTCTGTGCAAACACGACTTTATAGTTCCAATTGGCACATTAATCGATTTACTTATTTGAGCAACTGTCATATTCTTTTCATAAAACAAACGCATTATTTTTTGATGTAGTGGAGGGAGATTTTCAAATAATTCCAACAAATATTGATATGTCATTCTGTTTTCATTATCTATTGCTGGGTCTTTAATATCAGACAATTGAATCCCGTTCCCTTGGTCGTCTATGGACACCATTTTGTTGCGTACTGTTCGTAAATAGTCTATAGCAGTGTTCTTTGTTAGGATACGTAACCATCCACCAAATGATGAATAGTCTGTAAACTGTGAGAGTTTCTTATGCACCTTTAGAAATACAATGTTGGATATATCATTGGCTTCATCGAGGTCTTTTACGTATTGTTTTAACAACATTACGACAAAACCTTTGTATTTATGGTACAATAAGGTAAAAGCAGCTTCTGAACCGCTTTGGCATCTTTTGATAAGCCCAATTTCTTCTGGAGTAATTTTTGGGGCTTTCATAATTACAAATATTAAAATGGTAACTCGTCTATTGTTATCTTATATAGGTCTTTATTTATATTATCCTTCAAAGTAACAAATATTTGCACCTTTTCTAAGTCCGTCAAGCCGTCTACTTTATTCAACATACTTGAGGCTATGCGCAATTTAATACGAGTTGTAACTTCCCAATCTAAACCAAGACACATTATCACGTTTGTATTAACCCACATCAACCACTTACGCAAATCGTGGTTTGTGATGCAACGAGCTTTGTCAAACGGTGAGATACAGTAACTACAATAATTTATATCATATTGATACGCATGATATAACTTACGCAATTCACCATACTGTTCTCTCAGTGTGTCTTGGTTTAGGAAGCGTTGGAATGGTCCTTTAATAAGCATGACTCGAACGATTATCAAATAATTCAATCATTTTCGATATTTGCTCCATCGGGACTTTGTATTCATATACCAACGCCCACATAATCTTAGACAATGACACTCCACTCTGCCGCATACGATAGTATGTGCTTTGTACTGATAACAATTCATCAGTACTGAGGTCCAAGTGTCCGTCAGGTTTAAATGCAAGCTTAGGAAATACACGCATGTCAATACCTTCCAATTGTGTGAATTTCCATTTATCGGAGAACAATATGATGTTATTCACTATGTCCTTCGAAGCTTCCTTGAGAGTGTTGCTACTTATCAATGAAGTTAAGTAGAGAGTCTTACCGACTGTAAAAGTCGGATACATACCTGTAATCTTTAACAGGACTACGTCGTAATCACGCTGAGCTATATATAGTCCAGGTGAAATTGGAAAACCTTTATTTGCCATTGTAATAATTGTTTTTAGTAATGTAAGACATTATTTTTTTATTTACATGTGGCACATTTAGTTCTCGCAATACATCGTTTACAGAGAAGGATGGTTTTAAAAGAAGACGTGGTAATCTTCTATCATAATTCCATACCCACGAACGAACAGCAATCCAATATCTATACTGGTCATTGTCGTCACAAAACATTAGACCATCTGGGTCTACTGTTTCCATAAATGTTGCGGATTTAGCATCTCCTCCTGTTAAAAACTTTACATTTTCTGCGCGTATCGATTTATGAAGATGTCTGAGGTGTACCTCATACACTCTATCAATCCATCGAAGTTTAGCTCCACACTTAAGTAGAGCCATTTCCCACGTGATAGGCAGTCTATCACTTAGCATTGCTTTGAAACCTTTCATCGTCTTTGATTTTAATGATTGAGGAGAAGTGAGGATTCGAACCTCGCAACTCCTTTAATTAGTACTTCTCCAACCCGATTCTGTTAGCCGACTCACGGAATTGTCGGGACTGATACTTACGCTACGTGAGTATAGTCAACAATGTTGTTGTTCTGATTTATCGATTTCTGAAATCTCGTATTTACTTCCTCCATACGTCAAAACCTGTACACCCCCGAGTAGGCAGTTTTATGAGATACCCAGCTCGGTCTTAAACAATAAACCAATTAAAACAAAACAAATCTATTGTGGAGGTGCGCGGAGTCGAACCGCGGTCCGTATAAATTAACTCATACTCAAACGATTTCATTAGTACCGTGGAAAATTGATCAGATTCGCCACGGCGGATGCATGAAATTTACATCAAAGTATATTCGATAAACAGAATAGGTTAGCTACTCCTATCCTATTCATAAACATACAATGATGTAAATACATGCAAACACAAATATAATGTTGCAATAATCTCTGGCTCGGAGGCTCTTGGAGAGTTGCAAACGGAAACACTTTGACAGTAAGTTTAGAATAGTACCTGGTACACACGTCGCCACATACTATTGACTCGATGGTTCACTAAACTATAATTGTTGATCTGTGTACATATAGTTTTAAATCCCTATGTTGAGATCTTTTGTCCGCCATGGTTCTAAGACTCTTAGGCTGGTGTTAATTCACCTACGATACCCTTTATATCGTCGCCAACAGCATTATAGGTTGGTCCCTAGAGAGGAGTATTCGACGCAGCTGATTCGAAGATTCTGTACGTAGGACTGTTGTAATGTTTAGATATCGCTATCTTTTACACTTAGCGAGGCATGTTGAAATTGAACAATACGTTATTCCAACCGCACTCGAATGACCAGTAGTTCGGGAATCTATCATGAAGCTCAGTAAGCTCTTCATTGTAGATATCTTTAGCTTCACGAAGCTCACGGTTTGCGTCAGAGATGACCTTATCGCGCTTCTTCTCGTACTCTGACTTAGTCATAGTACCCTTTACAAACTCACCTTTCTCGTTTGTGGTGCCTGCAAAAGCATCGAGCAATTCTTTTGTCTCAACGGTAAGACGCTTAGCCACCTTGCTATTACGGCGCTGATGGCGAAGAACGATAACCGTCTTGAGGTTAGTATACTCAGCCTCTTCAATTGCCGACTTAACGTCGCGAATCTGAGACTCTTCGCGAGACTTGGCAATCTCTTCCAAGGCCTTCTCATTGATGGTCTGACTTACAAGGTTGCCACTCTTGAGCTTGTCGAATGTAGTATCTACATCTACATTAGCTTCGTTCTGAACTGTTGTGTCTACTGTTTCGTTCTTTACTTCCTGGTTCTTTACTTCTTTCTTTGCCATTTTGATAATGATTTAAATTGTTAATTAACTATCTAACCTATCTATATGATCGGGTTAGTAACGATCGTCTTTTACTGGGTTTGACGCATAATGTCCACCCAATGTTTTCTTTACAATAGGGCCATTTTCTCGGAATTGCCCAACTCGAGTACCCTCTTTAAAGCTATTAATAGCTTTTTGAGCTGCGAGGGCCTCTTGTTGGGTCGGATACCAAGATGACCCGATTTTTACTTTCTTACCAGCGGATATAGTTTTGAAAGTATTTATCCGGTACATCATAATCGTCGAATGTTGTTTGTTTACTACGTTTATAAGGCTTTGCGGTCGCATGCTTGTTTTGCGACTCATAGTCACGATTTATTCTATCGTTTCTTGAGTGTGCCATCTTTGTGAAATATTCTGATATAAGTTGAACAAACTGCACTATGTAACTCTCTTGTGTACCCCACATTGGTCGTGTGGATACATCCTTGACCTACTGTACGAATAGCTTGTATAAGCTTTAATTCGTCGTTTGTTGCAGTGTTGTCCAACACGTGGTCTGCTGCATCACTTGCTGCTATATAGAGGTTTACAGCCTCTCTAACAGGGTCGCGTCCAGCGATGTCATTCTCATCAACACATGCTTTGAGTATGATGCTGATAGCTTCGTCGCCGTTCTTACATTTCGCAGTTGCGTCATCAGAATTCTCACTTAACGCAGACTTTGCCAACAGTTTTACGATGTCGTTCTCTGTAAAGGTATAAATCTGTACAGTATCTTTGGCACCGCACCATGTTGACATAGCACGCATTATGCGGTCAATCACATTCTGTGGTATTTCTGTACCGGTATACAGAATTGTCAATGCTCTCTTCTCCATACTACTTTATTTCTTTAGTTGTATCTATTTCGTCGTAATGGTGAAGGTCCGCATGGTCTTCGTAGGCTGAGTATTCTCCTCCGGACAAATGTTTGTATACTTTGTCATAAGATTCGTCATACTCTTTCGCGACTAATTCAGGTGTAATAACACCGTATTTATCCGCGACTACGGAGCACATTCGCTCAAGATGAGCAATTGGAATACTCTTAATGACACTGTCCGTATGAGCGTCTTGTCGAGCTTTTATAAAGCTTGCCATTGCCTCATTCGGGTCAGTCCATTCAGGAGTCTGCATTTGGTCGAGACAAGCTTGCACAAATGCAACATCGCTTGAATCGACCTTAGGTTCATCTACCTTCTTCAAATGTCCACTTTTGTGAGCACATGAAGAGAACATCAACACTGCGGCAATCATCATGAATGCCATTGAAATAAACTTTTTCATTTTTGATAAATGTTTAAAAGATTTGTAAATTTTGTTAATTAACTCTGTATATTGTCATCAACGTTTATTCTGACTTTGAACAGACACGATGGTTAATCGTGGTCGTTTTACAATATACCGGGAATGTGGCACGAGGCCACACTCCCAATACGGAAAGTTTTATTCAAAATACTTCACATAACTTATACCTGTTTCGTTACCGAAGTCAGTTGAATTTTCTATCAATCTATTCAACCCTGTAGCCATTTCGTCAGCCACATACTCTTCGCCGCATACTACGTTTATATACAGACATCCTTCATAAAGGACAATGCCGTCATCAAACGGTTCGTGCTGAACATGGTCTTTGTCCAAATATATTGCCTCTAAGTGGTCGTTTTCAAACGGCTCTGTGCCAGATATGCGAAACGAGTAGTGTTCGCGTATTAGGTTCCCTATGACTTCTTTGTAATGTTCGTCTAAGATTCCAAATGCGAACAATTGATATACTACATTGCTATTTTCTATTTTATCCGTCTCAAGAGGGACGTCAATGTCGTAATCTGCGCCTTCTGGGTCAGTATCTGTACATTCTGTCGGACATGCTGCGTCACGTAATTTCTGCATCTCGTTCGCCAAGTTTGAGAATGCTGTACCGTATCCGTCCTTGTATGCATGCATAATACGCTCTTCAGATTTATCTACTTGTTTTTTAAGTGCAGCATTTTCTTTTTCGAGCTTACTAACCTGCTTTTCGAGCTCTGTTGCTTTTTCCGATAGGTTTGTTACGATTGAAACAAGGTCTTTTACGGTTGTTGTTGCTGTTGTCGTTTCCATTTTATTTACGTTTTAATAGTTTATTTACTTCGGAGATATTCATAATCATAAACCATGCGAGCACGATTAATGATATAACTAATGATATTGTGAGTATGTGATGTGGGCCATCGTCCCACAAATAATAACCGCTTTGTTTGTCATTTATTTGCCACAATATCAATGAATTAACGCCAAATATCATTGCAGATATGCATGCTGCTACTACATTGATAAGTATATACTGTCTAATATTCGTATCCATACTTTTCTCTGTATTTGTCGTAATCCCCTGGTGAAAGGAAATACGGTTCGTTACTAATGTTACAATTCTCTGGTATTTCGTCTATCTCATAATCTGACATAGATAATACACATATCCAATCGGATGAAGCCTCGTCTTTTGGACGAAGCTCGTATCCTGATTGGGTACAACTACTCTTCAGACGTCTTACGTCTGCGTGATACCTTCTTACGAGGTTTTGGAGTCTTTGTTTCATCATTGCTACATTTATTACGAATTTCCTGTAACACATCAGCCATGGTTTTTGTCATGTCCAGCATGTGGTTCATTGCAGAGGTTGAATACAAACCTATAGCGATATCGACCATAGTTTTGCCTACAGCAACTCTATCTTTGATACCGAAAACGTAAATGGTTGCCGTGTTCTTAGCAATTTTAACACGGAAAGAGTCTGCACCATTATCGCGACGAGTCAAAGCTCTGTCGATTACAATTGGTGAAAACTGGTTTGTTCTATCGAAATAGAACGAGAAAGTCATCTCTGGCTTCTCAATGTTTGCTTTTGTTGTCATTTTTGATAAATTTTAAAAGCGAGAATGTTTTGTTCTTTGGTAGTTTTATCAAGTTTATTATTATACTTGATAACGCGAGAGAGAACTCCGTCTTTTTGTCGACGAAGTATAGCGAGTTTACATGAGCAATTAAGCTCACGGCAAAGAAGAATATAGTCTACTATTGTTTTGGAAACACTTACAGCTTCACTACAATCGTTTAAACGATATATCATGTACTGTTTGTTATCCATCAAATAGATAGATTCTATATTCTTATTGACAACTTGAATAGTGTCATAAGCGATACTATTCTTTTGTTGTTTGTACGTTTGTGCTGCACATCTGCTACCAGCTCCGCTGCAACATTTGCCCAACACACCCATTAGCATTACAAACGTAAATGCTAACAAGCCTTTCTTAATCTTGTCTTCCATCATGTGCGTATTTATAAACACCAAGCTCGCCATCCAAACTACATCTGAATAGTGGGCAGTCTGTGTTGTAATAGAATATACAATCGTCTGGAGAGCAACAGTAATCTTTACTCAACACAAAGGTTACCAATTTGTCTCTATAACGAAATACTTTGTTTGGTTTTGGGGTATACTTTGACATCACTTTGTAACTATAAATCTGCCTTTCCAATTATTGTACAATCGTCCCAACGCTTTAGCTCGTATTATTGCATTTGTACCAGTTAAATGGTCAAACAATAACATGCTATTACCGTGGGATTTAAAGTACACTTTCCACTCTCGTTCGTTCCATCTACTCTTCTTCGACGGATTCACTTGATTCCGGATAGTAATCTTCTGCTGATTCATAGCCTACGTTTGTCTCGTAATCTTCAAACTCTTCACTACGCACAATCTGTCGAAGAGTGTTCAACACTTCTTCGCGACATAAGTCATAAGGTCTGCCCCTGAATGTATTTAACGCATCCAAGGTGAGGTTCATTCGTGGCTGGATATCACACAATTGATAGTTTTTGTCAAATGTGGCTGCCACAACAGTCTGGTTGTCACTGATTACTGTTACTTCTTTTGTAATCATTTTGTTTGTTCTCCGTGCCAGAGATGATATTAAGCACAAATACGGTTTCTACCGCCAATATCTCCATTTTAACCAACGTTACTATTATTCGCGTATTCAATAGGAGCCAAAGGTGTGTGTTCAAATGAAAAGCTCAGCGATTCTCACGAACAGCTGAGCCAAAGGATGAATAATATTAATAACAAAATAAACACTTAAAAACAATGTCTAATTAATATTCTCCTCTAAGGGTGTCAATCTTGAGATACGTATTCCAAAATTCACACCCTTTATCTCCTTCAGAGTATGTATCCCCTGTCGAGTCTACCTCTTCAAGGTAAATCTCTTTTGATACTTCTCTGAATTTCTCGTACTCTCCAATGAGTTGATTTTTTTTATAAATCTCTCCTTGGAGGAATTCAATCTCATGTCTGTAACCAGACATTTCTTCGTTTGTACAACCCTGCAGCAATGCTGCAAAGATTAACATAGCGATGAAGAATATTGTGCCGATTACTGCGTCACAAATATCCCTTAAGTCAGACTTTTTCATATGCTGTTTTGTTTAAATTGATTTCAAACTTATTCAACAATTACCTTTAAAACAAAGAGGTAGCACTATTCTCACGAACGATGCTACCAAGAAAGATACTTCACTTACGAATTATACATTTGTCAATAATAATGACACAAGAGACGTGTAAGGTATACCTCTCTGATGACATTTGTCGTCATCGGAAAGGGCAAGCGCTTTGAGTATTACCTTAATATCATCTCTTGTGAAGCAACGTACATCAGGTGAGTCATGATGCTCGAATACTTTATGGATATGAGCCTGACGAGACTCAATATCTTTGTAGTATCTTCGAACATGCAACGTTTCATTGCCTGTCTCAGCGTCAAGACCTCTCATGAAGTACTCTATGTATGAGTCTTCCTGTACCTCGGTTACGTTACAACGGTTGTCAAATAGCTGAAGTTTTTCACATTCGACGTACTTGTCCACTGACTCAACAATCAGGTCCTTGAAGGCCTCGATTGGATTGAGTACTATTCTCTCTTCATTACTAATTTTGTTATTAACTGAGAATGAGAATGGGATGTTCACGGTCATTGTTTTCTTTGTTTCCATAATTGTTGTTTTAAAAGTTTAACTTGTTAAGACGGTACAGTTCAGTCCGTGTACCAAATGGACCACTCTGTATTTTTCATGCGGGCTTGTGACCGCCAAAGGCTACATTAATCCATGTATTATTGTTTCCATAATACTGTACTAAACAATAAAAGGGCCATCACTTTCGTGACAGCCCTCGTTGTTAATAATACCTCAGGTCCGTACATTTACCTGAGGTGCGCTGGTTAGGCGCGACGTACCTTTCATAGTTATTCCATAAGTTTCGCGAGGACTTACTTCGTAACCGACCATACTTTGCAATAGGCCTTAATTAGAGAAACGTGTGACAAATGGGGAAGGTTTACCTTACACACGCTGAACATCTGAGTAACCAACATCAAATATTCTGTCTCACACATTCGTCTTTCCGAATCGCCATCCTTCTCACGCCCCACACGCTCGAGGAACTTCGAGTGGGCACCAGCATTACATCTTGAACGTGGTACAAGTCAACTCCAAGGATTACGGGCAGTTGCTAATTCTGTGCAGCACCTATACGCATTGCACGTGGCAAATGGTGGGCACAGTCGTACGCTGCTTACCGTTATTGGAGATTTTATTGTCATAATAACATCTTCTATGGAAATAGTTTTCATAACCTAAACAATAATTGAAACGGGCGTATTTACATTGGTCTCGTCGAGCATCCAACCAGTTTTAATTAGCCTTCAGGCAAGGAGCCGTTTAAAGCTGGCCGACGCATACGTACACGTGGTACGTACACGCCAGCCTGCTCATTTAGATTGCCGCGTCATCGTCTACTCCGGCATCGCCTCCGTTCGTCGGAATGTCCGCTCCGTGGATTTGCCCGTCTAAACCATATTTGGCAACGTCCATCGGGTCAAAGACGTCGAGTCCTTCTTTGGCAACGACAGCCGAAATTGGCGTCATATTGCGCATCCAAGACTCGGCGAGTTCGCACGGGCGTTGGTCGACTAGGAATCCGTCGCCGTAGTAGATGTCCTCAACTGGCTCGCCAAACGTTTGACATAGAAATGTCGCGCTGTCCCAAATTCGGGCGTAGCTTGAATTTTTACGTAGGACAAGCTCGCCCTTCTTGTGTTCGCCGAGGTCGCTGCTGTAATACATACAGACAGGATGTTCGAGACGGAATGTCACGAGCTGACACGAAGGCATTTCGAGAAGATTGCCCTCGTCTGGGTCTTCGCGCAGCGTCTTTAGCTCGTCGGACGTCAACGTGTAACGTTTATCGGACGCGTTTGCAATCTTTTGATTGATTGCGTCGACTCCTCCGCAAGCCTCGACAACTTTATTGCGAAGATACTCGTCGCTGCCGGCGCCGTCGTGCTGGATGACCCTTATGACGTGCTGGTTACGGAACTTTACGCACTGGCAGTTCGTGCGTAATACGAATTTTGCGTCATCTGTGTCGGATGACGCAACTTTTCTGGGATGCGATACTACGATGCTGACAATCTTGTAATCAAATACTTTTGACATAACTGTAAGTTTTAAGGGTTATTGTTTAGGTTATAAGCATAAAGCTATATATTAACGGGACCGACAAGTCGGTGCCTACTCCCGTTAGCCATATTGGACGGACAGGGGAATTGTCTCAACACAATCCCTTTATCCCTTCCGATTTGGCCTATTTATAGCTATCAATGCTATGTTACGTAGGCAAGTGTTTGAAAAACTGTAAATTAGCCTTCCCGGCCGCATGGTACACTTAGCAGGTCCAATAGCGCAGCCGAGCGCCCCGTAAGGGGCGCGAGAGGGCTACGCATGGTGTTCACCGTCGATTTCGTATTCGACGATGCTCAAGTCATCGTCTACGAGAGACGTGCCCAACACTTCCTGATGTCGGGCTGCACGAGCTTTCTCTATTGAAGAAAAAACTCCGTATATGACTTCGTCCCATTTTACTACAAATACTTTCATAATTTGGGGTTTGGTTATACAAAAATTACTCAGCTCCTAACCTAACTGAATAGGTCTAAACTCTCGCTGAGTGGTAGAGTTTGGCAAGACTAAAAGTAGTCTTTTGCCCAAGACTCGAGTTTGCTCCATAACGGCTCGTTGTCAAAATGACAAGGCACTATGCACATACTCTCTTCCACAAACGCTGTATAACCAGCGTCTTTAGGATTGAGCATCTGCTTAAGCCTGTCGACATACTGAGCCATTACCTCCTTCGCTCTCTCTTCAGAGTCAAAGGACCCGAGCACAACACCGTTGTCGGTAAGAATCTCGTACCTCATGTCATATAGAATATATAGCACTATTCTCACGAACCGTGCTGTGAAACAATAACAAAGTACAACTCCGAACACAACTGAATGTGTCTAAACCCTCGTTGTACAATAGGGCTTGCTCCCGCATTACCACGTTTTATTACGTATCTGGTCTACAACTCGAAGACCATGACGTTTGAGATAGCGATGAAACGCTGATTTTGTCATGTTTTCGAATCCGTTTCCAGATACGTAATAACATACGCAGTTTGATGGTATCAGCTCATCGAACTCGTAGTTCGAATCAGGCTGACGCCAGACACCCTTGTGTACACCTTCAGTTAAGGTGCATCCAAGGTTGCGGAAATGAGCTATTGCGAGTTTGTTGTCTCGCCGTATGTATACAGCTGTCATATCCTATTTTGCTTGAGTTTGGTCTGCAAGCGAACACCTAAAAGGTTTTAAATTAGCCTTCCCGTCCGCATGGTTGGTTAAGTCGCTCTCAGTTGGAGGAGAAATTAAAGCCGGCCCGAAGGCCGGCTTAGTTTAATACTTGAGGAGGCTTAGGCCTCCTCATCAACGATCTCGTAGGATACCGTGTACCCTTCATTCAGAAGGGCATACACGATACTCCAGTTACGCCGCATGGCATCCATTAAGGACACCAATGAGACGTAACAATTCGAGTGTTTCAGAACGTTTTTGTTCTGAAACACTGCTCTGTATTTACGTATTTTCATAAGTTCTACTTTATGCAAACACCTTCGAGGTTATCGATTTGCTTTCCCGTCAAGCCAATACGCCGTCCAATTCAGCGAGCGAAGCGAGCTGCCTGGTGGGGGTGGTTTGCCTTCCGTGCACACCCGGGGAGCTCGCTCTAGAGAGTTTCCCATTTTTACACACTCACAAAAAAAAAAAATAAAAACCCGAAGTACAAAGTACCCCGGGTTCAAGATGCGTGCCTGTGAGCTTGCCGAATGCGTGCCTTAAAAGCACACATCATGTGTGACAAGGTAGTGTATCAGAGAGCCTACTGCTACGCAAATTCCCCCTCTGATTACATCTCCTTTATTCCATTTTCCATTGTAATAATGACATCTGTCATTATCTTCGTGTACAGCTAACATTGTAGCTCCGAATCCTCCTCCAAATACTGCAGATACTCCAAAGTATACGAGCATTCCGAGGATATCACTTTTTGTTAATGTTGTTGTGTTTGACATTGTTATATAAATTTATTAATTTCTCTGCTATATAGGACACTGTTGTCCCTATTGCTATGCCCAGTACGAACATTCCGACACTGAAGCCTAAGCACATTATTATTTCATTCATGGTCCTCATAGAGGTCATTTTTAATTAGACCAGCTACTCTTTGCATCTCAGGGTGTGCATTTTTTGCACATCTGAGGTCGAAAAATCTAACCCAGTCATCCGAGTAACCCGTCATGATTATATCAGTTTTGAGGCTGTTTGGAAGGACAGCTCTTGCATCTTGAGGTTTCCAACCTTGGTCTAAGAGGTTAAAGTAAGAATTCTCGATTTCTTGCATAATACGTGTCCATTCAAGGTTTGTATTGTCTATAGAATTCACTGATACAAGAGGTTCTATGAAGGTTAATTCGTTTCCAAACTTGTCTTTTGAGTAGTTACAATATCTTGTACTCTCCTGTGCGAAAGAAAAGACTCTGTGACGTACTAATTCGTGAGATACGCCTCTATCACATGTTATTTTATATGACCAACGGAATATGTGGAAGTCCGGGTCTGGCATACATATAAACTTAGATACAGCATCGAGGGCATTTTTTTCAATTATAACTCTATAATTTGTAGTTACGTAGTATTCATGCCCTACTAAATGATATCGTGTATAAGGAGAATGCATTACATCCCAGAGAGCATCTTCTGTCTCATCCTCATCTATATCAAATTTGAAGTACACTGTGCCGTGTTCAAGCATTGCGGTGTGACCACAATTGATCATTCTTTGTACAAATTCCTCACAGCTGTCATCTGTTATCTTATCTTCAGATTTATAACATGTTCTACCTGCTTTTTCTATTTGTTTTTTAATGTCTTTTAAGGTC
The DNA here is from genome assembly GCA_963631525.1 of bacterium. Classification (GTDB taxonomy): domain Bacteria; phylum Bacillota; class Clostridia; order Lachnospirales; family Lachnospiraceae; genus Coprococcus_C. Next base: position 65,152 of record CAVGQQ010000005.1, read on the forward strand.
CAACCTTGTGTCAATTGCTCTACTTTAGGTTCAATTATTTTCATATCCAAATACTTATTTTATCAGTTTCTACTCCACAATCTACAGCTTTTTGTCTGGTTGCTGCATACCCCATTCCGTCATCTTCATACACCCAAATGTGTTTCTCTAATATATCTTTAGATATATTATCTGTGGGGATTTTAAGGGTTTTTAAGAGATCTACAACCCTTATTTGGTATTCTGGCCATCCTTGGAAATCATATCTAACTATCTCGTCCTGTGTAGTCAGAGATGTTGTAGTCTCCGCTTGCGTATCTTCTGTGTTCACGTTCTGCTGCATCGTTTATAGCTTTAATCATTTTCGGGTCTTTTAAATAGTCTGTTAATCTTTTGCACTTCATTGTCGTTTGGTTTGATTCCTGTATGCTCTACGTACTTACTGTTTACTGTGGCCTCTTCGTCATTGTTGTGTACATAACGGATAGATTTCATGTAATCTGTGTAAGTTTGTCGAGCTTTACGTTTGATTCGTTTATCTTCATAGTACAGTATACAATTAAGCATCTGTACCCCACTTATGTTCCCTATTGCGAATACATTACATAGGTTACGGAGGAATGACATCATTCCGTCTTTACCTACTTTATTTTGTAAGTCATATAATTCACTTAGGGCTTGTTCGTAATATTTATTTGTATTATCATATATAGGGGCGTTACCTGCTATATATGCTGCGTTAACAGGTGCCCCGTATACTATGAAATATTTGCATGTATCCGTCACAGGGATGAATATATCATGTAAACTTAGATAGTCTGCGTAATATAATACTGCGTTTATATCAAGTAAATCTAATATATCATTCTTGGCCATAATGTACGAAATCTAGCATTAAAAAATCCTTATCTGTACCTTCCTTTATGTACTGTTTGTTGTTCTTCTTAGCCCAATATTTGGGTTTGAAATGGAACAGATTCTTAAAGAACAACTTAATCTTACCCCATTTTGTAGTATCAGTATACGTGAAATTTAAGAACTCCCAGTACTTATGTTCTATCGTAGGTGTATTGTCTTCAAATATTATTTGTCTCCAAGGGTGTTTGGCATATCCACCACAGAAGATAAGTTTATCAAAGTCTTCTTTACAAGTATCATATACTCGTTTAAACCATGCGAAATCCTCAAAATCTTTATCGTTTTCTATACTCAGCATTATGTACACAGGGTCTTCTTCTGTAGCGAGACGTGATAATTCGTACAATTGTGAAGCTGGGTCTATATCATACTCCACAATACCGTGTGCTGGTTTTGTACCATGCAAAAATTCTGTACTCCAATCATCTCTTTTTATACGGATATCGAAGAGACGAACCCCTTTTTCGTACTGAGATACAACGTCGATGTTTTGACACTGAGCTGTGAAGTTTATAAGCTTAGTATACCATTTTGTAGGGGTTGCGTAACTTAAGCTATTATGTGATGCTAATTTCATTTTTGTATATCCTCCAGTTGTTTAATTCTATCTTGTATGTACCAGATTGCTTTCTTTAAGTCTTCTATTTCTTTGTCTTTATTTGTAATCCCATCTTCCTGTTTAAGACCAGCTCTCCAAAGATATTTGATAGCATTACCTATAGAGAAACAGTAGTGTCTTGTAATATCTATACATTCTACACCACTGGGGTGTGATTTATAGTAGTTTGGATTTAATCTATCTTTCATATCAATACGGTTTAGAGAATTGGATAATAGTCGGGTCAGTATCATCAAATACCCAACAATAACAAGTAGTGCTCCAAGGAAATAACCCCATGTCGTTTTTAAATAGTAAGGTATACTCTCTAGGATTTAGTCGTTCAGTATATCCATATATATCCATATCAGTGTATTATGTAGTGTAATAGTACTGTAAAGCATATAAGGCCTAAAAGGAATATTAATGAGTAGTAGTATTTATCTTTCATAGTATATAGTTTATATAGTACATAAGGGTCATATAGTACGTCATATGGTTATAATAAGATATATACTCTACAAATATAGCCAAGCTTGAATAACCCTATTAACCCCCTCTATAGTCTCCCCCTTCTTTCCCTTCTTACAGGTATATAACGTAAGAAATCCCAAAAAGTTGCAAAAATAAAAAATTTTTTATCACATGCAACCAAAATCTGTTATTTTTACGTTAAGGGCCTGTAAACCACAAAAAGTGAGGTCCTATTAGAAATTATTATTAGAAATACTATGGATAATAAAGTTTTAAAAGTAACAAAACCATTCGCTTGGATGGAGGTTGGTGATACACTCAAGCTCTCCGAGGATGGATGTAATTACACAAATACGTTTGTTGATGAGTATTCAAGTCTTACAGAAAAGGGTGATGATATCTCTTCAAAGGTTGAGACTACAGTTTCATTCTCACGTGAGAAGGCTGACGAACTTGTGAAGAGCGGTTATCTTGCTCCTAATGAACCTGAATCACATGTAAACGTATTCGGTGAAATTGACGCAATGATTAGTACATACACTGACGATCTTGCCAATCTTGAAGAAGATATGAAAAACGCTCCTGCATGCATTAAGCTTGAGAAGGAGACAGTATTGAGAAACTTGATTAAAGCTCTTAGTTACCTTAAATCACTCAAACACTAATGGAAGAGATTACAGTTACAGACCAGACCAAAGTAGCAGAAGATGTTAGTAACCACATTAAGTACGATACTCTTACTAAGTTTTTGGTTAAACCTATGCCTCTTAAAAAAATCCAGAAGGAATTTACAGTTCCAGTACCGGTTAGCAAAGAGGCCAAGAAGGACGAAAACGGTGTTGAGGCTGTTGAGTTCGATGGAGTACGAAAAGAGACTAGGGAAGTTGATGCGGACTATCGAGAAGGTATTGTCCTAAAAGTTCCACACTCTTACACACAAGACGACATTAAAGTTGGTGATACAATCGCATATCCCAACAGAGCTGCACAGTACTTTGACTTAGTTAAAGACACTCAGATAATCAACATTTACGATGTTGTAGCAGTAGTCAACAACGATTGATAGAGCTTGTAGACAAGTGGCAAAAGAAACCGGAGAGGATGTCAATCTGGTACATAATATAGTACAATTTCAGTTTAGACAGATAGTCGAAAAGATGAAAGACAAATCTAATACTGATGATATATTACTAAACCACTTGTTTAAGTTCAAGCTTAAAACTCGGTACAAGAATAACAAATCTTTAAAATATTGCGCACATGATTAAGTATGTTCAAACTCGAAACAACACGATTAAGTTCGATACGGACACAATGAAGGTTGAAACTGTAGATTCTCCAGCTTGGAGAATTATCAGAAAGACTATCATTATCGAAGAAGATGGCGATATGACATTTGAAGAAGAGTCCGGTATTGAACCCATAACCGGTCTTAAGGCTGGTGATATTGTGATACTCACGTACAATATTTACGGTAAGCCTAGAGCTCTTGTTGTACATTCTGAAGACATTCTCGACGCTGTTAAAGACGAGAAAGCAGAACGTGAGGAACGTAAAAAAGCTCTCGAGCAGAAAGAGTTCAAAACAGGAGACTGTGAAGAATGCGATTGCGCAAGTTGCGACAGCTGCGAATAATGTAATTACTAACTTTTAAACAATACAACAATGGCTACAAAGAAAGTTACAAAGAAGACAAATGACTCTACATTGGTAGTAAATCTCGTCGACGCTACAGATTCTAAAAGTGTATATCTGGCGTTCGGATTGGCTAAGATTGCAAACCTTTCTGAAGGTGAGATCGGTGCTTTGAAAGAGCATTTTATCGATGAGTACTTCAATGATGTTACCACTGCTATTCTCGATGCTTACGCTAATGAGATGGCAGCTCAGGCTGAAGAGCATAAGGAAGAGACTCCTACAGAGGAGCCGGCTAAAAAGCCCGGTATGCTCAAGCGCTTCTGGAATTGGATAACACGCAAGAAGTAATTCATTATGTAATCCTCGGTAGGTATCAAGGTCGGGTTCGACTCCCGAATTACAACAGTCATATTACGATAATCATAATTGTAAATTTGGAAACATCGAGAGGCTCCGATGTAAAAATACCTCACATTGGGGTGTAGCAGAATGGTTTCATGCTCTGGTCTCTAAAACCGGGAATAATGTGGGTTCGAGTCCCACCGCCCCTACTAAATAAAATTAAGCATGACTTACAACGATATATGTAATGCTCCGAACCACGCCGGGATTTACTGTTTTAAAAATACAGTAAACGGGAAATGTTATATCGGGCAAGCAGTTAAAATCAGAACGCGGTTAAAATGTCATTGGAAGGTGTATAAATCCAATTCCGTTAAGAATATGTGCATATACGACGCGTTTCGTAAATATGGCATTGAAAACTTCGAACTTCGGATTTTATATGAAATAAACGACTCATTGGCATATGACACAAAGAAACGTTTAGATATACTTGAAAAAGAATATATTGAGAAATATAATTCTTATAAAGAAGGGTATAATCAAACAGTAGGTGGAGATGCAGAGATATTAGACAACAATTTGAACTGAGCAGAAAAACCTTCTACAATTATAGAATAGAACTCGGATTGATTCCCGTTACAAGGACCAACACGAAAGTAAAGAAAGAGGAGTTTGTGGACTATTATAAAGAACATTCCAAATGGGAGTGTATGGAGCATTTCAAAATATCAGAACGACTGTACTACAAATACAGAATTAAATATGCAAATGCTTAAAAATAATTTGATTATATTATAATGGAACTGAAATTTAAGAGATTAAGCGATAAGGCGATTATGCCTATTAGGGCTCACAAGAGTGATGCAGGTTTAGACCTCACATGTACAAAGATTGAGGCTGTGCGTAATGCATGTAACCAGCTTTTGTTGGAATACCATACTGATCTTGCAGTAGAGATTCCGGAAGGTTATGTAGGATTGTTATTCCCTCGTAGCAGTGTATTTAAAACATCATTGATTCAGTCTAACTGTGTCGGTGTTATAGACAGTGGCTATAGAGGTGAAATTAAGGCAATCTTTAGAAATACCACAGATGTAATTCCTGCAGTATTCCAGGAAGGTGAACGTTTCTGCCAGTTGGTAATCGTTCCGATTCCAGAACTTACAGTAGTAGAATCTGCAGAACTCAGCGAGAGCGACCGCAATGAGAACGGTTTCGGTTCTACAGGCACAGATAATTCAGATAATAGCGCAGAGCAACCAGCTGATGACGGTCAGACTGAGACTCCAGCGGCGGTAGAGACAGAATCTACTGAGACAGCAGAGTAAACCGGTAGCCTGTTGTAACGATAAGGGAGTATCCAATTGGGTACCCCCTTGTTGTGTTTATACAAACTTTTAAATTAATAAGTTATGCACTACGATTTTGAAACAATGTAGGCTATTGGTAGTATGCCCAACGCTATTGCAGCACAGTTATCATCACACATCCAAGATAAGGATATACATGTAACAGCTGCTGAGAAAGAGGCGTTATCAAAGATCACAACCACTACGTCAGATGGAGAATCTTCTACAAATCCTGTCGACCTATCAGGTTATGCTAAACTTGAAGACATTCCTACAAAGCTGTCGCAGCTTAAGGATGATGTTGGCTACACTATGTTAGGCACAGAGTATGCTACAAAAACAGATATGCTCGCTTGGGTTAAAGAAGGACTCGCTGATGATATTGTATCAGAGATTACAACATCTATCTCAAGTCTACAATCACAGCTCGACGCTTTGGAAAAGAAAGTGGATGAGTATATAAAGAAACAGGAGTTGAAGAACGTAAGCCTTACTGAAACTATAAACAACCAGAAGGTTACTATGGATTCTATTAAGGTTAAGTTAGATTCGACAATACTTACACCTATATCATAATATGTTTGATATAAAAGGAAATAAGATAGTTCTGAAGACAGACGACCTTGCAGTACCCCCATTTAAAAAACATTATAACAGCGCTAAAGACAAAGCTCAAGCTATGAAAGAGATTGAGTATGTTATATGGCGTTACAAGTGGAATACCCCATATGAGGCTTATCCAGAAAGGGAAAGAGATGCGAGGGTCGGAAAAGATGTTTTCGGAGATAGTAATTATGTACCAGCAGACGATGTAAAAGAGTTAGCGAAACGTTTTAATGAGTTTCAAGAAACTCCTATGACGAGATTGTTGACATCTTCAAAACATGCTGCTGAGGCGATAATGAACGTAATGAATAGTTATTCGGAAGAAGACCTTGATATCGACAGTGCTACTAAAGTATCTAAGTTACTTAAAGACATTAGTGGTATTATCAAATCCTTAGATATGGCTATGAAACAAGCTCGTGCAGAACAAGCAGAAACGGGTCGTGTTAAGGGGGGTGGTATCATAGGTATGTATGAAACACCTAGACAATGATTGATTTTAATCAGAAAATTAAAAACTCGAAAAAGTTTAGCCCCGCTGCCGAGTTTTTTAAAGAGCATAAATGCTACACCCTTGCTCCCAGAGGTACGTCTGATTATGTACAATACTGGGACCAAGAAACGCAGCGGTGCTTAAATGGATATATAGCTCCAGATGGAGATGCCATCACAGGTTATCATTATTTCTATTTAAATTACTGTCCTATCATGAGACTTGATGAGACAGAGTATACAGATAAATATGGTAATCTGAGAAAGCGTCGAGAACGTATATTAGACTTCCCAAGATTTTGGGATTACGATTATTACTACTTTAACGCTATCGAAGAAGCTGAACAAGTAGGTAAACATATGGCAGTATTGAAATCACGTCAACGTGGTTATTCATTCAAAGGTGCATCGATGCTTGTACGTAACTATGAGTTTATCCCAGGTTCTAAAAACTTTGCTGTGGCATCAGAGCAGAAGTTCTTAATAGGTGACGGCCTCTTAACTAAGGCGTGGTAGATTATGGACTTTATAGATAAACACACAGCATGGGCTAAGCAACGACTTGTATCGACACGTATGGAACGTGTATCTGGTTATAAAGTAACTGATGAGTTTGGTAAACAAACAGAACAAGGTTACTTATCCAGCATTACTGGAATTACACTGAAGAACGACCCTGAGCGTATTCGTGGTACTCGTGGTAAACTTGTACTATGGGAAGAGGGTGGTAAATTCCCAAGTCTATTAGATGCGTGGCGAGTAGAACAACCTGCCGTAGAAACTGACGATGGTGTTGCATTCGGTTTAATGGTAGCCTTCGGTACGGGTGGTACTGTAGGTTCATCGTTCGACGGCCTAAAAGAGCTGTTCTATAAACCAGATGCTTATAACGTATTATCATTCCCTAATATATGGGACGATAATGCAGCAGATTCAAAATGTGGATTCTTTGTTCCCGCATGGAGTAATCTCGAATCGTTCGATGAGAATGGCAAATACATTTTCATGGACAGTGACGGTAACAGCTATAAAGAAAAGACCGTAGAGGAACTTTTAAAACAGCGTAACACAATTAAGGATGGGGGCGCTAGCCAACAGTCTATAGATAGATTTATATCAGAACGCCCTATGAAGCCTCAAGAAGCCGTGTTGGAATTAGGTAAGAATATATTTCCAAGAAAGCTTTTGATGGACCAACTCACAAGGATACGTACAAATAAGAAACTTCAAAGTATGAAGCATATAGTAGACCTGAGTTGGGAAGACGGTCGAGTTACTGCTAAAGAAAAGAAGTCTGGAGACATCACAACATACCCTTTGAAAGACAAAGATGTGAAACCGGAAGGCTCTGTTGTAATATGGGAGTATCCGGTACAAGACCCTCCTTTAGGATTATATATAGGAGGTTGTGATCCTTACGACCACGATGAATCGTTTACCAATTCATTAGGGTCGACATTTATATTTAAACGCGTACGCGCAGGAGAGGCTTGGAATGATGTATTAGTTGCAGAATATACAGGCCGCCCAGATACAGCAGAAGAGTATTATGAAAATGTACGAAAGTTATTAACGTTCTATAACGCGCGTTTATTATTCGAGAATGAACGTAAAGGTATATATCCGTACTTTACAAACAAACATTGTGACTATTTATTGGCAGACCAACCAGACAAGGTCATAAGTGAGTTGTTTAAGAACTCCACTGTGCAACGTAGAAAAGGTTGTCATATGACGAAACAAATACGTGCATACGGAGAAGGTTTGATATTAGAGTGGATGATGGACGAATACGAACCGGGACACCTTAATATCGAACGTATATTTAGCGAACCTCTCATAGAAGAACTCATGATGAACGATGGGGTTCGAAATGTGGACCGTGTGATAGCTCTATGCATGGTCATGATTTATAGAGAAGAATTATATCAAGTAAAAGTACAGAGCGCTAAGGAACAGAATAAACAGGTCGAACTTTTCGAAAAACCGCTGTTTAGTAGTGAATGGTGGGACGATGGTCCGCCAGGAGATAGTTCGCCAATATTTAGTTTTTAATATGGTAGAAGATAATTTATATAATTCGAGATTCCCTCAGCAAAAGTTGCCCTTGTCCAAAAAGGGTGAGAAGTGGCAACACGATTGCGTAAATTATATTATTGGCGAAGGTAATATCGTTTCAGGGGGAGAAACACATACAGCACATGGTGAGTTACAGACCTATTATAATCTGTACAATAGTATATTCGATGAGAAGGACTTTAAGCGAATAACAAATCCATTTAAGGTTGAAGAAGGTTTTCCTGCTACACCTCAGGATTTTAATATCATTCGTCCAAAGATAGACCTTCTTATCGGAGAAGAAACAAAGCGACCATTAAACTTCAGAGTTGTTAGAACTTCACAAGAAGCTACATCTGAGTTAATGGATACGCAGAAACAGCTATTAATGCAGTATTTACAATCTGCAATGATGGCACAAATGGGTCCAGAAGAACAACAGCAATTTCAACAACAACTGGAGAGTGGAGAAGTAATGCCTCCAGAACAAATTGCTAAGTATATGGACAAAGATTATAAGGACATAGTTGAGAATACTGCGTATCATACGCTGACCTATTTGCGTGAGAAATTAGGCATTGACAATGAGTTTATCAAAGGCTGGAAAGATGCCCTCATTGGCGGCTGGGAAGTGTATTATGTAGGAGTTCTTAATTCAGAACCTTATATGGAACGTGTTAATCCGATGTATTTTTCATATGACCGTAGCCCCGACCTTGAGTTTATTGAAGACGGTGCTTGGTGTTGTAGAAGAATGAGATTACCTATAACTGAAGTTTATGATAGATATTATGACAAACTTACAGAGAAGGACTTGAATAAGCTGGAAGAGATGATAAACGCCGTTCCTGCTAACAACCTTGGTGAACACGGACCGCAAGATGATTTTAAAGGTATTCAATGGCATTACTATGACAATCCTATATATGACGAAAAAGGTAGTCACAATGTGAACGTATGGCATTGTTGTTGGAAGTCTTTTAAGAAAATCAATTACGTTACATACCAGGACGAGAATGGTCAACCAGCTGTGGAGATTGTTGATGAAACATATCAGCCTACAGGTAAAGAATTGAACATTGAACCAGATTGGATTGTCGAAGTATGGGAAGGATATAGATGTAGTAACGATTTGTATTTTGGTATACAACCTATAGAGTATCAGCATATAAGTATTGACAATCCTAACAGTAGAAAGCTCCCATATTGTGGCGCTATATACAGCAACACAAATAGTAGGCCTCGTTCGTTGGTAAGTATTCTTAAACCACTGCAATACATGTATATTGTATTGTGGTACAGACTCGAGTTAGCACTCGGTCGTGATAAGGGTAAAATTGTCAACATGGACATTACTCAGATTCCAAAATCTATGAATATCACCCCTGACAAATGGTTACACTACTTGTCAAGTGTTGGTGTTAACTTCATAAACCCGTATGAAGAAGGATGGAACATCGCGGGAAGAGAGGGAGGTAAGCCGTCGCAGTTTAATCAAATTACAGCTTTAGACCTTACGATGTCCAATGTGATTGGTGAATATATCCAACTGATGGATAAGATTGAACAACTTGCTGGTAACATATCCGGTATTACCGAACAACGTCAAGGTGCAATAAGTACGTCTGAACTTGTAGGTAACGTGGAGCGTAGTGTCACACAGTCTTCACATATTACAGAACCGCTATTCTGGGTACACAATCAAGTTAAGCGTCACGTCCTTAACATGTTGTTGGACACAGCTAAAGGTGCTTGGCAACAGACCGGTAAGAACAAACTGCAATACATATTCGACAATGGAGAACGTGCTTTCATAGATGTGAGCGATAAGTTCTATTATGAAGACATGGATGTATTTGTATCAGATACATCTAAAGACCTTGAGAATATTAACAAGCTTCAACAGCTTATACAACCAGCTATGCAGAACGGTGCGTCGTTGTTAGAAGCTGCAGAAATCCTTACGAATGATAACTTCAATATTATCAAACAGAAACTTAAGGATATGCAGACTCGTCAAGAACAGCAAGCACAGCAACAGCAGCAAGCACAGGCTGAACAAGAACAGAAGCTTCAAGAGATGCAGAATCAGGCTAAAGAACAAGAGCTTATGTTACAAGAAGCTCAGATGGATCTTACACGTTATCAGATAGACCAAGATAACGCAACTAAGATTGCCGTAGCTGAGATTAGTGCATATCGTGGTACTGAGGACAAAGATGCAAACATGAACGGAATACCTGACCCAATGGAAATTGCGAAGGACGCTACAACACAAATGAAGATACGTTCAGACCAGTACACAAAGGATTACGAGATTAAACAAAAACGTGAAATTGAAAACCAGAAGATAAAGCTCGCTAAGGAACAAATGGCGCACGAAACAGAACTTCAGCGTCAAAAGGATGATGCAGCGATGGAAAGAGAAAAACTTAAAGCACGGACTGCTTTAAAGAATAAGGTATCTGGAGAACGTTAACGTTTGCAAAAAAAAAACGATGAGAAAGAGAATCAAATCTAAAAGAGTTCGAATCCCCAAATACGCTCCTGGTAAAGACACGATAGATTAGATGTTACAAGGCCCTGCTACAATGCAGGGTTCTTACGCATCTGTTGGTAATCCTGGTGAATATACTTGGGACTATCCAGAAGCTACAGATGGCGTTACTGTGACACCATGGGGTTCATTTCCTACAGAAGGCGCTGCTTTAAGAGCTCCTCGTAATGACGGTGGTACATACGACCCGAATGCCCCGTTCGAAATGGCCAACAGTCTTGTATTCGGGGCACCTTTTGCTTTATATGATGCTGCAGACCAAGCTCTTAAAGGTACATATGGAACATCTAAAGCTGAAACACCTGCACAAAACCTAATGGGCAAAATAGCGATGGGTTTGAGTCCTACAAGGTGGGCTGAATCAGCAAGGCAGGGTATAGCAAACCAGAGATGGATATCACCTTGGAATGAGGAGAACGTTGGTATTATGGGAGACCCCAATCTCAGTAATACTATGGATATGTTGCTCATGGCAGGCATGGGTAATTCTACACGTGTACAGAATGCTAAAGCTTCTTTAGGCGCTAAATTGGGGAATGCCACAGGTCGTGTAAAGTAGGCTGCTTTGAACGCTACAGGCAGAACCTTAGCACGTGTATTGAATGCTCGAGATCGGTATCTGGCAAGGGCACAGCAAGGTAGAACTCGTGTGATGAATGCAAGTGAGTTAGGAGGTCCGTGGGATGCTGAAGAGATGGTACAGAATGCTGACGGTACGTATGAGACTACAAAAGGTAGACCACAACTCGACTATTCTTACTCAGGAGATGACCTTGCAAAAGCATATGACGAATCTGTTGCAAATTCGGATGGTGTTGTAAGGCGCCCTGAATATTCACCAAAACATACAATTGTTGTTGAGCCAAGTACCAAACAAAAAAGATTATAGCTGTAGAAGCCTACGTACCAGTTGTACAACGGTCCTAAGCATTCTGTATAGGAAGTTATAAACAACGACGGTAGTGTCAATCTGAAAAATTTGATGTCGATTCAGACGGAAGCTTTACAAAACATTCCAGGAGGACGTACTGCCCAGCATCGTTTAGAAAACCCAACATGGCACAAATCCGATTGGAATACGTTCTTACATACACGTGACGCCTACAACAGAGCTCGTCAAGCACATTATCCTAACGATTTGTTATTCTCTGTATTAATGCATGACGCTGGTAAATTATGGGCTGGAGACGGGCATGGTCCATACGGTGCATCTATTGTATCTCAGATGTTCCCGGACGCTACAAAAGAGTAGATTTCCGGAATATATAATCACATGGAAAGTATCCCTAACACAGGATTTGATAAGTTAGTAAAGGGTGCTGATATAGCAGAGCCCAATGAATTTAGAGTTGACTTTTGGGGAACTCCTGAAATAAAAGCATTCGATAGTACAACCGAGCACAACATTCCGTACAAATCGTATTGGTTTGTAGACAATCCGTATAAACATTTTGAGTTAAGTTCTCATGCAAAAAGAGATTTTGTTCGGAGCGCGCGTCGAAATGGCGAACCTGTCTCATATAGAGCTGTCGATAAGCAAACCGGTATGGGTTATAACAAGTACGACGTTAACGACTATGTGAGATTAAGAAACATGAGGGACGCTATGGAATCTGATGTTTTTCCAGGTGACAACATCTCGTACGAAGGTGCTTTAAATTTCAATGGGGGTTTTCCCGAACTAAAAAAAGTCAATGATTCGAGAATAGATCCTCCCGGGATCATGTCATAGTATTTTTACAACGGCCCTCATAGTGTTCCATCCTTATAGCCGAATGTGTATAGGGATGTTGTTGCTAAACGATACTTAAACGATATCGAAAAGTGTTATCGTCTGATGCGGTCAGGCTCTGACAACGTTATGTCTTTCGCATAGGCGTTGCATACCAACGCTTTTTTACACCCGAACGACCAACAGATAATGTATGATCAGTTTTATAAGATGACGCCTCGTGCATCAGCCATATTACAAGATCCTATTGCCGACAATCTTCCAACCACTGCAGCTGCTGAAGCTTTCATGTATCCCAACGAATATTATAATGCGATTGTTAAAAAAAGAGATATTGAACAAAGATTTGCAGAAAACCCGCAAATAGAAACGTTCAAAGACAACGATATGTCCTACAATGAATACGGAGAAGGATTTGACATAGGGAGGGTTTTTCCGTCAAACGATATACATGATGCAATTTCGTTAAACAAACCAAATGAAAGTTAGTTTTAGCTTTCACAGCCGTACGCCACTCTGTATACAGGAGCCAGATTTAATCTGGGAGGGTATTATGATCCTTATACTGATTTACAATATATTGATTCTTGCTATGTTCCAGATATAATGGACCCCGATTAGTCTCTGGATGGTTTAAATAGTACATTCTTCCACGAATCGTACAGTCATCCTACAGACAACTTGATACAAGATTGGGCCCCTTACAACATCTCTGATATTTTTAATAATTATAACCTCGACAACGCCGATTCCAAAAATCCTCGGGAAACTCGTGCTACAATGAATTAGGTCAAATTCGCAATCAACAAAAATCTTGAAAAACCCGGGGATCGTGAACAATTTAGAAACGCGGTAGAAAATCTTTCGGATGAAGAACTTATGAGCATGATAGGTACTACAAACGGATACGGTTATAATTATTTTGACGCATATAATGAATTAGAAAATTCTTCTGCGTCAAGCGGCAAACCTTATGTTGACAAACTTCGTAGTATGTTGTTTTTACCGTCAGTCGGCACTCCTGGAATGCCATACTTTTACGACCCTGTTACTGGAAAATGGGATGTGAGTACTTTAGGCCGGTTAACTGCCGAAGGGCGTGATGAGTTTCATAACTGGATAGATAGTCCTGAATACAAACAAGCTGCATTAGAGAACAAGAAAGAAGCTGAATCTATGGGCCTTGGATACACACCTACGTACGAAAAAGCAAACTATTCAAAAAAGCACCCCGTTTTAGCAAAACCTTTGGGAAATACCGGAATAGGTGGTATTACGAACGGTAACAGAGATATTACATTGAACTTAATGTCTTCTGAAAATCCGAAAGATGTTATCGCGCACGAATTAGGTCACGCAAGCGACCATGGAAATGTTACAGAAGAATTGATGAGAAGCAACCCTGAACAAGGTATGAAAGAATGGAAATATCTAAAATACAAAGCATCCCAAGTATTTAAACCGGATTCAGAATATGGAGGTCGGTTTGATTTGAGTGAACATGCTCCAGAAGCAGCAATGAACGCCAGAGATTTTGGAAAAGAACTCGGTTTAAAAATAGGGCAACCGTATCCGGGGTACGAGAAAGCGTTGTAGATATTAAAGTCATACCCTAAAAATGGATATAAAGCAGGACTTGCCGACATGTTTAAAACAGATAGAGAGTCTATGCCTTATGTATGGAAGGCTTTAACCGGAGTTTAGTTTGGGGTCGCAGCGTTGTTGTATTTAAATCGTCAAGACGGCGATGAATAAAAAAAAACAAATGACAAAACGTAAAAATACAAAATTATTATGGCGGGTAATAAAAGAAATGGAAAGTTACAAATGACAATCGGGGTAGACCATAGAAAACAAAAACCCGAACCGAGAATACAAGCCGCGCTTAAAGCAATTCGGGATTTTTTTATGAAAAAAAACCCCGAGTGGGAAAAAGGAAAACATTGATAATCTGAGAATACCTAACATCACGAAGCGTGCATATATTCGAAATGGTAGTAATGGTCAAACGACATCCGCGCTGTCTACACAAAAAAAACGTCCGACAGCAAAGAACCAAGGTTTTCGTAAAACAGGGAATAACGATTATAAGATCGATGATGTAACTGTAGTAGCAAAACGTCCGACAGCAAAGAACCAAGGAAATGCCACAAGAAGTAGCAATTCTGCTTCAGTTGTAAAAAAACATCTCAACCTCGTCGTAACGCGTATAAAACAAAAGCATATCGTGAGGAAACAGAATCACCTGTAGTTACAGACAATATACAACCTATGACAGAACGTGAACGAGTTGCGAACAGCTTACAGTTCACTCCGGACTATAGTTCGTTTGCAATGCGTGACCCGTATGCGAGATCTGCAGCAGAAGCTTTTGACGATGAGTATGCAGAAACAGTTGCAAGAAGACGTGCCGCATTACAGTCAATGATGCTGGATACACCTACAGTAGCCAACCTTGACAATTACTATTGGATATGAAAAAAACCTGTTAAAGGTAAAGGATACAAAGATGTAGGAGACCGCGCACACGGTATGGGATTATCACGAAAAACATTAAGATAATGACACAAGTATATAATACGGGAAAAGAGGGATTGTTATTTAACATGTCGGGTCTTTATTTAAATAAAGATGGTACGTATAAAGATAAAAATTACAACATCGTTGGAAGATCCGGGCAAGGTATGAACGAAAAAGCTTATGCGTATTTGAAAAAAAAATACGGTAAGCAATATGCCGACAGAGCTAATGAAAACGTCATAGCCGGTAACGTATATCAAGACAACAAATGGAGAGCTAATGATACATCGTCTAAAGAAACCGTTTCTTACGATTAGGCAGTGAAGAATGTCATAGCGCAAGCTCCAAATAATATCAGAAAAGACCGATATGGATACGCGTTTAAAGACAGTAAAGGAGGGTGGACGTATTTTAATCAGACATCAAAAGATAAACAATTAGCATCTCGGTCTAACACAAATACTTTATTTAACGGGCCTTTAACAATAGACCAAATACCTACAAAAAACAAAATCCATATAATAGACGATTATTCTCCAAATTTTAACTATATCGTAGAGGATAATAAAATTTATTACGGTAAAAAGGGTTAGCCATATTGGCGTGACATATCCGACAACAACACAGCTAGACAAAATTTGTTTAATCATCTCTCCGATAAATACAATTTTAGAGGATATGACGATCGAGAAAGGGACATATACTCTAAAATGCAAAAAAATGCCTTTGATTATAAATCGTACGGAAATGATGTAAACTCTTCGAGGCTACAACCGTTGAGGAAGGTTCAACAGCAACCTGATAAACAAGAAAAAAAGTGGTACGAGGTAGAAAATCCTGGTGATGCAGGTATAATCTGGAATAATTTAGTTAATGGTAATATAAGTAATGCTCTTAACCTCATATATAATGGAGCTATACGAAAGTTACAAAAGTCGTTCGGAATAGGTGAAGAAAAATCCGTTTCGAGATTATTAAATCCGGCAAGAGTTACTCCAGGCGAATATGGTATTAGGCCGGGTTCGTTCACAGGAGACACTATAAGAATCAGTAAAAATAACAGATAGTACATCGTCCCTGAGTCAATAGACGCAAATGAGTACACATACGGTATAAGAAATCGTGGAGATTATTCTCCCATAAATACAGAAGGGGCTGTAATAACAGCGTTTCATGATTTTGTACCATATGGTAAACAACGTAAGGCTAATACATATATAGGAGTCGACAGAACCGGTAAACTAAAAGCTGGTGACATATCGCAATTCAGTAATGGGGATTATCTAACAGATACTTATTCAAATGACGTCGTTTCTTTTAAAAAGGCCAATGGTAAAATTCAGTATAAAGAAGATCCGGGCAACCCTGGTAGAAAAGTTCCAATAACAACGACAACCTTGAACAAAAACGGATCTTTGAACGTACTTACCGAAAAAGGTGCAGATGTTGGCAATACTTACGGGAACGTTAACGGAGGTCGTGTTTTAGTAAGAGTGGGCGATGAGTTAAGAATTCTTTCTGGATCTGTTGAAGACATAGACAGGCAGTTTGAACAAATGAAGGCCAGAAATCATGCGAACTATGGTACATTTTATACCCTTGACAACGGTTCGTACAATCGGGGCCTTAGAACATATGATAAGAAGTTGACAATGCCAGACCTTAAGAAGTATGACGCACAGAATACCACAGGCGGTAATTTCTTATATTTGAAGAGTAAGTCTCAACAGTTTCCTTCTGATACGATTTGGACTCCTAATGTAAGAACAACTGCGGACGAGTCGTATAAAAAAGGTCACTCTTTGATTAATAAACAGAGAGGAATTGTACTACACCATACTGCAGACATGAATAGTGATACATCAGGAACAGTAGCTCGATTGACCAATAAAAAATCTCAAGTAAGTTCTCATGTTGTAATAGGGTACAACGGCGAGCGAAAAGTATTGGCGAAACCAAATTAGGTTACATTCCATGCAGGAGCGTCTAGGTGGAACGGTAAAAATAATGTCAATGACTTTATGGTAGGCATCGAATTCCAAGGTGACACCAATAAGAAGAATCTCACTCAAAAATAGATAGACTCGGCCGTCGAATATATGGCTCCTATTATCAGAAAGAATAATATATCCTTAAACGACATTGTGACACATGAACAAGTAAGGTCTTTGTACAACGAATACATAAAAAAGAATGGCGGAAAACAGGCAGCGGGAAAACCGGACATTAATTATTCAAATTATGTAAGGGTTATAAACGCTCTTAAAAAGAAAGTATATTACAAAAAGTAACATATCGTAAATACATTTAAAATCATGGTAATTAAACCAAAAAGACAATGGTCTAAAGTAAAAGACTACAACAAGAAGAAGACGTTTAGAGCATTGCGTAGAAAAGGATAGAGATTGTTGTAGTCTTTTGATGACGGTACAGATGATCATAGTTACTTTGATTGGGCTACTAAAGCTCAAGCTTATAAAGGTATTCCTATAGAGCCTAATGAGCACACATTTAACTATATGGGGTGGTATAATAACAATGTATCGCCGTATCGTCATCCTTACGGCCAGTATGCCTTTTTGAACGACGCTCCCGGTGCACACTTTGATGACTATAATAAAGGTGTATATCATCCGACATTTAGTACAGGTTCTAGGTACTCTGGAGTAGTTGACCCGTATTGGAACCCCAAAGGATATGAGGGGGGTATATGGGTTAATGACCACAAGTACATAGAGCCTCAGTATAGTCCTGTATCTACAGATAGCAGAATAAACTATCTGAATATGGCAGAGAACGGAGGAGTTCAATTAAGAGCATATGGAGACCAGCCTATTTGGTTTAATGATGGTACAAGATTCGATGGAGTTCTTCCAGAAGTTGTTGTGAGAGCACACAACTCTGGTAAGGACATACATATAAATAAAGCAAATAGAGGTAAGTTCACCTCAGCCGCTAAAGAACACAACATGGGTGTCTAGGAGTTTGCTAATAAGGTGTTGAGCGCACCCGAAGGAACATATAGCCCAACATTACGCAAACGTGCCAATTTTGCGAGAAATTTCGCACATTGACAGCAATTTAATTTAACTAATTATTATATATAATTATGGGAAGAAAGAAAAACAGTCTATCAGCGTTTGACAACGCTTTGAGTAAACTTGGATACGGTGGTGAGGTCTCAGACCCTGTTACTGATATCGACGATACGTTTACAGGAAGTGAAATGCCTACAGATGATATTGACGACTTAACAGAAGAAGATACAGATCCCGTCGACGACGGTGGAGAAGACGTTGAGGAAAACATAGACCCTCAGAACAATGATACGACCCCTATTCCAGAGGATGTTGTAAACGACGAGTTGAACGACAGTCCTACAGACATTCCTGCAGATTAGGATGACGAACCAGCTAATGCGGACCAACTTGAAACGCAGAACGTTCGTTTGTTCTTTGACGCATTTGCAGAGGAATTGGGATGGGATGTATCAGATGATGAAAAACCAGATTCGATGGAAGGTCTTGTTAACTATATAGAAGATACAGTTAAACAGAACTCCGTACCTCAGTATGCAGACAGTCGTGTTGCAGAACTTGATAAGTATGTAAGAAACGGTGGAAGATTTGAAGACTTCTATACAAATGTACAGCAAGCTATGTCATACGACAATGTAAATCTTGAGGATGAATCTAATCAGAAAATGGCAGTCCGTGATTATTTAAAACTATCCGGCTACTCCGACGAACAGATTAATAAGAAAATAGAACGTTACGAAGACGCAGATATGCTCGAAGATGAGGCTGCAGACGCGCTCGAACGCTTGAAACAACATCAGGCTTATGAACTTGAGCAGCAACAGAAAGCTCAGGAAAGAGCTCGTATTCAGAGCGAACAGCAGGCTATGCAGTTTGTAACAGACCTTGGAAACACAATCAACTCCCTTGACAGTATACGCGGTATCACTATTCCTAAGCAGGATAGAAAAGCGTTGTTTGATTATATAACACGTGTAGACCAGAATGGTCTTACACAATACCAGAAAGATTTCCAGGCTAATATGACAGAAAACCTTATTGAGTCAGCATATTTTACTATGAAAGGTGACGCTCTTATCGGAGAAGCTAAACGCACTGGTCAGACGACTGCTGCAGAAAAACTTAGAAAAATGTTAAGATATTAGACTAAGAATCATAGTAGTTATAATATAAATGAAAAGAAACGTTCAGTTGCAGAGATTGCGTCAAAATGGCTGTGATGGACATAATAATCAGTAATAATTTATGAATACACTTTTAAATAATCTTCAGCTTTATAGAGGACGTCGTTTCTCTGACCTGGTTGATGAAAACATGATTTCAAACGCACTTCTTACAAAACCTCATGAGATTGGTGGTCTCCTCTCCTTGGTATTCGGTACTAAGGACGATGGTGTTTCTACAGCAATCGACATGATTACTGGTGGTCTGGGTAAGACTATGACCATCGAGAATCGTGAATATGAGTGGTCTGTAATGGTAGACCAGGAGAAGGCTGTTAACATTCGTTGGGCTAAGGCTAATGGCGAAGAAATTACTTCTGCTAACTATGAAGACCTTACTCCAGGTTTGAACGGTGCTCCTATTTACATCGGTCTCGAAGAGAAAATGTTCGGTTCGCACAATCTGAGCCGCTTTATACAGTAATGTATATCGAAGAATCCAGAGAATTGCTGGAATATCCTAAAGAATTTTATACCAGAGAGTAACAATTAAAATTATAGAGATATGAAAAATATTGAAAATGGACAATCAGCAGCCGAGCAAATTTACCAAATAAAAGACATCCCTGGTTTTGAAGGGTTGTATGCGTGTGACACAAAAGGCCAAATATGGTCTTATTATTCAAATAAGTTTTTATCTCCGTCTAAAAGTAAACGCGGTTATCTGCATATAGTATTGGTTAAGAATAAGAAACGATACGATTATAGAATCCACAGACTTGTAGCAATGACGTTCTTGGACAATCCTGAGAATAAAGAGCAAGTCAACCACGTAGATGGGAACAAACTAAACAACTATTTAACGAACTTGGAATGGGTTACGGCAGAAGAAAACATAGAACACGCAAAAACTCATCATTTGTTCAAAACCACGTGTACAACACCCCCGATACGAACCAAGGATGGTCCACAAGTAGGATATATGTTTACTAATATTTACAATGGGAAACAGTTTATAATACTTGGATTCAGAGCGTTACGTAAACAATGTAAACTTAGTGGATATACTTACGACATAATTCAGAAACACGCAAATACCGGAGATTATATAAAATCCGGCATGTTGAAAGGACTACGCGTTGATAAGGTAAATTTGAAGGTTCATCGACTAACCGCTGACAACGGTGTAGGGTTAAGCGACCCGAAGTACTGGAAGTCCTTCTTGAATGAGAAGGATTGTGATATAGTCAATTCTTCATTGAAAAATGAAGCAGCTGGCGAATGCGAGATAGCTAGCGGTTTGGAATTAGCGACTCCGAATGAATAAAAAGCCAGGTGCAGTACTCGCATTTGACAATATTAACTATCAGGTACGTATAAACGGTGTACCTTATCAGGATGGTACTACATGGGTATATGAGTGCTATGTAGCAGATGGTTTCGCTGGCGCTTTCATCCCTGGTGAATTCCTTCTTCCTGGTCGCCAGGTAAGCCGTATTGGTTCAGCATACGAGGAGTACAGTGATGAGGCAGATATCATCAACTATCAGACTCCATTTAAGATGCGTAACAACCTGACAACTCTTCGTCTTTCTTATGACATTACAGGTGATGCTTATTCAACTGTACTTGCTATTGCACTGAAGGACCCTGAGACAGGTAAAACGTCTTATCTGTGGTCTGACTATCAGTATTGGCTGGCTCTCCGTGAATGGAAGCGTCGTGAGGAGAAGTTCCTCCTGTTCTCTCGTTCTAACCGTAACGCAGATGGTACATACGCGTTGAAGGGTAAGAACGGTCGTCCTGTACCTATTAGTGCAGGTCTGTTTGAGCAGATTAGTCCTGCTAACGTACGTTATTATACACACCTTACAGCAGAACTTCTCGAAGATTATCTGTTCGACCTCTGCTATAATATCCTTGGTACTCAGGAGCGTAAGTTCATCGCTCTGACAGGAGAAATGGGTTAATTTCTAGCCCCTTATAATAGCAATATTATATAGCAAATCTATTTAATTGCTGGAAACTCTATTAAAATAATTAACTTAGATTAAAAATATTATGACGAATACATAGATGTTCGATAGAAAATCAGCAGCAAAGACATTACACAAACCATGTAAAGGTTTTGAATATCGGTACATAATCTATATAGACGGTAACGTTTATGACAGATATACTAAAAAACTTTTGAAGAATAAAGACGGTAGAGTTACTCTTATAGGTATTAACAACAAAGAGTACGCCTTACCTATACAGAAGATAATCGATTCTACATTTTGTGATTTAGACTTGACAACATTTGATAAAGTCAAAGGTCACGACGGATACCTCATAAACAAGAATGGTAGTTTATACAACGAGAAATCTAAACGATTCATATCGACTACAATAAAGAACGGTTATATGAGATACAATGTGGATTGGAAGAGAAGATTAGTACACGAAGTGTTGGCTGACCAATATATTCAAAATCCAAATCATTACGAAACTATAGACCATGTAGATTGTAATAAGTTGAATAACAGTATTACAAATTTAGAATGGGTCACTAGAGAAGAAAACAAAAAAAGAGCCTATGATAATGGTTTAACTTGTATTGTTAAAACTCTTGTGACATTTACAAAAGATAATGATTCGTTTACTCTATTGGGACTAGAAAACGCTAGTAGAGTATTTAATATTAAGAAGTCTTGCTTATGTACAATGATAAGCAGATATGGAAATAAAGACGTGGTTATCCCAAGTGGTTCTATGAAAGGTTACAAAATAACTACATAGAAGTGTAAATGTAATGTTCAACGACTATCCAATGAGGAGTAGGATTCAAGCGAATCCGATATGGTAGACATCCAATTAGGATGAAGATATAGTCTGGTCCCTTATGAAAGTAAGGGCTCGAAAGAGGCTTAGTTTAGCGAACTAAGCAAACATAAACGATTAGAGAATTCGACCGTGTTCTTCGTGAGAAGGCAGCTGGATTCCAGCTCATCGATACGAAGTTCATCACTGGTTCAGGTCAGGAATTGACTCTCGGTGGTCAGTTCACTACTTACAAGATGACTAACGGTATCGAACTTACAGTTAAGCGTTGCGCATTGTTCGATAACATGGAAATGTTCCGTCAGCTTCACCCGGTAACAGGTAAGCCATTGATGTCTTATACATTCCTGTTCGTAGACCTCGGTCAGCGCGATGGCCAGGCAAACGTTGTTAAGGTTTGTCGTAAGGGTCGTGAGTTCGTACAGTGGTGTACAGCTGGTTCTGTAACACCTGCTGGATACAGCAACAGCATCAATACAGTTCGTTCTAATAGCCGTGATGGTTATCAGGTACATTTCCTCGGTGAGGAGGGTATTATGCTCCGTAACCCGCTGTCTTGTGGTATTCTGTATTGCGACGCTGAGGACACAGACATTACAAATGATGGCAACTACGGCGTAGCTGCTTAATCTATAAATATATAATAATTAGCGATCGAGGAGGGGTAACACCCTCCGCCCGACGCTACAACATACTAATTTATTATGGTAGTTGAATTAAAAGTAATTAAGAAAAATCCCTGGGCGGGTTTGATTAAGTATAAGAATTGCTTTGATTACATAGCGCCTTATCTTACACGTTCCGGGTCGATATATACGGGTCTCACCCCAGAAGATGAGAAACATTTTGAGTAGGTTTTAGGTTACCAGGAAGGAGAGCTTGCTCGTACAAGTAAGTTCTGGGAAAACTTCACTGTAAAGGTTGGTTCAAGACCTTTGCTTCTCGATGATAAGTTCCCTCGTCAGGAGATGATTATTAAGTTCTTGACAGGTCATAAGCGTGTTGCTACATCACTTGATAAGACTAACGCAAGTAAGGACTATTTGTTGATTAATCGTCAGGCTGAAGCGATTGAGCAGAATAAGATTAACAAGCAGCGTAGAGATGCTATCAAAGAGTTCGACAAGCTTACGTTGGACCAGATGCGCAAGTGCTTGCGTGTATATGGCATCAAGTCAGACAATCTGTCAAATGAGCTTGTAGAGTCTACATTGTTCAATCTTGTTGATAAAGACCCCAAGAAGTTCTTCTCCGTATGGGTTGACAATAAACATAGAGATACAGAGTTCTTGCTTGAGAGCGCTATTGCTAAGGGTGTAATCCGCAAGGATAAGACACATTACTATTATGGTAGTGAGCTCTTTGCAGATTCTAAGAATGACGCAATTGCATATCTTGATGCAAAGAAGAACCAAGACTTGAAACTTGCAATTCAGAACCAAGTAGAAAGTAAATAATTAACTTATACGACGTATGACGCATAGTGATATTAAAACAAAGTTTCTGATTGAATATGACAAGATGACCACTACATCGTCATATCCGTCGCTTACAGATTACGAAATAGCTACAGTTCTCGACAAAGCATATCATGCGGTAATCGCCAATAAACTTACTGGTAATAACGCAAGGCGTGTACAGTTCGAGAGTGATAATAAGGCTATTGAGGATATTCGTCCTTTAGTAACAACCGCAGATATTGCTCCTTGTACAGATGATGTAATAGCGCCAGATAACTGTAAAGTATATAAGATAACTTCGGACCTTAATTGGATGTATTACTTACATTCAAAAGTAGAGACAATCAAGGTTAACACAATAGCTGAAGATTCTTCGTATCTAACAGTGTCTCTTGTGAGCCATATGGACGCTCAGCGTTTCATGCAGACTAATACAAACTTGCCGTGGATACCACAGCCAGTGTTATACATAGAAGGAGATTATCTACATTTATTATATGACCCGTACAAATACTCCAAAGAAACAATTGGAGACTTATTCTGTACGTATATTCAAAAACCCGCTTTATTTGTATTACCTAACGACCAAGTAGACTTCGGAACAACAGCGTTCGAATTAAACGACAATGTTGCCGAAGAGGTAATCAATACAGCTATATTGATGTCAGCAGAGATTGTAGAATCTACAAGGCTTACAACTAAAGCACAAATAAGTAGTATTGAATCATGACAAGAGAACAGACGAGAGAATTAGGCGCTGAATTTGAGCGCAGATTGATGGAGGTTGACCCTACATATAAAGCGGCTGCTAAGTTAGATACAGATACTATTTATTCAATTCTAAGTGAGGCAGCATCAGAATATGTGTATCAAACAATTTTGAGCGCTAAAGCTCAGACTCCTGAGAATCAAAAGATATTCGATGCGATGGATGATGTGATTAAGAGTTTGGTTAGACATAAGGTACAACCTACGACAAGAACGTTCGGGGGCTACGATGGTAACTACGTTACAGTAGCCAAACCATCAGATTATTTCTTGTACATACGTTCGACTAGCAAAATCTCACAGAGTTATAAATCTAATGGGAAATCAGTCAAACCGTATTACACGTCAAATCAACTGGCGAACCAAGTCACAATATCCGGTAAGATTCAAACACTTGCGAATGAAGGTTATATAATGCGCCATCCTATAGTATTGCTTGAAAGTACTACAGATGGGGATTACATTAAGATAATCCAGGACAATTATACGGTAATAGACGATGTAGATGTCGTTTATTATTGCAAACCTTATTCGTTCAATGTTATAGGTTATGATGATGACGACATGTCGGAAGGAGCAGTGCACAGCTACTGCCAACTGCCGTATAGTGAGTTCTATAGACTTATAGAGCAAGCTTTAACCTTATTTCTTACCAAATATAAGTATATGCCTCAACAGAATACAAAACAACCAAAAGAAACAGAGAAAGGAGATGACCAATGACAAATGTTGAAATACTAACAAACTTCGAAACAGAGGTTGGTGTTATTGATAAGACACTTGAAAAGCCATTGACAGACACATCTCTTTATTGGCTCAACCAAGCTGTTTCTAAGTTTTGTAAACTTCGCTTCAACGGTGATTTCGTACACAAGACTGGCTTTGAGGAGACAGAGAAACGTAGAGAAGACCTTATACATCTGTTTAAATAGAAGGTATATAATAGTTCTAATATGGTCAAATATAACGACCAACCAAGCTACGATTCATACTCTGTTAAATACCCCGAAGACTTTATGTACGTATTAAACGAAGATGTAATAATCTCTGACACGGATGATAATTACAAGATTAACACATACGTATTTGAGTGTACACGTGATAGTTTTATGAATCGTGTGAACAATTCATTAACAGACTTTCATTATAACCACCACAAAGCAAGGCCTCTTAGAATTAGGTATAATGACGGTTGTGAACTATTAACCGATAAAAACTATAAGATACAGACATACACACTGGGGTATCTTAAAACACCTCAGTTGATATCACTCGAAGTTCCATTTGCTGAGTATTACGACTTCGATGATAATGTCATGTACGAAATAATAAAGATGGCTGCACAGATGTACTTAGAGAATACCTCCAATGAGAGGTACAAGACAATCTCTGCAGAAGTTAATACTCAAGAATAATTTTAACGTGGAAAGCCCAGCCCGTTAGGTCGGGTATATAACAAAGGGTGAGTAGAAAAAATTTAAATTAATATGATTACATACGTAAATACAGTACTCGTAGGTACAGGTGCTGGTGTACTCGCAGCAGCTCCAGCAAACGCAACGGCAAAAAGCACTCCTTCAACGGATGCAGGTAAGTTCATTGTAATGAGCATGGATGGTGACGCAGAGCCTTATGGTGAAGCTGCTAAGACAGCTAAGAAGTTCCGTATCGGTGTTGTTACAAAGAAGAACACTGTAAAGCGTGATAAGGAAGGTAATATTACCTATATGCCTATCATCAAGTGGTCTAACCCAGTTAAGCGTGAGGACATTGTTTCTAAGACTTATGCTGAGTATACAGACAACTCTGAGGATACAATCACGGTAGACTTCACAGGTGTTGCTTCAGACACTATGACAGAGTTCGGTAAGGGTAAACGTCGTATCATCGTTCGTCTTACTTTCAAGGATATGCCTACACGTTATCGTAAGTGGACAGAGTCTTATGAATATGTAACTGTTGTTGGCGACAATGCTGAGAAGATCGCAGCTGGTATCGCTCTGCAGATTAACAAGCAGTACAAGAGAGCTCGTGTAGTTGCTAGCGCTAACGCTGGTATTCTGACTCTCGTAGCAATGCCTTACGATGATGACGATGTAAACGATAGCTTGAACTGGGCTGCTAAGGTTCGCTTCAGTGCTAACGTTTATTATACAGACCCAACTGCTCCTGCATTTGCATCTAAGAACAAGTATTCTATCAACGGTCTTACTATCGAGAAGGTACCTGGTAAGTGGTATCAGAACGATGCTAAGCTCGTACGTGACCGTGAGTCACAGGCTATGGGTTACCAGGGTATCTTGAACCGTGGTTGCTGCACATGGCCAATCATCAAGCCTGATATGGTAGCCGACATCAACTCTAAGTACGATGGTGCTACAATCATGTTTGAGAACCATTACCATGCTGCTGACGACCAGATTCGTCAGACTAAGGAAGCTATCGAAATCTACGGTATCAACGGTACTACGGAAACGAAGAGTGTACTTGCAGCAATTGGTCTGGAAGCTTAATTATTAACTTTACATTACTTGGGGCCACGTGCCCCTTTTAATGTTTAATACACACAACAATGAGAAACATAAGAATTGGAAATGATATAAAAGTTAAGTTTACTATCAAAGGCCCTCAGGGATTTGATGCTGTAAACGTAAAACAGATGCGTGTGTATTTTGTTAATCAAGTACAGAACGACGAGCCTGTGCCCGTTAAGAGATTCCCGAAAGAGCCATTCCCTCAGTTCTATGAACCATCAAAGTATACGTTACACGGTTGTGGTAGATTTGAATACAACGTGAATCCGTGTTACAACAAATATGAGTACAATATGGTTGCTCCGGGATATAACGATGCACACCTCTGGCCTTACTATACAGGCTTTGGTGTAAAACCAGACCATTTCGTAGACGAATGTTTCTGCTGTCATCCAGCTCCTCAACACAATCCCAATACATTCTTAGCACCTTCTGTAATAGAGCAAGGTTCTAACAAGGCTTCTGCTTACTATTCAGCTTGTGAACAGATATTCGCAGGTACATACAGAATGGTTGTGGTTCTCGCTGTATATCAGACAGGTTGGGGTATTAATAACCTCCATACGTATACAATAGACTACGGTACGCTGTTCAATCTTGTAACAGACGAATCTGGTGAGTCAGGTGATATTGTTATCGACCTCGACGATGAAACTAAGCCAGAAGCACCTGTTATCAGTATAGATGAGAACGGTATTGTTACTATTACAGGTGTAGGTGATATCTATTACACTGTAGATGGTTCTACTCCATCAACGAGTAGCACTAAGTATAGTACGCAGTTTACAGTTACAGACGGTACTACAGTACGCGCTATTGTCGTGCAAAATGGTACGTCATCTGATGTTACAACTAATAAATACAATAAACCTGTGGTACATAGTGGTTATATAGGATTTCAGAATGCTGAAGTAGACGACCTGGATTTGACGAAGCTTACAGCTGTACCTAACATTTTAGGTAGTCAGACATTCGAAAACACTACTGGTGATTATGCTTATATGTGGATTCTTACAGACATTCCTGTAAGAGTTGTTGCTAACGGTATTACGTTAACACTCGAGCAAGTTAGCTCATCTAAGTTTAAGTACGCATATAAGACCTACCAGAAACAAGGACTTAGAAGTAGAACTTATAATATAGAGGCAGCATGATAAATTATCAAGACGATATAGTATTAACAGGCCGCGTCATTGTAGACAATGAGCGTGGTGAAATAGCCTCTGCAGAGTAGGTTAAAGACGAAAGCTGGGGCTCCAACGGTGCGTTTCAGAATGAGATAAACGCTTCCCTTAAAGCTGGTATGTTGACATCTGAAGAGAAAACCGAGTTTGAAAAGATGAAGGACGCTCAATACAAGCTTCCTACGCTCACTTCTTCTCAGATTGATACATGTGGTTATACAGACGTTAAATCGTTGCTTGACGCGGCTGTAAAGGGCAATTGCCCAATGTCTTATTATATTACAGACCTTGGTGCAGTTCTTACACTTACAACCGATAGTATGGAGCATGCTTTGTTCCAGGATATTACAGGTATATTTGACGTAACAAAAGGTGTAATTACAGCTACTCATACTGACGGTATTCATACTACCGCGAGACGCGCTTATTTCTTCAATATGGCAGGTCCTTCATATCTTGGTTACACATCTTCAGATTTGAACAAATGGACATTGTGGAGAATACAAGATACAGCAGGATTGTCAAAGGTCGACGTATCTGATGGTGAGGATACACTTAACCGACTTGTAAAGATGTACGGCACTACGTTGCTTACTACTATCAATAGTAATGACGGTAAACTTACAATTACAAACCTTACGACTGGTGGTACTCAAGCAAACGAATTGTCTTCTGCTATTCCTGAAGCTTCTACGTCATCTAACGGTCTTATGAGTGCTGCTGATAAGACTAAGCTTGACGCTCTTCCAGAAGATGGATTCGACCTTGAAGAGGATGAAGATTTGGTATCTCCTACGTTTACAACAAACTGGAATATCTACAAGCAGAACAGCGACGAGATATATCGTACAGCAAGCGGAACAAGCCTCTTGAAAGAATATGGAGCTGTTGTACAGTGTGTAGCTTCATACACGTTGAATACATCTTCTGTGGGTAAACAACCTACTAAGACTTCAGGTGTATTTGGTTCAGTACTTAGAAGCGGTTCTACGTACACTTCTGGTAAGATGGCCCTTGAAGGTACATCATTCCAGGCTACACAGACGTTTAGTGCTCCTCGTAAGGGTTATGTAGTAGAAGGCGATAAGGTAAAGAAGGCTACAGGTGACGATACAGTTACTTGGAGAGCTACTGCTTCATGGGCTTGGAGATTGTACTACGGAGCTGTAGAAACACAGACAATTGATGCAAGTATGCTTTCATCTGATTCAAGTGCGTTGTCTACAAGTCCTTCATATACTGTGAACACAGCGAAGACGTCAGATAGTAAACCTTATTACATATATGCATATCCTGCACAGTATGGAGACCTGGCTAAGATTACAAAGGACGGTGTCGAAAGCGTATTATCAGCGTTCACAAAATGTTCGAATGTAATATCTGTTACGAATGAATACGGTAGTACAATTGACTACAACGTGTATGTAACAGCAAATCCGAACGCAATACCGAACAGTGCTTCTTTATCATTCTCTTTTTGATTTTGTAAAACATGGAAGCTAAATTACTAAGAATGGCGAAAGTAGCTTCCGCAAACCCAGCTGCTTTCGGAGTTGCTGATGCGACAGACATAAGTGGGTTTAAATGTGTAAAAACAGAATCTGAGTTGTACTCAATAGCTCCTGCTATATTATCAGTAGCTTACAATGGCGATAAGTCTTGTGATGGCAGTGATGCAATAGGACAGCGTTGGTACGTATCGAGTAAAGCTAAATATTACGAGCTTGTAGACTGGGAGAATGATGGCTCTACAGTAACTACAACTTGGAAAGAATTAGCTGATACGTCAGGAGATATTGAAGGTATACCAGATTCAGATATTAATAAACTATTTGAATAATGGCTAAATATTTAGATTAGACCGGTCTTAGCACTTTGGTCTCAAATATTAAATCAAGCTTCGCTCCGATTGAGGGCGGACAGATACCTGCAGAATATATTCCATCAGGAGCTCTTGAGAAAGAAGTAAGACCGTTTGGTGGTTTTGTAGCTGGTGTAACTGCTACATCTGCTGGAGCTGATGTAGACGGCGTTGTATATGATACTACGGCTAATACGTTCTATGGATATACAGTAAAAGCCCTCACATCGGAATATACATATTATGCATGGTTTACAGATGCTGAGAACTATGTAACATCCGGTGATGAGGATACACACACACCACTGTCGAACAAGATATTCATCGATACTACAACTAACACTCTGTATTCATATATCAATTCAGAGCTTGTAAAAGTGGCAGCAAGTAAGTCTGATATCGAAGCTTTGAGTAATGCTCTTGTATACAAAGGAACACTTGGTACAGATGGTACAGTAACCGCGCTTCCAGATAGTGCTGAGGTAGGCGATGTATATGTATGTTCCACATCAGGCACGTACCAGATATGTGTACTCGAAGGAAGTGCAAAGGTTGCTACAGAACTTGAGGTTGGTGATATGTGTATCTGTAAGAACCTCAAGGGAGGTACAACTTCGAATAAATCATGTTGGACAATTGTACAGAACAACCTTACAGGTGCTGTAACAAGCTCTAGTACGCTTACTTCAAACTATCTAATACTTGGTAACGGCGGTAAGACTATAAAAGCTCTTGCTCCAGATAGAGGTTATTTGTCATGGTCTGGTAGTAGTTATTCGTGGGTATCTCCTGAATCATACGCTCTCCCTGCAGCTACTACATCTAATCTCGGTGGTGTTAAGGTAGACCAGGCTTCCGGTAAGTTCTTGACAGAACTTAGCATTACGCAGGGTACAGAATCGTTCAAGATTACTCCTAAGTATTCTACGTTCGCAGGAGCCACAGGACAGTCTGCTACAGCTATTGATATGATGGCCAGCAGTACTAAAGCCGGTATGATAAGCGGTACGTTGATTCAAAAGTTAAATGGTATCGCAGCAGGTGCTACAAAGACTATAATCGATACTACAGCTCAATCAGGTTCTACAAATGCAGCACAGAGTGGTGATGTATACACTAAGTATACAGAATTGAATAACGCTATCAGCGCATTCACTCCTATTTCAGACTCAACTATAAACGCATTATTTGCATAATAACATATAACTATGGCACAATATTTAGACGGAACAGGACTTAAAACGCTTGTAAATAACATAAAACCTAAACTTCCAGAGTCTATATCGTTCGCCAATGCAGACAATGCTACAAGTCTTAAATACGGTATTGTTGGTAGTATTGGTGACGCTGTGGTAATTGAAGAAGTGTTCGATAATTATATCAGAATTACTATTCAATGTCACGAAACAGAAGACCAGACATACTACATAACACAGTATGACAATACAAAAGCATGGTTGGACAGATGGAATTTTACATATGACAGTTATATATACTGTCAATCTCACGTAAGCGTGATTCCTAAATAGAAGTACAGAATACATTATTAATAGGACTATCAAAATCCTAAACTGTACGCAACCAGATTGATATAAAACCCCGTTAAGGGGTTGAAATGGGCCTAAAATGTCGTTATTTTAAGCCCAACAATATAACTTGCAAGTTATTTTCTTGGCGCAAGCCGTACCATTTATTAACCTAATTCTTTTAACTATGGGAGAAAATACTATTGAGAAGGTATATTGTTATGATCATCCGAGTACATACAATAACCACGATGCCCTTGCTATAGCAGCTATGGCAGGACAGCGTAATGAAGATCCGTTGGCAATGGCTTCTATGATGAACAACAATTAGTGGATGAACAATCCGTTTATCTATTTGGTATTCCTCATGATGTTCGGTAATGGAGGTCTCTGGGGTAATAGAAATGGACTCCAGGGTACCGAAATACAGAACCAGATTGATTCTCTACGCAATCAGATGTCAGACAACCAGAACAGTGCTCTGTTGATGGGAGCTGTACAAGGTAACAACACTGACCTGAAGACCCTTGGTGCTAACCTTAACTGTGATTTCAATCAGTTAGAAACGGCTGTAAATGCAGTACGTTCTGCTATTGACCAGGTCGCAGGACAGGTCGGATTTAGCTCTGAGAGAGTAATCAATGCAGCTAACTTAGGTGATTTGAACATTGTTCAACAGCTTAAGGACTGCTGCTGTCAGACCCAACAGAACATTATCAAAATGGGTTATGAACAGTAGCTCGCAACAAGTAATCAGACCAACACACTGCAGAACTCAATCCAGTACGTAGCTACAGGATTGGAGAGAGGATTCTCATCTATCGGTTACCAGATGGCTACAGATAAGTGTGATGTAATCCGTGCCAGCCAGGACAATACTCAGCGCATTATAGATACGTTGAATAATCATTGGCAGGCAGACCTACAGCAAAGGTATAATGACGCTAGGCTAGAGCTCAGTCAGCAGCGTCAGAATGCTGAATTAATTGCAGCACTGAAGACTACAACGACTACTACTGCTTAAAATGGTAAATAACAAGGGGAGAGGGAGTTTATCCCCCTTCCCTTTTTTGTTTCATTAAAATTATTAACTATGTTGTTTAAAGATTTGAAAACCAATTATCCTGTATATATCTTTGACAAGTCTGAAACTTCTGTACAAGAAGGAAAGGTTGTTAATACAGGACTTCCGCATTTCGATTTAAACTACGCGTCTACAACAAGAATGGTTACAGATGTGACTATAAAGGTTGGTGATGTTACAAAGACATATACATTTAAAGACGATAGCGATATCGGTTATGTGGATAATTTAGTTATATCTCCAAATAGAGATGTAATACTACGTGAGGTTGAATCTGTCAAAGACCAATCTGAACAAATACTGGAGCAGGTTGATTTACACAAAGCAACAGTAGAAAAATGTAACAAAATACTGTCCGAGTTTAATCCGGTGTTTAAAGAAAAGAAAGAAACAGAGCAACGATTCTCACAGCTGGAAACATCTGTAGGGGATATAAAAGAAATGCTTTCAAATCTTATGAACACGATTAACGGTAACAATCATGGACAGAACTAAATTAAAGACGTACATTGACAGAATGTCTCAACTTATAGAGACACATAGTGATTCTGATTTAAAATGTGCGATGGTAAAAACAATTATGTCTTACCTATCCAACTGCGACGAAACTACTATTGTAGAAATGGCTGACTGTTTTGAAGGTATATGTAAGTATAACAACTTCTTAACAGAGAAAGAGGCTAATACAATACTCAAGGAGTTTAGAAACTATGATAACTCTAAAGGCGCTCCGTTTGATGTATCTGTTTTGAATACATTACAAAACAACGGAAAACCTATAGAGAAAGATGGTGTATATAACAAATGGTCTTTGTATACCACAATGTGTAAGTTTGCTTCAGACCAGGGTGAAGTTATTATGAACTTAATAAATAGAAACTATGATGACTTTATCAATACTTGTTTTGATATGGCTGTTACTCAGCTTGAAGATGTTGACAGACCGCGATGGGTGAGATGGTATTTTAATTTGTATTAATAATGAAAGTTCTAAAAAATTAGAATATCGACTTTCCGGGTACACACGCAGTTGGTAGAGACTCTATTGCTCTTGGTTATGGTACTGAAACTACGAACGCTTATGAAGTAGCTGTAGGTATAAATAACAAATCTACGCGTGCGAAGAACCCGAATGACGTAGAGGCTATTTCTGCTGATTCTGACGCTACTTTATTCTCTGTTGGATGTGGTACAAACAAAGAGGGTAAGAACGCGTTAGAAGTCAAAGGAGACGGTTCTACAGAGTTTATGGGGGTTGGTAGCATACAAGACGCTCTTAAGTCTAAGGTATCATCCACATCTATATCTGCAATATGGTGTGGCACTGAGGCTGAGTATGAGGCTATTACTACCAAAGACCCTGCTACTTTATACCTAACGAAAGAGGAGGGATAACCTATGGCTATTATAAAAGACGCAACTAAAATGTCTGCGTTATATTATAATGCGGAAAAGATAGGTAGAGGTTATGTAGGTGCCAATTTGGTGTATGAGTCTTCAAGTCCGATTTTTTCTTTTGTGCCAAAGGTAGACATGGATGGTACTTATACTTTCGGCTACGCGGAGAGTGGAACATTTAAAAAGGGTCCTAGTATCACGTTGAATGTATCAGCAAAAGCCGGAGATGTGATATCCGTAAAGAATATACCACAACTCACCGAATAGTACCCTTACTATCATCTTGAGATTAAGGATTTGTCGTTATAGAAGCTTACATCTTATAAAGGTGACACAAAGATGTCCAGCGCTTATATTCAAAATGTAGATGTCGTTCATATGGCTTGCGCTCCACTGTCATGTAGTAATGCGTTCGGAGGTACTATCTAGTAGATCACAATAGATAGTACGAAGGGAGTTACAAATATGTACCGCATGTTCAATAACTGTTCGTCATTAACCAGTTTGGATACATCGAACTTTGATACATCGTAGGTTACAACCATGTTCGCTATGTTCTATCACTGTTCTAAATTAACCAGTTTGAACGTATCGAACTTTAATACATCAAAGGTTACAAATATGACTGCTATGTTCCAGGGTTGTTCATCATTGACCAGTTTGAACGTATCGAACTTTGATACATCGTAGGTTACAGATATGCGCGTTATGTTCTCCGGCTGTTCTAAATTGACCAGTTTGAACGTATCGAACTTTGATACATCGTAGGTTACAGATACGGCTGATATGTTCCAGGGTTGTTCATCATTAACCAGTTTGGACACATCACACTTCGATACATCAAAGGTTACAGATATGTCCTATATGTTCCAAAACTGTTCATCATTGACCGACTTAGATGTATCACGCTTTAATACATCAAAGGTTACAAATATGCTTGCTATGTTCCAAAACTGTTCTAAATTGACCAGTTTGAACGTATCGAACTTTGATACATCGTAGGTTACAGATA